>CAWAYY010000037.1:0-173660 GCA_963786255.1 Pirellulales bacterium
GCACGGCGGTTTCCATTTGGCTTCGGATCGGTTCGGGAAGATTGCCGGCGAGAGACAGCAGATACAGGCCGAACAACATCGCGACGATACTCGGAGCGAAGACCCATCGACGCCCCTGCAGCGTCTGCGCGCAGCGAGTCGATGCCTTTCATCGCCAGAACCAGGACCGCCATGGTTGTCGCAAACGTGAACCGGTTGTGCGAGAACATATTGAGTCCCGGCACCCGCAGAACCTGTACGAAACCCGGCAGGTTCAGGCTCCACGCACATCCCAAGACGGCCAGGAAGCACCAGAACCAGTTTTCTCTCCTGCCCGCACGATCCAAGAAAGCCAAGGGCGCCAAGAACACTGTCGCCAGCAGCCCTGCATAGGCCGTCGCGGCGCTTTCCAACTGAACGATCGAGCCGACTCGGGGCATCTCCGGCCGACTGCAACCGTAGATCGTCCGGCAGCACGGTCTCCGGCAACACGTGCAAACCTTGAGGCGGTCGTTCTTCGGAGCCTTGCGCTGGCGCTCGATGCGGCGCGAGTTCGGACGTAATCGAAAAAGGGGAGCAACGCAGGGGCAGCAAGCAAGAAGCCCAGCAACCAGGCGCTGCCGAACGCCGCCGCGGCATGGATTCCGCTCCGCCATTGCCTGACGCGAAGATACCGATCGCAAATGACAAAAACAGCATACAGGCCGGTAGCCAGCAGCACCTGGCACCCCACGTCAAACCCGCCGCTGAGAAGATGCACGGCGGTAAGGGCGGCCAGGCAAGGCGGCGCCGCTCCCCCAGGCATGCGCACGGTTCGCTCAACGGCTGTCAGCAACCAGGGAAACAGGGCTACGGGCGCGGTCATCGGAAAGCCCTGCCAGAGCACCATATAACCGCACCAAGGGGCGCAGCACGAGCCCGCGAGCGCCGCCCAGAACGACAGCCCTAAGGATTTGCGAGCGAACGCATATACGCCGCCGGCTAGCGTCAAAGCGTGCAACAATTGAATCCAGGCCAGCGTGGCAGGCAGCGGAACAAGGAAATAGAGCCACTCGAACGGCGAAAAAATGGGATATAGGAATGGTGCCCGGCAAAGTCTGTACGGATTCCAATGCGGAAAACGCCCTGCGCGTATCTCGCGAGCGGCGAACTCGCGATTAAACGGGTACTGTAAGATCAAATCCGTAAGCACCGCATCGGCAGGAACGACCTGCGAGTACTCTGCCGTTCGCGGGAGATAATAATTGGGCAGTGCCAGGCAATCTAACGGCAAGGCCAGTCGGGCGCCCGTCAGCACGCTGCCGTGCAGCAGCAACTGCGGCAATAGCCAGCCCAACAACAGCAACGTCATCCGCTGCCAACGCAAAGGCTCGCGTTTAAGCAGCGACGTCTGCGACAGAGCGTAGACCGATGGCGCTCTGGGGTTGGTCTCTAGCCGAGCTTCGCATCCCGCCTCTCATGACGGCCGTCTGAGTTCGTGACTTGTCTTCAATGAGGTGTTCAATGAGGTGCGGCCGACCTCCGCAGCCGCATGTTCTTTGGCCGCCGCGGGACGAACCGCCGCTTACCGAAATTTTTCTGCGTTGCATTTCCCTCGAAGGCGAAACGCCGCCGCTGTTGGCCCTTCATTCCGACCCCGCCGGACTACGCACAAGTCTGCGGACGATGTATCGAGGCCTGCCTTTGACCTGGTCGAAGACCCGCGCTAAATAAACGCCGACGACGCCGACGGAAAGCAGAATCAACCCTCCAACGCACCAGACGGAAGCAATCACCGAAGGCCAACCGCTCTGAAACTCGTATCCCGACAACCTTGCAAGGATCAGCACGGCAATGCACGCAAACGACACCCCCGTCACGGCGATCCCCATACAACTGATGACCAGCAACGGAGCCGACGTGAATGAGATGATGGAATCGAGCGCCACTGCCATGCGTCGGAACATGGAATACGACGACGACCCTTTGTATTGTTTCTGAATGAGGTAAGGCTGCTGGTTAAATCCGGCAAGCTGCATCAAGCCGGCATACAGCGACGTTGATTCCTGGTATTGCAACAATGCTTGCACGTACTGCCGAGTCATCACGCGCTGCCAGGCCTGGTCGGCGGCAAGATTCAGGCGCGACATCGAGTTCAGTACGGAATAAAACTGCGCGGGACAGCCGATCTCTCAAGAATCCGGCGCTGCGTCGCTCCACCACGCCATACACGACGTCGATCTCCGGAGCCTTGCGAAACCATTCGAACATGCCGACGATGTTTTCCGGCTCCTCTTCCAAATCGACGTCCAGAGCGCAGACGTAATCTCCCGTCGCGTGCGCCAATCCGGCTTGCATGGCGGCGTGCTGGCCGCAGTTCCGCGAGAGCGATACAAGCGTGATCTGCGGTTGGCTCCGCATCAATTCTCTGACGACCGCGTCCGAGTCGTCGGGAGAGCCGTCGTCAACGAAGATAAACTCGAAGTCAACGCCCATCTCCTTCAGGCAGCGCACGTGCCGGGCGTGGAACTCCTTGATATAAGGCGCCGATTGGTAGAGGGCCGTGACGATGGAAATCTTTGGCGTCTGCACGGCAGGCGCGCGCCCCCGCTTCGGCCGCGCCGTGTGCGTCTTCCCTCATGCGATGACCGTCTTCAGGCCGGACAATCATCGGGCGTGCCCGTACTTGTACATGTTGACCATCTCTGGCGGAATGCCCCAATCCAAGGCGCCGGCGTCATCGTGCAGACGCTCGAGTTCCAGGCGATAATTTCGCTGCAAGTCCACGATCATGCGATCTTTCGACGGCGTAAAACCGTGCTGGTAGGCCGCGTTTAACGTGTGGCGCACCGTCGCGGCAATCGCCTGTTCGCGGGAGTAAAGCCGGACGGGCTTTCGCTCGGGCCGGAACGGACTGGCGTCGATTTTCGGCGCGCTGCCCAAGATCAAGTCGACAAGCAGTTCGGAAATCACGGGCGAGCAGTGAAAGCCGTCTCGCTTCGTGCCGGTCGCGACGAACAAGTTACTTGATCGACGTCGCCCCTAAGAGCGGCAACGTGTCTTCCGACGTGGGACGCCAGCCTACGTTCACTTTGAGGAGCTGGCTGCGATAATAGTCGGCGCTAATCTGCTCCATGGCCGCCTGCAGCAACGCGTACACGCTGGTAACCCGGGCGTGCTCTTCCGGTTCCGGCGAGATCAGGTTGCTTGCGCCGATCAAAGTCTGCAGTATCGCTCTGCGGCGCGCATAGACGCCGCACGCCAGCCCGCGGTTTGGCGTACGTATGCAATGGGTCAACGTCGCCTCCGCCGTCGCCAGCAGCACGCTACAGCCGATGCCATAAAAGATGCGCGGCATCTCGAGCTCCAGGTTCGAGCGTTCCACGATCGCCGAGAACGTGGCGCCGGGAGCCAACAGGAACCAGTCGGCCGTCAATCGCTATCGCCGTTCTCAAGCTGCGCATACTCGATGCCGTCCGCCCTTCGCTGCAGCGACCGGCAGTACCCGTCGACGAGCTCGACGCGACCGCTGCGGGCGAGAATGGCAGACACCGCCTCGAGCAGCGCGCTCTCGGATTGGCCCAGCCTTCGCGAGGAAGATAAACCGCTCGGGCGGCTCGGGCTTTCGCGGCCGGCCTATATTGCGGAATGTCCGCGGGACGGACCATTTCATGCGGTTCTTCATAACGGCGAAGCGCGTCGAGCACCGCGTCGAAGGTTTCGTCTTCGAGCGAGTCCGTCGCGTGGTTGTTGATCAAGAACGTGCCGAAGCCCGCGGGCGCCCGGACGCCCGATTCCTTCTCGATCCGCTCGAGCAATGGCGGCCAGTGGCGATTCGAGGCCATGTTGAACAGAAACCTGGCCGTTTCGTACTCGTTCGAAAGCGTTCCGGGATCGACTTCGCAGAAGGAATTGAACATCGCCGCGGCGGCCAGCGAAGGCGCAGCCTTTGCGATCTTGCGGGCCGATGATCCAGACAGACGCAGCGGGGTCGCGCGAAATCAGACGATAAGCCGTCATCAACCCCAGGATTCCATTGCCAACGATAATGACCTTCATCGCGTCACGTCTTTTTGAGAAAGCAGAGGCCGGGGTAGAACCGCGATCTCTGCAGCCGATGTGCATGTCGATTCAGAATCTGGTTGGCATAAACCATTCCCTCGGCGGCGATGGCGTCGCGAGTCAGTTGCCAAAACGCGATGATCCCGCCTGGGACGAGCCTCTGAAATACCGTTTCCAGCGAAGTCAGCGTCGGTTCGTAACAGTTCAGGTCGAAGAACGCCAGGGCGACGATCTCGTTAGGATGCTGCTCGAAAAACTGAGGCACGGTCGTCCGGCAATCGCCGGCGATGACGCGGTGCTTGCCGTAGTTGTGGCCCATCGCGTTGCCCTGCTCATGCAGGATCAGCAATCGCTCCAGCAAGCCCGCGTACTCTTTCCCGACATCATACGTGCCGTCTCGATGCAAGTCCGTCGGGCGGTCCTTCTCCGAAAAGCCGCGATAGCCTTCGAACGTGTCAAAACAGACGATCCGGCGATTGAAATGCATTGGCTCGAAGATAGCTCGCAGATTCTCGCACACGACGGCCGTCTGTCCGCGCCACGTTCCCAGGTCGACGACGATGCCGGGCAACATGACGATCTCTTCGTACAACTCGCGGATCCCGAAGATTCTCGCCAGCAGCGAAGTGCGCAGAAACAGGCCGAGCGAACGTTCCGTTTCCTCTTCGGCGCCAGGATAATCCTTCAGCAGCCGGAACAGTTCGGCGCGCGATTCGAGAGCATCGGCGGACGAATAAGACATCTTGGTCGATTCGTGTTGCTCGTTCATTGTCAGTCGGTCCAGGTTCTCGAATCGCCGAGCGGAGCCATGGTTGCCGAAGCAAAGCCCCCCGGGGTTGCCAACGGCGCTTAAACGTCTTTGCGGACCAGGATCGTAAACTCGTACAACCCATAATCGTGCAACAGCGCCACGTTGCGTGAGAAGTTGCGTTTGCAGAAGTCAAAAACTGCCGCCGGCTCGGCGTAATACAATCGGTCGAGCATTTTGTCTCGGTCGGAATAGTGCGTCAGGCAATTGAACGCAAAGCCCGAGCGACTGAGGCGATCCATGGTGCGCAGCGTTTCGGCGACGTAGGCGTTCCAACGGGCCTGAGACGCCGCGAGCTTCACGTTGAAAATGCCGCTCGCCACGGTGTAGTCAGCCACAGGCAGTTCATCGACGCCGCTGACGAAACGACAATGTGCCGCGCCGGCGTGCAGCAAGCGGGCTCGCTCGATCATGACGGCGCTGATGTCGGCTCCGCAGTATTCGAACTCCATCGCGCGAGCGGCCAGGTCATCGTAGAGAGCGCCGTAGCCGCAGCCCAGGTCGTTGACGCTGAAGCAATCGGCGCGAGACTCGAACAGCCGCAGTAGTTGCCGGAAACGCAGCTCCTGTGATTCGCGGCCATTCCAATCGACCCCGGACGGAGTGGCGCCGTGGGCGACGAGCTTGGCGCTATAGTACTGCGCAACGTCGGCAAGAACTTCGCGTTGCTGCCCTTCGGACAAGGCCTGACAACGCTCGTAAGAAACCGCTTCGCCGCTCATGCGTCGCCCCCCTCGAAAACGCCGTTCTGGACGGCGCCAGCCAGCAGATACCGGCGACTATCCGGGCCTTCGTTGAACAGCAGATCAATGATGCTGACGCAATGTTCAAAGGGCGGAGCAAGCTGGCGGTAAACCGGGTAGCCGCCATAGTCTGCGTAAGCGACCGTCATGCCCGCCGCCTGGAACAGCGATTCGTTCAGATAGTCTTGCGCCGATGGGCCCGACACATAACGGGCGGCGCCGGCCTGCCGGCAGAGCGAGACCAGCCGTTCGGTCTTGCCTGAGGCCGTCGCATATTGGGTCGAACGAGTGAGCTGCGTCGAGATGCCCAGCAAATCGCAAATCCCAGCTAGAAAGCGATAGTTGATCCGACTGAGATATTCCTCGTTGCAGCCAAGATACAGCTCTTCGAAAACCGGCTTGTAAAGAGCAAAGTAAGGCGCCCGAGCGTAGGCATGCTGGATCGTGCGCCAGTGACGGCGGGCCCAATCGGCGTCGGCGATCCGGGTCTCGTCAATGCGCTGGAAATAGCGGCCCTTGACTTGCACCGGGATCGTCAGCCAAAGCAGGCCGGCGGCGGACTTGATCCGATTGCGATTGCGCCAGTCTCGACGCGTGAATTGCATGTCATCGAACAGCACGAACTCATCGACGCCGGCGATCAGATCGAAATAGCCTTTCCAGGGAATGTAACTGGATTGGACGATCGCCACGGACTTTGGGTCTGCCGACGCCCGTTGCACATCCGGTGCCGCGCGGCGCTCATCAGAAGCGCGCTCCAGGTCGTCATGGTCGACGCGCAGACGAGCAGGCGACCCCAGCTCGCCGGCTTCGGCCCGCAGGCAACGGGCGATTTGGCCCGCGACTGTCGCCTGCTCGAGCTCCGTAATCTCGTGATAAAAGGGGAGACGCAAGAGACGGCCGCTGACGTCCTCGGTAACCGACAAGTCTCCTGCCGCGCGGCCGAACCTTGCCCCCATCGGCGACGTGTGGAGCGGAACATAATGGAAGACGGGGTAAATCTCGCGCTCGCGCAAGTAGGCGAGCAAACGGTCGCGGGTCGCCGCATCGGGCAACACCACGTAGAACATGTGGTAGTTGCTCGCGCATTCCTCCGGAATATGAGGCAGGCGCAGCAAGTCTTCGTCTTGCAGCGACTTCAGAGGCCGAAGGTACGCCTGGTAAACTGCATCGCGCCGCGATGAGATTTCGTCCAGCAGCTCCAACTGCCCGTAAAGGAACGCGCAGCACAGCTCGCTCGGCACGTAAGAGCTGCCGACGTCGACCCAGGTGTACTTGTCGACCTCGCCGCGGAAGAACTGCTTGCGATTGGTGCCTTTGTCGCGGATGATTTCGGCGCGTTCGACCAGTTCCGGGTCATTGATGCACAGGGCGCCGCCTTCGCCGCAAATATAGTTCTTCGTTTCATGAAAACTATAGCAGCCCAGATGGCCGATCGAGCCGAGCGCCCGACCGTTGTAGAACGAATTCACGCCCTGGGCCGCATCTTCGACGACCCACAGATCGTACTTGCGGGCGATGGTCATGATCCGTTCCATCTCGCAGCCGACGCCGGCGTAATGAACCGGAAAGATCGCCTTGGTGCGATGGGTGATGGCGTCTTCGATTTTCGAGTCGTCAATATTCAGCGTATCGGGGCGAATGTCGACGAATACCGGCCTGGCGCCCAATCGAACAATGGCGTTGGCCGTGGAAACAAACGTGAACGAGGGGAGAATCACTTCGTCGCCGGGCCCGAGGTCGCACAAGTTGGCGGCCATTTCCAGTGCCGCCGTGCAGGAAGGGGTCATGAGCGCCTTGAGGATGCCAAATCTCTCTTCCAACAACGCGGAGCACTTCTGGGTGAAAATGCCGTCTCCTGAGATGTTTCCGAAAGCGACCGCCTGGGCGATGTAATACAGCTCCTTGCCCGCGATAAAGGGCTTGTTAAACGGAATCTGAGCAGGCATGCGACGAAACCCCCGGGAACTCGCGTTCAACCCCAGCCTGACCGCGCCTACCGTCCCGATATTTTGGGCGGGAGGCGGGTTAAGCTTCAAAACCCAGGGGGTTCAGTCTACCGGCCAATTATTCAAGAATAATGAGCGGAGCGTTCATAATGCGCTGCGTCGGGCGCCGCCGATCGCATCGCCGCGGCGCGGAAGGGCCGCCGCGGGATGGATCCGCACGGCTTCGGCAAAATGTCGCTCGGCCTGCTCCGTATCGCCGAGCTTCGCCAAGACCCGAGCCAGGCTGAGGTGCGCCTGCCAGTAGTCGGAATCAATCTCCAGGCGCTGCGCGATAACGCCTGGCGGCATCTTCATTCAGTCCCTTGACTTCCGCCAGCACGCCCAGGTTATACCGGGCCACGGCATTGCGGGGATTGATCCGCAACACGGCCTCAAACGCCGCGATGCACTCTTCCGTGCGGTGCAACTGGGCCAGCGCCATTCCCAGGTTCAATTGTCCCCGTTCGTCGTTGGGAGACATCTTTACCCCTTTGCGCAACCACTCCGCCGCTTCCCGCGGCCGGCCGCTCTCCAACAAAGCGACGCCCAAGCTATTGCAGGCAATGGGATTGGGCTGGGTGACTTCCACGGCATGCCCCCACAAGGTCAAGCTGTTGAGCCAGTACCCCGTCTGATGCCAGGCGCCGCCGGCGCACGCCAATAGCAAAGCGGCGACCGCCCACGGCGCCGCGCGACGAGCTCCGGCTTGCCATTGGACCGCGTCGTAGGCGCCCCACGCCAGTGCGATCAGCAGTCCGACCATCGGCACGTACATATAGCGATCGGCCATGGCCTGTTCGCCGACCTGCACCAAGCCGATGACCGGAAACAGAGTGCCCAGATACCAGCACCAACCGACGACCAGGTAGGGGCGAGTCCGCCGCAGGCGGAAAGCGAGCCAACTGATCGTCAGCAGCGCGGCGCCCGCCGCAGCGACTTGCCACGGCGCCACGCGGTCGCGCGGGTGAGGGTAAAACACCGCCAGATTCGCTGGCCAGCACAACTGCCCCAGGTAACTTGCATAGGCCAGTACAGCGTTCATCGCGCGGTCGGCGAAGGAGAGCTCCCCGATGGACCGTACGGCGCCCGCTCGGTGCTGCACCAGCACGGTCACGACGCTCGACGCGGCGCTGAGACCGAACAGCGGCAGCTTTTCCAGCACCAGCCCGCGCCATGTCTTTCCGCCGCCGTTCGAAAGCCGCTGCCTCGCTTGCTCCGGAAGCGCAGCCGCCTCGGCTCCTGCGACGCGCGCTAGCGGCCAATAATCCAACAGCAGCAACGCGCACGGCAAGGTCACCAGCATCGGTTTGGCCATCAGCCCGAGCGCCAAACTCAGCGCCACGAGCAGGTATCGGCGCCAATTCGGGCTGGCAACGTACGCCAGATAAGCGAGCAGCGTGAGCATCCAGAACAGCGTGCTAAGCACGTCTTTGCGCTCGGCGATCCAGGCGACCGACTCGACGTGCAACGGATGCAACGCGAAGAACGCGGCAACGCACGCGCTTCGGCCGATGGCGCCGGTCATGATCCGGAGAGCCCAGAACAGCAGCACGCTGTTGACCGCGTGCAACAACAGGTTCATGCCGTGGAACCCGCGCGGGTTCATCGCGAACAGTTGGGCGTCCAACTGCAAAGACAACCAGGTCAACGGATGCCAGTTCGCGCAGTCGTCCGCAGAGGCGGCCCACCAACACCGATTCCGGCGTCACGCCGCCCGCTACGTGCGGATTGCCATAGACGTAAATGTCGTCGTCGTAATTGAGAAACCCGGCGTCCAACACGCGGCAGTACGCGAGACACGTGACCAGAACCAGGAGAGCGGAGATCGCCCATTCCGCCCGGCAACCGGCGAGCGAGCGAGGCGCGTTCTCGTTCGCACCAGCCGATTCTTGCCGCCGCCTGTGGTCGGAATGCCGTCGCATCATCGTCCTTCCGTCTCGCGTCGAGCTGCGGAGGCCGGCGGATCGAACTCTTGCGAATTCGGAATGATCGACAAGACGGCGCCAGTTCCCGTTGGCGAGCATCCGGCAAGTCCCACTCGAGCGCCGCCTGGCACGCAGAGCGGGTCTTAGCTGCCAGGCCTTGTTCGGCGTAAAGCATGGCGAGCGCCCACAGGGCGTCCCCATGCTTCGGATCGACCTTCAGCGCCTTGCGATAGTACTGTTCCGCCTTGGTCGCCTCGCCTTCCACCCGCCAAGTATCGCCCAGCCGAGAGAAGCGTTCCGCCTCGGCAGGAGCGCGTTCCGCCTGTTGCCAAAGCGCTCGGGCCAGCTCGGGTCTTCCTAAGTGCATCCAGGCGGCGGCCAGGCAATCGACGATCCGCCAATCCCAATCGCTTACGTTCGCCTTGCTGCTCAGCGTCCACTCGGCTGCGGTCGCTGCAAGCCCTTGCCGAATAAGATCGTCGACGAGCGCCCGCGTGGCGCCGTGCCCTTCGTGCTGCAGGCGATCCAGCGGCCGCAAGGCCTGGTCCAGCTTTTCAATTTCCTGCCGTTGTTGCTCGCCAATGCCTTCCAGCGTAAGCAATTGAAGCCCTGCCGTCCGCTGGGCGTCAACCATCCGTCTCGCCCGCCACGTATCGTACAGGCCGCGCAAGCTGGTCGCGTGCCGCGGTTCCAGCCGCAAGGCTTGCTGAAACTGCCAGGTTGCCTGGGCCCAACGCAGTCCCGTGCCATTGTGCCAGCCTTCGGCGGGTCGCGGAGGGGCCACGCTAAAGTCGGTAACCATATTCCAATAGCAACGGCCGCGCAGCGCCATGTCGTCGCGCTTGTCAGTCGACTGCGAGGCCTTCAGGCCAGGCGGTCGAGTGCGAGCCATTGGGCGGGGATGCGCCACGACCAGGCGACGGAAGGTCGAGGACACAGTTCGCTGCCCAAGCGGATCAGAGCTTCGCCTTCGAGCCTCGCCGCGAACTTTCCGTGCGCTGCAGGCTCTTCGCCGGCGGCAAAATGCCGGCGTGCGATATCAACGGCGGGAAACTCACGCTGCGAGACGTCGCTCCGACTTGAAACGAAGACGCTGGCCAGCGGGTCGAAATAGATGCAGCGCCAATCGCCTTCCGTCAACAGCAACGCCTCGCCCATCGAATGGCTGCGGTGATCGAGCAGCACAAGGGGGCGGCCTAACGGTTCCAGCGCGTCGCGCCAAGCGTCGCCCCTGCCGTGCAGCGAGTCGTCGATGGCCACGTAGTTGTTGAACGTCTCCAAGGACGGAACTTCCAACCGGGGATCCATGAAGATTTTTTTGTCGGGACCGTTGTGATAGACGTAGAGCGACGCCATGCCCAGGTCGAAGGCAATGGCTCGATCGGGCAAGCCCTCGCGACCGGCAAACCGTGCGGCGCCGTGAGCGAACTCTCCGGCCATTTCGCCCAGGCCGAGCCGATGCCCGCTGGCCACATGCTCGTTCCAGGCGCCTGAGCCAATTGCCGCCAGCCACGCTGCGAGCAGGCACGCCAGCGCACCGCGAGCCGCCCAAACCGTCGGGCCCGCACCACGAGCCGACTTTCGTTCCTCGGCGATTTCCGCAGCCCAATCGCTGAGATTCCAGCTTAGGACCGCCCCGGCGGCGAGGGCGAAAAGGTTCAAGTTGCGCATCGCCTGAAAACTCAGATAGGCAAAGGCGGCGGCGAGCAACAGGCGAAACAAATCGGCGCCCTCTCGAACCGCGAGCAGGCCGACGACCGTCCAGCAACCGAGCACAAGCAACAACATGCCGGAAGTGTGACTGCCAGACTCATGTACTCCGGCGATTGCCGTCTGCAGATAGCTCATCGTCAGCGCTTGGCCGGCGCCGCTCAAGGCAGCGATTGCGGCCGCCTTCATCGATACGCTTCGCAAGCAATGCGCCGCCGCCAACCAGCAGCACGCGACCGCCGCCGAGAGCGCAAGACTGGCGTACGCGTGCCACGGCCTGGCCGTGAAATCAACCGCCGTCACAGTCCCGCCGACCAACCCCATGAACGAACCGGCGACGGCCAGGCGGACAGCGCGCCTTGACCAAGGCGGCAAGCCGGTCGTCGTTGGGCGGCTGCTTGGACGACCGCATGTCGTGTCGCGCGGCCCGCCACAGCGAGGGCACGGCAAAGCTGAGCGGCAGGGCCAGCCACAGAAAGAACATAGCCCGGAAATAGGCGGCGTACGAACGGACAAAGGCCTGGCTGCGGCGCAGCGTACTCGAACGGACCGAAGAACTCGTCGATGTAGGTTTTGTATTCATTCGCGGAATCCGCGATCTTGGGAAACAGCTCGAAGGGAAATAGCGCCCCCTGCAAGCCGTAAGGATTCAGCAGGCAGGCTGCCAAGACCGTGGCGAACGCGGCCAGGAAGTGACGCTGCGCAGCGCCGTCGGTCAACCGCGATGCTTCGCGAGCGTTCGGCAAGGCCGGCCAACGACTCGCAAACCGGCCGGTGAGAAACAGTGCGAACACGATCGGGCCCAGCACGAACAGCCCGTGCATATTGACCCACAAGCATCTGGATCGCCGGCAACAACCAGACTCGCCTTGGGTATTGCGATGCGCGGTCGAGCGTGGCGAGATAGATCGCGAGAAAGAACAGACGAAAAGATTTCGGGCCGAGGATCAAGACGGTAGCCGAACAACGCCAGCGGCACGATCCAGCAGACGATCGCGACCGGCGTCAGCCCTGCCCGCAAACTCCCCCAAGCCGCCGCCAGGATCGCAGCCGACGCGACCACTGCGGCCAGCAAGATCGCCCCCTTCACGCCCGCCCAAGCGAACAGGCTTGCGACGATCGCCTCGAACAGCCAATGCAAATCAATCCACACGCGATCGGCCGATCCGAACGTAAACGGATCCAAGCCGGGCGCGCTGCGATGTTTCAGGATCCAGTCCCCGGCGCAAATGCCACCACAGATCCGGGTCGGTCAACTCGTAGCAGGCGAGCAAAAACGCCGTCGCGGCCAGCGCCGCGGCCAGCAGAAAATCCGCGAATCGTCCGAGCGAAAGTCCCGCGTCGCCTCCGCGCCGCCGCCAGAACGGGACGGCGCCAGCGTGCAGTTCGCCGTCTCGGCGGGAAGAATCTGGTTGGCGCTCTTTCACCGCGGGCCAACTGGGGTTGCATCGAGGGGACGGGACGGGAACTGAAGAGCGCGATTATCGTCTCCCCGGCCGGCCGGCGAAAGGGGTTGACGACAAGCTCACGCAGCGGTTATCGGACGTGGGCCTCAAATGCGCCTCGATCTGCAATCGAAAAGCTCGCTTCGGGGTCAAATTATTAGCGCAGCGTTTGAATGACATGAAAGACTTGTGAGGGCCCGCGAATGCTGCGAATTGTCAGAATTGAGTTAAACTGCTTTCCAAGCGGCGCCGCGGGCCGCCATAATAAAACCCGTTCGGGCAACGGCCTCACGGGTCGCTCGCCAGCGGCGTGCGTCCAACCGAGGCCCTGGCCTACGCTTCGTCATCGTCAGCGATTCTTGCAAACGAACCATGCTGCACAACAAGAAAATCGTCGTGGTGCTGCCCGCCTACAAAGCGGCCAAAACGCTCCGTCAGACCTATGCCGAGATTCCTCGGGACATTGTCGACGACGTCATTCTGGTCGACGACGCCAGCCATGATGAAACCGTCGTTTTAGCGCATGAGTTGGGTCTGCACGTCTTCGTCCACCAGACCAACCTCGGTTACGGCGCCAATCAAAAGACCTGTTATCGCGAAGCTTTGGCGCTGGGAGCGGATATCGTCGTCATGCTCCATCCCGACTACCAGTACGACCCGCGGCTCATTTCGGCTATGGCCGGCATGGTGGCCTCGGGGATTTACGACGTGGTGCTCGGCTCTCGCATTTTGGGCGGGTCGGCGCTCAGCGGCGGCATGCCAAAGTACAAGTACTTTTTCAATCGGGCGTTGACTTGCGTGCAGAACCTGCTGCTGGGCGCCAAGCTTTCTGAATATCACACCGGTTACCGTGCGTTTTCCCGCCAAGCGTTGGAATCGCTGCCGCTGCTGGCCAATTCAGACGATTTCGTATTCGACAATCAAATGCTGACGCAGGCCGTCGCTTTCGGCCATCGCATCGGCGAAGTCAGTTGCCCGACCAAGTACTTCGCCGAAGCCAGCTCCATCAGTTTCCGGCGTTCCGTGACCTACGGCCTGGGCGTGCTGTCGACCAGCATCGCGTATCGCTGCTGGAAGTGGGGCCTGGCCAAGTCGAGCCTGTTCAGCCGCAGTCCGACTTACCGGCTGCAGCCGAGCTACTATCGCTACGAGCAGCAGAGCCGCGAATCGCCAGATGAAGAGCATCGCGACGTCGACCGCGAGCAACCCGTCCTCGCCGCCTTGAAGTGATGGCATGGCTGACGGCCTGCCGGTTCGCTCCCAGACAACGCCAGCGCCGCCCCCAGGCACGACCGCGTTGTGCTGTCTGGCCCTGCTCCTGGTGACCTTGGTCGCTTATCGGTCTGCCGGGCAATTGGGATTCACTTGCTATGATGACAACGACTACGTCACCGAAAACCCGCGCGTTCTGAGCGGCTTCAATCGGGCCAACGTCGTTTGGGCCGTCACCGCGACGCACGCCGCAAACTGGCATCCGCTGACGTGGATGTCGCTGCAATGCGACAGCCAGCTCTTCGGCAGCGAGGCCTGCGGCTATCATGTAACGAACGTCTTGCTGCACGCCTTGGCGGCCAGCTTGCTGTTCCTGGCCTGGCGCCAAATGACCGGCGCCGTCTGGCAGAGTTGGCTGACGGCCGCCTTGTTCGCCGTTCATCCCGAGCACGTCGAATCGGTCGCCTGGATCGCGGAACGCAAAGACGTGCTCAGCGCGGCGTTTTGGATGCTGACCCTGTTGGCCTACATCCATTACGCGCGCGCACCACCTGGCTGAATTACGCTGCGGTGACCGGCGTGTTTGCGCTTGGGCTGACGGCCAAACCGATGCTCGTGACGCTGCCAGTCATTCTGGCGTTACTGGACGGCTGGCCGCTCAATCGGACCAATGCCGAGGGAAACGCGTCCCCTCTCGCTGGCTTTCGCAATGCCAGGCTGCTGCGAGAAAAACTTCCTTGGTTCGGTTTGGCCGCTGCGGCAGCGGCAATGACAGTGCATGCTCAGTCACACGGCGGAACGGTGGCCGCAGTCGAAGCCATTCCGATCGGGATACGGATCCAGAATGCCGTGGCAAGCGTGGGCAATTACGTCCTGGCGACGGTTTTTCCCGCCAAGTTGGCCGTGTTTTATCCTCACCCGTTGGGGACCTGCCCGATTTGGAAAACTGCGGCCGCCAGTCTGTTCATTGCCAGCGCCGGCTACTGGACCTGGCGAGAACGGCGCCGCCACCCTTATTTGCTCACGGGATGGCTGTGGTTCTTGATCTCTTTGACGCCGGTCATCGGGCTGGTACAAGTCGGAAGCCAGGCGATGGCCGACCGCTATAGCTACCTTCCCAGCATTGGCCTGTACGTCGCGGCGATTTGGACCGGCTCGCATTATGCGTCGCCGCGCGCGTGGCGCCTGGCGGCGGCCGCCGCCGTCGCGAGCTGCGTAGTCCTGACGCATGCGCAGCTTCAATACTGGAAGGATGGCATCTCGTTGTGGCGGCATTCGATTGATGTCACGGGCCCCAACCCCGTGGCAGAAAACGCCCTGGGCGGAGAGTTGCTCGAGGCCGGCCGGCTTGACGAAGCGGCGACGCACTTGCGGCAGGCAATCGCGTTGGATCCGAAGTATGCAGACGCCTATGAAAACTTGGGATCGGCGCTGCGGAAGTTAGGACGCTGGCAGGAAGCCGAATCAGCCTATCGGAGCGCCATTCAGCTTGCCCCTCGCGACGCCTTGGCAAGAAATAATCTCGGCTTCCTGCTGATCCAGCGGGGCCGGCTGGCTGAGGCGGAGAAACAACTGCAGTTGGCGATAGAATTCCAGCCGTCGCTGCACCTGGCTTTCGCCAATTACGGGGAGTGTTTGGAACGCCAAGGGCGCCGCCGAGAGGCGATTGTTCCCTTGCGAAACGCCGTGCGGCTCGCGCCAGACGACGCCTATTACCGGCTTAACCTGGCATTGGCTTTGGAAGACGCGGGATTGGCTCGAGAAAGTCGCGAGCAATTCGATGCAGCGAGTCGACTGAATCCCCGTTGGCCGCAATTGAGCTTCGGCCTCGCCTGGCAGCGGGCGACTTCTGCTAACCCAAGCGAACGAGATTCGTTCCTGGCCCTGCGCTACGCGAGGCAAGCATGCCGCGGCGAATTCGCCGAGCGGGCCGACGCCCTTGATATCCTGGCTGCGGCTTATGCATCCGACGGCCAGTATCAGCACGCCATTGCCGTCGCTACGCGCGCCTTGGTCTTGGCCCAAGCGAGCCGCCAGACGGACTTCGCCCGGCAAGTCGAGCGGCGCATTGCGCTGTACCAGCGGCAGCTACCATTTCGAGAAAATGCGGGCGAGACTGCCCAGGTACATGATTGACCCTGTCGAAACGGCAAGCCGATCAGAATGGCCGTGCCTCGCGGAACAGATCGTTTCGTATTCCCAGGCGCCGCACGCGGCTTGCGGCAGGCAAAACCTACTACAAGCGGATCTGGGCGGCGGGCAGCGCTTGCCTAAGCTTATTGACGCCTTCCGGGGTCACGCGGGTGTCATTCAGTTTCAACAGTTTCATGGTAGAAAGGTTCGCCAAATGCGTCAGACCGGCGTCGCTGACCGAAGTTCCCTCCAAATAGAGAAACTCGAGCCGCGGAAGCCGGCTGATATCGGCCAGCGCTTCGTCACTGATCCGAGTATTCCGCAGCGATAACTCCTCGAGCCGCGAATTTGCAAGGATGACCTTGATTTCGGCATCGCCGGCATTGCTCTCCTGCAGCCATAACGCCTGCAGCCCCGGAAGCTGGGCCAGGAACTGCAGGTCGTGTTCTTTGAGCGTTTTTCCGGCCAGACTGATGCCGCTTACCGAGGACGTGTAATCGTGCCCCAGGCGATCTCGCAACCAGCGGATCGCCGGATTCGGCCCGGCAAAAGGGGCTTCGTCGGCGTAGGTGATCTTGGCCTCGAGAGCGCGGGCCGCCTCAACCGCTTGCTTCTGAACCTGAGCCGAATGGGCCCACCAGATGATGCAAAACGGGACGGCGACCACCGCGGCGACTATCGCGCGCAGCCAGAGCTTGCGGCGCCGAACACGCGCTTTTATTTCGCCTTGCTCGCCCTCATCGCGGGCAGCGTTACATTTCTCTACGCCGGGTGCAGACGCATCTGCGTCGAGCACCACGTCCGACGGGTTCGCTTCTTCCCTGTCGCTGGCAGTTTCCACCATGGGTCTCCAACAAGTGTTCGGCCTGGATTGTCGAAGCTGTTAGGTTAGCGTCTCATGAGTGCTTTGAATTGCCGGGTTCGCTTGCCAGGCCTTCGGATGTCGAAGCCATTGCGCACTGCGAACAAGCTACTCAGGCACGTCGTCGTCTCCGAACGGCGCTTGCTCGTCCGCAGTGATGAGCTTGCGAAGCACGCAAGGATCGATCGTGTCTCGAACAAACCGGCAACTGCCGTCGAACATCAAAACGTTGGCGCCCTTGGAGTGGAAACTCCACGGCTCTTCATTGGGCCCGCAATTCGTCTGGCCCCAGCGGCAATCCGGCGGACCGCCGGCCGGAATGGCGTTGCCATTGATGGCTTCGAGCGGATTGGCCACGCTGCTATTCGCCTGGCCGGAAACGCCGCCCGCGCAGGCGGGTTCCGCCCAGCGGTTCATGACACGCCGTTGGCTTGGCGGCTGCGAATCGCCCGCCGGCAATCCGCCTGAGGTCAGGCCTCGCGACGCACACCACTGCGTGTAATCGACCTGCTTGGTACCATCCCAGACCTTCGCCGTACCGCCGCTGAAGATCGGGTCCGTATATTCCGAGGTCATTCCCGGAAACAGGGTCTCGTAGGCGCGGCCTGAATCCTCAATCACCGCAATCGTCCGACTCAGTCCATCGATAATCTTGGCCGGCGGCGTTCCGCCGAGCTGAAAACCGCCGTTCATCCGGGTACTGGCATTCTTGATGCCCTGATTGGGGTCGATGTCGGTGTAAGTCAGGGGCATGTAATCCGTGATCCCGTAGCCGTCGGGATCTTCCATCCGCAAAACATTGCTGGGACAGAGGTAAACCGGAATCACGGTCTTTGCCAGCTCCTGGTTCTTCGCACAGGCCGCATCGTTATACGCCAGATCGAAATTCGCTCCCTCGGCGAGATACGCCTCTTCCAGGTAACGGAGCAGCCTGGCGTAGAGCGAGTGGAACTCGAATGCCGTTTGCGGCGGAGATGCGGTATGATCCGTGCCCTGCCCCGCGGAAGGGAACCGACCCTTCGTCTGTTCGAACTGCATCATTGCCGAGCCCTGCTCGCGCAGGTTATTCAGGCAACTCGTCCGCCGCGTCTTTTCACGAGCGGCCTGAATGGCGGGCAAGAGCAAGGAAAAGATCAATCCGAGGATCGAAATCACCACCATGATTTCGACCAGGCTCAATCCTGCTCTCCGCTCCGCCGCGCTGCGCGTACCTGTATGGCGCGCTGCGCGGCCATTATCTATATCGTCTGCAACGCTGCGCATGTCCATATTGCATCGCTCCTCCCGCGGAATGAACGGCACGCGCTCCCGCAAGCGTCTAAGGACGCGATTCCAACGGTTCGACAAAACTTCGCCCCGGCCCGCAGCGCTGCCGCCGCCTCGCCCATTCGACCCGGGACTGATCGCATTTCGTACCTCGATCGTGGAAATGCTATGCCCCTTATTCGACCTTAACGTCAATCGTGTTGTCTTCGGCTTTCACCGTGAATTTCAACGGCGAATCGGAAAGATCCTGAGCATGCTCTTGCTTGACGTACTTGTCGGGAAATTTTGTAGTCGGTCCCGATGCAAACAACACCACATATTCGCCAGGAACCATGCCATCCTGGCCGATGAACGTCGATGCTGAGTAGGCGCCGTCGCTGCCAATGGTTCCTCGAGCGGGATTCAAATCGGGATTACCCGGCGCGGGCTCAAACATAATATCGCCGTCGGCCGCGGCCTTGCCGCTGACCGTCACCTTGCCGTGAACCGGATACGTGGTTGGGTTGGCAGGCAAACTCGTGCGCAGCCCGTGGCCAATACGATCGCCGCCAGCAACAGCAGTCTACGCATGAAATCTCTCGCAATTGTTCGTTCGACATTTGATTTCTGTAAATCAAGAGGGGTCCCGCTGCAGAAAACTCCGCAGCGGGACCCGATCCTGAACCATCCGCAACCGCAAGCAGGCCAAGGCCTTCTCTCGCCCGCGGGCAATCTCATTCCAGTCAAACCGTCCGCAATGGACTAGTAGTCCGCCGTGTTCGGGCTGACCTTTTCGGCCGCGCTAACCAGGTAACGCAGCACCATGCCCTCGATGTCCTGGCTCAAGAACGTCACGTGGCCGTCCATGAACACGACGTTGGCGCCAGCTCCATGGAAGCTGAAGATTTCGTCGTTCGGACCGCAGTGCGTCTTGGCGTTCCAGATGCAGTCCGTCGGACCGCCGTACGGCAGCGAGTTGTTGTTAATAAAGCGCGTCGCCGCCGTCGCCACGTCGTTAACACTCGGGGCGAAGTACGTCGGGGGGCCATTCACGCCAAAACCGTTGTCCGGCTCGATCCACCGCCAAAAGGCGCGGTTTGACGCGTTGGGAATGTTAGTTCCCAGCGGGTCGGGGTAGGCGCCGGGCATGAACTCGTTTCGACCGACATCTTCGGCCATCGCAATCGTCTTGCTCAAGCCGTCGATGATGTCGGACGCCGACGAGCCGCCGCCGTGCAAACCGCCGGCGAGACGCCAGTTGCCGTTATCGAACGTCGTGTTGCCTTGCTGATACATGATGTTGGTGTACACCGTCGGACCGTAATCGGTGTAACCATAGCCCGTGCTATCCAAACCAGACTTCGGCCGCAACGGATTGGTCGGGCAGAGGTAGGTCGGAATGACCTGCGTGCCAGGGTATCCGTTGATCGACAGACTGGCACTCTGTTGGGCCGTGTTGTTGTAGAAGTAACGCGTGTCGACTGTGTCATAGAGTTCTTGCTGCTCGATGTGCGGCAGAATCCAGAACAGCGCCGAGTATCCGCTGTAGGCCGTATTGCGGGTGGCGCCAGCGGGGCCGGACGTCCACTTAGCTCCCGAAGCTTCGAGCGGCGGAGCGTCGAAGTGAGTGCCCGGCGCCAGCACCGGGGTGGACGAAGCCCAGCCTCCGATGACCGGGTAGGCGGGCTGAGTGAACTGCGAAAAGCTCGTCACGGCGACGCCTGAGGCGACGAACTTGGTGCCTTCGCCGGTGGAAGGAAACTTCTTGTGCTCGTCGTGGAAATTGTGCAGACCTAAGCCGATCTGCTTCAGGTTATTCGCGCATGTGTTGCGGTTGGCCGCTTCACGAGCCCGCTGAACCGCCGGCAACAGCAGGGCGATCAGCAAGCCGATGATCGCAATGACCACCAGCAATTCAACCAGGGTGAAACCCTTGGAACGTCGATTAATCTTCATAACCGTTGAGTTCTCCATTGAACCATTTTGAAAGGTAAAACGTATAGTTTTTTGTACATCTCAATCTCAAGCATCCTGCGATGCCGGGGGGGCCAATCCGTGGCGCTGATTGCTTCGCATCCTGGCGGAGCCAATCATTGCGGCATACCACCTCCTTTGAACCGGGCTGGGTTTTCTTCGTATCGCTCGCTCTTCGGCCCGTTCCGGCCGGTCAGCGTTGGGCAGATTATGGCAACCGACCTTTAGCTCTTTGTGCTGGAAACATTAGGATTGCGTTAAATACCTAGGGACGGATCAGGAAAAACCTTAGCCATGCTTGCCGAACCCAGGCTTGCCGAACACAGTTCGGCAATTTTCCGCCACCTTGCAACGCCCGATTAACCGAGAAGCGGATCCCGCGACGTCGGCAAGAGGCGATCAGAACGCGATCGAAGAGCGAAGCGATCGGCCCAACAGAGCAGCAACTTCGCCCGGGCGTGAAGCCAGCGGAGCGCAGCCGACTTAATGGGGCGCCGGCGGAGACGAGCTCACTTCGCCTTTTTGGCGGGTTTCTCGGGCTTTGCGTTTTTCAGCATCATCTCGCCGTTGAGCCACCACTCAAGCTCGTCGTCTTGAGAGAAGTAAAACGGCGCCTTTTCGAGCGTTCCCTTGCCTGGAACCTCGACCGTGACGGGCACCATGCAATCGAGAATCGGCTCGTTCTTCTCGTAGCCTCGCAGTCGTTTTGAGACGGTCCCCAGCTCGACCTTGACTCGCGACTCGGAAGTGGCCTCGGCCCAGCCTTGGGGGCGCACCACGTCGTACCAGCGCCCTAAATCTTTAACGGTGCCAGGAAAGGCCAGCCGCTTAACCTGACGCCACTCGCCGCGCGCGAAGGCGGTGGCGGCGAACTTCGCGCGGGCCTCGAGCTCGCCCGGGATCGGCACATCAGGCTCTGTCAGCACCTTGATGCCATACCCCAACGCCAACAAACAGATGCCCCCCAGCAGCATCTGCCACGGCCGAGGCAAAGCCGCCAGCCACTTCTCAAACCAGGTCTTAGGCTCCTCGGTAACCATGTCCGCCGGATCTGCGGCCATAGATTCAGCCGGGCGCTCGCCGGAAACCGTGCCGTCCAACGTGACGTGAAACACCTTCCGGCATTGCTTACAAGTAAAGGTGCGATCGAGCCGGGAGATTTTGACCTTGCCCTCCAGGCCGCAACGGGGGCACTGGACCGGCAGAAACTGATAATCGCCTTCCTGGGCCTTTGCCTGCTGGCCGGCTTGGGCTTTCGCCCCCGCTCCTCCTCCGGAAGCCGGTTTTCCCGCCGGCTTGCTCCTGCTCTCGGTTGGTTTTGGCGTCTGGTCTGGCACGTAGTCGCTCGAAAATGCGGACATGTTGGAACCGCGTCTCAAGCTACTGGCCAAATACAAGAAGACTGTGTGGGAATTGTGAAATTTGTGTGTTCGATGCTTTCCGCTGAATCGGCAAACGGGGGAATTCTTATCGAAGAACTGGATGAATTCCCAGGTCGCAAGCGGCGAAACACCTAAGCTCGAACCGGCCCTGGTCGGCCAGGCGATCATCTATTTGGCAGGCAAGTCGGAGTTTACGGCCTACTTCTGCTGCGACGCCGACGCGAGCCGCGAACTGTTCGGCCAACTCGAAACCGCGTTGGTCACGCTGCGGATCACCGGCCCTCCGGCGGTCAACGCCAAGAACCCAGAATAGGGGTGGTTGTCGCCGGACGCTCCCCGGCGCCGAGCGCTCGCGAGCCGTTGCCATTCCGACTCGCAACTGGCGAGCTGAACACGGCTATAATACGTCGCGGAACAGAGGGAGCGGCGGATCTCCGCTTTTTTTGACGTCTCGACCTTCGCCGAGGAGCCAGGGCCAACATGAAACTCGCGATCAAGCGATATGACGATGAACCGCCCATGCCGGCGTTGGAACGGCACGCCTGGCCTAATCGCTGGGCGCTGACCGTCGCCAGCCCATTCGTGTTGACGGCTGCGATTTTGGTTTCACCGACCGCCGGTGCGGCCGAGAACGCATCGCGGGTGAACACGCTGCGAGCGCCTGAAGGCGGCATTCAACCGCAAGCGGCCGTCGGCCGCGAGGGGACGCTGCATCTGATTTATTTCCTCGGCGATCCGCGCCATGGCAATCTGTTCTACGTAACGTTGGCCGTGAATGGCGACAACTTGAGCAAGGCTTTGCCCGTCAACCGGCGCCCCGACAGCGCAGTGGCAATCGGCAACGTGCGCGGCGCCCATCTCGCGCTAGGACGAGACGACCGCGTGCACGTCGCCTGGATGGGTTCGGATAAGGCGGAACCGAGAGCGCCGGAAGACGCCTCGCCGATGCATTACACAAGACTCAACGACCAGGGGACCGAGTTCGAGCCTGAGCGCAACGTTATCCAGCGCCACGTCGGTCTCGACGGCGGAGGCTCTCTGGCCGCGGACGAACAAGGCAACGTGTACGTCGCGTGGCACGCGCCGGAGGCCGGCCGAACGGGAGAGGCGAACCGGCGAGTCTGGGTGGCGCGCAGCAAGGACGAAGGCCGCAGCTTCGCCTCGGAGCGGCCGGCGACCGAAGGAGGCGGATGTTGCGCCTGCTGCGGAATGCGAGCCTTTGCCGGTCGCGATGGACGGCTCTATCTGCTGTATCGTTCGGCGAGCGAGACCGTGCATCGAGACATGTATCTGCTCGTCTCGCAACAGGGCGAAGCGGATTTCGCGTCCAGCCGCATCGCTCCGTGGGAAGTTCCGGCTTGCGTGATGAGCACAGCCGCCTTGTCCCCGGCTCCGCTTGGCGTGCTGGCCGGCTGGGAAACCCAGGGCCAAATCTATTTCGGGGTCGTCGATGCCAATAGTGGCAAGCTGTCGCGCTCTATTGCCGCAACAGGCGAAACCAAAGACCGAAAGCATCCCACGGTGGCTGGCAACCAGCGCGGCGAGGTCATCCTTGCCTGGACCGAGGGCATGGGGTGGAATCGCGGCGGCGCCGTCGCCTGGCAAGTCTACAACCAGCAGGGCCGCGCCATCGCCGGCGCCAAGGGCCGATTGCCTGGAGTGCCGAAGTGGAGTCTGCCGGCGGCGGTGGCCCGCCCGAGCGGAGATTTCACCGTGATCTATTGATGTCGCCCAAGGAGCCTTACTGCAAAGCGGGCTGCCATCGAATCACGCAGCGGCGCTGCTTTCGCAGGCAGCACGTGCTTGCTCGCGCCGGCTCGCCGGCGCCGCATCGGCTTAGGGGTGTGGATGAATGTGCAAGTTCGGCAGTTCGCGTTGCAGTTGCATCAGGCCCTCTTCCGTCACTTGCGTTCCTTCCAGGTACAGCGATTCGAGCCGCTCCAAGCCTGCGAGCTGCTTGAGTCCCGCATCGGTGATCGGCGCGTTCTGCAGAATCAGCGCGCGGAGCTTGGGCCATTTGCCGACGGCGGACAGCGCATCGTCGTCGATGCGGCTTTCCCCGAAGCGGATCAGTTCCAACTGCTCCAACGCCGTCAGGCGCTCGAAGCCCGCCGAAGTCACCTCGGCGCGATTGAAATTGAGAATCTTCAGCCGCGTCATTTGCAGCAGCGACTCCAGACCCGCGTCGGTCACGGTCGTGTCGCCGAGCACGAGTTTTTCCAGCTTCTTCAGTTCCTTGATCCGCCCCAGGCCCTGATCGCTGACGGCCCCTTTCCGGAGCGTCAGCGCGACAAGCTCGGTCAGACCTGCCAGCGGTTTGAGGTCCGCGTCGCCGAGCGGCTGGTCCTCAACGACCAGGCTGGTTGAATCCCCTGCGGCGATCAACCGCAGCTCTGCGGCAAGCTCCGAATCCGCGGGCGCTGCGGCGCGGGAGTTCGCTGCGCTCGCGCGTGCGGCGAATCACAGCCGCTGGCCACAAGGCACGCCAGCAGCGCAAAAGCAAACAATCGCATGGGAACCATGGCGCTTTCAAGAAGCCGAAAACCTCGCGGCGCGCACTCGCCGCGCCTGCGCTGCCGCCGAAGCGAGGCCGCCGAACGCAGAACAGGCGCTCGGCTTGCTCGAGTCTTCGCCGGATTACTTTTTGGCCGTCTCATCGCGAGACAGGCCGAAGTCGCCCGCCATGCGACGCCAGACGGAATGAATGTGATTGGCGACGTTGCCCAACGCATCGGGCTGCGTATTGACGAACTCGATGACGAACGTCGGTCCTTGCACGCGATAGTAATGGCCGATGCCGGGCTTGTCGGCGCCGGCCCAGGCGAAGTAAACGTGTTCGATCCCCGCCTTGCGCACTTCCGCAATCCGCGCCTGGCCGACCTCCGTCGGCATCTTGTCGGTATAGGCGTTCAGCAGGCTCCAGAGGATTTCGACCTGCTCGTCCTTCAGCTCCTTGGCAGGCAAGCCGGCCGGCGGCGCATCGGGAGCGTTCGGTTCGCCCGCGGCGCGAATCTCGGCAAGCGCCTGTTCGGCAATGACCGCTTTGCCTCGCTGGTCCTTGTCAAGCGAATGCAGCAAGTTGAAACCAAGCTCCTCCTCGTCGCGCAAAACCCGCGTGCCTTTTTTAGGCGCCCCCTGAAGGCTCGTCTGCACCTCGGCGGGATTGGCGCCGAAGAAGGCCGGGGTAACGGCCGTCGCCTTGCCGTCCTCGACAACGAAGTTCAACGACAAGTGGTGCCCTTCGACGCTCCATCCCCAGCGCCCCTCGCGCGTGGGAGCTCCGAAGACGGTGAAGTAGTACCGTTCCGGGTCGCGGATGGGGCCGCCTTCGCGCTTCTTCTCGAGCTCCCGCAGAATGCCTTCCAGGCTCATGATGGTCACGGCCTTCTTGTAGCCCAGCTCGCTGACTCCCGAGGCAAGCAAGGCGTGAGCCTGCTTTCGCGATGCCTCGCTCATGTGCTTGATCTGAACGCCCTTGCGCATGTCTTTGGGGATGAAGTGCCAGTCGAGCCGGGCAGGGTCGTCGAAGCCGACGACGGCCTGGCGTTGCTGCGCTTCCGGCAGGCTGGCCAGGAACTGTTGCGCCGCTTGCGTCATGTCGCCGCCGGGGCGGAAGTTCAGCATGCCGAACGCCGCGCCGGAGAAAACCAGCAGCATGGCCAAGACCATGAAATGTTTCCGCATGGGGATCATGGAAAGTTCCTTTGCATCCAAAGTCGCCTGTATCGCGAGATCCGGCCCCGGAGGGGGCCTTTCGCTGTTGATCCGGGTTCGCGGTCGCCGCCGTATTTCGCGGGCGGCTCTGTCGCAATGTCAGGCCGCCGAACCAAGGCTCCTACCTTACTCGCCCATGGCGACGAAAGCCAGTTGCCCCGCCAGATGGCGGCCGTCGCTGGCGATCACGGCCGGGCAATTGCAATCGGCACGCCGATTGCTTTGGGGTGCGTGACTCAATGCCAGGCCGGCGGCGGCTGGCGCTGACGCCAGTTCGGTTGGGCGGATCGATCGGTTCCGTCCCGCGTCGCAGCCCTGTCCAAGCGCATTAAGTCAAAAATAGCAAAAAGCTTACACCGCGGGCGCGAATTGGAGGTCGGAGGCCGGGCAAGGTCATGTCTGACGGGGGGGTGAACAGAAGTTACGCCCTAAACATCGCGACTGATGAACAGATTTTGTCCACAATCCTTGAGTTAGTAGTAATGCGAGATAAATCCGGGCTTATTTCTTTTGCGAGCGGCCTGCCAACGGCAAGCCAATCGTTCCAGGGGCCTTTCGGGGTCGAGTCGATGGGGGAAAGGTCGCTACCATGAAATTGACGAAGTCTGCAATCATTGTCGACTACAAGCTGGTTGCCAGCTTCGAAAGCGTAAAGCAGAAGCTGTTGCGGCCTAAGTACGAAGACCGTTGGGACAAGCCGCTTGCCTACTGGGTCGTCGCGACGGACCGTCGCCTGCCGCTGGCCTTCATGAGCACGACGCTGAGCGAGTTGCTCGACACCCCGCTTGAAGAGCTGTACGCCACGCCCGGCATCGGACAAAAGAAGATCCGAACGTTGATCGGTTTGCTGGTGCGAGCTTCGCAGCCGCAACCGCCCGGCGCCGTCGCCAAGGCGGCGGACGATGATTTTGAACGCGTCCCGCAAGCGCCTTCCAAGAACGGCAAACGCAAGGCGGCGGACGTTGATCCGACCATTGTTTCCGAGGCCCTGTGGGTGGATTGGCGGGCCAGCGTCCGAGATCATGGGCTGGATCAGGAAACATTAGGCCGCTACGTCTCCAGCCTGCAACAGTTGCCTCGGGTAATCTGGAACGCGCCGCTGGAGGCCTACCTGGAGCTGCCGTTGTCGGACATTCGCTCCTTGAAGACGCACGGCGAGAAGCGGGTTGCGGCCGTGCTCGAAGTGTTCGGCAATTTGCACCAGATGGTCGTTCGCTTGGGAACGAATTCGCAGTTGGGGGTGCGGATCCTGCCAAAATTCGTACTGCAGCTCGAAAACTGGGTGTCGCGATACTTGCAGTGCCCCGGCGTCCCCGACGTCGAGGAATTGCGAACCGCTTTCATCAAGCCGTTGCTCGACCAGGTCCGCATCGACGCCGGCAGTCAGATCGCCAAACTGGCGGAAAACCGCTTGGCTCCGGGCGGCGCCACCGTCCGACAGGCGGCGCAGAAAATGGGCCTGACGCGAGCCAGAATCTATCAACTGCTCGGCGAAGTGGCCACGATCGTCAAGGTCCGCTGGCCCGAAGGCCAAGCGCTGGCGACCCGGCTGCAAGAACAATTGCAATCGCGCGAGGCCGACGCCAAAACGCTCGAATTGCTCAACGCGGCCATCGAGTTATTCTTCGTGACCAGCGACCATGACCTGCCGGTCCCGTTTCAGCCGGACGTACAAGCGCCTGCGCCGACGAACGGCCTGCACGCGGGCAATGGCAAGACTAACGGTCACGCTGCCAAGGTCCGGAAAGCAAACGGTCGACCGGCCCTGCCTAAGAGCACTTATCGCTGAGCGTTGTCACTGAACGCTGAATTCGACCGGCCGCGAGAGCCCGTAGGAACGTGGGCCGCGTCTCCCGTGCGGGCGTCGCGGTCTCCATGCGGGCGGTCCAGGCGATAATTCCCGAGTTCCGACGGCGCGTCGCTCGGCGCCGGCAGTTTCCAAGTCAACTGCTGGCGACGATGGTAGCCCCACTCGCAAGCGGCCAACAGGCGCCCGATCAGTTGCGCGAAGGCGTTGGGGCGAGGCAAGGCACGGAAAAACGCTCCGGCCGCCACCGGGCCGTGAGCAGCGCATGACTGCAGCCAACCGTGCGACGCGGCATGGCGCCAGAACAATCGTTCATCGCTGCGAGCTTCGCTGAAGGCCCCGCCTCGCCGCTGCGAGGCGGCCGACAAGCAGACGAGCGACTCGACTTCGACGACCGTGGAATGTCCGGCCTGTTTCAACCTCAGCGCCAAGTCGACCGCCGCCGCGCTTGGTTCAAGCGTTGGATCAAACGGTCCTCGGGCGCCGTCGGACGGCAAGCGGCGATAAAAGCCGGCTTCGAGCGCTGGGCCAATTGCGGCGGAAGAAATCGCGCGAGCGGCATCGACGCGCAGACCTCGCCCGCGATGGCGCCAGGCGCCGCCGGGCAAGTATTCCAAACCTGCCGCGAGCATCCGGTCGGGGCGGTCCGCGTCGGCGATCAAGGGGGCGACGCTCGCCACCTGGCGGTCGCGAAAATGAGCGACCGCCGCGTCGGTCCAGCCTTCGCTGACGGCGGCGCCGCAAGCGAGTACGTGAACTATCGGCGCCAGACACGCGCGAACGCCTTCGTTGACGATCTCGATGGGATTGCGACATCCCTCTACGCGGAGAAAGCGAACTTCCTCATCGATGTCATACGGATCATCGTACTCCCGCCCCAAAGCGACGACGATCTCGGTTCCGGCCGGACGGTTCTGAAGCACCGAGGCCAGCGTGTTTTCCAGCGAATCGCGGTTTCCCAAAAAGGGAATTAAGATCGAGAGTCGTGGCACGGGTAACCTTCCTTGAATCGTCGCCTTCCCTCCCGGCTTCAATCGGGAAAACGTGTGGGCGTGCGACGCTGGCGCGGACTCTGCCGGGAAAAACGGCTTTACCCCGCTCTTCGGTTTAAATCGGTCCGGCTCAAGGGCCAAGTTGACGCGTTCTGGATGAAAAATGGCATTTATCCTTTGCCTAAACTGCCCGGGCTGACAACCGCCGGTCCGTCGAGTACCTTGAACAGAGGGATATTACGACGCTTCGGCTGCTGGAAGAAACGCCCATGAAGATGGCTGCGAGGATCATCGACCTGCACAAAGAGTACGTGCTTGGCGGAGAGGTGGTGCGTGCCCTGGACGGCGTCAGTCTCGACATTCCTGAAGGCGACTACGTGGCCATCATGGGACCTTCCGGCTCCGGTAAAAGCACGCTTTTGAACCTGTTAGGCTGTCTCGACCGGCCTACCGCAGGACGCTTTTACCTGGGCGATCTCGATGTGGCGCAACTGGATGACGACCAGCTTTCCGAGATCCGCGCCGCGCGCATCGGCTTCGTGTTTCAATCCTATAATCTGATTCCCCAGCTTAGCGTGCTGGAGAACATTGAAGTTCCTCTCTATTACCTGGGGCAACTCACGCCCGAGAGTCGCGCGCGGTGCCAAAAGCTGGCGCAAATGGTCGGGCTGGGAGACCGCCTGAGTCACCGCCCCATGCAGCTATCCGGCGGACAGCAACAGCGTGCCGGCATTGCCCGCAGCCTGGTCAACAATCCGTATTTCATGCTGGCCGACGAGCCGACCGGAAACCTCGATTCGGTGACCACCGGAGAAATCCTGGCGCTGCTCGACCAACTCAACGCCGAGGGCAAGACGATCATCATCGTCACGCACGAAGAAGACGTAGGACGGCGCGCTCGGCGGATCGTACGGCTCCGCGACGGACGACTCCAATCCGACGAGCGGAACTAACGCGTTCCGCGGGGGCTGTCACGCCCTCTTCAAGCGCGCGAGCGGCTCGACCAGTCCGTCGATCATCGCGGCGTCGTGCGCGTAGCTCAGGCTGATTCGCAATCTTGCTTCTCCGGCGGGCACGGAAGGGGGCCGGATCGCGGGCGCCCAATAACCTTGCCCGGCCAACGTCGCTGAAATCGTCAAGGCTTGCGACGCCTCGCCAATCAGTAAGGGAATGATCTGGCTTTGCGCGGGTCCGACATTCCAACCTTGTCCTCTCAGCCGATCCATCAGGTCGGCGGCGCGACAGAGCAGCGTTTCGCGCCGCCAGGGTTCGGTGGCCACGATATCGAGCGCGGTGCAAGCGGCGGCGGCCGCGGCGGGCGGCAAGGCCGTCGAAAACACGTACGGTCGGGCTCGATTCGCCAGCCAATCGGTCAGCGTGCGGCTCCCCGCCACAAATCCTCCGATTCCACCCAGGGCCTTGCTCAGCGTTCCCACCCGAATATGAACGCCGTCTTCGCAGCCCAAGTGCTCGGCGACTCCGCGGCCCTTTCTCCCAAACACGCCCGTGGCGTGGGCCTCGTCGATCATCAGCATGCAGTCGTACTTTCGCGCCAGCTCGGCCAAATCGGTTAGCGGCGCCAGGTCGCCGTCCATGCTGAACAAGCTGTCGGTTACGATCAGGCGACGACCGCTGGCGCTCGCTGTAGCGAGGAGCTTCTGCAAGCTTGACGGGTCGGCATGCGAATAGACATACGCTTCCGCGCGCGACAGCCGACAACCGTCAACGATGCTGGCATGATTCAGCGCATCGCTAAAGACGGCGTCTCCCTTGCCGACCAAGGCGGTAATGGCGCCTTGATTGGCCGCGAAGCCGGTCGAGAACAGCAGCGCGGAGTCGGTTCCCTCGAATTCAGCCAGGCGACGTTCCAACTGCGCATGCGCCTGCGTGCGGCCCACGACCAGCGGACTGGCGCCGGCGCCCCAACCCCACTCCCTCGCAGCCCGGACCGCAGCTTCGACCAGCCTTGAATCAGCGGCTAGTCCCAGATAATCATTAGCGGCGAAATTGACGAATTCCCGCCCGCCCATCTGCAATCGAGCGGTCTGAGGCCGCTCGATCGCGCGCAATTGCCGATGCAAGTCGCGCTGGGCGAGCAAGTCGAGCTCATCGGCGATCCAGGCCAAGGGTTCGTTAGCCATACTCATCTTTCAAACGCCTCGAGTCCGGCGCACGGCGAGCTGCGTGGCGGGCTTGCGAGACGCCCCCAATCAGCGCCGCTTTCGCCGGGCGAGTTTCAATACGGCGTCAAACTCATTTTTCTTGACCGGTTGCACGGAGAGTCGTGAGCCGCGGCGCAGCAGTTCCATGTCGCGCAAGGCCGCAACCACTCTTAGTTCTTCCAACGGCAGCGGCTCGTCGAAGATCTCTTGCAATTTGATGTCGACCATCTGCCAGGTCGGCTTCTCCGGCGAAGCCTTGGCGTCGAAGTGGGAATCGCTCGGGTTCCAGGCGGTGTGGTCCGGATAACCCTCGCGGACGACGATGGCAGTCCCGACGACGGCCGGCGGGGCCGCGTTGGAGTGATAGAACAGCACTTCATCGCCCAGCCGCATCTCGTCGCGCATGAAGTTGCGCGCTTGATAATTTCGCACCCCGCTCCAGAATGTCGTCTGCTTCGGGCTCGCGGCCAGGTCCTGGATCGAAAACGAATCTGGTTCGCTCTTTACCAGCCAGTAGCTCTTTTTTTTCTTGTCTGCGTTCATAAGTCGGCATTCTATTAGCTGGAGCCGACTTAATGAACCGGCGATGGACAAACTGGCAGTTGCCGGCGGCCAGCCGCTATGCGGCCCCGGCGCGTCCGAAACCACAACATGTCTCGTCAGCAGGTGCACGAGCGAGGCGATGCCTGGATGGCCCTGCCCGCCCCCCCGACATGTTTAGCGGTGAACCGCCAGGGGCCCTTGCCCGTAGCTACCAGGTAGTCAATTACCCAATTTTTCGGCACGCTTCGTCCCTCGACGTCAGACGCACAAGTTTATTGCAGCAAGTGATTTACAGCTTGACGGTGGCTTCGTGCGACAAGTTTTCCGGCGTAGGGGCGGGCTGGGGCGAAAGAATACGGCCCGAGCGGCAACTAATTCTTTGTCATGACCCAAACGACCTCCGAAGCCGGCAAGAACGCTTCGGCCTCGCCTGTCTCGGTTGACTGGTCCGCACTGTTGGCCCAGCACGACCGTTGGCTGCGCACGATTGCGCTGGCGCGAGTGGGCGAGGCGCAGGCGGTCGATGAAGTCATGCAAGAAGTGGCATTGGCGGCAGTCCGACAACGGGCCCCGTTGGCCGATCCGGCAAAGGCGGCCCCCTGGCTGTATCGCCTGACGGTCATGCAGGCCTTGCTGTACCGCAGGCGAATGGGACGGCGCCGGAAGCTGACTTCGGGTTACGCCGAGCGGGTCCGGCCGAGCGAACGCGACTCGCGAACCAACGACCCTCTGGGTTGGCTGCTGGCCGATGAAACGCGAAAGCTCGTCCGCGTGGCGCTCGGCCGGTTGCCGCGGCGCAACGCCGAGATCCTGTTACTGAAATACACCGAAGACTGGAGCTACCACGAGATTGCGGCTCATTTGGGAATTGGCCACAGCGCCGTCGAGGCCCGCTTGCACCGGGCCCGGCGCCGATTGCGGTCGGAACTGGCCGCACTCGACGTGGTGGAGAAAGTAGAGAGTCGATAAGGTCATGAATCCTCTGCGTGCCGACCAGGAACATCTGTTGGACCTGCTCGTTGACGGCGAACTCGACGAGACGAACCGCCGCGAGCTGCTGATGTGGTGCCAGCGCGATCCGGAAGGATGGCGGCAGTGCGCCTTGGCATTTCTTGAAGCCCAGAGTTGGTCGCGGCAACTGCGAGACGTCGGCGCCGGAGCGTCGATGGCTACGCAAACCGCTCCCACATCCGCCAAGCCACACGCCGCAGGCTCGCAAACGCCGTCTGCCCAGGCGGCAATTCCCGCGTCGCGAGATCCGCTCGTGCAACCCAGCCTGATGCGATCATGGAAGCCGTTCATCGGCCCGCTGGCCATGGCGGCCAGTTTCCTGGCGGCGTTCGGCTTAGGATTACTTGCTCGCAGCGGCTGGCAGGCCGCGGGCGGTGCTGGCAGGCAAGAATCCTTTTCCGCCGCCAATCTCGAATTAGCCCAGCAAGAACCTGGCGCCGTCGTCGAACAAGAACAGAGGCCGGGTTATGCGTTGCCGGGCCGCGAGAATTTGGGGCAGGTGCGGCTGGTTGTCGACGGTCCGGGCGGCGCCGAGCAGGAGATTCAGTTGCCGGTCGTCGAACGCGGGGCGATGGACGCTGATTTCTTGCAGAATCCACCGGCGGCGGTGCCGGCGGAAATTCAGCAAATGTTCGAGCGGATGGGCCATCAGGTGCGGCAACGGCGAGAGATGTTGCCGTTGCGGCTCAAGGACGGCCGACGTTTGATCGTGCCGGTCGACCAGGTGGAAGTGCGTCCGGTCGGCAATCGCGCTTATCAATAACAACTCTAATGATGGCTCGCGACCGGAGCAGCCGCATCTGCTGTTTGAGAACCGGGGTCGATCCAGAAAGGAGATGCGATGCGTTACGATCGGGAAAGCTGGCTCCAACGCGCCAGTTCGTTGGCGGTCGGCGCCGCGGTTTTACTCTCGGGGACTTCCGCCTTCGCCCAGCAACTCAGAGGCGCAGGTGCGCCACGCGGTTGAACAGGGCGTCGAGGACGTCCAGGAACAAACCAAGGCCTATTGGATCGGGGTCGCCTGTGAATCTCTATCTCCCGCCATGCGTGCGCAACTCGGCCTGGCGGAGGAGCAAGGCGTGCTGGTCCAGGATGTCGTCGCCGAGTCGCCCGCGGCGCAAGCCGGGCTGAGGCGATACGACGTGATTCTGGCCGTTGCCGAAGAGCCGATCGGTGCGCCGGAAGCTTTGCGCAAGCGGTAGCCAAGGCGCAAGATCAGGAACTCGCCGTCCGCTATCTTCGCGCGGGAAGGAAACGACGGTGACCGTCAAACCGGCCCCGCGTCCACGCCAGCCGAGCGCCGAAGAATGGATCATGCCGCAAGTCGATCAGGAATCGCTCAAGAGCTGGCTGGACCGGCTGCGCGGTCCCGGCGGCATGGGGCCTCCTCCGTTGGGCATGCGTTTCTTCCATCCCGGCATGCTGTTGCCGCCGGGAGCTTCGGCGGAAGCCGCCTTGCCTGACGATCTGAGCGTGACGATTTCAAAGCGAGGCAAAACGCCCGCCACGATCCACGTAGAGCGGGGCGATATGTCGTGGGACGTCACCGAAGATAAGTTGGAGCAACTTCCTGACGACATCCGCGTGCATGTCGAACGCATGTTGGGCCGGGCAAGCTTTGCAGTGGCCATCGAAGGTCCCAACGAAGGGGCTCTGAAACGCGGCTCCGCTCCGACTCCGCCCCGTCACGAGACGTTGCGCAATCCGGAGAGCGACTTGGAACGTCAACTCAATGACCGGATGGACCGCATCGACGATCAGCTTCGCAAGTTGCGCGAAGCCGTGGAAAAGCTGCACCCAAGCCCCTAGACAGGTCCCTAGACATCCTTGAACGTCGCGCCGTGCAGACCAAAGGCCCGCGAAAGAGGTCAGACCTCTAGCACCCCGCGCCGCCCAGGCGAAAATCGGCGCCGCTTGCCGCTTTCGCACTGCGATCTAGCACGGGCCGCAGCCTCTCGGGGAATTCCGGATTCAGCATTCCGCGTTCATTTGTGGGGCCGGAGGCTTACGTAGCCAATGATTCACTTGACAGGAACCGGCCGCATCGAGTCAGATTCGCATGGCCCCCCGCCCCTTACTGCAAGCATTGGGATGGACGGGGCGAAGCGCACCTCGATTGCCTTCAAGGAGTGGGTCATGGAACAACCGCCCAAGTCAGAACAGCAGGGATTTTCAGAAGCCAGCCTCGTCGGAACGCTGCTGGAGTTTCATGAACGCGTCGTGCATTTGGTGAGAGAATCGGCACTCGACGCCCGCAGCAAGGTGACCGTCTATGAGCGGATCCACTCGCTGATGGATCAGCTCAACGACGAGTTCAAGCGAGACGTGACCGATCCCAGGGACTTCGATCTCACCGGCCGCTTGGAGTTCATTTACAACGAGGCGACAAAGCTCGTCGAGGAACTCGGCCACGATCGGCAAACCTCTGACTCGAAGCCTTGACGCACAACACGCCTCTCTTCAGCCCCCCTCTGTTCGGTATGATCTGCCAATCTCTCCGTCGACGCCGTCGGCATCCCGGCAGCAAGCTCTCCGAGGCGTTCTTGCCCTGGCTGCTCCACGACCGTCCGTGAGAGCGCGGGCCTAGCTGCCGCCGAAACTTGATTCAGGCTACAGCTCCCGCGAGACTCGATCCATCGCCCGGCAAAGCCGTTTGCGGACGGCGTCGGGCGCCTCGCCCAGTTGTTCGGCGACGGCGTTCCACGAACAGCCTGCCACCCGCAATTCCGCGATTCGCCGTTCGAGCGTGCTAAGGCGACTGCGAAGCCGCGTGCGCAATTCGGCGAAAGACGCCAACTCTTCAGGAGACGGCTCGCCCGAACGCAATACGACTTGATGCTGCGTCAGGCAGAGAGACTCGGTGCGACGCACGTCTCGACGACCCGCCTGCTGACGGCGCACCTGATCGACCACTTTGTTACGCACCATTCGCAGCAGCAACTTGACGAGAGCTTCGGGCGTGTCGAACTCGAAGCGGTCCAGAGATGCCGACGCAAAAAAATTCTTGAAGACCGACTGGCAGATGTCTCCGCTGTCAAGCACGCGGCGCAAGTCGCGGCGGCGAAAGCGTCGACGCACCTCCGCGCGAATCTCCGGTTCGTATTCCTTCACAAAGGCCGTGATCGCCCCTTCGTCGCCGGCGCGAATTCGCGAGAACCATTCGTCGTCCATTTTCTGGTAAGTCATCGCGCAGTTCTGCAGATCGGGGCCAAGTCGCTCAGTATTCGCCCCCACCCATTATGATGGCGCCGGGAGGGACTCGCAACTTTCTTTCTCGTCTTTTCCGCTTTTCTGATTTTCCACCCGCAGTCGGCGCAAGTTGCCGCCTCTGCCGCCCTTCTCGCAAAAACTTCGCATTTTTTCCCAGGCGATGTCCGCTCTCTCGCCCCTTTCCCAATCACACCGTTAGAGACGCAACGTCAGCGACGCAAGCGACGGACGGAACGCGATGATTTCCAAGACGGGCCTCGGCCGTGAAGCCAGCAGGCAACTCGCCATGTAACGCTCATTGCCAGCTTTCGAGATGGGTTCGAGTCGATCTGAAACCAATTTCGAGTCCTGGATCAAGTCGCGGACCGCAACCCAACAAGCCGTGACCTGCGACGCGATAGGTGCGCCACCCCGCCTCAGGGGAGTTGTTTTCAGTTTGCCTTCACAAGGAGTACGTGACATGTCTCGGTTAACTATGGTGGCGTCAGGGGCACTTCTCATCGGTCTGTTTTGTGCCTTCCAACCCGGTGCAGCTCTGGCTGACGGCTACGGTCACGGCGGCTACGGTCACGGCGGCTACGGTCACGGCGGCTACGGTCACGGTTACGGTCACGGTTACGGGCATGGCGGCTACGGTCACGGCGGCTATGGGCATGGCGGCTATGGGCATGGCGGCTATGGGCATGGCGGCTATGGGCATGGCGGCTATGGGCATGGCGGCTATGGGCATGGCGGCTATGGGCATGGCGGCTACGGTCACGGCGGCTATGGGCATGGCGGTTACGGGCATGGCCCTGGCTACGGTCACGGTCCTGGCTACGGGCATGGCCCTGGCTATGGGCACGGCCCCGGCTATGGGCACGGCGGCTATGGGCACGGTTCCCATTGGTAAGAGCCTCGCCCGCTGTTTAGAGTCGGCGATCCCGCTTGAAACGGTTCGCCAGGAAGAACCGGCCCATCCAGCCGGCCAAAAAACTCAAACCCTCCGTACGCCGCCGCGCACGGAGGGTTTCGAGCGTCGAACGATGGCCATTCCGTTTCCGTGGGCGCCGCACATTGGGCCGCTTGACGCCCTCGTTCCCTTTACGGCCGTTCGGCCTGAGTGCCTTCGCAAATGGTGGAAAGTTGCCGGTACAGAGAAAAGTCGACGCTCTCCGAGAGGAATCCTACCGATCCGTCAGCGAACAAGAACTGCCCGCCGTCCGGATGGTCGCTACGGAAGTTTGCCAGGTTGTGGGGACCGCCGTTGCGGCTGCTCCGACAGTCTCCGATGTCGGCAATTTCCAGATAAGTGTTGGTGACGGGGCTCTTGTTCATGGGTTCGGCCGTGCAGGCGACGTTTCCGCCCGTGACGAACCCCAACGGCAGCAGGAAAGGGACGCTGACGGTGGCGGAAATCCAAGCGCCCGTCGCAGCAACCGGTTGTCCCGCCGGCCCGGCGAACGGCGCACTGCAACCACATCCGTGGCATAAGGGCCACCGCGATCCGCCGGTCCCTTCCCCGACGGCAATCGTGTGGCTCATTCCATCCGTAACGTGCGCCGCGCGCGTCAGAGCGTTGGCTTCGAACAAGCCGCGTTCATTGGCAGGTACGCGGGAAGCAGGCAGGCAGGTCGCATCGTTGCTTCCTTTGGAGTAAACGTAGTCGGTCGCGCCGAAAGTGGTTCCCGCCGGCAGCGAAAGAGGAGCAAGCTGTTCCCACGAAATCGGGTTGCCGTGCGAACTCGACGGACAGACGAACGTCGGTATCGCCATGCGGGCCACGCCGGGCGGCTGATTCCACCAGGGCTGGCTCTGGTCATATAAGTCGTGCAAGTTCGTCTGCTCGAAGTAGGGCAGGAGCATCGTGTTGGCGTTGGCATACATGTTCTGGCCGTCGTCCGATACGATCAGCAGAGGCGGAAAGGCGCGGTGCGATGCATGGTAGTTGTGCAACGCCAGACCGAACTGCTTCAGGTTGTTCTGGCAGGCCATGCGTCTCGCCGCTTCCCGAGCCTGCTGGACTGCAGGCAGCAGCAGAGCGAGCAGGATTCCGATGATCGCGATGACTACGAGCAGCTCGACCAGCGTGAAGGCCCGCCGCCGCAGAAAGATTGCCATGCCCGGACTCCAAGCGTGATCCAAACCCCTTGCTGGCAAAAACCGTTTGTGTCTGCAATCGCCGGCGCGCGGCGTTCCGCGTCGACGGCCAGCAGTGCATCCTGCGCAGGCTCATTCGCCGTCGAAACCGGGCGCCAACATCGCTGCCATGGCGTCCGGCGCCGCGATCGATTTGTCCTGCATCCATTGTTGCACGGCGTCCATGACCTGGCGGCCCGCTTCCGCACCCACCAGTTGCCCGAATCGGTACCGGCAGACCGCCGCCAGCAACGGCATGGAACAATCGTCGAGTTGGCGCGCTGATTCCGCCAGCCACGATGCAGCCTGGTGGCGGTTGCCCGTCTGGAAGGCGATGGCGGCGAGAATCACGCGCGCCAAGGCGGGGCACCACTCGAAAGGTTTCCGCTCGAGATAACGCGCGTCGCTTTCGGCCGTGCGGAGCAATGCCCGTCGGGTTCGCCCTCGATCGAGCGCGGCCAGTGCGGCTCGCGCGCGCAGCCAGTGGCATTCGACGCCCATCACCACTTGCCGCAACATTCCGGAAGCGGCGAGCGGGCGCCAAAAGGCTTCCGCTCGCCGCCACGCATCGTCGCCGCGGCGTTGATACAGGTCGGCCTGGACAAGCGCCATTTCGGACAGAATGTGCTGCAGCGAAAAGTCGCGGCCATGCCAGGCGGCCATCGCCCGACTCGACGTTTCGGCGGGCCTCGTCGGGATTGTCCTCGACCAGCCAGACGGCAGTTGCAGTTGGCCAGTCGCGACATGGCGGAGCAGAACAGGTCTCCGCGCTGTTCGGCTTCCGCCAGCATGCTTCGAACGCGTTGGGAAAGTTGCTCGAATTCTCCCAGGTAAAACAGCGCCTGTCCGATCCAGACGTGCAGGACTCCTAATTCCCAGTCGCATCCGCTGCAACGCGTACGGAAAGTGAGCGTCGGCAGGAAGGAAGCGTTCGATCGCCGCTTGCCAGTCTCCCGAGCAAAAGTCGGCGTAGCCGGCGAGCATGTCGACGTAGGCCGTAGCGTGGGGATCATCGGCGCGTCTTGCCGCGGCGAGAGATAAATCCACCAGGGCCGTCTGCGCGGCGCGACTTCTTGCCTTCGGCCCAGCAGACCATGGCCGCTTCCAGGGCCAAGCGCGCGCAATCCGCCCCGCCTCTCCGGAATCGAGCGACAACAGCGTGCAGCGAGGCTGAAGACAAAGGCCGAAAATCGGATCGATCATGGCCAGCGCCGTGCCCGCCGTCCAGCAGATGTCGATGCGGTCCAGGACTCGCTGCGGCATGGCGTTCGGATCGCGGTATTTGACACGCGGAGCCGGCGCAGCCGGAGCGCGGATGCGTTGCACGAGCGTGTCCATCAAAGCTCGTCGCCTGGTTTTGGGAATGCTCAGACCCAAGTCGGCCGAAACTTGGCGAAAGACGACTTTCCCCTTCTTCCAGCGCCCGCCTCGGAGGAACTGGGCCGCGGCGTTTCGCAGCAGCCCCAGGCGGTCGTCGTTCGCCACAGCATTCTGCGGCCTCGCAATACGCGAGTCCCGCCTCCGCAGGGCGACCTGCGTTAGCCAGGGCGTCGGCACGCCGCCGTCGCAATTCGGGCCTTCGCCGGCCGCGCCGCCGGGTTGGTTCTCCAGCGCCAGGCGGTACAGTTCCGCGGCCTTCTCGAAAGCCAAGGCCTCGGCGGCCCGATCGGCCGCCAGGGTCGCGAACTCGCAGGCCGGCGGCCCGGCGGCCCGCATAATGGTAATGCCAGGCCAGTCGATCCGGGCTGATGGCCGCCGCTGGTTTCCAGCGCCAGCGCCAGATTCAAGTGGTGCTGGCGACGTTCTTCCGCCGAAACGCGGCTTAATACGACGTCGCGCAGGCGGTCATGGTAGGGCTCGGTCAGGTCTGTCTCCATTCGGCGGTCGCCCAATTTCGTACAAATCGCTCGCCCAACAGCCCCTGAAACACCTTTTGCCGATCGCTCATGACGCGCGCCGCCTGACACGCCTTCGGTCGGCGCCAGCGGGTGCCCCGCCACCGCAATCACGGTAAGCAGCCGCTGCGCACGGTTCGGGAAGCCGCCGGACCCGATTCCAAAGTATCTCGTCCGCCTGCTCGGCGCCCGTCCGGCCTCGGCGATGGGTCCGCAACTGCCAGGCCAGTTCCAGCAGCAGAAAAGGGTTGCCGCCCGACTCGCGGACGAGCATGCCGGCGTCTTCGGAAAAGGGCTGGCCGGAAAGTCCGAGCTCCTGGACGGCCAGGGCCCTCGCGTCTTGTTCCGACAAGTCGTTGACGGCGAGCGTTCGATGCACGCGGCGCTCCGTCGCAGGAATCCGCTCGATGCGCTCGACCAGCCCCAGGTCGCCTTCATCGCCGCGATAACACGCCAGCAGCAGCAGCGGCGGAGAGTTCTCCGCTCCCAGCAGTTCCGTCAGCAGATCCACGCTATCCCGATCGCTCAGTTGCAGATCGTCGATCAAGAGCACCACGGTCGTGCGTCGCGAGATCCGGGTCAGCAATTCCCGAAACGAACGCAATGCCCCGCGCCTCGCCATTTGCGGATCGACGGAGAGACGGCGAAGAGCGACTGAAGCCCGCCACGGCAGGCGCCCGCTGAAGACGGGAAACATGGCGGCCAGCAGCGGCGTTTCTTCCGGCAAGCAACTCTCGCACTTCGTCGGCCGGCCAGCGAACGCAAAGACTGGCTCAACTGATCGACAAGCCGGTCAATGGCTTTGAACGGCACCGACTCGCGTTGATAACAGCGTCCGGACAACAGCAACACGTCTTTGCGTCCATCCAACGAGGCCGCAAACCTCTCCGCCAGCGCCGCTCTTGCCCGACCCTGAGCCGCCGTGCAACAACAGGGCAACGGTCTGGCCGTCCGCCGCGCGGTCGAACGCTTGTTGAATGCGCTGTCAATTCCTCCTCGCGGCCGACAAAGGCTGACGCCGGCCCGGTCCCGATGCGGCGGTCTTCCCGAACCCCAAGTCGGCGCAACACCTCTTCGCCCGTCGGCCGCCGCGCCGGGTCGCGCTGGAGCAATTCGCTCGCAAGCCGGCTGAGATCGGCCGGCGCGTCGGGATTCAGCTCTCGGGGCGAAGGCGGATCGCGCCGGCTCTTGGCCGCCAGGATGTCGCGGGACCGAGCCGGTGAACGGGAGCCGGTTGGTTAACGCGGCAAACAGCATGACGCCCACGCCGTACCAATCGCTCGCCGGGCTCGCCCGCTCGCCCTGGAGTTGTTCCGGCGCCATGTACGCGGCCGTTCCCTGCAGATAGCCCGGGAGAAGCTTCAATCTCCCATTGGTGCGTGAACGCGTCAGTCCGAAATCCAACAGCACCACGCGTCCGGAAAGCGTGACGAGCACGTTAGAAGGCTTGATGTCGCAATGCAGCAGCCCCGCTGAGTGTAGAGCGATCAATCCTGAAGCAAGCTGCGTCAGCGCATTGCGAACGCTCGGCTCGTGAACTCCGGCGCCCTCGGCCCCTTTTCCGCTGCGACGGCAGTAAGACAGAAAATCGCCTCCGTCGATCAGCTCCATCGTGAAGAAGTAGCGATCATCGGCGGAAAACAGCTCGAAGAACTGCACCAGGTTGGGATGACTGAGATCTTCCAGCACGCGAAACTCATGTTTCAAACGAAAGATCTCGCCGGCGTCGGCGCGGCGAAAAGTCTTCAGGGCCACTCGCTGCTGCCAGAAATTGTCGAATGCCAGGTAAACCGTTCCCATGCCCCCTTTGCCCAGGCGCTGAAGAACGGTGAATCGCTCCGTACCGAAGAATTCCGAATCGTTCTCTTGCCGAGAGGCGTCCTCGTCCCAGTCGTCGGATGACCGCAGGAACGATTCCGAAGACCCGTCCGAAAGCCGCTGTCCATCGAGCAAGCGACGGACTTCGAGCTGACGCTTCAGTCGCTCGGCGTACTGTGGGAAGCGGCGGCAGTAGTCCTGGACGTCAATCGGCTGGCCGAGTTCCTCAGCCAGCAGTAACTCGTTGTAGATCAGGTCCAGGCAGGCTTCGTCGTTTTCTTTCAACGCCGGATGCGCCGCCAGATAATCTTCCACCCGGGTCCGATCGGACTGCAGCCACCGCGCGTGCTGTTCGGCACAGAGTCGGTCTACGAGGTTCCAGAGACCATTTCCCGGCTGTGACTTGTCGATGCCGCTCATCTCGCTCGTTTCATGCGCCCTTCTGCGCTGTGTTGATGGCGCCAAGACATCGCTCTTGACGGGTCTTGATGCAGAGAGAATCTCCCTACGTTTAGCGCAGTCTGTCGGCGATCCGGCCGGAAAACGACCGTTTTTTTTGACGCCCTCGTTCCCCCGTGCTTTGACAGCTTCGTTCGCTCGGCCTCTCAGGGACAGGACTGGTCGCCTCGGCGAGCGAACCGCGGGCCTTGCGCGCCTCCACACGCCGGGAGACCGGCGACTTGCGATAGGGGCGGCAGATACGGCGCAGCCGGCCGCCTCGGTTGCACATCGGCCGCAACGGGCCGTTCGTCGGCGCGACGAATGCGTGCGAATCGCGCGTCGCCTCGGGCCTGCGCGGTCTCGTCGAAGTTCCACGCGAACTTCAAGTCACGCCGCTCAGCAAGGGCAACTGCCTATTCTGCAACCCTCGCCAGGCCATCGCAACTTTCTTTTTGCGATTTTTCGGCTTTTTCCAGATTTCGAAATGAGCGACCCGCCGTTGCCGGGCTTCAAACCAGTCCGCGCAGCATGCCTTTCCAGTACATCTGAGGCAAGCCGTAGGCCTTGAGCAGATACATGCTGTAGCGCTCTTTCGATTGATCAATCGGAAAGGTTTCCGGCGGGGCGGCCTTCGTAGTCGAACTCGGCCAGCACGAGCCGGCCGTAGCCGGTGACCAGAGGGCACGACGTGTAGCCGTCATACCTGCCCGCAAGCGGCTTGCCGTGCATCGAGGCGATCAGGTTTTCGACCGCCACCGGCGCCTGCTTGCGGATCGCGGCGCCCGTTTTGGAGGTCGGCAGTCCGGCCGCATCGCCGAGGCTGAAGACGTTGGCGAACCGCGGATGCTGCAGCGTGAACTTGTCGACCTCCACCCAACCGGCCGGGCCGGCCAGCGGGCTTCGCTTGATGAAGTCGGGCGCGCTCATCGGCGGGCGTGACATGGATCATTTCGTATCCGATCGTCTCGCGTCGGCCGGAATCGAGCCGCTCGAACACCGCTTGCTTGCGATGCGGACGGAGCTCGACCAGATTGTGTTTGAACCGCGTTTCAATGCCCTTGCGCTCAACGACCCGCTCGAGGGTGCGGCGCGTAGCGCTCGACGGCGAAAACAACGAGTCTTTGGCCGACGCATAGATCACGCGCGATTCGTCGCGCACGCCCGACTTGCGAAAGGCTTCGTCGGCCAGGTACATGATCTTCTGCGGCGCCCCGCCGCACTTGATCGGCGTATCGGGCATGGTGAAGACCGCATTGCCGCCGCGGAAGTTGCGGATGCAGTCCCAGGTGTACTCGACGTGCTGACACGAGTAGTTGCTGCATACGCCGTCGCTGCCCAACGATTCTTTCAGCCCGGGAATCTGGTCCCAGTCAACCTGAATGCCGGCGGCGACAACGAGCCAGTCATAACCGATCCGGCCGCCCGGATTGCGTCTGCAACTGGTTCTCGTGCGGAAGAAACTCGCTGACGGCCTCCTCGATCCAGGCGGCGCCGGCCGGGATGAGATCGGCCTCGTCGCGTTCGGTTTCCCGCTTGGAAAACACGCCGCCGCCGACCAGCGTCCAGAGCGGCTGGTAGTAATGCTTCCGCGACGGCTCAATGATCGCGATATCGGGATTGGCAAGCTTGCGCGACAGTTGCGCGGCGACGGTAATGCCTGCGGTTCCGCCGCCGACAATCACAATTCGATGATGCTCATGCGAGTCTGCTTTGCGAATCATGCGATGAGTAACCCTCCCGACTCCATCGCGACGCGCAGAGAACGTCGCCGAAGCCTGTCGATCAAAACAGCGTGATAAATAACCGCAAACAAATCCATCGTCCTTAAACCAGCAGGCGGAGGTTGACCGCCGCCAAGGCGCATCCGACCGCAATCACCGACCAGGCGAACATCCGCCGCAGACCGGCGTCGGAGAAGCGGCTGGCGACGGCTCGCGCCACGAACATGCCGGCCAGCGCCGTGGCCAGAAACGCCAACGTCAGCGGCCAGTCGATGGCCACGTGCCGAAGCTGGCCCGCCAGGCCCGACGCCGAATTGAGCGCGATCACGATCAACGACGAGCTGATCGCGCGCCGCAGATCAAATCCTCCAAAAAACACCAACGCGGGAACGACCAGAAAGCCGCCGCCGACGCCCAGAAACCCGGTCAAGGCGCCGACGGCCAGCCCTACGAGAACGAATCGCACGGGGTGCAGTTCCGCCGGTTGTGCAAGACTCGCAGCCCGAACTCCGAGCAACATCCGCAGGCCGACGACGAGCATCAACGCGGCGAATGACAACATCAGCACGGCAGGCGACGCCAGGTGCGTCGCCTGCGAACCGAGCGACGCGCCGATTATGCCCGTCGCGGCGAAGAGCAAGGTCTCGCGCGTCTGCACGTCGCCGCGCCCCCAGGCAAGCGCCCCGCCAATCAGGCTCGTGCCGCCGACAATCGCCAGCGACATGGCTACGGCGACTTCCGCCGGCACTCTCGCCACGTAGACGAGCATCGGCAGGGTGACGATCGAGCCTCCGCTGCCCATCAGGCCCAGCGACAACCCGATCAGCGCGGCCAGGGCCAGCGCCGCGGTCAACGATGCAGTCACGGCTTGCCTTTCGGGTTCATTGGGTACAGCAGCCAGCCTTCGGATCGCTGCGGTTGTACGGCAGTTTGGAAAGCATGAACGCCATGGCGCACGAATCGGTCACGCCGGAGTAAAACAGCCCGGCGCCGGCCGCCGCCGAAAAGCGCGAAGAACCAGGGATCCATAAAGGCGCCCAGCGCCGATCCGGCGACGGCCATGGCCCCCACCACCATCCGCACCTGCCGCTCCAGCGAAATCGCCTTGCGGCCCCGGTTCACGTCGCCGCCGGAGCGAGCCCAGGCGGTCACTCCGCCCTCGAGCACCCAGCAGTTATCGATGCCGGCCTTGGCCAGTTGCTCAAAGGCCGCTCCGGCCCGACGCCCTGATGCGCAAACCAGGCCGATATGCTTGCCGCCGGCCTGGCTTTTCAGTTCCGGCAAGAACTGCTCCAGATCTCCCAGCGGCACGTTCCGCGAGCCGGGAATGTGGATTTCGCGAAACTCGGCCGGCGTGCGGACGTCGATCCACAGGCAATCTTCTGCATGCGTTTCGGGCGTCGGCGGTTTCGTTTTGACCGATCCGTTCATGGTCGAGGGCATCGCGTCCCTTCTCCTTGGTTCCAAATCTTAGGGAATAAAGCGTTCCGAAAACCTTACGAACATGTGCTCATGCGCGGTTGGTCCTGTTCCCAGGCGGCATAGCCGCCCGCCAGTTCGGCTACGTTTTCGAAGCCGGCCTGCTTGAGCAGGCTGACGGCGATCGCCGAGCGATAGCCTCCCGCAGTGCACGATCAGGCGCCGATCTCGCGGCAATTCGTCCAGGCGATCAGCCAGGCGGTTCAACGGAATATGGACGCTGTCGCGGAGACTCCCCGCCTCGCGTTCGCTCGGCGCCCGGACGTCGAGCACCAGCGGAGGCGTCTCGCAGGACAGCTCGACCGCCAGTCCGTCGGCGGTAATCTGTTCGCGCTGTGCAGCAGTTCCTCGTGCGCGGCCAACGCGTCCATTCCGCCTTGCAGATACCCGGCGACATGGTCGAAACCGATGCGCCCGAGACGCATGGCAGCTTCCTGCTCGTCGCCCGCTTCGGCGATCAGGACGATCGGGTTTTCCCGATTGAGCACGGTTCCGGCCCAGGTCGCGTAGCTGCCTCGCAAGCCGATATTCACGCTGTCCCGCAAATGCCCGGCGGCGAACTCGGCGCCCGAGCGCACGTCGACCACCTGAGCCCCTGCGCTCTGCAACTGCAGCGTTGCTTCCAGCGTCAGCGCTCGCAGAGACTGTTTCAGCGACTCGTCGAGGCTGCGTGCGCTCCTGGCGGTTCAACATCGCGTCGTGCAGGAAATACGCCGGCGCCTCGGGTTGGTCCGCCGTCACCAGTCGGATGAAATCCTCCTTGCTCATCGGCTGCACGCATAGTTGTGCTTGCGCTGCATGCCGATGGTCGAGACGCTTTCGCTGCTCAGCTTCTTGCCGCACATGGAGCCCGCGCCGTGCGCGGGATACAGCAACGTGTCGTCGGGCAAAGCCAACAGCTTCTGATGCAGCGACTCGTAGAGCATGCCGCCCAACTCGTCCGCGGAAACGCCGATCGACGCCATCAAGTCGGGCCGGCCGACGTCGCCAATGAACAACGTGTCGCCGGTGAACACGGCCTGCGGCCGGCTCGGATTTTTCGCCAGGTCATAGGCCAGCAGCGAGATGCCTTCGGGCGTGTGGCCGGGCGTTTCCAGCACTTTCAAGGCCGTTTGGCCGAACTGGACGACGTCTCCATCCCGCACCGGAACGAACTCGTACTCGGCTTGCGCTTGCGCCGAGATAGATCCGCGCCCGTCCGATTGCGCAGCTCGACATGCCCCGCGATGAAGTCGGCATGAAAATGAGTCAAGAAGACATATTCGATGTGCAGTCCCAACGCCTCCGCGTCGGCAAAGTATTGGTCGACGTCCCGTTGCGGATCGATGATCGCGGCCTTGCCGCTCTGCTCGTCGCCGACCAGGTACGAAGCGTGGGCCAGACACCCCAAGTAATACTGTTTGAGAATCATGTTCCCGTTCCTTTCATCCGCTCACTCTGCGGGCGCCTTAAGGCGCGGGCCGATCCCGGCGCCAGACCGACGCACCCGGTCACGGCCAGCGAACTGGTAGATCTGCGAGTCGTTGACGTGTTAAGCCCAACGCTGCATTTCGGCAAACATCGGACTTGCGGTGTTTCCTTAAGCAAGCGGCGTGCCGCTGAAAGCTAAGGCGAGATATGGCCGATCAAGAGCTTGCAGTCACAGACTTTATGGAAATTGCCACATCAACAAGCAAATGCTCGTTGCGTGGCAGCGCGAGGCCCTGAATGTTAATGCGCTAAGTTAACGCGCTGAACTGAGGCCCCCCCTGCTCCAGACGAGGCCGAGGCCGGATCACTCGGCGGCGTCGAACTGATCCAGCCCGACTTTGCGCATCCGTTTCCAGAGCGTGACGCGGCTGATGCCAAGCCGCCGGGCGGCTTCGGTGCGGCTGCCTCCGCAGAGCTTGAGGGCTTCGAGAATCCGCTGGCGCTCGGCGGCGGCCTCGGGCGAAAGCGCCGGCGGCCGAGCGGACTGGCGGTCGACTTCCGCCTCGTTGCGAATCTCGGTCGGCAGGTCGAGCAGAGTGATGCGATCGCCGCTGACGGTCACAAAGGCGTGCTCGATGGCGTTCTTCAGTTTGCGCACGTTGCCGGGCCAGCGGTAGTGCATCATCCGCGCCATAGCGTCTCGCGCAATGCCGCTGACCTGCTTGGACTGGATGCGGGCGAATTCCTCAATGAAATGGGTGACCAGCAACGGTAGGTCTTCGCGCCGCTCGCGCAGCGGCGGCAGGACGATTTCGAACACGCGAATCCGGTAATAAAAATCCTCGCGCATCTGCCCCGACTGAATCAGCGATTTCAGATCGCGGTTCGTCGCGGTCAGCAAACGCACGTCGACCTTGATCGCCCGTTCGTCGCCGACGCGGCGGATTTCGCGTTCTTGCAGCACGCGCAGCAGCTTGACCTGCAGCAGCGGACTGACGTCGCCGATTTCATCCAGAAACAGCGTGCCGCCGTCGGCCGCCTGAAACATGCCGACCTTGTCTCGCACGGCGCCGGTAAACGCCCCGCGGACATGGCCGAACAGTTCGCTTTCCAGCAGACTCTCCGGTATGGCCGAGCAATTCACGCCCAGGAACGGACGATCGCTGCGCGCGCTCAGCGAGTGAATGGCCGCCGCGGCCAGCTCCTTGCCGGAACCCGACTCGCCGGTGATCAGCACGGTCACGTCGCTTTGCGCCGCGAGCCGCAAGCGGCGAAACACCTCTTGCATCGATTCGCTCTTTCCCAGCAGACGCCCCAGCGCCGTGCGGCTGCGCGTCTGCTCTTCCAGCAGAGCGATCTTTTCGTTGGCCTGGACGAAAGGAGTCATGTCGGAAAAGCTGCCGACGGCGCCTTGCGGCTTACCCCGTTCGTCGCGGAGCAGCCGCACGCTGCCAAAGATGTACAGCTCTCGCCCGTCTTTGGCCAGCAGCTTGCACTCTTGATTGAAAATGCCCTGCGGCGCCGCGTCGGACGATTGGAGCAGTTCCGCCAGCGTGGCGAAGCCTTTGCAGTTCGGCCCTTCGAGCAGATGGCACGGCTTGCCGATCACCTCGCCGGCCGCATAGCCGGTGATTGCGCTCGGCCCCCTCGCTCCAGGCGACAAAGTTCCCTTGCGCATCGACCGTAAATACGGCGACGGCCATGGCGTCGACGACGGTGCTGAGAATCGTCGGGTCTTTTCGAAAATCGAGTTCCATCCGGCAACGGTCTTTAGGTTCCGCGTTCCAGCCGAGCGAGTGCCTCGGCCGCTAGCCCATGCCCACCCGACGCGTGAGCGAAGTCGAGGAAACGCGCCTATCTCGCTGACGCTGCGGATTAGCGTCGAGCGTTTGGCAACCAAACTCTGGGCAGATGAATCACCTGGTCCAGGCCATCTTAACAGGCCGCCCATCGTTGGGGCGATGGGGCGCAAGCGACAATCACAAATACAGAAGCCAGGCAAACCAGGAAAGCCGCTCCCGCAACCCTCGATCGCATGCATTCTATGCCGTCCGCGCCGCTTACCCGGACAGTGCGGTTGCGGTGATGTCAACGATAACGATTATGAAAAAAAGACAGGGTGGTCCACTGGCGCCGCTCGGCGGGGGACGAAAAATCTTTAGGGATTTTTGCGCGTCGCAATTCGTTGATCGATCAGCACTTGCAGTCGGCCTCTCAAACAATGTTAAACTTTTCTGTTTGCAGCCGCTCATTTAGTCCGCCACATTCTCTTGAAGGGCTCCTTGGCCGCCATTTCGTAGTAATAGAAGGGGGATGCAAGGGTCTGACGCCACTTGAGAGTCGCAATCACATCAGCCCCAGCAACCGGCCGTCCGGCCAAGGAACACCGGACGGCGAGGATACAGACGAGGGTAGAAATGAAAATCCTATATGCCATTTCGGCCAGCCTGATGCTGGCGTCCGCGGCGAGCGCTCAGTCGCCCTGCGGACCAACTTATCGGCTCGAGTACCGGACGGTCTATGAAGACCGCGAAGTCACCGCGTACCGGCTCGAGCAGGAAACCGTTTACGAACAGCGCAAGGTGACCAGTTATCGGCCCGTATGGGAAACGGAGATGCGCGAGCGGCGCTATACCGTGGCCCGTCCGGTGTACGAGACCGCCGAGCGCGAAGAACGCTACACCGTACTGCGTCCGGTGTGGGAAGAACGGATTGAAGATCGCAGCTACGACGTCGTCCGCAACGTCTACGAGACGGCTGAACGCGAAGAGCGCTACACCGTCCAACGCCCGGTTTGGGAAACCCAAGAGCGCGAAGAACGCTACACCGTCCGCCGTGCGGTGATGGAGACCGCCGAGCGAGACGAGAACTACACGGTGATGGAACCCGTCACCACCTACAGCCCCGTGCAGGTGGACCAGGGTTATTTCGTCGAACAGCAGGTTTATCGTCCCGGGCCGGTCCGCAACCGGCTTCAATGGCAGTCGGGCGCGTGCGTCACCGATCCGCTGACCGGCCGTACGGCCTACCAGCGCGGCGGCCTGTTCTGGACTCCGACTCAACAGCCGGGCGTGGTTCAAGCGCAACGCGTCTGGCAGCCGAACCTGGTGACGATGCAAGTCCCGCAGACCAGCTATGCCGCACGCGTCGTTACTCGCAAAGTGCCCATCCAGGTCTGCCGTTACGTCGATGAAGAGATCGTCCGCAAAGTGCCGGTGCAAGTCTGCCGCATGGTCCAGGAAGAGCAGGTCCGCCGCGTGCCCTATACCGTTTGCCGCCAGGTGACCGAGCGAGTGGAAAACAAGGTGCCGGTGAAAGTTTGCCGCATGCAGCCGGAAGAGGTCGTCCGCAAGATTCCGGTGACGACGATGCGGATGGTCCAAGAGGAAAAGGTCGAGCAACTGCCCGTGCAGGTTTGCCGCCAGATGGCCGTGGAACAAACGATCCAAGTGCCGCAAATCGTGCGGAAACAAGTTCCCGTAACGTACTCGTACCGGGTGCCGCGAACGGTCGTGCTCCGCGTGCCGGTCGATCCTTGCGGCAACGAACTCTACGTCCCTTCGACGCCGACCGTCGTTGCTCCCAGTGTTCCGTCCTACGCACCGCCGGCGACCAACCATTCCACCCCGGCGCCCGCGCCGCCCGCGGCAGGCTACGACTCGGGTTCGGAGCAGCGCTCGAACGGGGCCAGCAAGCAACAGCCTCAGATCGATCCGGGTCAGGCCGTGCCGGAGCCGAAGGACGAGTCGAGCTCGAACAACGGCGCGACTCGAAGTTCGCAAAAGATCCGATCGAAGTATTTCTCCAAGGACGACCGCGAAACCTGAAGCTGAGCAAACGTTTGAATCGCCTGCCGGCCGCCTGGGGCCGGCAAGTCCGGCCTCCAGCGCCCGGGGCATAGGCCTTCTGCAGGTCTGTGCCCCGCATTTTTTTGTCGGCTTTTGCATTCAATCCGCCTTCCGCCTTCCGCGCGGCAATTGCCGCCGCGGCAAGATTCCCCTAGCATAAGCCTTGCCTGGCTTGTCAAGTGCGGGCTGGCTCATGCCGCTGCTGGAAGCCAAACGCTCGACCTGCGATTGCCGCACGGCTAGGGCGATCTCACTGACACAGACTTTGCCGCGAGCCCCTCGCGCACGTAACGCATGCCCGCTCGCTCCCCCGCTCCCGCCGCCGACGCCCTCAAGGACGAGCGCGTGGCTTTCGTCGGCAAACTCGCCGGCATGTCGCGGCGCGAGGCCCAGCAACTCGTACGGTCAAGCGGCGGCGCGGTGGTGGAAAAGCTTTCCGAGCGGCCGCAATTGATCGTCGTCGGCGAGGCGGAGCTGCCGCTCAACGATCTCACCGAGTCGCTCGGCGACGAGCTGCGCCGCGGTCGAGCAGGGAACGTTCGCGTAATCACCGAAACGCAGCTCTGGCACCGGCTGGGCATGGTCGAGCGGAGACCAGGACATCCACCGGCTCTACACGCCGGCCATGCTGGCCGAGCTTGCTGGGCGTGCCCGTGGCGGTGATTCGCCGCTGGCATCGGCGCGGGCTGATCTCGCCGGTTCGCGAGGTCCGCAGGCTGCCCTATTTCGATTTCCAGGAGGTGGCCACGGCCCGCCGCCTGGCCGAGCTGCTGGCGGCCGGCATGTCGCCGCAGGCGATCGAGAAGAAGCTGGCGGCGCTGGCCCGCTTCCTGCCCGGCGTCGAGCGGCCGCTGGCCCAGCTTTCGGTGATCGTCGAAGGCAAGGAGATCCTGCTGCGGCAGGGCGACGGGCTGATCGAGCCGGGCGGGCAGTTGCGTTTCGATTTCGAGGCCGCGCGAGCGCGGCGCCGGCCGCGCAAAGAACCGCAAGCGTCCGCCGGAAGCAGCGCTCGAAGCGGATGCCGATGCCGATCGGCGCAGCGGGCCGTCGGCAAGCTCTCCGCCCGTCGCCACGCCCGAAGAGATGTGCAGCATGGCCGCCGAGCTGGAAGAGACGGCGAGCTGGACCTGGCGGCCGAGATGTATCGGGCGGCGCTGGCCGCGGGCGGCCCGCAAGCCGGAAATCTGCTTTCAGCCTGGCCGAGACTGCTCTATCGCCAGGGCGACCTGGCGGCCGCCCGCGAACGCTATTACATGGCCATCGAGCTGGACGAAGACTACGTCGAGGCCCGGGCGAACCTGGGCTGCGTGCTGGCCGAGACCGGACAGCGCGAGCTGGCGGTGGCGGCCTTTCGAAGGGGCGCTGGCCTATCATCCCGACTATGCCGACGCCCACTATCACCTGGCCCGCACCCTGGACGAGCTGGGCCGCCGCGACGAGGCCGAAGTCCATTGGCGAGCGTTCCTGGACCTGACCGTCGACAGCCCTTGGGCCGCCACGGCCAGCGAACGCTTGGGCGCCGGCTCGAGCGTCGACGAGACCTGACCGCTGAGCAACTGCTCGATACGTTCGAAAACCGGCTCCAATGCACGCTCCCTGCACGCCCAATCCGCCCATTCAGCGCAACTATTATCGTCCAGGCGACTTGCGAGCGAAAGCCCGGCGTCGGCGGGGCCGCAAACGCTTGCAAAACAGGGTGAAAACCGTATCTTGCACGTTGCGGTATTAGGAATTTGTGAGGACTCTTGTTCACCGAACTGGGGCATTTTGGCCGCCAGGCAGCGCGGCGGCGATCGCCCTTGATTTGATTGCCGCCATCGGGCCCTTGAGGAAGACGGCAGCCGACGATGGAAAGAATTCTCTATCAGTACGACCTGAACCTGACGACTTGGGTCTATCTGTCGTCGTTGCTGACGATGGCGATCTTCATCAAGTTCGGTCGCATCTGGAGCATGCGCAACCTGGACCTGGCGCTGTTGATTGCGCTGGCGCCCGGGCTGCTGATGATCGACCACTCGGGCGATATCAAATACTGGGGCTACGTCTGGCTGCTGGCATTGAGCGGTCTGCTGCTGATCCGGCTGCTGTTCGACTCGCGGATGGTTCGGCGGCCGCTGCTGGAACCGAACCTGTCGCCCGGCGGGCTGACCTTCCTCGCGTTCTGGCTGCTGGTGTTCTTGATGGTCAACGTCGTGACCAAGCAACCGACCGCCGGCGACCTGGAAGGCCCGCGAAAGCTCGACGACCTGCTTGCGCGCGCCGAGGCCAAGGCCGAAGACAAGAGCCTGGTCCGGCACGGCCCGGGCTATCCTTGGTTCTTCCTGCTCCCCAGCATCACGACCAAGGCCGTCTCGCCCAAGGATCCCGCCGTCTCGGAAGAGCAGGGCCATTACATGGTCCATGCCGCCACGGCCCGCACGCTGGCCATTTTGTCTCACCTGGCGGTGGTGATCGGCATGATCATGATCGGCGTGTGGCACTTTGACAATATTCGCACGGGCGTGGCCGCCGCCACGCTCTACCTGATGTTGCCTTACACGGCACAAATGACCGGACGCATCGACCATGTCTTGCCGGCGGCGCTGATGGTCTGGGCCGTAGCCGCCTACCGCCGCCCGGTCGTCTCCGGCATGCTGCTCGGTTTGGCAACCGGCGCGATCTATTACCCCATCTTCTTGCTGCCGCTCTGGCTGGGCTTCTACTGGCAGCGCGGATTGCTGCGGTTCAGTACGGCGTTTGTGACCGTGCTGGCATTGATGGTCGTGCCGCTGATCTTCACCTCGGCCAACTTCGCGCAGTTCGTGGCCCAACTGAAAATGATGTTCGGCTGGCCCAACTTCACCACGCCGATCACCGAAGGCTTCTGGAGCTTCCACAAGTCGGCCAATCCGTATCGCATTCCGGTGCTGGCCGCGTTTCTGGCCATGTGCGGCGGGTTTGCCATCTGGCCGGCGCAGAAGAACCTGGGCACGCTGCTGAGCTGTTCCGCAGCCGTCATGGTCGGCACGCAGTTCTGGATCGCCGGCGCCGGCGGAATTTACCTGGCCTGGTATCTGCCGCTGTTGCTGCTGACCGTATTCCGGCCCAACCTCGAAGACCGCGTGGCGCTGGCCACGCTCGGCGAAAGCTGGTTCGCCCGCCGCCGCGGCCCCTACGGCCAAAGAGCCGCTTAGCTCTTCAGCTCGCCCGGGTGCACGCCGAGCGAGACGATGCTGCAGGCCTGGATCGGTTCCAGCCCCAAGGCTTCGGCCTTGGCCAGAACTTCGGGGCTTTCGCTGCCCGGGTTGAGCCACAGTTCATCGCAGCTCTTGGCCGCAATTTCATCAAGCGCCGCCAGGCCGACCTGCGGCGGCAGGTAGATGCTGATCCGGTTCAAATGCTCGACCGGCACGTCGGACAGTTTCTCGTAGACGGTCAGCCCTTCGATCTGGCCCCCCTTGGGGTTCACGGGGTAAACGTCGTAGCCTTGCTGCAGATGGGCTCGGACCGCCTTGTTGCCGAACTTGGATCGATCGGCGCTGGCGCCGAGAATGGCGACGGTCGGTTTGGACATGGGAGCAACTTCCTGTTGGGGCGTGAACGCCTAATCGCGGCGGGCGTTCAGGCTTTGTGCGCGGCGCTGCGTGGCCCACCAGGCCTTCCAGCTATCCACGTCGTAACTGTAGTTCGGTCCGCCGCCCAAATGCACCAGCGCTTGCAGCACGTCCTGGTTCTTGTACGGCACGTTGAAAACCTTCGGCGGAGCGCTGCCAAAACTGAAGCCTCCGCCGCCCGAGCCGAACGAGGCGCTGGTGTTGCCCGTCGACTGCGCCGGAACCACGTGCTTGTGGCGCGTGACCAGCGAATCGATCAAGGGCCCGATGGCGCGGCGGCTGCCCATCCGCATCAACCCCAGCCCGGCGCGGTTCACCACCTTGTTGTTGGCGTCTTTCAGTCTCTTGATGTAAAAATCGACCGCTTCGGGCGGCGGATTGTCATCCAGGTAATCGAGGCAGCTCAGCCGGACTTCTTCGCTATTGTCGTGCAAGGAGAACTCGGCCAGCACGCGCGAGGCCGCCGGAGTGCCCACGCGAGCCAAGGCTTCGATGTAGCGAATGCGCACCGACTCGTCCGTTTCCTTCGCCAGGTATTCCGCCAGCGCCGCCACCGCATACGGATCGTCGATCTCGGCCAGGCTCCCCAGCGCTTCCTCGCGGCGGTCGGTTCCCAGCCAACCGCGCCACAGCTTCAAGCGGCGCTTCCATTCCTTGACGGCCAATTCGTTCTTGCGGGCCCGCTCCTTCAGCTCCACCTCCTGGCTCGTCATCCAGTCGCCCTGGTAGAAGACGTAGCCTTGGCCCTCCCAAAAGCCCTTCTTCGTCTTCCATTGCCCCTGCTGCGTGTCCCAGACGTGTTCCAACAGCCGATGCGCCTCTTTGTGCATCGGCTCCAGTTCGATGATCCGCTCCAGGTGCTTGTCGCGCAGCCGCTGGAGGTTATGGTCGCGGCACCAGGCGGCCAGCTCCCATTGCCCCTCTACCGTGTCCGGGTACTGGGGCCGAATCTTTTCGTACTCCAGCTCGGCCTCGGTTTGCCGAATGACTTCCTTGACCTGGCTGCGAGCCAGCGTCACCCGGCCGCCGCTGGCGGTCTGAATAATGTAAGTTTGGCGCGGAGACTCTTTGTCGTTGACGATCTCGCCTTCAATGCGGCCCCCCGTTTCCAGCACAATCGTCTCGCCCGCCGCACGCCCCGGAACAAAGACGAGCCCCGCCGCGGAAGCGACGACGGCGGCCAACAGCGACGAGATGCGTCTCGACATGGCGGACTCCTTCTCTCTCGCACTTCGGGGGGGCTGGGAACTCAGAAAAACAGCGAAAGCCTGCCTGACATCGTCGACGGGGGCGACTCCGTTTAGTATAAGCGCGTCCGACAGATGCGGACAACAAAAACCGGCGTATTCGCCCTTTCTCGCCAGCTTTCCCCGTCGATCCCGATGAGCCAATCTGCCGCCGAACATCGCTCCCAGTCGCCGCAAAGCCTCGGCTGCGCCGTTGTAACCGTCAGCGACACCAGAACCATTGAAAACGACACCGGCGGCCAGGGCGTGATCGACCGGCTGCTGGCGGCAGGCCATACCGTAGCCGCCCGCGAGATTATTCCTGACGAGCCGGAGCGGATGCGGCCCTTGCTGCTCGCTCTGGCCGGCCAGGGCGAAATCGACGCGATCTTACTCACCGGCGGCACCGGCATTTCCAGCCGCGATCAGACGTTCGAGACGGTCAGCCAACTGCTCGATAAGCCGCTGCCCGGCTACGGCGAGCTGTTCCGGATGCTGAGCTTTGAGGAGATCGGCCCCGCCGCCATGCTATCGCGAGCCGTCGGCGGCGTGCTGGACCGAACGGTCGTGCTGACCATGCCCGGCTCGCCGGCCGCCGTCCGCCTGGCCATGGAGCGGCTGATCCTCCCCGAGCTGGGGCACCTGGTGCGAAGCCCGCCGGTGAGGTCGCTCGGGCTCGGAGTGCCTGTCGATTTGTGCATTTTTTGGGGTCTGCCGCCACCACCCGGGCTTGTCCCGGTGGCGCTGATTGATCAGCGAGAAACGTCGCCCCACCGCGCCCCGTTCCGCTTTTCCGCGTTTGTCGGCCGCCACCGGCGGCCGACAAACGCGAACAGTGCGAATGTCAGGGCGGCAAGCGAGCTAGCTACAAATCATTGCCCGACCGGGACCAGCCCGGATCGTGGCGGAACAAAAACAACACGGCGGCTCTTCCTCGAATGGGCAGAGTTGAGCAGCCCAAATAAGGCTTCTCAATTGCCGCAGAATCCGGCCTAGGCGCTTGCCGCTTCTACTATCCTATTGCGGCCGAGTTGCTCGCACTTCCTGGCCAGGAAGGCTGGTGGCGAGCCCGGATGCCGCCTTGGCGCCTCATATCTTTTCACACTGCCAGCCCAAGGAGGGGCTCGTGCGAAAGCCTCGCTATCTACTGCCGCTGCTGGTCGCCTTGGTCGCCAGTTGGTTCGGTTTCTCCAAGCAGGCCAAAACCATTCTGGACCGGTTGGGCATTGGCGGCGGCGATTCGAACCAGGTCAAGCAGTCCGAGGCCTTGCCGCTGCCGCCGATCGCGCGGCAAGGCAATTCGCTGCGGATCGCCTCGTTCAATATCCAGGTCTTCGGAGAGCACAAGCTCGACAAGCCGGATGTTGCGGCGATCCTGGCCGAAGTGATCCGCCACTTCGACGTGGTCGCCATTCAGGAAATCCGCGCCCAGTCGCAGGACCTGCTGCCGCGATTTATCGCCATGATCAACGCCGAAGGGACGCACTACGACTACGTCATCGGCCCTCGGCTCGGCCGCACCTCGAGCAAGGAGCAGTACGCGTTCATCTACAACGCCGCCAGCCTGGAGTGCGACCGCGAGTCGGTCTACACGGTCAACGACCCCGACGACCTGCTGCACCGCGAACCGCTGGTGGCCGGCTTTCGCGTGCGCGGCCCGCCTCCTTCCGAAGCCTTCACCTTTACGCTGATCGACATCCACACCGATCCCGACGAGGTTGCCCAGGAGCTGAGCGTGCTGGACGACGTGATGCGCGCCGTGGCCCAGGATGGCCGTGGAGAAGACGACGTTATCCTGCTGGGCGACCTGAACGCCGACGACCGCCACTTTGGCGAACTGGGCCAGATGCCTCATCTCGCGTGGGCCATTTCCGGCCGGGCGACGAACACCCGCGGCAACAAGCTGTACGACAATATCATCTTCGACTCGCGAGCCACCACCGAGTACCTCGGGCAAGGCGGCGTGGTCGACATGATGCGCGAGTTCAACCTCAGCATGCAGCAGGCCCTGGCCGTCTCCGACCATCTGCCGATCTGGGCCGAGTTCACCCTGCACGAAGGCGGGCAGCCCGGCCGCGTCGCCGTGCGCAGCGGAGACAGTGCATCCAGCCGGCGGTAAGCTGCGGACAGGGAATAACCGTGGCGGGATCCGGGCGTCTGGTTCTGTCTGAAAAACTACGCGAGCCCGCTCGCGTCACTCGCTATCGGCAGCCGAGCCGAACGGGTTCTCCTCCGCCTGTTTGCGAGCGAACTGCTGATCCGCTTCGGTCAGCTTGTCCAGGGCGACGGTCAACGTCTTGCCATCCTCGTTTTCAAGCGTGACCGAATCGTCGTTCAATGCGACGAATTTTGCGTTGACGCGGTACTTGCCGTTGTTGCTGGTCCACGTGCGCATCGCGGACGCGGAGGCCGTCGGCTTGCTCTTGTCGCCGCCGGCTGCGCTTTGACGGGCGTCAAGTTGTCCGGCGGAAGCGCCGGAGTCAATTCGACGCCGTTGAACTCGAGTTTGACTTTGACCCAACCCGTGGCGGCAATGCCGACGACTTCTCCGGTCTGCGTCCGACCGGCCCAATCCACCAGCACCTTATCTCCGACCTTGAAGCGGCCGTTGCTTTTCGGGCTCGGCGGCGACGGTTTCTTGTCGTTGTTGCTGTTGCCGGAAGAGCCGCCGTGGAAGATCGACACCTGACGACGCGAAGTTCGCACGCCGTTGCCGCTGCGCTCGGTCTGCGTAATCGTCGCCGTCACGCCGCTCTGCCCGGCGCCGTTCCCCCCTGAGTTTTAGCGGTCACGGTCGCCTGAATCGGCGCCGGAACGGCGATAATCTGCGGATCGAGATACACGGTTGCGCCCTGGCCGTTGACGAACGACGCTTGAACTGTGACCGCCTTGAGCGATTGCCGCTGTTCGGCAGTCAACGGCAGCTCAGCCCGCGCGACGTTGTTCTGAAGCGTTAACGCGAGCTTGCGACTGCCCGCGTGAGACGCCAACTGCGCCTGGCCGGCTTTGCCGGGATCGGCCGGAACGGACTGCGGCACGAAGTAAATGACTGCCGTCTTGAGATCTCCCAAGGGATCGATCACCGACGCGCTGATTTCGTACTTGGGCGTGGCGCCGTTGACGATCGGAGAGACGGTAATGCTCGGCGTTCCCAGACTGCCCGCCAGCACGTCGGTCAACGCGCCGGCAGGGATCGTCAGGCCAATGTTGCTGCCTTGAATCGTCTGCACGGCAATTCCAATCAGACGCCCTTGGCCATCGACGACCGGACCGCCGCTGTTGCCCGGGTTCAACGCGCCGTCGATTTGCACCTTCGCCAACTTGCCGTTTTGATCCTTGCGAACGCTTGAAACCGATCCTTTGCCGATCGTGATATTCGGGTTCCCCTGGTTCGTGGACAGCGCTTCGCCAAACGGAAAGCCGACGATGAATACCGGCATGGTTTCAAAAGGCTGGGGTACGCTGCGGAATTCGAGCGGGACGACCGGAGTTTTCGGCTTCGCGACTTTCAACACGGCCAGATCGGGTTGGTCTAATTGGCAGAGCACTTCGGCTTTGATGGCTTCTTCGTTCGGTTCGCCGCTATTAAAAACCGCGGTGACCACGGGCACGGCCGAACTCAAGCGCGCTGCGCGGCGCAAGTTCATGCGGTCGCGCCCGTGAAGGCCGCGGATGTACCCGCCCGGCTGCAGAATGGCCGGCTTTGCCACGACGTGCCGGTTGGTCACGATCAGCGCACTATCGCCGTTCGCTTGAATGACGAACCCGGAGCCCGACATTTCCAACGGCCCCAGCGCCGTCTTGAGATAGACGGTCGCCGCTTTAAGCCGCTGGATCATATCCGGCGGCAGCGAATCCGCCGCCTGGACGGGCGCCGTCAGCAGAGCCAGTGCGGCAGTCAGACAAATCGCCAAGCGCAAACGGATCATGGCAGCCTCCCGAAGAAATGGCGTAAGCGACGTTTTGAAAATAGCCCCAGCCCGAGTCGTTACGAAGAGGGATCAGCAACGCACCCAATGTAGCGGCCGTACCAGGCAGCCACAAACAATTGTCTGAACCTTAAGGAATCTTAAGTTAAGTCGCCTTCGGTCGCTCACGCGGAAGCCGCTATGGAGCTGTACAACGTAGCGTGAGGCGGAGCTTGCAACTGGGGAGCTCGCTCCTCGCCGGCGCCGTTAATGCAAAATGCAAAACGCAAAATGAAAAAGTCAAAATGGCCGCAGGTGACTCCCAATTTTTCATTTTGCGTTTTGCGTTTTGCATTTTGACTTTCTTCCCTCGCGCCGTGAGCCGCAATCCCTTTTGAAACCTGCGCCAGCAGCGCAGCATCCCCACAGATTCCGCCCAAGCACACTCTCGCCTAACGCGCCGATCAGCTCAGCCGCCGGCCAGCGCCGAGAAGTCATACTTCTCATCCGCCTCGCCCAGCTCCAGACACCGCCGTCGCTTCTCCCTCAACGTTTCCTCGCCACGTTGGCCAACTTCGCCGCTCGCCGCCGAACTTTCCCCCGCGTAGTTGGCCATCTTCGCCTGCTCGGCTCCGGCCGCCGCACTCTTCTCTTCCGTTCCGCACCCCGAATTCCGCGCTCCGCGTTCTTCCGGCTTCCGAATTCCCCACTCCCACGGCCCGTCGAACGACGTCTTGCTCGGCTTCAGTCCCAACGCTTTGCCCGCCCGGCGCAGGGTCTTCGCGGAAATGCCGCAGGTCCGGGCCTGGCGGAACAACTCGGCCGACTCGACCGGTCCGTCGCTCAAGGCGTCGATCAGCCACTCGGCGGCGCTCTCGCGGTCTTGCTGGTCGGCCACGCGGCAGGCGCTCGGCGGCGCCAGCAGCGTGTCGGAAAGCTCCAGTTCTCCCGGCTCCCAGGCGACGCGTCCGGCCTCGATCCGGAACGCGGCCGCGCTCGCTTGCGGGCCCAGGCTGTTCTTGACGGGCAGCAACAACCGTCGGCCACGCTGGTCGGCATCGTTGGCCGTCAGCCAGACGACCGGGGCGATGGCCGCCAGCTCGGCCAGCTCTCGCGTCGCCACTCGGCCTCCGGCCGGTCCGTTCAGCCGGGCCAGAGCGACGATGGCCGTCTTCGTGCGGACGGCCAGCTCCGCCAGCTTGACCAGGAAGTAATGGATTCGCGCGCGGCAGGGACTCGCATCGAGCCCTCCGGCCCAGGCTTCGAGATTATCGATCACGAGCAGCTTGCACGCCCGACCATCCTGCATGCCGGCGGCGAGCGTCGCCACGCGTCGATCGAGTGCGTCCAGCGAAACATCATCGCCCTGCTGGGGCCAGGCGAGCGTAGCGAGGCCGACCCGCTCGACATTCGCTTCGGCCGCATCGAGCCGGGCCCGCAGCAGCGGCCCCGGCATATCGACGGCATGGGCGATCAAGGCCGCATCGGCCACTTCCGTCCCCTGGCTCATTCCGGCCGCCCAATCGACGGCCAGCAGGCTTTTGCACGTCCCTGTTTCGCCCGCCAGCACGCACAGCGCCCCTTGAGGCGCCCTTCCTTCCGCGATCCACTCCACCTTGGCCGGCGCGACCTGTTTAAGGATCGACAGCTCCACCTGCTCTGAGCCGTCGTCGAGCTCGAATGCATTTTCTGGCAAGACCCATCGCGACGCTTGGTCTATTGTCGGAAGCTGCGGTTGCGTCTGCGGTTGCGTTGCGGCATGTGCCCTGGCCTTTGCTCTTTTGGAAGCGCGCGACATGGGAATTCTCCTTGGGCTTGCTTCTCGGCGCCTGACAGGCGGCGCTCCAGCGTCCCCACGGACGCCAGATCCACAAACGCCGCCTCGACCGAGAGCTCGCCCCGGAATTTAGATCCGCGCTGGCTTGGCGCGTGATCGCTCTCGCGTTTCCGCCAAAGGAGCAGGCACACTCCGCTGTGCCGTCTGCCGAACCGCGCACGCGCACCGCATTGCCGTGACGCGTCGACCGCCGCGCCGCAGGAGAGTTCTGCTTGCTGCATCGGGCCAAAAGCGATGCGACAGCGACGTTTGCCTGGCCCCCGATTCCGCTCGCCCCGGCGAGCGGTGGGCGTCAGCCCGCCGGTAGATTTGCGCTGAGATCGCGGCCCGACCCAGGTGCAGCGAGATGAGAGCCGAGATCAAATCGGCGCGAGAACTCATGAGGCTCCAACCGCCTTGCACGGGTCGGCGAGCACGATGGCAAACTAGCTCGCGCGTCCCCGCTGCAACCGGAGGCCCCATCCAGCACTAAGCGTCAGCGATGTCACTTTCCGGAGACATCAGTTTGCCCAAACGTTGCCGATGTGCCAGTGACGTCAACCGCTGGGGGGCTGGTAACCTTCGCAACTGTGAGTTGCGCGATAACGTCGTTTTCTTCCAAAACCAAATCGAAAGGCCCCAAATTCGCAATTTCAAGCGTTATTTTTCCACTCCACGTGGTGTGGATGGTGGGGGCGGTTAGGTGAACCAAGATTCCAGCCCTGGCCCTCGTGCTCTTTCCGTCGACGAAACAAATCAGGTCGGCATTTTTGTCCGCGTTTGTTCCGACCACCTCTTTCGTCTGCCAGAGCAAAAATCCAAAAGGCCGCACGACTACTTGCAGGCCTCTCCGAATGACGAGCTGCAAAGGCCCGTCGGGCTTCTCTTCGGGCGGGGAAATCAGATAGTCTTCCCCGAACGCGCCAAGCTTGTACTGTGCAATCCGAAGCTCTGGCCTTTTTCGTCCCGTCACGATTTCGTGCTGACTGAACTTATCGATATTCCAAATCTTTGCCTCACTGATCGCATCCAAGTGCAGGTCGATCGAAGTTGCGTCGATCTTCTCGGGACGCGGTTTGAAGATCAGCTTGCCGCACTCAATTGCGTATTGAAGATCCCGATCAGAAAGGTACATGGCTCTGCCCTTGCTATTTCTTGCAGTATCCGGCCAACGCTTCTTGAGGTACGTGGAAAATGTCCGTGCCGGGAAACTCGATAGATGCGCGATCGCGATCTTGCTTCACCACTCGGCACTGGACGAAGCCCTTTACCACCTTCCCATAGGGCGGCTGACCTTCAGGGAGTTCTTTGTGGTCCGCGTCGCGGAAGTGCTCGATGTAGGCCGCGCAACAATTCTTCCACCACTGGCCGGCAGGTCGACTTCGAATCTCCGTTCGCTGCTAAAGCCGCTGTTCTCGATCGTGCATGGCATCCAGATATAGTAGCGTTCCGACATTGGTCACTCCTTGTAGCTAGAACCGATGGCACTTCACTGTGCGCGGGCCGATTATGACGAAGTGCTAGCACTCTTCAACCGGCGGGCGAACATGATTACCCAAATGCGAGTTTGGCGCCAGGGTAGTGCTCAAGGGTTCACCATAGCCGCGCAAATTACTGTGGTCAAATGATTTGCAAAAAGACTTTGACGGCTGGGCAGGCTAAAGCAGAAAGTCTCGCTCGCACTTTTGGCACACCCTGGATCGCTCCGCGCCTCGAAAGACACTCCGCCTCATCTGAGGGGTGGGGGCATGGTCACTCCACCGCATAACCTTCAGACCTCATCGCCGTAGTGATTGATCACCTTCACGGCGATTTTGCCGGTTTCGGGGCGGTCGAAGGGGCGGCTGCGGGTGGTGTAGAGCTGGCTCCAGGCGGCTTCGTCGATTTCGGCGCGCAGGGCGCGCTTGAGCTTGTCGTAGGGCTCGTCGGCGCCGGTGAAGTAGGCGTGGCGGACGAAGAAGCTCTCGCCGTTGTAGTCGGTGTCGATGAACCAGCAGGCGATGTCGTCGGTGCTGATGAGCTGCGGATTGCGCCGGTCGTCGGGTCGTAGACGTCCAGGCCCTTGATCTCGACGACCATCTTGCCCGTCCTTCTGCTTCTTGATCTCCAGGTCCGGCTCGCCGAAGACCATGAACAGATTGCCGGCGCCGGTTTTCTTCAGCAGTTCGTCGCCCATCGCCAGGTCGGGGTTCATCCGGGCCGGCAGCACCGTCAGCTTGCCGTAGCGCTTGGCCTCTTCGCGAGACGTGCGGATCGAAGGCGAAGCCGCAGACGATCAGCAAGTCGAAGCCGACGCCCTGGACCGCCTCCTTGGCCGCTTCTTTGACCAGTCGCGGGCCGACCGTGCCGTGTTCGGGGCCGATGCAGATGGCGGCCCGCTTCTCGGTCCCGTCGCTCTCGGTGTAGTCGGCCTTCGCCGTGAATCCACTCGCCGGCGAAGGGTTCGAGCGAGTCAAACTTGAGCCGCTCGTTCTTGACGGTGTTCTGCACGCCGGCCTTTTCGCAGGTTGTCCAGGATCATCGTGCCGAACTTGTCGGGACCGACGACTTTGATCGTTTGCCCGCTCGCGGCCGATTTCGGCCAGCTCGCGTTTTTCCTCGACGCTGATCGTGCGATGGGGCGAGAGGCTTTCGACGGTGAACGGCCCGGTCACGCGCACCGCTTGTTGTCTTCGTAGGGCTGGTCGAACAGCGTTTCGGTTTCGGCATGCCGGGCGATCGCCGCGTCGATCTGCTCGCGGGTCATCCCTTCGCTGATGTCGGGATTGTTGGCGATGCTCTTGAGCGTGACGTGCGGCACGCGCTTGTAGACAAAGCCCTTGCGAATGTCGTCTTCGGTCTGCGTGCGGGCGGGGGCTTTTGCCGGTCAGTCCGCCTCTTTGCGGATACCTTCGGGCGAGTCGGCCAGCAAGTAGTAGGGGAATTTAGCCGCCATCAACCGCGTTCGGGCGAGCGCAAGCGCAACGCGGCTGGTATCAGTTGTAATCCACCGCCGGCCCCATTGCTCCGCGACATAGGCCGTCGTCCCACTGCCGCACGTCGGGTCGAGCACAAGGTCCCCGGGATCGGTCGTCATGAGCAAGCAGCGTTCGACTACCTTCGCGTTAGTTTGTACGACGTAAAGCAAGCTCGTCCCGAGTTGAACGGATTCCCAGCGATCGTTTACCGGCACGACCGGAAAGTCGTCGATCGCGCCGAAAGTATCGTAGCGTCCGGCCCGCGGGCTTGACCCGGCCTGCGGCGAGCAGTCGACTCATTCCCGTGGCATCGGTTTTGAACGTTCCCGAGCCCGGCGTATACACGACCCCGTCAACTTCAAATTTGGCAAGGTCTCCTGAACCTAACGGACGAGGCATAGTTAATGACGTCGAATTGGCCCGCACGCCGTTGCCTTGGACTTCAGCTCGATGAGGCTTCATCGCCTGATAGGCGGCGGAGCGTCCCGTCAGGGTCTAAAACTAGATCGTAACGTTCGAGCGATAGTGTATCGCCGAGCACGTTCCTGATATAGCTGCCTGTACTTTACAAGCTCAATGTCTTTCGCGTACAAGAGCAAGTAGTCGATCGTTTGTGGCACGAGTCCTCTGATCGGTCGAACCTGTTTTCTGAAAGCAGATAGTTGCGACATGATGTTCGCTTCCAAACACCTCGTCCATCACGCAGCGCACAAGATGCATGTTTTCATCGCCGATTTGGACGAATACGTACCCGGTTTCCGTGAGCAATTCACGTGCGACGGCAAGGCGGTCTCGCAGATAGGCCAAGTATGAATGAATTCCCAGACCCCACGTATCTCGGAACGCGCGAATCTGCTCCGGTTGACGCGAAACGTCTGTGCGATTTCCCGTCTTTAACGTCCCGCTTCCGGGTGCTGACTTGCCAGTTGGAGCCGAACTCGATCCCATAGGGCGGATCGAAATAGATCGTCTGCACTTGGCCCTTGAGCCCTTCCTTTTCGGCCAGGCTTGTCATGACCAACAGCGAATCGCCCAGAATCATGCGGTTCGACCAGTGCTGGTCGTGGTGATAGAAATCGACCTTCTTGTCGAAATCGTCGAGGCCGTTGAAATCGGCGAACAGGTCGAGTTGCTCGTCGCGCGGCTCCTGCTTCGCCGTGCTGTGGCGGAAGTCTTCGATCAGCGCCTGCGGGTGAATCTTCTCCTGGATGTAGATCGGCACGGCCGGCACTTCCAAGTCTTGCCGGTCTTGCTCGTCTTTGCCCTTCCACACCAATTGCGGATCAAGCGACGGGTCGCGCGGATAGAGCACCGTCTGCGGCCGTTGCTCCTCTTCCCGCACGAAATCGCGCAGCTCCTCCGTCGGGATGTTCTTTCGCTTATCCTTGTGCCGCACGGATTCGATTTCGGCCGGTTGGTTGGTTTTCTTTTTGGCCATCACATTTCGTCGCGAGGTTTAATTCCCGACCCCAACGGGTCGCATTCATCAGCCCGGGGCGACAGCCCTGGGTCTTCGCCCGCACGTTCTCGTCGTTCACCCCAACGGGGTGAAACGACGGCGCCGGCGTTGGGCGTTCGTTTGGTCGTTGCATGTCGCGTGGGTTTCGTCCGTACCTTTTTCGCGCCCCGTTGGGGCTTTGGTTTGCGGGCAACGCCCGGTCCCCAGGCTTGCACCTGGGCTGATGAATCGTCACCTTCGGTGCTGCTCGGCGCCGAAGGCGCCGATTCCCGACGGCCCACCGATCTGCGATCCCGATTCACAATCCACAATCCCCGCCACGAAATTCCAACGCACAACCCGCAATCCAAAACCCAAAATCCCGCACCGCCCGTTACGCCGCCGCCTCCGCGCCGACGAATTCGCGGATCGTGTTTTTCGCATCCCACGGATCGCTGATTTCGATAAACGCCCAACGTCCCCAAGTGCCGGCGTTGTTGACGGCCGGAACCCAAAGCGTGCGGGCGGTCGCGACCTTGGCCTCTTTGTCTTTGTCGCGATTGCCGCTGACTTCCAGGATCAGGCTCAGCAGGTCGTCGCCGCCGCCGTCGTCGATCCGCACGATAAAGTCGGGGATGTAGGCGTGTTGCTGGCCGGAGAGCGTGTAAGGGATCGTGAAGCCCGAGCCCTTGGTTTTTAACGTAGCCCGCACTTCGTCCATGTCTTCGAGCGTTTCGGCCATCTTCTGTTCCCACGATTCGGTATCGCCGGCGACGTGCGAAACGTGGCATCTGGCCGGGTCGGTGCGATAGGTCGGGCGGACCGTGTCGAATGAGACGTAGCGCGTCGAGCCGAGCGTATCGTAGGGCTTGGGGATCGGCAGCAGCCGCTTTTCGCCCGGATCGGCCACCACGATCGCCTGGTAGATGCGGTCGGCCGCATCGTGGGCGTTCTCGGCGAACAGCAACAGTTGCTTGAACGTGTTGTCTTTGAGCGTGACGCATTCGGCCAGCCAGCGGCACGTGATCGCCAACAGGTCAGGAAACAGCCACGGCTTGACGTTGTGCTCGTTGTCGCGGAAGTATTTTTCAAGCACCAGTTTGGCCAGTAGAAACACGACCTCTTGCTCGCGGCATTTTTCAGGTCATCGAGCGGATGGATGCTCGTCTCGCCCACGATCGGGGCAATCTCGACGCGCGTCGGCACGTGGGCCGTGGTGAGCGCCAGTTGCGATGTCTCGTCGAACGTGGCGCGTCAGGCGTTCGGCCGGCAGTTCGTAGCGGTAGCCGTCGATGCGCGGGAAAGTGATTTCGCAGTCGAGGCGATCTTCCAAGGCCCGCACGTGCGTCGGCATGCGGCCCCGGCTTGACTTCGCCGCCGGCGCCCGAAGACGAGATGAACGAAAACGGCACGCCGTAGACTTCGGCATACTCCACCGGGAAGGCCTCGATTTCGACGATGCCCGACGGCGTTTTGATCTGGACGGGCTCCGGCGAATAGCTCATCCGCCGCAGGCCGCGGCCGACGACTTGCTCGCAAAGCAATTGCGTGCCGAAGGCCCGAACGCCGAGAATATGCGTAACCGTGTTGGCGTCCCAACCCTCGGTGAGCATCGAGACGCGAGACGACGCACTTGATTTGCTCGCCGAGTTTGCCCTGCTTGCCGACGGTGTTCATGACTTCGCGCAGCAGGTCTTCGTCGGTCAGGCCGTCGGCGTCGCGGCCGGGAAAGCGCCGGCGATAGTCGGCCTTGAACTCTTCGATTTCGCGGGCGGCAAGCTGCTTGAACTCGGCGCTCATCGCCTCGCCCGATTCGAGTTGTTCGGAATCGACCAGAATCGTATTGGGCTGCGCGATGAAGCGATCGCCCTCGACGTTGCTGAACAGCGGCAGCTTGCCCGGCACGGCCACGCTTTCGCCGTTGGCGAGCTGCTTTTCCCAGCCGGCGATGTAGTCGAAGACCATCTTCGAGACGTTCGTGTTGTTGCAGACGACGATGAACACGGGCGGCGTCAGGCCATCGGCACGGGCCTCGGCGTTGGCCTGCCAACGCTCGTAGTATTTGGCATAGTTGGCGTACAGGCTTTGCAGCGCGCCTTCCAGCGGCGCCGGCAGGTTCGGCTCGCCGGCCAGCTTCTGTTGCCCGCGGCCTTTCTTGGGCAGGTCGTCACGGATGCGGAGCCACAAGTCGCGATAGGCGGGCATCTCGCCCTTCCATCGAATTGTCGGCGACCGGCACGCGCGGCACCTTGACGATACCGCTTTCGATGGCATCGATCAGTGAAAAGTCGGAGACGACCCAGGGAAACAGCGTGCCTTCCTTGTAACCGGAGCCCCGCAGGAAAAACGGGGTGGCCGACAGGTCGTAAACCGTCTTCACGCCCAGCTTGCGTTTGACGGCCTCCAGACCGCTGATCCAGATGCGGGCCTCTTTGTCGCGGCGTCTCGGCTTCTTTGCGTTCGTCGCCGACCAGCTTTTCGGCGTCTTCGCTTTCGGCCGCTTGCCGCCGGCGGTAGCAATGGTGGGCTTCGTCGTTGATGACAATGATGTTCTTTTTGTTGCCCAGCCCGCGGCAGGCTCGGCGGACCATCTCGCCTTCCGACTCGACGAACGGCGACTCGTCGCCTTGGGCCAGAATGGCTTTGGTCAGCCTGGCCGCCTGAACTTGCTCGCGGCGCCCGAAGGCGTGGAAGTTGGTGATGATGATTTGGGCCTTGCCCAGCTCGCCCATCAAATCGCTGGGGGCGATTTCGAGCCCGCGGTAGTAGTTCTGCGGGTCGCCCGGGAGCAGCACGCGCAGGCGGTCGCGGATGGTGATACCCGGCGAGACGATCAGAAAGGCGTCGGAGAAGCGGGCGTCTTGCGCGGTTGGCCAGCTTGTTCAGCGTCTGCCAGGCGATGAGCATGGCCATGACGACGGTTTTTCCGGAGCCCGTCGCCATCTTGAGGGCCATGCGGAATAGCTCTGGGTTGGCATCGGCGTTGAACTGCCGCAGGTCGTTTTCGATCCAGGCGTCGCCGTATTTCTTGGCCGTCTCGGTGATATAGATCAGCGTTTCGAGCGCCTCGATCTGGCAAAAGAACAGCCGCCGGCTGCGCTCGGGGTCTGCTCCAATGCTCGAGCAGCGGGCCGTCGTGCGGGTGACGTCGGGATAGCCCCCTTCGCGCCAGAGGCGGACGCGCTGGCGAATGTCGTTGACCGTCTTGTTCGTCTCGATCCGGTCTTCGGTCCAGCCCTCGATGGTGAGCTGGCGGTCTTTGCCCTTTTTCTTGGGCTGGGCGATCGGGATAAAATACGAACTCGGCCGGCGCTGTTCGACGATTTGGCTGGTAATGCCGTGTTCGTCGAAGCGAAAATGCCGTTGCGGCTCCTCAAAGGGAGAATTGAGGATCGGATTTTCGATAACCGCCTGTTGCCGCACGTCGGCCCCTTTCGCAAGCCTGCCATTGCCCGCCTATCCCGCCGCTGCAAGACAATGTCGGGCAGGGACTCGCTGGCATGGTAGCGGACCTGGAGCGAAGTGCAACCAAAAGGCCGCTTGCCCCTACATCACCCGCCAGAAGTGCAGGCACGTCAGTGCGGCGAGGGTGGTGACGGCGGCGTTGTACTCGCGATTGTTCAGCCACTGGCCGAGCGACCATTCGGTGCGGAAGTTGGTGAACAAGCGGTAAGGAAAGAACCGGGGCACAGATGCGGCGTACTGCGTCCAGGCTTCGCCGTGCCGCTCGGCCAGGCGCCGTTCTTCGCGACGCATGGTCAGCAGGTAGATCACCAGCACCGGGCCGAACACGATGCAGGCGTCGACGCGCGTTGCTGACGATGATGCAAAAGCCGAGCATCATCAGCAGCGAGCCGAGATACAACGGGTGCCGGCAGAGCCGGTAAGGTCCGGTCGTGGCGAGCACCTTGGTCTTCTTGATCACGCCCGCCGCCCAGGAGCGAATGCCTAACCCGACCAGCACCAGGACCAGCCCGGTCATCGCAAACGGGTCGTGCAGATTCCACGTATCGTGGGGCCTGGCGCCCGTCACGATGTCCTTCAGCAGCAACATGCCGAAGACGAACAGCGAAATCGTCACGCGTCGGACGACGAGAAAATCGGCAATTGCTTCCCAAGGGTTCTTGCGCACGCTTGCTTCCATGTCTGGCAGCCTCGGTCCCGGAAACGAAATAGCTCGCGGCTTATAACCTTCGATGCGAATCGAGGTCAAGACGAACTGAATGGGCGGCCGCTTTTTTTACGAGCGAAAGGCTGCCGATGAAGAGGGCGAGAAGCCGGGCCGGCTCTCGAGTCTTTTCCTATCTTTTTGCCGCTCATGTTTTTGCCAGCCGTTTCAGACAAAAAAATGGAGGGCAAAAAGATGGGGTTTCGTTATTGAGGGCCCCGTTGTAGCGGAAGAGCGTGAGAGTTCCGGAGACTGTGCATCGCTCCCAAATTGCCTGGGCTGCCGGGCGCGAAGGGCGAGGCCCCGGAATCTTCACAGATTCCACTACAGGGGCCGAAGGCCGCCGGCTGGCCGAAAGGCCGCGGATTGAAGCCGATGCGCATGAAAAAGCCCGACGAGAGTCTGTCAGAATCGACGCTCGCCGGGCTCACGCCGCGGGTATTTTCTGACGCTTCGTGCGGCGTCCCTGTCAAAGCGCCGGCGGTGAAGCAGCCGTCCTAAACGCCCTGACGAAAGAAACTATAGCTCACGTTTTTGAAGCGTGCGGCGGGGAACGGTTTTCAGCGGATCAGCGCTCCCCCGGCGCAAGGCCGGCGGCGGAGCGGCACAAGATAACGACGCAAAAGCACAGGCTACCCCGGCTGAAAAGTCGCCCGACCCGACGATCTGGCGTGAGCAAGCGGGTACGTTCGCTCCTCGAAGCAGAGGCGTTCTCAATTGCCGTCGATCGCCCGCAGCGGAAACAACTCGGACTTCACATGCTGCGACTCGAACAAGGCCTTCATCTTCTTGACGATCTCCGGATGCGCCGCGGCCACGTTGGTCGTCTCGGCGGGGTCTTCGGCCAGGTTGTACAGCTCGATCTCGCCCGGCTGCTGGTTCTTGGCTTTGGCGCGCGGGTGCAAGTTGAGGCGGATGGCTTTCCAATCGCCGACGCGCACGCTTTGCTGGCCGCCGTAGCCGGGCGACTCGCGATACAAAAACGGCCGCGGCTCTTGCTTGCGGCCCAGCAGCGTCGGCGCAAAGCTGATGCCGTCGGTCCCGGCAGGAATGGCATCCTTGGCGCCGATCAGTTCCAGCAGCGTGGGCAGCCAGTCTTCGAAACCGATGACGCGGTCGCTGACCGTGCCCGGGCGCGATCTTGCCGTTCCAGCGGACGATGCCCGGCTCGCGGAAGCCCCCTTCATAAAACGAACCCTTGCGGCCGCGAAGCCCGCCTGCGCTGTTGAAGAACTCTTCGTCGGTGCCGCCGAGCTGATCGTACAGCGGGCCGTTGTCGCTGGTGAAGATGAAGATCGTCTTGTCGTCCAGGCCCAGTTCCTTGGCCAGTTGCATCATCCGGCCGACTTCGCGATCCATGCGCGTGACCATGGCCGCATAGGCGGCGCGCGGCGTGCGATGCGGCAGATAGGCGTGACCGCCCGGATAGGGCTGCTCCGGAAACTTGCCCTCGTACTCCTTGAGCGAGTCTTCCGGCACTTGCAGCGCCAGGTGAGGCACGGTCGTCGGATAGTACAAGAAGAACGGCCGGTCGTTGTTCTCGCGCATGAACCGCAAGGCCTGCTCGGTGATCAGGTCGGGGGCGAAGTCGTTGCCGGAGAAGCGAGCGTAGCTGGCGGGATCGTCCAGGTCGGCGCCTTCCGGCAGCTTCTGGTGGGCGGAGAACTCCGGGTTGTTCAGCGGCAGCCGGCGGTCGTTGTCCCAGAGGTGCGTGGGGTAGTAGTTGTGCGCCACCGCCTGGCAGTTGTAGCCGAAGAAGCGATCGAAGCCCTGATTGAGCGGATCGCCCGTGCTGCCGATCGGACCGAGTCCCCATTTGCCGAAACCGCCTTGCACGTAGCCAAGCTTGTGGAGCGCAAGCGGCAGCTTCAGCTCGCCCGGCGGAACGGGCTCCTGGCCTTCGATACGGCTGCCATTCTGGCCGACTCCGCCGCGATTGTTGCGAATGTAGGCGTGCCCCGGGTGTTTGCCCGACATCAGCACGCAGCGCGACGGAGCGCAAACGTTGCAGCCCGCATACATCGCCGTGAACCGCATTCCCTCGGCCGCCAGCCGGTCGACGTTCGGCGTGCGAATCTTCTTCTGTCCGTAGCAGCCCAGGTCGCCATAGCCCAGATCGTCGGCCATGATGAACACGATATTGGGCCGCCGCTTCGCCGGAGCCGCAGCATCGGCCGCGTTCATCGGGCTGGCGAACAGGGCGGCCGACAGCAGGCCGTACAACCAACAGGCGGGCAAGCGACCAAGACGCATCGTGAGGGCCTCCTTCAGTGCGGGACGCGTGGCTGCGAACGAAGAACAACCCCGCCGGCGCGTCTGATCTCGAGGCGTGGCCAGGCGAAGAAGCGGCAAAGGGCCGAGTTCGTTCTTCATTCGCTCCTTGAGGGTGCGGCGCGGAGCGTGCGCCGCGACCCATTGTCGCTTGCTGAAGCGGGGCTGACAATTGCATCGCGGCCAGAATGCGAGAAAACGAGTTCCTCGGCGCCCATGCGCGGCAACTTCGCCCGAGAGCGTGCGGCACAAGGCGTGCGGCGCGGCATCGTCTCTTAGCCGGTCACTGCGGCGTGCGCCGCAGGCGGCTCTTCCAGCGACAATTCGGCCTCGGCGGTGGCATCGAGGTCAACGACAAAAGAGTTGGGGCGTGCAGGAGCTTGCGTTGCCTGCGTGGGGGCTTGCACCAGAGCGGCCACGGCGTTGAACTCATCGGCGAATTCCTGCCAGAAGTCACCCTTGCGAAAGCGGATGGGCTCGACCGTTTCTCCATGGGCCAGGCCTCGCATGGCGCCGCGCAGACGCAGGAGGGGCCCGACCAGGCGATGCGTGACGACGATAATGTCGTAGACCATCACCGGCAGCACGAGCACGGTCGCCAAGACCAGCGGCGCCAGGCACGCCCACAGCGCTTCGCTTGAGCTGAAGAACGGCTCCGTCGGCTTCATCAGCACTCGCCCCAACATGGCCATGCCCATCACCACCGTCATGCAGCCGAGCCAGTAAGCCACGGCCCGCAAGGCGAAACGCCCCTGGACTTCGGCATCGACGAACAACCGTTTGCGGGCATACGTAGCCATAAGGAGAACTCCTTGCGGGCACAGAACAGCGGTCGCCGGGAGTCAAAACGCTTGGCTCTTGCCGCGGCGCCGCAGGGTCTGGACGTGACGGGTGCATGCTGATCGCAACGCCATGGCTCGCGGCGCCTGGCAGCGGCGCGTGAGCAGCGGCGTCCAATCAAAACTCTACTGCGCGAAAGTCGGTCGCGGGCTTCATCGCGGCGACTGCCGCTGGCAAAATCGCCGCGGCGGCGTCTGATTTTTTCGGATGCGCCTCGTTTGCCGGGGCAAATCTCCGTGCAGCGCCCGCGCCCGGTGGCCCACGTTGCCGACCTTGATTTCGCGACGATCGCGGCCTCAAGTGTGGACGAGCGCCATGAAATCTGCCAGACTGACGTGACGAGTCGCCCGGCGGGCGATGCACTTCGTACGGCGGGTGGTGCGGACTTGCGTGTCTTTCAGTGTGGCCGGAATCCACTGAGGAGCGGGAAAGATGGCGCTCGAGGCAAGCTCTGGCGAGCAACTCCAAGAGAACGACGTCGCGGCGATTGACGGCCTGCGCGAGGTTTACGCGCAGTTGAAACGCGAGCTCGCCCGCGTGATCGTCGGCCAGCAGGACGTGATCGAGCGATTGGCGATCTGCCTCTTCGCTCGCGGCCACGCCTTGTTGATGGGCGTGCCGGGGCTGGCCAAGACGCTGCTGGTCGGCAAGCTGGCTGAAACTACGTCGTTGAAGTTCAGCCGCATCCAGTTCACGCCCGACTTGATGCCGATGGACATTTCCGGCACGGACATCTTGCAGGACGGCGGCGGCGGCCGGCGGGAGTTCCAGTTTCTCAAAGGGCCGATCTTCGCCAACATCGTGCTGGCCGACGAGATCAACCGCGCTCCGCCCAAGACGCAAGCCGCCATGCTCGAAGCCATGCAAGAGCATAAGCTCACCATCCTGGGCAAGATGTTTCGCCTGGAGCCGCCGTTCCTGGTGCTGGCCACGCAGAACCCGGTGGAGCAGGAAGGAACTTATCCGCTGCCGGAAGCGCAGCTCGACCGGTTCATGTTCCTGATCGAGGTCGACTACCCGGACGAAGAAGAAGAGATCCAGATTGCGCGGACCACCACCGGCGACGCCTTGCCGGAGCTGGAGCATCTGCTGACGGCGGACCAGATTATCGCCTACCAGGATCTGGTCCGCCGCATCCCGGTGCCGGACCATATTTACGCCTACGCGGCGCGGCTGGTGCGCAAGACGCGGCCCAAAGGCGCGACGGCGCCGCCGTGGATACAGCCGTTCGTGGCCTGGGGCGCAGGGCCGCGGGCCGTGCAGTACCTGGTGCTGGGCGCGAAGGCCCGCGCTGCGCTCTCCGGCAGCTACATGGTGCGGCTGGAAGACGTGCTCGAGGTGGCTTTGCCCGTGCTCACGCACCGCGTGATTACGACCTTCGCCGCTCAATCGGAAGGCATCGACAGCGCGGAGATCGTGCGGCGGTTGATTGCAGAAACCGAGGCAGAAGCGTGAGGGAGGAGGCCGAGCTTTGAAGCGAGCGTGGGCTTTTTGAAAGGGAATAGGGGGATGAGGAGGAGATAAGGGGATGGATTCGCGGAGCGAATACTTTCTAGGAGTGAACCACAGAGGCACGGAGAACACAGAGGCACGGAGAACACAGAGGCACGGAGAACACAGAGGCATGGAGAACTCGGAGGCACGGAGAACTCGGAGGCACGGAGAACGCGGAGGCAGGAGAACGCGGAGAAGAACGAGCGCAAGCGTTTGTTGGTTCGTCAAGATGCAAGCCGCTTGCTCGATACGCGAGTTAATTTATTTTCGCTCTTTCGCGACCCTTTCTCTGCCTTCATCCCCGCGATCTCCTCCGTATCCCCACATCCCCTTTCAGAAATGTTGACCGAATAACAGCGCATGCCGCAGCTCTGACGGACAAACCAAAGAAATGTCCACGAACCGCCAACCTCGCAGCTTCCTGGAGCCGAAAGTGCTGGCTCGGCTGGCGGCCGTTCCGCTGTTCGCCCGGCATCCGATGCAAGGCACGGTTTCCGGCCGCCATCAAAGCCCGCATCGCGGTTCGAGCGTCGAGTTTGCAGAGTATCGCAAGTACGTTCCGGGCGACGATCCGCGGCGCATCGATTGGCGCGCGTACGGCCGCTCGGACCGCTTCTACGTCAAAGAGTTCGAGGCGGATACCAATCTCCGCTGCTGCCTGGTGCTCGATACCAGCGGCTCGATGGATTTCGGCTCGCTCGCGACGACCAAGATTGAGTACGCCCGGCGGTTGGCCGGCAGCCTCGGCTATCTGGCGGTCGAGCAAGGAGACGCGGTCGGGTTGACCTGCGTCGCCTCCGGCGTGCTGCACAATATTCCGCCGCGGCGCAACCCGGCGCATCTTTCTGCCCTGTTCGACGTGCTGGAGCTGGCCCGGCCCAAGGGCGAGACGCGACTGACGGCGGCCTTGCACGAGCTGGCCGAAACCGTGCGGCAGCGGGCGCTGGTGATCGTCATTTCCGACTTGTTCATCGAGCCGGCGGAGCTGCGCCGCTCTTTCGAGCATTTGCGATTCCGCAAGCACGACGTGGCCGTGTTTCACCTGCTCGATCCGCTGGAACTGAATTTCGATTTCCGCCGGCCGACGCGATTTCTGGACATGGAAGGAGGAGCTCCGATCTTCGCCGAGCCGGAATCGATCGCCGAGCGCGATCATCGGGCGCTGGGCGAATACCTGGAACAGATGAAGCAGATCGTCCTGGAATCGGCCGTCGACTACCACCGCGTCGATATCGCGGAGAGCTACGAACAGGTGTTGTCCCGGTTCCTGGTCGATCGCAGCCGCAAGCGAGGCGCCCGGTGAGCTTCCTTCAGCCCCTCTTCCTGGCAGGGCTGGCGCTGGCCGCTTTGCCGGTGATCATCCACTTGATCAATCAGCGGCGTTACCAGACGGTTCGCTGGGGGGCGATGATGTTCTTGCTGGCGGCCAACCGCATGTCGCGAGGTTTCGCCCGGCTGCGGCAATGGCTGATTCTGCTGTTCCGCGTGCTGGCCGTCGCCTGCCTGGCGTTTGTCGTCGCCCGGCCCCTGGCCGGCGGCTGGCTGGGGCTGGCTTCGGCAGGCCGAGCCGACACGACGCTCATCCTGCTCGATCGATCGCCGAGCATGCAGCAGCAGGACGCCGGCGCCGGTCAAAGCAAGTTGGCCGCGGGCCGGCGCCAGCTCGTCGAGATGTTCCGACAGCTTCCTTCCTCGCGCTGGGTGTTGATCGAGAGTACGACAAACAAGCCGCGTGAATTGGAGTCGGCCGAGGCGCTCGGCCGCGTGCCGGAGGCCGAGCCCGCCGGCGCTTCGGCCGACGTGCCTGCCATGCTGCAGGCCGCCCACGATTATATCGTGGCCAATCAGTCCGGCCGCACCGAGGTCTGGATCTGTTCTGATCTGCGCAGCAACGATTGGAACGCCGATGACGCCCGCTGGGAGGCTTTGCACAGCGCCTTCGCCGCCTTTCCCCAAGGCGTCCGATTTCATTTGCTGGCCTTCACCAAGCCGGCGAAAGACAACCTCGCCATTCGGCTGACGGGGCTGCGGCGCCGCCAGACCGAACGCGGCGGCGAGTTGCTCCTCTCGCTACGGCTGACGCGGAGCAGTCCGGCGACGGAGCCGTTGTCCGTTCCGGTGCAGTTCGAACTGGAAGGCGCCCGCTCGGTATTGAACGTCGAGTTGGCGGGCGACGAATTCGAGTTGCGAGATCACCCGCTGCCGCTCGGCGAGCGCCAGGCTCGGGGCTGGGGTCGCGTTTCGATTCCCGCCGACGCCAATCTGGCCGACAACGAGTTCTTCTTTGCTTTCGACCCCAACCAGACCCGGCGCACGGCGATTGTGGCGGACGACGCGCAAGCGGCGGAAGCACTGCGCTTGGCCGCTTCGATTCCCGCCGATTCCAACGATCTCTGTACGGCCGAGACAATCGCACCCGCCCAGGCCGACGCGATCGAGTGGGACAAGACGGCTCTGGTGCTCTGGCAGGCGCCTTTGCCGGCGGGCGAAACGGCGGCAAAGCTGGAGTCCTTCGTCGACCGCGGCGGACAAGTCCTTTTCTTCCCGCCGCCACAACCGGGCTCGGAAGAAGTCTTCGGCGTGCGCTGGCAGGCGTGGCAAGCGCTGGACGAAGACTCGCCGGTCGATTCGTGGCGCGGCGATCAGGACTTGTTGGCCAACGCCCGCAGCGGCACGTCGCTGCCGGTTGGTCGGCTTGAACTGCACAACATCTGCACGCTCTCCGGCGAAGTCACGCCGCTGGCGAGCGTGCGCGGGGGCTCGCCTCTCTTGCGCGAGCGCCGACTCCGCGCGGCGGCGTCTACTTTTGCGCCACGACGGCTGCGCGGCGAGATTCAAGCCTGGCGAGCGACGGCGTGGCGCTGTACGTGATCGTGCAGCGTGCGCTGGCGGCTGGCGTGGCCGCGCTGGGCGACGTGCAGCAGAGGACCGCCGGCGATGCGCCCGACGACGAAGCGGCCGCTAGCTGGCGCCGGCTGGCTGGCAACCCGAACGGCGTGTCGACGGAAAACGCCTGCCAGTGCGGCGTGTATGCGCAAGCAGATGCGCTGGTGGCCGTGAATCGCGGCGAAGCGGAAGATCGGCCCGACGTGCTGGGCGACGAGCGGCTCGCCTCGCTGTTCCGCAATCTTGATTTCGTGCGCATCGACGACGAGGCCGGCAACTCGCAAGGCCTGGTTCAAGAAATTTGGCGGTCGTTCCTGATCGCCATGATGGTTGCGCTCGTCGGCGAGGCCTGGCTTTGTCTGCCGCGAACGACCGCCGCGGCGGGAGGCAAGCCATGACTCCCGATCGCTCGCTCGCCTTTTACTGGACCGGCTGGTCGGCGGTCATCTCGATGGCGGTCGTGCTTATGGCCGCGGCGCTGTGCTACGCGGCCTGGCGGCGGAGCGGCTATCGCCGCGCCATCGGCGTGTTGGAGCTGTTGCGGCTGGCGCTGGTCATCCTGGTGGCCGTGCTTTTCAATCAGCCGGAATGGATTGAAGAGTACCGACCGGAGGAAAAGCCGACGGTGGCGGTGCTATGGGACGCCTCGCGCAGTATGGAGACGCGAGACGTCGTCGATCCGCTGCAGACCAGCACGTCGCCTCGTTCGCGCCGCGACGCCATTGCGGAATTAGTCCAACCGCAGGCTTGGAGCTCGCTCGCGGATCGGATGGACGTCGTGATTCAACCGTTTGCCGAGCCGCAGGCCGGAGCCGGCACCGATCTCAGCGCGCCGCTGCTGGCCTCACTGGAAAACTACGGCACGTTGCGGGCCGTCGTGCTGCTTTCTGACGGCGACTGGAACGAAGGAGCGCCGCCGGTGCAGGCCGCCACGCGGTTGCGGCTGAAAGGCGTGCCGGCGTATGCCATGGCCGTCGGCAGTCCGGTCCGCTTGCCCGACGTCGAGCTGGCAAGTCTCGATCCGCCCACCTTCGGAGCGGCGGGCAAGTCGGTGCGAGTGCCGTTTTCCATTGATAGTTCGCTGCCGCGCGATCACCCGGCGACGGTTATCCTGCGCACCTCGGATGGACAGCAACTCACGAAGGAAGTGCGCATTCTTGCCAACGGCCGCACGAGCGACTGGATCGCCTGGAAGCCGGAGTCGCCCGGCGAATACGAATTGACCGTCGAGGTTCCGCTGCACAATGACGAATTGCTCAAAGACAACAACCGGCTCTCGACGCCCATCTCAATCCGCAATGAAACGCTGCGAGTGCTCGTCGTCGAATCGTACCCGCGTTGGGAGTATCGCTATCTGCGAAACGCCCTGTCGCGAGACCCGGGCGTCGAGTTGTCCTGCTTGCTGTTCCACCCTGGTTTGAGCAAAGCGGGCGGCGGCGCCAAGGACTACATCCGGCAATTCCCAGACCGACTCGAAGACCTGGCGCGGTACGACGTCGTGTTTCTGGGCGACGTCGGCGTCGGCGACGGGCAGTTGACCCTCGAGCAATGCCGTTTGCTCAAGGGACTGGTGGAGCGGCAGGCGAGCGGCCTGGTGTTCATACCGGGCTGGCAGGGGCGCCACGTGACGTTGCTGGAAAGCGAGCTCAACGACCTGTACCCCGTCGTGCTCGATCTGACTCAGCCGGGCGGTTGGGGTTCGCGGGCGCCGGATCACTTCGCCTTGACGGAAGCGGGGCGCCGCAGCCTGTTGACCAAGCTGGCCGACTCGCAAGAGGAAAATGCCGCGGTCTGGGAAAGGCTGCCGGGCTTTCAATGGTACGCCGCCGTCGAGCGGGCCAAGTCCGCGGGCGAAGTCCTCTGCGTGCACAAAGATGCCTCCAATCGTTTCGGCCGCGTGCCCTTGCTGGTCACCCGCACCTATGGCACGGGAAAAGTGTTGTTCATGGGGACCGACGGCGCTTGGCGCTGGCGCGAAGGGGTCGAAGACAAGTACCACTACCGTTTCTGGGGACAGGTCGTGCGCTGGATGGCTTATCAACGGCACATGGCCCGGGGTGAAACCGTGCGGCTCTACTTCTCGCCCGATCAGCCCTCGATGCGCAACACCATGACGCTGCACGCCAACGTCATGAACGCCGCCGGCGAACCGGTTCAGGACGACGACGTGACGGCCGTCATCACCGCGCCTTCCGGGCGCCGAGAGACCGTCAGGTTCACTTCCGCCGGCGACGAGTGGGGATTGTTCTCTTCGCAATTCACTCCGGCCGAGCCGGGGCAATATAAGGCGGCCGTGCGAGGCCGCAAGTCGCAGGCATCGCTCGACACGTCGTTTGCCGTGCAAGGGGGCGCCGATCGAGCGCATCGGCCGGCCGGCGCGGCCCGAGGTGCTGGAAGAGATCGCGCGCGTCACGCAAGGCCGGCTGGTGCAGCCCGACGAACTCGATGCCGTGCTGCAATCGGTGGCGGCCTTGCCCGAGCCGCCGCCGGTCGTGCATCGCGTGCGGTTGTGGAGCAATCCCGCGATCGGCCTGGCCCTGGTCGGCGCTGATGGGCGTGTTCTGGGTCGGCCGCAAGCTGGTCGGCCTGGTGTGAGCGAAGCAGGACAAGAGAGGCGACGGTTTTGTTATGTCTGGAAAGTGGGATTGGCAATTTCAAACAGCGAGGGTGGCTGGTGGCAGAGCGAAGCGATGCCCCAGTGAGCTGGGGCTTCGCCTAGGCTCAGCCCCAGGCACCCGCCGTGTTCTGGGTCGGCCGCAAGATGATTGGCTTGATGTAATGCTTTTTTACATGGAGCGAGTGACATGAGTATCGCCCAAGTTCACAACGGCCTGACGTTGCCGGAGAGTCTGCGCAAGCAACTGCTCGGCTTCCGGCGCCGCGTGTGGTTGCTCAAGACGGCCGAGGCGGCGGCCATCGCCTGCTTTGGCTTACTGTCGGCTTACCTGGCCGTGTTTGTGCTTGATCGGCTGCTCGACACTCCGTCCTGGTTGCGGGTTTCGCTGTTGGCGCTTGCCTGCGGCGCCGGCTGCGCCGTGCCGATCTATGCCTACCGCTGGATCTGGCGCCGGCGGCAGTTGCCGCAGTTGGCCCGTTTGTTGAGCCGGAAGCATCCGAGCATCGGCGACCAACTGCTCGGCATCATCGAGTTGGCCGCCAGCGAGACGGAACAGGCGCGCTCGCGCGACGTTGTGCGCAGCCGCCATCGAACACGTGGCCCGCGACGCGGCGCAGCGCGACTTCCGCAATGCGGTCCCCAACCCGCGTCATCGCCCTTGGGGCCTGGCCGCCGCGGCGCCGGCGCTGGTGGCGCTCGTCATGCTAGCCTTGGCGCCGGCCGCGGCGGGCAATGCCTGGCTGCGCTTTCTGGCGCCGTGGAAGCCGACGCCGCGTTACACGTTCGCCGCCTTGCAGCGCGTGCCGGAGCGGCTGGTCGTGCCGCACGGCGAGCCCTTCGAGTTGAGCGTGCAATTGGCGGAGCGCGCTCGCTGGCGACCGGCGCGGGGGCAAGCCCGTTATGCGCGGCAAGCGCCGATTGCCGCATCGCTTAACGGGAGCGAGTATCGCTTTGAAGTGCCGCCGCAGTTGGAAGCCGGCTGGCTCGAGCTGCGCATCGGCGATGCGATCGAGCGCATTCGCGTCGTGCCGACCTTGCGTCCCGAACTGGCCTCGGTTCAGGCGGAGATAAAACTGCCCGATTACCTGGGACGGCCGGAACCGATCGAAAAGGACGTACGCGGCGGCTCGCTTTCGGTGGTGCAAGGCAGCCAGGTCGGTTTCCGAGCGACGGCCAATCGGCCGCTGGCCGCGGCGGTGCTCAACGGCCGGCGGCTCGAGCCTCGCGGCGCTGGCGTGGTCACTCCGCCGCAAAGCGTTTCCGAAGCCGAGAAGCTGCAATTGACCTGGGAGGATCAAGAAGGCCTGTCGGCGCAAGCGCCATTTGTGTTGTCCATCCAGAGCCGCGAAGACGAGGCGCCGGTCGTCTCGTGCGAGAACCTGCCGCGGCAAAAGGTAGTGCTCGAGACCGAGGCGCTGAGCTTTACCGTCAAGGCCTTTGACGATTTCGGCGTCCGCCGAGCGGGCATGGCGTGGCAAGGGCTGGAAGATGAACAGGCGGAAACGCCGCTCGCGCACGGCGAGCGACTGCTGGCCGCGGGCGGACAGCAGCAGGAGCAGCTCGAGGCGGTCGGCGTGTTCTGTGCAAAGACCTTGGGCATCGAACCGCAGCCGGTGAGCGTGCGGATCTATGTGGAAGATTATTTACCTGGCCGCGAGCGGGTTTATTCGGCTGCCTTACGTGTTATACGTCCTCAACCCCGAACAGCACGCCGAGTGGCTGCCGCGCAATTGAGCAAGTGGCAGCGGCAATCGCTCGAAGTCCGCGATCGCGAACTGCAACTGTACGAAACGAACAAGCAGTTGCGCGAACTCTCGCCGGAACAGCTTGATGAACCCGCCACGCGCAAGCAGATCGAACGGCAAGCCGCCGCTGAGCGGTCGAACGGCGCCCGGCTGGGCGGCCTGGTCGCCCGTGGCGAAGACCTCGTCGCCCAGGCAGTGCGCAATCCCGAGTTCGGCGTCGGCCATTTGGAAAAGTGGGCGGAGATGCTGCAAGTGCTCAAAGACATTTCGGCCCATCGCATGCCAAGCGTCGCCGACTTGCTGAAGGACGCCGCAGCGGCGCCATCCGTCGCATCCAAGCCGCCTTCGCCGAGCGGTCCGACCGCGGGCCAGGTGCGCAGCGCTCGCTCTGGCTCTCCGTCTTCGGCCGCCGGCAAGCCGCAGCCGCCCAAACCGCCGGCGCCGAGCGTCGTGGACGTGGAAAGTTCGCAGCTAACGAAAAAGCCCGGCGGTGGTGGCAAGCCCTCGCCCAGCAAACCCAAGGCGCCGCGGCTCGGTCTGCCCGTAACGACGCTGGCCGGCGCCGGCGGCGGCAAGCAAGACGATGCGCCGCCGAAAACGGCCCGCGAGGACGTCGACGAGGCGATCCGGCAGCAGGAAGACCTGCTGGCGGAATTCGAGAAAGTGTCTGATGAGCTGAACCGCATCCTGGCCAATCTGGAAGGAAGCACGTTCCTCAAACGGCTCAAGGCCGCCTCGCGAAAAGAATTGAAGGTGGCGGGCGACCTGAGCGAACATTTCTCGGGCCAGTTCGGCCTGCCCGTGCAAATCCTTCCGGCCGGCGAACGAACGCAGTACGACGAACTGGCGGCCAGTCAGAGAGAACTGTCCAAGACCGTCGGCACGATCCGCGACGACATGGCGGCGTATTTTGACCGGCGCCGGGAAGCAAAGTTTCAACGCGTGCTGGACGAGATGAAACGCGAGCAGATCGTCGACCGGTTGGCGGCGCTGAGCCCGGAGATGTATCAGACGACCGGCCTGCCGATCGCCGAGTGCGAGTACTGGGCCGACACGCTCGACCGCTGGGCCGAAGACCTGGTCGATGCAGGCGCCGGCAAATGTCCGGGCTGTAAATCTCGCGGCAGCCTGCCGCCGTCGGTCGTGCTCGAAGTGATGAAGATCCTCGAAGCCGAAATCCAATTGCGCGATGAAACCCGCGTGGCCGAGCAAGCTCGGCCCGAGGTGAAAGCGGCCGATTACGATCAACAAGCGGGCAAGCTCGCCGAAACGCAGGCTGAGCTGAAGCAGCGCGTCGACGACGTCGGCAAACGGCTGCTGGAGCTGCCCGACGGGGCGCAGGACTTCGGACCGGAGATCGCCTTGCTGATGAAAGTCGGCCAGGTGATGAACGAAGCGGCCGGCATTCTCCGCCGTCCTGATACCGGCCCGCAGGCGATTGCGGCCGAAACGGAAATCATCGAATTGCTGTTGCAGGCCAAGCGATGCAATCCGAACTCGGGGGGCGGAGGCGGCAGCTCGCCCGGCGGCGGCGGCGCCGAGGATCCGCCCGAACAGCCCGCGCTGGCGCTGCTTGGCAGCGGAACGAACGACAAAGCCCGTCCCGACGATCGCCAGGTGCAGCAGACGCTGGGCGAGTCGGGACGGACCTTGCCCGAAGAGTTTCGAGAGGGCTTGGACGAGTACTTCAACCGCTTGGAGGGCGGCGGCGACCGCTAGGAGGCGCCCCATGCAGTTGCATCCACGCTTCTCCGTCGCGCTCGCGCTGGCCTGCCTGGGAGAGGCAGCGCCGCGTGCGTGCGCCCAGCGGCCGCTTCAGCTTCCGCCGCGCGAGATCGCCGAGGTCGTTGGCGAGAAACTCTTGCGCGAGGCGCAATTCGACGCCGTATTTGCCAATGAGTGTCGCCGGCGGTTGCGAGTTGAGTTGGAGGTCGTCGAAAGAATTTGCGAATTGACGCCCGAACAAATCGCCGCAGCGGAACAGCGGGAGGACGAGCGCTTAGAGCGAGCGAAAGAGTACTTTTCTCAGCAGTTTTCGCGTCGGGGCGTCGCAAGGCGGATTGAGTTCGCCCCAAATGGCAGGCTGCACATGCAGCGCGGCCGCACAGTCGACGTCGCCGCCGAAGCGTCGACCGATGAATTGTCCGCTTTGGGCGCGTCCGTGATCGAAAGCGTCAATGCAGACATTCGCAGGGAGTTCCCGGCGCCCGTCGTCGAGCGATTGGCCGCGGAGCGAAAGCGGATTGCAGAGAAGGCCAGGCAAGCCCAGGCCTGCAGTCTCGTCGCGGCGATGGACGAGGTGCTGCTGTTGAGCGACGAGCAGCGCGATAAGTTATGTCGCCTGATCGATTCGCTGTGGAAGGACAGTTGGAAGTCGATCTCCGTCGACAGCAGACTCGCATCGGCGGCGCCGGCGTTGAGGGAATCGGCGCTGGCGTGCGCCAGGTTTCGCGGCCTCGCTTCGGCGTTCGATCTGCCCGATTCGGCGTTAACGCCGCTGCTGCGTCCGGCCCAATGGGACGTATGGAAAGGGCTGCGCGCCCTTTCAATCAAGAACTAGCCGTGCTGCAATCGCAGTTTGGTCCCCCGGGCGCCCGGAGGCCCCCCGCTGATGTTTGGAGTGGGAGTCGGCGGAAATGCACGCCTTCAAGGGTTCATCCAGCCTAATAACGACGCGAGAAGGCAAGCCCGGGCGAGAAAGAAACCGCTTCCGGCGGACAAGGACCGGTCCGCTGCCGCAGAAGAGCGCCCTCGCGCCGCTAAACAACTCGCCGACAGAGTTGCTTGCTTTGAGTTGTTGCTCGAAGCGCTCGACAAGACCTGCTCGCTCTCGCCGGAAGTCTGGGCCAAGCTGCGCTGGGCCGGAAAGCTCGACTTGTATCACGATGCTGCGAAAGCGGCGGAATTGCAGCAGGAACTACAGACGCAGTTGCCGCCTGCGCGACGCGACGAGGCAACGCACGAACTGGTGCAAGCCCTGTCGCCGGACGATCTGCTGCCGGAAACCGGCTCGCTGCTTGGCAAGGCGATCAACAGTCGCCTGTCGGCCGAGCAATTGCAGCGCTGGAATGATGATCAGCGTCAGCGACAAGAGTTCCAGCGACGGGCGCAAGTTCAGGTGCAGGTTTTCCTCTGCTCTCAGCAAACGTCGTTGGCCGCTGTGCAGTGGGATGCGCTGGCGGAGCTTTTGAACGCCCGGTTGGGCTCGCTGCCGCAACCGCCCGAAGGACATCAGGACGACGTGGAGACCGTCCTGGCCCGAACGCCGGACGACGCACTCAAACCGCTGTTCGGCGAAGTCCAGTGGGCCGCCGTCAATTCGTGGTTGCGTGAGCTTCGCAAGATCCATCCGCCCCAGCCTTGACCTCGGCAAACGTGAACTGCAACGACTTCAACCGCTTCGAGAATCATTGAGATGAACGCACGAAAGTCGCTCATGAAGCAGTTTCAGCCGGCTTGCCGCGCTGCGATCGCAATGGTGGCATGTCTGCTATGTCCGCCCGCAAGCGCGACTGCGCAGAGCGACTTGCTGTTGCCGCGTCAAGAGATCCAGGACGTGGTCGCGACGGAGAGCTCGCGAGAAACACAACTCAACTCGCTGCTTGAAATCTACGGCCGGCGGCTGCGAATCGAATTCTGCTTCGTCGAAAAGGCGTGTGAACTGGCGTCTGCGCAAGTCGCCGCGCTGAAGGAACTCAGCGCGGAACTCACGCAGAAAGCCAAGCAAGAGTTTTCACAGGCCATCAAGGTCCAGGGTGCGGACCGGGGCGCCGCGGTCGCCAATCGCAGGTTAGCCGCGATGAACGGCCGCATCGTGACCATCGCCGAAAAAACGCTGGCCGAAGAGGCCTCGGCGTCGCAGGCTTCTATGATCGAAGACGTCGACGCGGCCGTCCGCAAGGCCTTGCCCGCGCAGGTCGCAGCAAGGCTGATCGAACAACGGCAACTCGCCGCCGATAAGGTCCGCCAGGCAAAGGCGGCCAGCCTGGCGGCGGCGATGGACGAGGTTCTCCTGCTGAGCGATGAACAGCGCGCGTTGTTGCGTCGCCTGATCGCTTCTTTATGGAAGGAGAGCTGGTCTGCGGTTGCGGTCGAAGACGACGTCAACTTTGCCGCCGCCGCCCTGGCTGAACTCGATGCGAGTGCGCGGCTGAGCTCCGCGGCCTCGGCGGGGTTTTCGACCTGCCAGACTCCGTACTGGAACCGTTGCTCCGTCCGGCGCAACGGACGGCATGGAAGGAGTTGCGCGAACCGCTCAACGCGGATTTGGCCGATTTGCAACTGCAGTTCGTCCCTGCGGCTCTCCGCGGGCAACAGGGTCTCCATCCCATCCACCTTACGCAAAGGGCGGGCTTCGCGGTATCGTGTTGCAAGACAAACGCGGTCAACTGCGAGTCGTAATGTACCGGCCGGCGGAGAAGCGAGGCGAAGCCGCTCAAGCCGCCGGGGAACAGCAAGACGCGGAGAGCCCGTCATCCCTTCAGAGCGAACCGCGTGCCTTGATCTCTTGATCGATGCCGTCGGCCAGACCTGCAAGCCGTCGCCGCCGGTTCACAAAAAACTTCTGCTGGCCGGCAAGCTCGGTTTGCATCGCGAAGCGGTTCGAATCGCCGAACTCCGGCGCCAATTGCAGGCGAACTTGGCGCCGGAGAGGCGAAAACGCGCGTGGGACGAACTGCGGCAAGCTGCGGCGCGAGACGACTTGCTCCCGGAACGCGACGCATTGCTTCACAAGGCGATGGACAGCCATCTTTCCCCGGAGCAACGGCGCCTGTGGAGGGAAAGTCTGCGTCGACGGCGCGAGTTCCAACGTCATGCCTCGCTGCAACTTCAGGTCCTGGCCTTTTCCGAACGGAGCGCGTTTGACCGCAACGCAGTGGGATGCGCTGGCTGATCTCTTCGAACGCGCAGTTGATCGGCATGCCGCAGGAGCAAGGCGCCGAAGGCAGACGGAACGAAGCTGAAACAGCCGTTGCGCGAACGCCTGACGAGAGGCTCAAGCCGCTGTTCGCCGAGGCCCAATGGGACGTCATCCAAGAGCGATTAGTCGAGCTTCGCGAAGCTCATCCGCCGGCGGAACGTTAGCCGCGGCAGGCATGAATCTTGAACCATGAACCGATATAGAAACATGCGAGTTCTTCGTTCGCCGCGATTCGCGGCGGACTGCCAGCCAGGGAAGAAAGTCAAAATGCAAAACGCAAAACGCAAAATGAAAAATCGGAGTTCGCTTCCCGCCATTTTGCATTTCGCATTTCCCCATGGCCGCCGCGTGCTGCGCTCGCCTTCTTGTTTGCCTGGGCCTGGCATTGGCTCTGATCTCCCCATCGCGGCGCTCGGCCCAGGCGCCTGAAATCCGCCATGGCGCCGCCGTGCCGAAGGAGATCCGCGAATGCTATGAGCGGGCCTTGCAGTTCCTTGCCCGCGAGCAGGGCGATGCGGGCGATTGGCCCAACGCCGGGCAGCAAGGCCCTGCCATTACCGGATTGTGCTTGCTGGCATTTCTGGCTTCGGGCGAAGATCCGAATTTCGGCCCCTATAGCTTGAACGTCCGCAAGGCCTTGCGGAGCATCATCACGTCGCAAGATCCGAACCACGGCTGTCTCGGCCCCGGCAATATGTACCACCACGGTTTCGCCATGCTCGCCTTGGCGGAAGCCTATGGCGCGGTCGACGATCGGAACCTGTGGGAGGGCGAGGCCGGCCGGACTCGCTTTTCCATTGGGCAAGCGCTCGAGCTGGCCGTCCGCTGCGCCATCACTTCGCAGGACCGCAACCCGCAAGGGGGCTGGCGCTATTCGCCCAACTCAAGCGATGCCGACACCTCAGTCAGCGGCGCCGTGTTCGTCGGGCTGTTGGCGGCGCAACGCCGGCATTGAAGTGCCCGACAAGAACATGGAGCGAGCGCTGGCCTACTACAAGCAAATGACCTCGCCGGACGGCAGCGTCGGTTACTCCGGCATCGGGGCCCACGGCCAGTCGAAGGCGCGGTCGTCCATCGCTACGCTGGTTTACGCCATTGCCCGCCGCAAGGATCTGCCTGAATACGCCTCGACGCTGAAGTACGTGAAAGGCAGCCGCGAAATCCAGGGCGGCTACGCCGAGTACACCGCCTATTATCAGGCGCAGGCCTTGTACCAGGGCGATCCTGAAGCCTGGGAGAAATGGAACGAGTCGCAAGTCCGCCGCTTGCGGAGTCTGCAGCAACCCGACGGCAGCATCTCGGGCACGCGGGCGCGCAAGGCGGAGCCGTCTTGAGCACGGCCATGTCCGTGCTGGTGTTGGCGGTGAATTACCGTTTCCTGCCGATCTACGAACGCTAAGGAGCGCAGCGCGATGCGAACATTCTTTGCCTCACTGCTGGCCGTTGCAGGCGGTTGGGCTGGTCACAGCCTGCAGGCGGAGGAAGGCGCCGACGCAGCGCGGCCCGCCGGCGTGTTGACGTTTACCAACGGCGATCGCTTGCCTGGCGCCCTGGAACGTTCGACGAATCCCGGCGAGCTAGCCTGGCAGTCGCCGGACTTTGTCGAGCCGTTCCGGTTCGACGCCAGGCTGCTGTATTTGAAAGAAATCCGCTTCGATGCTGCGGAAGCGATTCAGAAGCCGAAGGAGCCGTATCGCCTGTTATTGATGAATGGCGACGCACTCTACGGCCGGCTGGCGGCGTGGGGCGCCGAAGACCTGGTGTTTGCATCGAGCGTCGCCGGCCGGCTGCGCGTGAAGCAATCTGAAGTGCGGCGGCTGGAACGCGTGGGCGAGCACGCCGCCGTGCTCTACTCCGGTCCGAATTCGGCGGCGGAATGGGCGCCGTCGCCGCAGCCCGGCGCTTGGAAAGAGACGGGCGAAGGTTTGGCGACCGAAACGCCGCAAGCTTCGCTCTATCTCGATCTCGAGCTGCCGCCGCAGACGCGGATGGAGATCAAATTATCCTGGCGCCAGGCCGCCGACTTCGAATTGCTCTTCGGCGCCGGCAAGCAAGCTCAGGCGCCGTGGCCCGCTTGTCGGTTGGAGTGCATCGAAGGGGCGCTGATCGTGCGCCGCGAGACCGAAGGGGATCTTGATCTGGCGCAGGTGATGAACTTGCGGGCCGGACCGGGCAGTCTGCACCTGCTCGTGCAACTGGACCAGCAGCGGCAGCAAGTCAACGTTTTGAGCGGCGATGGCGCGCCGCTGGCCACGGTGAAAACCGGAAAGGATGCGCCGCAAGTCCTGCCGGGCATTTATCTCAAGCATGGTCGCGGCGGATTGACGTTGGAACAACTGCGCGTCAGCCGGATGAGCGGCGCGGCGGCGCCGGAAATGCTGGTCAATGCGCCGCGCATCCAGCGCACGGACGGAACGGCGTTGTACGGCAGCCCGATCACGTACGACGTCGAGCGCCGGGAGTTTCGCGTCGTCTCAGGCAAAGACGAGCGCGTGTGCAGCGAAGACGAGGTGGATCAGGTCATTCTTTCCCCGATTCCCGCCGAACAACCCCAGACCGTGCAGCGGCCCGCCAACCGGGTAGCCTTCGCGGATGGAACGCGACTGAGCGGTTGGATCGAGGGTCTGGCTGATGAGCGGCTGTTGTTGGAATGCCGCGAGGCGGTCGACGCCGACACCCTCGAGGCCGTGTCGCTGCCGCTGGCCGGCATCCGCGGCATTGTTTTCCGCCACAAGGTGTCGCCGCCGACGCGGGCCGCCGGCAAGCTGCTGCTGCTCGAATTGGACGACGGCCGGCTGCACGGCACGCTGGAATCGATCAAAGACGACCAGGGGAAGAGCCGCCTGGCCTGGAAGCCATTGGGCAGCGAAACGAGCAGTGCCTTCCGCGCCGATGCCTCGGGCCGGATCGATTTTCCGGCGACCACCTTGCCCAAGCGCTTGGAATTCGACGCCAAGGCCAAAGACCGCTTATACCTGCGGACCGGCGACGTCTATCGGTGCCGAATCGTGCGCATCGACGCCTCGGGCGTTTCGTTCGAAGTCGCGGACATGCCGCTTCAAAAGCTGCCTCACGCGCGGGTCAAGGCAATCGAATTCGGACCGCAGCCGACGGGGGATTCGCTTCCGAAAGACAAACGCGAGCGGCTGCTCACGTTGCCGAGGCTGCAAAAGGACGATCCGCCCACGCATATTTTGTGCTCCGCCGGCGGCGACTACTTGCGCGGGCGATTGCTGGAAGCCAGCGAAGATCAACTTCGCTTCGAAGTCAACGGCCGCCCGCGCGAGTTCTGGCGCCGTTTGATCTCGCGGATCATCTGGCTGCACTCGGACGAATGGGACGGCTCGGGCAAAGCGCCTGGCGACTTCAAGCCGCCGCAGGGCGCCGTGCAGATTGCGCGCATCGACGGCACGCGCGTGACGCTGGTCCCGGATGAGGTCGAGGATGGCTGGATTTCCGGCGAGAGCGAACTGCTCGGCCCGCGGCGGGTCCACGTCGAACAGGAAAGCGAGTTGCTGCTGGGCAAGCAGGTGCTCAGCAGCGCCGCGAAGTCGCCCTACGGCGCGTGGCGGCTGACCAGCGCCGTCGAACCGGCCGTGTCGCGGATGGATGCTTCGCAAGCGACCGATGCCGCCGCTACGGGGCTCGGTTCATCGCTCATCGGGCGGCCCGCAATCGATTTCGAAACAGAACTGCTCAATGGAGCGACGTTCCGGCTTTCCGAGCGGAAAGGCAAGGTCGTGGTCGTCGACTTCTGGGCCAGTTGGTGCGCACCGTGCATGCAAAGCCTGCCCAAGATCGCTCAGGCCGTCAAAGCCTTTCCGCCAGAGCAGGTGGAATTAGTGGCCGTGAATCTGCAGCAGACGCCGGTCGAAATCAACGACGCGCTGCACCGGCTCAAGCTCCCGATCACCGTCGCGTTGGATCGCGAAGGGAAAGTGGCCGCGCAATACGGCGCCTCGTCCATTCCGTTCACCGTGGTCGTTGGGCCTGAGGGCAAGGTGGCGCGGGTCTTCATCGGCGCCAGCCCGCGCCTGGAAGAGACGCTTGCCGAGGCGCTGCGAGCGCTCGGCGCAAGAACGCGCCGGCGGAGACGGCGGATGGCGAGTAGACCGGTGGCTTCGTATTTACTACTTACTAGCGCTCAATATGGTTGTGGTCTGCAAAAGTTTCCTGCAATACCGGTGAATGGCGTGGCCAGAGCAGCAAGGTCACAATGCAGAATCGGAAATTGTTCTCTGTCATTTTGCAGTTTGTGCATTGCATTACCCGCCGCCGACAAGTAGCTTGCCCTCGCGTTCAGCCGAAACGGCGGTGGCCAGACGTCGGGACATTTCCACCGTGTTTCATCAAGATGGAGGTGCTATAATTGAGGCTATGGAACACGACTTGACGATTGACGTCGGCAGTCTAGATGCCTCGCATCGCCGTGCGCTGGAGGATGTCATTGGGCGGCGGCTTGCGGCGAATCATCGTCTCTTCATCCACGTTGTAGAGGTTGACGGCCTGGTTGAGCGAGACCAGTCTACGGTCCAATCGCTCGATGACTGGACCGCTGTTTATGCTGGTTTGAGCGATGAAGAGGTCGAGGCGATCGATCAGGTGGCAAAGACCCGGGCCAATCTCACGCGAAATGTTCCATAGCTTATGGATGAGGCACTGCTTGACAGCGACATCTTGTCCGAGGTTCTCAAGGGCAAGAATCAACAGGTGCTTGCTTCGGCGCGGCTGTATCTGGCGACCTATCAGCGTTTTGCGTTTTCCGCGATGACGATGTACGAGATCATGCGCGGAATGCGCGCCAACCAAGCGTCGCGACAGCTTGCTGGCTTCCAAGCAATGACTAGCAGCAGCGACGTCTTCACCGTTTCGATTCCAGTACTGAAGCGAGCGGCAGATTTGTGGGCCGAAGCTCGAAACAACGGCCATCCGCGAAACGATGCTGATTTGATTATTGCCGCCACGGCGACTCGAAGCCCATCGCGTGCTCGTCACTGGAAATACGCTGCATTTCTCCTGGATCTCTGGTTTGCGTCTGTCGGACTGGCGCGCTGCAACGCCCTGAGAGTCGAAGACGCATTGTGCGGGTTGCCAAGTCAGACCGGGATAAGTCCGGGCGCATCCCCGTTGCGGGAAGTAGACGCAGCTTTGCGTTCAAAACGGCCGCACGGGAAGAGCGCCGCCGAAGCGACAGCCGCTGGCCGCGGCGTAACAGTACCAGCCTTGAAAGAACGCTCGCCAGTCGAGCGAGCGGATCAGTTCGTCCAGCCGGCGACGCGCAGTGGTCGCTTCGGCGGGCAGCCAGGCTCGAAGCTCCGCCAGTTGCTCGCGAGTCCACTCGCGGTTGACGGCGGCCAGTTCGTCAATATGCACAGGCGCCGCCAAGCTTGAACACGCGAAGTAATTCCGCCAGCTCGTCGTCGAAAACCGTTGGTTTGCAGGCTACGATCAACGCCGAGATGCGTATGCCTTCAAGTGCAACGTCATCGTCCTGCGTGGAAGCGGCGAGTTGGCGCGACCACGGCGGAAGTAAACTGGCGGGCGCCTTGCCGTGAAAACAGGCGCCGCCTGCGCATCGGCGAGACGTTCCATGGCAAGTAACGCCCCCGCGCGGCGACGTGTTCGCCGTGGCGTTTCAATCGCTCGCGGGCTCGATTTTCAAGCAAGATTCGTAGCGGCGCATGGAGTTTGTGACGCCCGTTTTGCTTGCGAATTCCCGTTTTAGAAGCGATTGCGTCAACAGGGCCTCCTGGGGCGGCATTGGATTTGCTCTCTTAGCCGATTAAGCTCGCGGTTTCGAGTTCTTTCTTCGCCGCCGTGCAGGCTGTCAGCCCGTCGGCGGCTCCCGCGGTTTCTGACGGTCGATTATGCAACACGGAAACAATTCATTTTTGGCGCCCGATTCCTCGTGGCAAGACGAGGCTTTTCGCTTCGATTTCAAGCGATCGCTGGGCCTGACGCCCGGAGAAGCGGTCTCGGACCCGGAGAGCGAGCGCAAGCAATTGCTGCGCTACGTGAATCTGCAGTTGCTAGCCAACGGCTTTCCGGCCGCGTTGAGCGCCGATGACAAACCGTTCGCCGAACTGGCCAAGGGGTTGCTGGAAAACTTCCAGGAGAAGAATCGCCTGTTGGCTCGTCATCGCTCTCCGGTCGACGTGCGGATTGAGTCGTTCCTGCGGCAGCACTTCCGCGACGTGCCTGGCGGCGACGCCTTGCAGTTGCCCGCCCGGACGCTGATTCTCGACCGGCACGGTATCGCGCGCGAGCTGTCGCTGCCGGCCGAAGCGGACGATTATTCCAGCGCGCTGTTGCAGTCGTTCCGAGTGAAAAACGGCGTGCTGCATAATCCGAAACACGACCGGCGGACGACCAAGGGCACCTTTCATATTGCCGAAGGAGGTTTGCCGATACCGGGCGACAAGTCGAGCGTGCCGCGCCAGGCTTACGTCGAACTGTTCCGCCGCGCAGTGGCGCCGCCGCAAGAGTTGCTGGCCTTTCCCTTCACGGCGGGCAGAACGCCAGCCGCGCGCGGTTGGGCGTCGCTGTTGATCCGGCCGCTCGTCTGTCCGGCCGTACCTGGCTTCTGTCCGGAGAAGCGCATGGAAGTGCGCTTTTTTGCACCGGGTTCGCTGGTCAGCAATCTGGATTTCGTCGAGTCGATCTTCGGCAACGCGGGCGATCCTTTCGTGCCGGAAAACGACGCGGGGCTCGACGTCGTCCATTGGACCGGTCACACCGGGACCGTGATCCTGGCGCCGCACCTGGTCTCGCTGACGAAGAAGGAACTGGGTTTGCCCCATTATGACGAGGCGAGCGAGCGGCAGCGAAGAGATCGCATGTGCTGGCGAGATGAGAGCGAGCGCTACAACGACGGCCACGCCTTCAAGATCACGTGCCGCACCGAGGCCGGAGTGATCGTCACGCTGATCGCCGACAATTACTTCGGCTACTGCAAGAAAGAAGTTAAAACGCAGATTGGCTATGCGGCCAATCTGATGGGCAATGTCGAAGAGGAACATGCGGGCGGAACGTTGGCGTTTCCCAGCTTCAACCTGGGCGAAGAGTTTCAGGTCAACAGCATCCGCTACAACGGCCGGACGTTTCACGACGTCGCCCGGGATTACGCCGAGTTTGTCCGGGTCGAGCCGGAAGGTTACGGCGTCGATCGGAACTTCCCGGATCTGGTCTACATTCCCGAAGATGCCCGCGCGATCCTGCCTGAACAGCGCATCCGCTGGCAGCGAGACGGCGTCGAGCATTCGATTCCGCTGCTGCCCGAAAAGGTCTACATGGCTCCTTCGGGCTATCAATTGCGGATGGAAAAGCATCCGGCCGCGCCTTCATGGCGGTTGGTCGGCTCGGCTGGCGAAGGCGCGTTTCTGCCATAAACCGTGTACGGTGTCGGGAGGCGGCAAGAGCGAGATCAGCAAGTCGATTCGCGACTACATGCACTACGGACCGGTCTTCGTCTCCGACGTGGCCAAGGATTTCGAGCTGGTCCGGTTCATCATGGAAAAGGATTATTCCACGCGTTGGCGACGACCCTCGAGCGGCGAACCGCCGGCGGCGCGGACCAGCCGCAAGCTGCTCGATCCCAACCGCTCGCTGGGCAGCGTGATCAAGCTCTTGACCCCTTCGCCCGTCTACTGCGACGAGTACAACGCCTGGCTGGCCTCGATCCCGAACCACATCTATGCGATCGTGTTCGTGATCAAGCGGTTCTACCGGGCCGAGTGGGGCGCCGATTGGCGGCGCCACTTCGGCGTCGACATCGTCAACGGCACGCCAGGACACGAGCTGAAATACCGTCACCGGCAACTCGTGGGCACCTATCTGCGCGTGGGCCTGCTGCCCCCTTCCGACTGGCGCACGTACAAAGTGCGGCAGGACTTTGCCGCCGCCGTCAAGCTGCAGACGGAAGACGACATCAGCGCTTCGGTCGTCGTGCCCGGACGGCTGCTGCCCAAGCTGGGCGGCGCCGATTGGGCCACGAGCTACAAGTTCGTTTCCAACTGCGAGTATCGCCTGTTCCAGCGACCGGACGACGCCATTCATCGCGGGCTGGACAAGCAGACCGAGTCGGACCTGTCGCGCGGCGGCAATTTTCTCTCGAACTTCGAGCCGCTCTCGCAGGCCGAGCTACAGGAGATGGCCACCAAGCCGATCGATTTCGACGCCTTCAGTCCGCCCATGCAGAACCTTGCTGCGTTCGGCGATTGATTCGCGGAGCAGCTACGTGGTCTGCTCGGCAAACCCGCGGCTGGTCGACGGCAAGCCTTCCAAGAACCCTCGCTATCTGCAAACCCGGCCCGACCTGGTCGATCCGATGGCGGCTTACGTGATGCAGACCGGGGACGCGGCTGTTCCGCGCGTTGCCGCCCGGAGAAGCCGGTTCGTCATCCGGTGAACGCGGTGCTGGTCGGCCGCCGCAACAACCCGCCGCGCCGCGAGCAGGGGATTCGCAGCCTGGCGGTATACAATCCGATCCACTACCAGGAGCTGCCCGAGCTGTTCATGGACTTCATCTGCTCGTTGACGGGCAAGAGCCCTTCGACGACCGGCGCCGGCAGCGAAGGTGCAATGACCAAGGGGCCTTTCAACGCCTTGCGTCCGGCCGCCGATCTGAACGCCGCGCTGGTGAGTTACATTCTTACCGGCCTGCAGGGTTTCTCCACCTCCGCCGGGCACATCGGCCCCAACATGCGAGTCGATCACGACATCAGCCTGTTGATTCCGGAAGTCTGGTGCCGCATGACGTCGCAGGAACGCGATCCGAACTACTTGCGGGAAGAAGGATTGCTGGAGCCCCTGGCTGATTTTGAATACCAAGGCAAACCGATTCCGGCGAGCCGCCTGGGCTACCGCATTACTTACGAATTCGTGCGGCGTTTCTTCGGCCGCGTGTTCGATAACCCCGGCAAGATTTTCGACGAATCGATGCTGCAGCCCGAAACGCAGGACCACGATGCGTTTGCTGACGGCATCCTGTATATCGCCGAGGCTCACGAGCGCACGGCGCGGCAATACTACGGTGACGGTACGTTCGAAGAGCTTTGCCCGCCGCTGCAGGCCTTGCTGGCGATCATGGCCGAAGGTCATTGGAACGGGCGGACCGTTCACGACCCCGCGTTCCGCTCCATGTTCACGCTCGACGCGTTGCTGTCCAGCGACTGGTATGCCCAGCGGCTGCGAGCCCAGCAAGATCGCGAGATTTCCCTCTGCAAGCGACGTTTGAAGTACCTGGACGAGTACGGGCAGATGCCGGGCCACGCCGAAGATGCGGAGCGATTGCAGATCGACGCGCGGCGTGCGTATGTGGCAAGCGAGCTGTCGCGGGTCGAGCGTCCTGACTATCTCGACGAGTTGCAAGGAACGCTCGGCGCCCAACCGTTAGCCACGCTGACCGGTCGTCGGCGGCCGAAGTCCGCGTCTTCGCAGGACGGCCCTGCTTCCTCGACGGACGGCGACCAAACCCGCACTACCGTCGCACGGCAGCCCGCCGGCTAGGCGCCCGCGCATTTCGCTGGCGCCTGCAACGCACAAGCAGTGAGATTCCGCCTTTGTCAGGCGAGTCGTATTTTTTTATGCCGGTAGTCGCAAGCGGCGGTCCGCGCAGTTACGATTGGGGCGAAATCCCGCTCCACTTCTTGTTTCGGAGATCGCCATGCGTCGCCGCTTGCTTGCCGTGTTGTTGGTCGGGTTAATCTCGTCGTCCGGCGGGCGGCCGCTCCGCGCCGAGCCGCAAGCTGCTCCGCTTGCCGAACAGGCGAAGCAGGCCATGCGCCGCGCGGCGAGCTATTATCATGATCGCGTCGCGGTGCACGGCGGCTATGTGTACTACTATTCGCTCGATCTCAACGGGCGCTGGGGCGAAGGCAAGGCGGCGGCCACGGAGATTCTGGGTGCAGCCGCCCGGCACGCCGGCCGTCGGCATGGCCTACCTGGCCGCTTATCGCGCAACGCAGGACAAGTTTTATCTCGACGCCGCGCGCGACGCGGCCGCCGCCTTGATCTACGGTCAGCTTGCCTCAGGCGGCTGGACCAGTTCGATCGACTTCGATCCGCAAGGCAAGCGGCGGGCGCAGTATCGGCGTGGAAAGGGACGCGGCCGGAACTATTCCACATTGGACGACAACACCACGCAAAGCGCCTTGCGGTTTCTGATGCACCTGGACCAGACGCTGGAATTCCGCGACGAGGAGGTGCACGAAGCGGCAACGTTCGCACGAGAGGCGCTGCTCAAGGCGCAGTTTCCCGTCGGCGCCTTCCCGCAGGTCTGGAGCGGTCCGGTTGCCGCCCAGCCGTCGGCCAAAGCCAGCTATCCGGACTACGATTGGAAGACCGAGCACCATGTGAAGGAGTACTGGAACTTCTACACGCTCAACGACGGTTTGTGCGGCGACGTGTCCGACGTTTTGCTCGACGCTCTGGCGATCTACAAAGACCAGCGTTGTCGCCAGGCGCTGGAGAAATTGGGCGACTTCCTGCTGCTGGCACAAATGCCGGCGCCGCAGCCGGCCTGGGCCCAGCAATACGATTACGAGATGCATCCGGTCTGGGCCCGCAAGTTCGAGCCGCCGGCGATTTCCGGTCACGAGTCGCAGGACGCTCTGGAGACGCTGATCAAGGTCTATCGCGAGACGGGCGACCCCAAATACCTGGCGCCCATTCCGGCGGCCGTCGCCTACTTGAAAGCTTCGCGACTGCCCGACGGGCGCCTGGCGCGGTTCTATGAACTGCGCACCAACAAGCCGCTGTACATGACCCGCAATTATGAATTGACGCACGACGATGCCGACGTGCCGACCCATTACGGCTGGAAGGTCGGTTCCGGAAAGCTGGAGCGGATCGAACGCACGTTTGCCGAGCTGAGTTCCGCCCAAGGAAAGAAGTCAGCGGCCGATCGCAAACCGCGCCCGACGAAAGTCTCTGAAGATCGGGTGCGAGAGATTCTGAGCCGCCTCGACGACCAAGGACGTTGGGTCGTCCAAGCGACGGGAGAGCGGATCACAGGGCAACCGAAATTCGGCGACCAGCAGCCGTTTGTCTCCAGCGCCGTTTTCTGCCAGAATCTGGAGGCGTTGAGCGCCTACGTTGCTTCGCAGAAACCTTGACCCGTTCTGCAGGCCGACTTCGCCCCGCGAACGGAAACGCCGCTGACTGATGCCACCATTGCCCGCCGGCAAGCTGCCCGTTGATTTGTTGCGCCGCTTGCTGGCGCGCCACGCGATGGTCGATCCGCGCGTGATCGTCGGGCCGGGCGTCGGCGTCGATGCGGCGGTGATCGAGATGGGCGATCGCTGCCTGGTGGTCAAGACGGATCCGGTGACCTTCGCCGCCGATGAGATCGGCTGGTATGCCGTCCACGTGAATGCCAACGACGTGGCCTGTTGCGGCGCCGCGCCCCGTTGGTTTCTGGCGACCGTGCTGCTGCCCGAACAGGCCGCCACGGCGGAGTTGGCCGAAAGCATCTTCGAGCAGTTGTCGCAAGCTTGCGGCGAGCTGGGCGTCGCCCTATGCGGCGGGCATACCGAGATCACGCAGGGTCTCCAGCGGCCGATCGTCGTCGGCCAGATGCTGGGCGAAACCTCGCGAGACAGACTGGTGACCGCCGCCGGAGCGCGCCGGGCGACGCGCTGCTGATCACCAAGGCGATCGCCTTGGAAGGCACGGCATTGATCGCCCGCGAATGTCCCGAGCGGCTGGGCGATGTGCTCACTCAGCACGAACTGGATCGTTGCCGGCGGCTGCTGCACGAGCCGGGCATCAGCATCGTGCGCGAGGCGCGGCTGGCGCTGGAAGTCGGCGGAGTACGCGCCTTGCACGATCCGACCGAAGGCGGATTGGCCGCGGGCTTGCGCGAGCTGGCCGAGGCTTCGCAGGTTGGTTTGATCGTCGAACAGGCTGAAATCCCCGTCCTGCCAGAGTGCGAGCGGATCTGCCGCCGACTCGGGCTGAATCCGCTGGGCCTGATCGCCTCGGGATCGCTGTTGTTGGCCGTCGCGCCGGATCGGGCTGAGGCGATCGAGCAACGGCTGGCAGGCGAGGGCATTGCCGTCGCGCGAATCGGCGAGATAACGAATGCCGAGCAAGGCTGCCAGTTGCGCTCGCCGGACGGTCAACTTTTGCCGCTGCCTGGTTTCGCACGCGATGAGCTGGCCCGGTTGTTCAGTCCCGACGCCGAGCCGTCCGAGTAACGCGTCGCCTGAGTCCGTCCCCCCGTCTTCTTCTGGCCGCTGAGAAGTTCTTCATGACCGCCTCCCATGACAATCCGCCTGTCGCGCGTCCCGCACGAATCGAAACGATTGCCGCCGGGCTTGGCCTGAGCGGCGACGATTGGGAGCCGTACGGCTGGTTCAAAGGAAAGCTGGCGCTGGGATTGGAGCGGCGTCTGCCGCCGCGGCCGAAGGCCAGGTACATCGGCGTGAGTGCAGTCAGCCCTACGCCTTACGGAGAAGGCAAGACGGTCACGGCGATCGGACTGGCGATGGGCTTGTGCCGCCTGGGCCACTCGGCCATTGCCACGCTGCGGCAACCGTCGCAAGCGCCGGTGTTCGGCATCAAGGGGGGCGGGGCGGAGGAGGACGCGCGGCGTTGCTGCCGACGGAGGAAATCAATCTGCACTTTACGGGCGACGCCCACGCCGTAGCCGCGGCCAATAACTTACTGGCCGCCATGCTCGACAATCATCTCAAACGCGGAAAGACGCCGCGCGTGAGCCCGGTGACCGTTAACTGGCGGCGAGCCGTCGACGTCAGCGACAAAGGTCTGGCGAGCATCGTGGCGGGATTGGGCGAGCGCCGCAAGCGCCGCTGCGTGAGACGGGTTTCGACTTGACGGCCGCGTCGGAAGTGATGGCCATCCTGGCGCTGGCCGCCGACGTGCAGGATCTGCGCCGGCGGCTGGGGCGAATCTTCGTCGGTCTGACGGATACGGGCGATCCGGTATTTGCCGAAGACATTGGCTGCGCGGGAGCGATGGCCGCGCTGCTGCGCGACGCCTTGCGTCCTAACCTGGTGCAGACCAGCGAGCAGACGCCGGCGCTGGTGCACGCGGGGCCGTTCGGCAATATCGCCCATGGCAACAGCTCGATTATTGCCGACCAGGCGGCGCTGCGGCTGGCGGACTACGTGGTGACCGAGAGCGGATTTGGCGCCGACTGCGGCGCCGAGAAGTTCTTTCATATCAAGTGCCGCGCCGGCGGACTGCAGCCGCACGTCGAAGTGCTGGTCTGCACGGTGCGCGCGCTCAAGCACCAAAGCGGGCGGTTCCACGTGACGCCGGGCAAGCCGTTGCCCGCCGAGCTTGAGCAAGAGAATGAAGAGGCCCTGCGGGCCGGCAGCGTCAATTTGCGGGCGCATATCGAGATTCTGCGCCAGTTCGGCCTGCCCGTCGTCGTGGCGGTGAATCGTTTTCCGAGCGATACCGATCGCGAACTGGAGTTGGTTTGCCGGCTGGCTCGAGACTATGGCGCCGCATCTGCGGCCGTCGCCGACTCATTTGCCGAAGGGGGCGCCGGCGCCGAGGAACTGGCCCGCGCGGTCGCCACGGCCGCCAGCGAGCGTTCCTCGCTGCAGTGGCTCTACGATCTGGAAATGACGCCTGAAGAGAAGATCGAAGTCCTGGCGAGGCGCGTGTATGGGGCCGAGCACGTCGATTATCAGCCGTTGGCTCGACGGCGCATCGCTGAGTTCTGCAAGTTGGGCTTCGGCAAGCTGCCCGTCTGTATCGCCAAAACGCAGTATTCCCTCTCGCACGATCCAGCGCTATTGGGCCGGCCGCGCGGGTATCGCTTTCCCATTCGCGACGTGCGCCTGGCCGCCGGCGCTGGCTTCTTGTACGCCCTGGCCGGCGAGATCAGCACCATGCCCGGTTTGCCCGCCGAACCTGCCGCCTTGCGAATTGACATCGACTCCGAAGGAAACATCCACGGGCTGCGATGATTTGCGCGAGGTCCGCACGCGGAAGCCAGGAACGCGGCTGAGGGGTGCAGTGCTGAGTTCTTTAGAAGAAGCTTGATGCAAGAGTCGCGCCGACCTCAAGAGACCCCATCCGCCTTGCGGCGTGCGAAACCGCGCACCGGCGCTTCGTGCGGCTCGCCTCACGGCGGAGTGCCGACGGCTGCGCTCCTCAGCCTAACTCCAGCAAATTCAGCCTGGCGGCGGCCGTTCCGATTTGGCTGAGAAAAACGGTCCGCGCTTTGCATAACAATAGGACGGGCAGGTTGTCTCCGAGCGAGCTCTAGAAAGGAACGCGATCATGGCCACGAAAAAAGGCGAAAACCAAGCGGTTCCGAAGCAGGCGCCCCAGCTCCCGCGCCAGGAAGATCCCGGATTGCCGGGCGGCGGAGAGGGACGGGTGGACATCACGGGCAAGTCCGACTGGACTCCGCCCGAAGGCAACTACCCGCCGGGCGAAGAATACGAGGAAAGCGGCCGTTCCGGCGTGATTACTCCCGAGCGCTTCGCCGAGAAGCAAGGCGAGTAACGGTCACGAGCAAAGGTTATGCGGCGGGCGGTGGCGTCACGCCGCGAGCGGAGAAAAATAGAGCGCCGAGCGCTCGTTGCGTTCGGCGGTGCGACGGAGTGGCGGATTACTTGCCAGCTTCGTGCAAGCGCGGATCGGTCGCTTCCTGCAATGCTTCGCCGATCAAGTTGTACGACAGCACGGCGAAGAAAATCGCAAGCCCAGGAAAGACGATCAGCCACCAGAGCTGTAAATTCGATCTCGCGGAATTCAGCAAAGTTCCCCAACTGGGATTCGGCGGGGGAGCGCCGAAGCCCAGAAAGCTGAGCGAGCTTTCGATCAAGATCGCCGCGGCAATCCCGAAGGTGATCGGCACCAGGATCGGCGCCAGCGCGTTCGGCAGAATATAGCGAAACATGATGCGAACGTGGCTTGCTCCAATTGCCTGCGCTGCAATCACGAAATCGGACTGACGCAACTTCATGAATTCCGCTCGCGCCAGACGGGCGATGCTGGTCCAGCCCGTACAGCCGATGATCGCCATCATGTGCCAGATCGTCGGCTTGTCGAGGATGGCAATCAGCGCCAGGATCAAGACGAGGGTGGGCACGCACATCACGACCTCGATGAGACGGCTGAACGCGATATCCAGCCAGCCGCCCAGGTAGCCTGCTAACGCGCCGACCGTGATTCCGATCAGACCTGCAATGCCCATCGAGACGAAGCCAACGAGCAGCGCAATGGTCGTACCGTGAACCATTTGAGCGAAGACGTCGACTCCGGCTTGATTCGTACCGAACCAGTTGAAACGGTTGGGCGAACCTTCGGCGCCCGACGGATTTCCGGGCTGCCCGGGCCATTCCCCCTGCTTCACGCGGCGGTAGGGATCCTGATAGACCAGCGGCCAGATGGCCCAACTATCGGGATCCTTCACCTTCAGATTCTCAGGGTAAATGCGCCGGAAGCGGTCTCGATAAAAGATGGGATTCTCCCAGTGCGTGTTGAAGTATCCGAGCGCCGGAAAATAGAGGCTCCCCTTGTACTTGCAAACGATTGGTTTCGTGCCGGCGATCGCCGGCGCGAAGGCGGCGACAAAAATCAGGAACGTGACGAATCCAAGTGCAATCATCGCCAGCTTGCGCCGACGGAAGCGACGCCAGGCCTCGCTCCAAAAGCCGCGCGAGGGAGGCGCGGCGTGCTGCGGTTCAGGCCGGGCGGGAGTTTTGGTGGCGGGCATAAGACGCTGCGGTTGCGGCTCTCGCGGATTCAAGAGTAAGTGACTCGCGGATCGACGACCGCGTAGAGGATGTCTGCCAATAGCGTGCCGAGCAACGTGAGCAGCGAGAACACCAGCGTCAGCCCCATGATCGTCGGATAGTCGCGGGCTGCAATCGATTCAAAGAACAGCCGCCCCATGCCCGGCCAGGTGAAAATCTGTTCGATAATCACGGAGCCGCTCAACAGGGTGGGCAGCGTCAGTCCGATCAACGTGACGAACGGGATCAGCGTATTGCGGAAGGCGTGCCGAAAGACGACGGCTAGCGGGCCGACTCCCTTGGCGCGTGCCGTCCGAATGTAATCCTGCTTCATCACCTCGTGCATGTTGGCCCGAATGAAACGGCTCTCGTAGGCCAGGCTGCTATAGGTGTAACAGGCGACCGGCATCACGCAGTGCTTGAACAGATCCCACGTCTGCTGCCAGACCGTCATCGACTCGAAGCCGCGACTGTGCATGTCGAACAGCGGCAACCACTGGAGCTTGACGGCGAGCAGCATCTGCAGGAGCAGCGCCGTCACGAACGTCGGAAAGGAATAGAGCATGTACAGCGCCGTGCTCAAAACTCGCTCGTCATATCGACCGTCGCGGACCGTCGAATAGAGTCCCATCGGAATCGACAACAAATAGGCGAGAAACAACGACGAAACCGAGAGCAGCAAGGTGGGGCCGATTCTCTGCCCGATCACCTTCGAGACCGGCTGCTTCTGCAAGAACGACCGGCCCAAATCGAGCCGGGCGACGTTGCCCAGCCAGACGGCATACGCTTGCCACCAGGGCTTGTCGAGGCCGAACGTCTTTTGCATCCGCTCGTAATCTTCCGGGCGGATCTTGCGGCTGGGATCCATCTCAGCCATTTGGACGGTCAGCGGCGAACCCGGCATGTTGCGGATCAGCCCGTACACGATAAAGGTAATCAGCAGCAGCGTCATGCCGCCGATCAATACTCGCCGGATCAAATAACTCAGCATGACGACTCGACGGATAGGCGACCAAACGGCGAACAGTCGATGACGAACGGCACGCGATTACTCCGCAGCCTTCCAGATGCTGGAGAAGCCGGGACTGTAGTGATAGGGACCGCGAGGGCTGAAATTATAGCCGCGCAATTGCTTGTTGAAGCCGTAAAACGAGCTCTGGCAAAACAGCCAGGTGCAGGGCTGGTCCGCATAGATCAACTCATCGATCTTGGCATAAATGGCGGCGCGCTTCTGGCGGTCGAATTCTCGCTTGCCTTCTTCATAGAGACGGTCGACCTCGGGATTTGAATAGTTCCCGAAGTTGCGGCCTTCGCCAGTCGCCAGATGTTTTCCGAGGTCGCCGGATCCGCCCCTGTACTCCAACCGCCGAAAACGGCCTGAAAATCGTGCTTCATCGTCTTCTCTTGAAGCACGGTGAACTCCATAGGCCGCACGTTACAGATGATGCCGATCTGGTCGAGATTCTCCTTCAGCAGCGAGCAAATATCGATCCGCAATGGGATGTTGGCGCAGACCACGCTGAATTCGAACGGCACGGACTGGCCGCCGATTTCCTTATCGCGGATGCCGTCGCCATCATGGTCGACCCAACCCGCCTGGTCCAGCAGGTCCTCGGCCTTGTTCAGATCCTGATGGTAGTATGGCAACGGCTTCTTCGGGGCCATCCACGAGGCGGGATGAAAAATGCCATTGCAGGTGCGAAAAAGCCCGTAGCAAAGTTTGTTGAGCATCTCGTCATGGTTGAAGGCGTAGGCCATCGCCTTGCGGACGCGCAGATCGTTGAAGAAAGGCGTTTCCAGATTCCAGGTGAACTGAAAGCTCGTCCATTCGAGGCCTCGCGACTTCGTATTGCGCGAATAGTACTCCTCGTCGCCGGTTTGCGTCGTCCATTGCTCGGGAGTCAACTCCAATTCATCGATTTCGCCGCTCTTCAATGCCAGCAAGGAAACATTGGAATCCTCGTTAATGCGAAAGCGAACTTCCTTGAAGTACGGCTTGTCGCGAACCTGCTTGCCGTTGTGCAGGTAGTAGTCTTCTCGCCGCTCGAGCACGATCTCTTGTCCGCGAGTCCGCTTGGAGATGGCGTATGGGCCGCCGGCCACGGGCTCGTTTTCGTACTTCACATGTTCCGGGCTCTCTTGCAGCGTCGGATTCTTAGCCAAGGTCCTTTCATAGATGTGCTGGGGGATCACCGGGAAATTGATGTTCCAGGCGTTGGTTGCCAGCGGCTGTTTGTGAAAGAAAACCAGGGTCTGGTCGTCGTAGGCCTCCACCCATTTCAACTCGTCCGTGCCCGAGCGCACGGCAGGAACAGGAACCTCGGGGTTCATGATCGTCTGGAAAGAGAAAACGACGTCGTGAGCCGTGATCGGCTTTCCGTCCGACCAGGTCAGATCATCTCGCATGACCAGCTTGTCGTACATGCGGTCCTTGCTGCTCTGCCACGAAACGACGGCGTCTTTGGCGGCGAACGGTTCCAGGTTCCAATCGAAACCGAACAGGGCGAAGGCCGTCATCGTATGTAGATCGTTTTCTTGAACGGAACTGGTAAGGATGGGATTGGTGCTTTTCACGTCGGTGCGCATGTGACGCGTGATGGTCGCATTCCAGTTGACCTGCGAGTCTTCAGCAGGCAAACGCCCCAAAGCGCTGAGGATCTTTTCGTTCGCATCATCCGAATCATTCTTCAGCGTCAGAGCTTCTTCGACTGTGGCCAACGGTTTTTCTTCGGCTTGCCGCTGGCGCAACAATTCCAATGCGTCGCGAACGGGCTGATCCTCCCACTCGGCCTTGGCGTCGAGTTCAGCCAAAGGAGGCGCGTTGAAGGGCTGCAGCAGCGTTTCCGGCTCCTCTGCCGCAGAATCGCTCGCTGCCGGTTGTTGACTGCTCGAGGCCGAAGCTTTTTCGGAAGGCGCAGTCGGCGCCTTTCGCTCGTCGAACCGCACCCCTGAAACGTCACGGCGAACAAGACCAACAGCAGAACGCGGAGCAATCGTTGCGGCATGGGCTGAGTACTCTCCGGGCGGGAAACGGGGCGGCGTAAGAGATAGGGCTGCTTGCAGCAAAGGCATACTATAGAACACCTTGTGATCGGTCAAGAAGTTCGCATTGCCGCCCGGGCCCAATCCGGCTAACGTATGCCCGCCCAAAATATTGGGTTGTCGCGCTGCGCCTCCCTTTTTCCAGTTAGCGAGCGATTCCATGAACGCCGAACGGATTCGGTACGGAACTCTTCTTTCCCTGCTTATGATCTGGGCCTGCGCCCAGCCGGCGACGGCGGCTGCCCAAATGGTCGGCGAGGCCAAAGCAGGAGAGAACGATGCTTTCTGGATCTGGTCCCCGCGCATGCCAAGGATCTTGTCCCTGCCGGCGAGTGCTACTTTCGCGGCGCCGTCGAACTCGAAGGGGATGAACTGGCCACCATCCAGGTGACCGCCGACGACCGCTACGAGCTGTTTATTAATGGACGCCGCGTAGGAAAAGGCGAAACCTGGAAACTGTTCAAGACTTACGACGTCAAAGACTTCATCCGCCGGGGCACGAACGTGATTGCCGTCAAGGCAGTCAATGCGACAGGCCCATCGGCCGGGATGGCTGCGCGATTCTCCGTGGCGGTTGAAGGCGGCGGCACGCTGCAACTGCTAGGCAGCGATACGAGCTGGAAAACCAGTCTGAAAGAGTTCGACGGCTGGGAAGCCTCCGACTTCGACGATTCGCAATGGGTGCCGGGCGCAGCTTCGGCCTGTTCGGGCCAACGGAACCTTGGGCCAACCAGGTGGCCAGCGAGGCCCCGCCCGCCGGCAGGTTCCTGCTGGGCGCCGAATTCCGCGTCGAGCAGGTGATTGCCCCTGAAGACGCCGGTTCGCTGATTGCCATGACCTTCAATGAGTGGGGAGAGATCATCGGCTCCCAAGAAGGAGGAGGGCTGGTCGCCATTGTCGATGCCGACCAGGACGGCCTGGTGGAAACGGTCGCCCCGTATTGTGACAAGCTCAAGAATTGCCAGGGCATGCTGGCGCTCAACGGTCAGATCTTTGCCGTCGGCGAAGGCCCGGATGGCCCGGGGCTGTATCGTCTTTCCGATGAGGACCAGGACGGCGCGGCCGATGCCGTCAAATTGCTGTTCGCGTTTGATTCCAGCGTGGGCGAACATGGGCCTCATGCGCCGTGCTCGGCCCCGACGGGCTGATTTACCTGGTGATCGGCAACCACTGCAAGCCGAAACCCGAATATGACGCCGGCAGTCCCTACCACCACTACTATGAAGGGGACCTCGTCCAGCCCCGCTACGAAGACGCCAACGGGCACGCCGTGGGCATCAAGGCGCCAGGCGGCGCCGTATTGCGGACCAACACCGAAGGCGAACGCGTGCAGATTTTTGCCGGCGGCTTTCGCAACCCCTACGATATCGCCTTCAACAAGCAGGGCGAGTTGTTTACCTACGACGCCGACATGGAATGGGATACCGCCTTGCCCTGGTATCGGCCGACTGCGCGTGGCGCATGTGACGCCCGGCTCCGAGTTCGGCTGGCGCAGCGGCTGGGCGAAGCGGCCGAATTATTATCTGGACAATCTTCCCCCGCTGCTCGAAACCGGCCGCGGCTCGCCAACCGGAGTGGTGTTCTACAATCACTTCCAGTTCCCGGCGCGGTATCACAACGCGATGTTCGCCTGCGATTGGTCGCAAGGAACCATCGTCGCCATCCGCATGGATGCCAGCGGCGGCAGCTACCAGGCGCGGCGCGAGGTCTTCCTGGAAGGCCGGCCGCTGAACGCCACCGATTTGGACGTCGGTCCCGACGGCTGGCTGTACTTTTCCACCGGCGGACGCGGGACGGAAGGGGGCGTTTACCGGATCGTGTGGACCGGCCAGTCGCCGCCCCAGCCCAAGCTGAGCGGTGCGCTGCAGGCCGTCCGCCAGCCGCAATTGCAAAGCGCGTGGGGGCGCCAGCAAGTCGCCAGCATCCAGCAGTCGCTGGGCAGCGCAGAATGGGGTCGCCAACTCGAGGCCGTCGCGGATGGCGCCCGTAATTCGGCGGCCGACCGCGTGGCGGCGCTCGACTTGATGCAACTGGTCGGGCCATTCCCCAAACCGAGTTCGCTGGTCAAGTATTCTCGCGATTCACACGCCGAATTGAGAGCCAAAGCCGCCTATCTGATGGGAATCCACGTCGACGACGCCTGCGGCGAGCGCCTGGTTGAGTTGTTGCGCGACGCCGATCCGACCGTGCGGCGAATCGCCTGCGAGTCATTGGCCCGCGGCGCCTACCAGCCCAAACCGGAGCCTTTGACGCGGCTGCTGGCCGATCCCGACCGGTTCGTCGCCTGGGCCGCGGGCCGCGCATTGCAGCGGCTGCCGGTCGATCAATGGTCGGATTTGGTCGTCGAGGCCGAAAGCCCGCGGGCCTTCCTGGCGGGCTCGATCGCGCTGTTGGCCGTGGAACCGTCCGACGCGACGCTCGACGCCATCATCACGCGCGGCGCCGACGTGATGAACGGCTTTTTGAACGACGATGATTTCGTCGACCTGCTGCGCGTCTTTCAGCGCGGGCTCGACTACGGAAAGCTGACGCACAAGAACGTACCCGACTTGTGCAAGCAGTTGAGCCGGGAGTTTCCGGCCAACGAGTCGCCCGACCGGGTGCAAAAGATCAACCGCGAACTGACGCAACTGCTGGTTTACTTGCAGGAATCAAGCGTGCTGGAGCGATTCCTCGGCAGGCTGGAAAGCGACGTCTCGATGGAGGAAAAGCTCAACGTCGCCTTCTACGTCCGTTTCATCGAACAAGGCTGGACCACCGACCAGAAGCTGCGGCTGCTGGAGTTTTACGAGAAAGCGCATGACCTGGAGGGCGGACATAGCCTGGCGGGCTACGTCGACAACGCCTGCCGCGATTTCGTGGCGACGTTCGACGACGAACAGCGCGAGCGGGTTTTCGCCCAGGCTTTGCGCTGGCCGGTCGGCGCGCTGTGGGTGCTGGCCGGGCTGCCGGAAAATCCCGGAGAAAAGATCCTCTCGCAATTGATTGAGCTGGACGAGCGCTGGCCCAAAAACCCTTCGCCTGCTGAGAAACGCCTGGCGACGGGCGTGGTTGCGGTCCTCGGCCGCAGCCAGGATCCGACGGCGATGGACCATCTGCGCGAGCAATTTGAAACCAAGCCCGAGCGGAGAGAAGATCTGGCGATGGGGCTGGCCCAGTCGCCCGGCGGCAAGAATTGGTCGCTGCTGCTGCGGGCTCTGCCGATTGTCGAAGGGGTCGCCGCTCAGGAGGTGCTGAGCCAACTGGCCACCGTCAATGAAGCGCCGGAAGACTCAGAGACGATTCGTCAGACGATTCTTTGCGGGCTGAAGTTGCGCGAGAATGGCGGCGCGCTGGCGGTGAACTTGCTGGCTCGCTGGACGGGCGAAAAGCCGCACCGCTCCGGCGACTCCTGGGATCAGGGGCTGGCCGCCTGGCAGGAGTGGTTCCGCGAGAACTACCCTGACGATCCTGCGCCGGAATTGCCCGCCGCGGTCGCGAAGAACAAGTGGAATTACGACGAGCTGCTCGGTTTTCTCGGCGGCGACCACGCGACCCAGGGCGATCCTCAGCGCGGCGAGAGCGTGTTCTCCAAGGCGCAATGCATCAAGTGCCATCGCTTCGGAGGCCGCGGCGAAGGCGTCGGACCGGATCTGACGACGGTCAGCCAGCGGTTCCAACGCAAGGAAATCCTCGAATCGTTGATGTTCCCTTCACATGTCATTTCCGACCAGTACGCCAGCAAGACGATCGTTACCGAAGAAGGACGAACTTTTACGGGCATCGTCGCTCCGTTGGGGACCGACTCGGTGGTCGTGCTGCAGTCCAACGGCCAGAAAGTCACCATCTCCAAGGACGAGATCAGCGAGACCGCCGCCAGCAGAACGTCGGCCATGCCCGAAGGCCTGTTGAACGAGCTCAGCCTGGATGAAATCGCCGACTTGTTCTCTTACCTCGGCACGGCTCCCAAGGGGACGAAGTTCACCGTCCAGCAGCGGAGCAGTCTGCGAGAGTAGAGCTTATTGCCGCCGCTGTTGATAACGGCGGCTGGCTTCTTCGAGCGTGCGTCGTTCGGCGCTGGTCAGGCTCGATTCGCCTTGCGCCGAAATCTTTTCCAGGATCCGGTCGACTTCCTGCGTCAGGTCTCTTTGGCCGCCGGTCGGTTTGTGGATCTTGAGCTTTGGACGCGAACGCCAGCGGCTGAGCGAAAAACCGCTCGGGATCAGTCGCCCCAGATTCCAGCCCGTCTTGTAATAAATAAAGGCGAACAGCGCCCCCGCCAGGTGCGCTCGTAGGCGATCCGGTCTTGATTCATGCCGTTCATGGAGCGGTTGAAACCGAGCACGTTCATGCCGACCATGAAGGTGCAGACCAGCCAGACGGGGACCGGGAACACGCCCCAGATGTAAAGCAGCCGGCGGGGGTAGTGCAGCGCAAACAGCACCATGATGCCGTTGACCGCTCCCGAGGCGCCCAGCATCGTGCCGCCCGCGCCGTGAGAAACGATATTGGTCACAATCACCCAAGCCAGCGAGCTGAAGATCACCATGCTCAGGTAGATCCGCAAAAATTCCTTGCGGCCGTAGATGGCTTCGGTATCGCGGCCGAAAAGCCACAGCCCGAACATGTTGAAGCCGACGTGCAGGATATTGCTGGGGTCGTGCGCGAAGCCGGCGGTGAGCAATTGCCAGCAGTTCCACGGCTTGTGGAACAGGTCGGCTTTGACTGCCATCCAATTGCTGAGCTTGCCGTCGAAGAACAGCACGTCGACCAGGAAGATGCCGACGTTAAGGATGATCAGCCTGGCGACCATCGAGAGGTCGCCCCCTAAGAAAAAGCCTGGTTCTTCCTCGCGTACGTAATCTCGATCGTAAAGACCCATGATTTTTACAGCCGCCTGAGAGATAATCGGTTCCGTCCAAACTTCAGCGAGGCGCGGGCGAGATACGGGCGCTCGTGTTCTTTGCCGTCGGCGCGCCGTGCCTGGGGCTGAGCCTCGACTGCGCGGACTTGCACGAGTTCGGCTAATCATCGCTACGCCCGTTTCGTTCCGCCACGACCCGGGGCAAGCCCGGGGTCGTGGCGGAACAAAAACTAGCACAAATCTAGAGGCCTCGCGAGCGTAAGAGTCCCTCATTTCGCGCAGGCCAGACGGTGTCTCGGCGAAGCTGCAGTTCGCTCTTGTCTCGCTTCGCTTGTCGCCGGCAGACGCTCAATAGTCCGAGTTAGTGAGGGCTCGCTCTCGGTTGATCAACTCGTTGAGCCGCTTGGCCGACTCGAATTGCAGTTCGGTCCAGCGGGCGGCCAACTCCTTATTCTTCTTGATGGTCTCGTCCACTTCCTGTTGCACTTCGGCCAGCTTGTCCTCGAGCTGTTGGCGATAGGCGGTCGCCAATTCGAGTTCGGCGCTGACCACCTCGAGTTCCGGCTTGATCTCCTTGTCAATCTCCTCCTGCCGCAACTCAACTTCCTTTTGCGTCACGTCACGAGACTTCTGCACGATGCCCAGGTCGGTCGTAGCGGCCGCCACCTGGTCCTGCATGCTGGCGATCTGGGAATGCATCTCGTGGAAGTAAACGTTGTAGTCTCGCAGTTGGCGCTCGTACTTGCCGTTCATGACGCGGTCTTCCGAATCGTCCGGCTGGGCGTCCTGGCCGTTGCGCAGATACTCGTCCAGAACGTTCGCCGGCACGCCCGGCATCATGGCCGCCAGTTGCTGTTGATCGTAGCCGGCGAACACGTCGTGCCGGTCGACCGGCATTCGCTCGTACAACAGCCAGGCCGCGCGCGTGCCTTTGATCTTGTCCAATTGCCGCGGCGAGAGCTTCATGGTCGGCGTCAGCGTGACGAGCTTCTCGGCGACCCCTTCGACTTTGAACTCGCCGAGATAACGGCCGGCTTCGCCTTCTTCAAACACGTAGATGATGGACTTGTCTTGAATGCGGTGCGGATCGGGAAATTCAACGGCCACCTTGCTGAGACCGGACGCGGGATCGACTTGCTGCGGCACGCAATTCTTCCAGACGCGTCCGCGGTCGACCATGAAGTCGTGCAGCTTGACGCGAAGATCGCGGATGCCTTGCTGCGGCGGAGTGGCATTGCGGTCGCCGTCGACGGCCAGTTCGGCTTTCTTCTGCGCATTCTCCAGCGGCGCGTCGTAGCTGCGGACTGCCTTGTGCCAGACCTGTTCGGTCCGGAGCATTCGCATGGCGAAATAGAACAAGAACAAGGAGGAGAACAGGATCAGACCGATCAGTACCTTGCTCCAGATATTCATGCGAGCCGCCGCGATAGAAAAGCCTTGGGAAATCGTCTGTTAGGTCGATAATAGGCTGGCTGAAACGGGGCGTCAAGCTTTGAGGATCACGCAAGTTGGCCCCGGCTGTCGGCCGCCGTCTAAGCGCGCTCGGAACAATCCTTAATTCTGGCGCGACCCGCGCAGATTGCGCAGAAAAGGCTGTCTTCCGCCCTGCGAGCGGACTATCATCAGCGTCGGTCCGGGCCTTTTCCGCCCGGCCGCCGCTCAATGCGCGCCCGGGCCTCGGCAAGCTGCCGCTGTCGCCCCGGAAACCAAGCTTAACTCGGCAAAGAGATGTCGCCGTGGAGGATGGCCAAATGTCTGATGCTTTCCCTGAAAATCCCGCCGACGGCCCGCAAGTTCCTCCGCCTCGGCAGGGAATGGACCGCCGCGAATTCCACCGCCTCTCGCTTGGCGCTGCAGCCGCCGGCATCGTCTCGGCCGCGGGGGGAGTCGCGTGCGGCGACGACGAGCGGCCGCTGCCGATTGTCGATACCCATCAGCACTTGTGGGACTTGGCGAAGTTCCGCTTGCCGTGGCAGAAATCGGTCCCGTCCTTGGCCAAGGACTTCCTGATGAGCGACTACCTGCAAGCCACGGCAGGGCTGAATGTGGTCAAAACGGTCTATATGGAGGTTGACGTCGCCCCCGAGCAGCAGGATGCCGAAGTCGAATACGTCACGGAAATGTGCCGCCGCGAGGACAACCCGATGGCTGCGGCCGTCGTCTCCGGAAGGCCGGCCAGCGAGGGCTTCGCCGCCTATCTGGCCCGCCACAAAGACAATGGCTGCCTCCGCGGCATTCGCCAGGTGCTGCACAACGAAGGGATTCCTCGCGGCTACTGTTTGCAGAAGCCGTTCATTGCCGGAATCAGAAAGCTCGGCGAGATGGGCTGGAGCTTCGATCTCTGCATGCGCAGCAACGAACTGGCCGATGCCGTCCAACTGGTCGACGCCTGTCCCGACACGCGTTTCGTGCTCGATCACTGCGGAAACGCCAGCGTCGTGGCGCCGGACCTTTCCGGTTGGCGGCGAGATGTCAGCGCTCTGGCCGAGCGAAAAAACGTGATCGGCAAGATCTCGGGCATTATCGCCTCGGGCGCCGGCGGCAAGTGGTCGCAGGAAAACATGGCGCCGATCATCAATCACACGCTCGACGCCTTCGGCCCGGACCGGGTCGTCTTCGGCGGCGACTGGCCGGTCTGCACGCTGGCGGCCAGCTATCGTCAATGGGTCGAGGTTCTCAAGGCGATCGTCGCCCCGCGCAGTCGGGCCGAGAAGCAGAAGCTATTCCACGACAACGCCGTGAAGTTCTATCGGCTGGCGTAGACGGCCGACCGTCCCGCCCCGGTTAACCTTGTTCCAGCGCGGGCTGCTGGTCCCTTTCGGCCAGCGCCTGCTCGATGAACGCGGCGATGGTTTCCACCGTCAGCAGATCGGCAAGCTGCGCCTTGTTGGGCGGATCGCCGAGCAGCGAGAGGTCGAGAAAGGCGAACTTCTCCTTGAGCCGCACCAGCGATTGCGGGGACAGTGCTCCGGATTCGTCAGCCGTCGCGTATTCGGCGGCGAGCATCTTTTCAAAGCCCAACTTGACGCCAAACTGCTTCTCGCAGCGGAAAGTCAGATCGAGAATGTCGAGCGATTCGCCCCCCAAGTCTTTGAAGAAACGGGCCTGGGGCTCGGTTTCTTCCGGCTCGCAGGCGAGAGTTTCTGGACGAGTGCTTGAACTTGGGCAAGGATTGCCGGATTGCCTGCTCCTTGGCCTCACGTGCCAAGTCAGACGGTGCGTAGATTCGGCGACAACTCTGCCGGATGCGGCGTTTTTTCAGGTCGGGCGTACGGTCAAGCGCGTCGCCTTCGCCACGCTCCGTTGGCCCGAACCGGGCGACGATGCCTCGCTGGCGGAACTTGACCGCCGCGACGCGGCCCTGGCCTGCGGCATTGCCGAGGGAAACGACGCCCGGCTGATCGTCGTCGACAATTTCGAAGCCTGGGCCGGCGGCCTCGGTGCGGCGCCCTGCCGCGCGCGGATCCATTACCTGCTGAACAGGCTCGCCGAACTGGCCGTCAGGACGAAGACGGCCATCGTCGCGTTGGCCCGCTTGAACGGTCCGGCGGGCGGACGCGTGGCGACGCGCGAGCTGGCCGAGCTGTCGGCCATCGCCCCGGTGGTCTACCTGGCGGCCCGCGATGCGGAACAGCGCGGGCGGCGGTTGCTGCTGCCGATCAAAAACAGCCTGGGCCCGGAAGCGCTGGCCGCGGCATTCCGGATTGAAGCGGGCTGCGTCGCTTGGGAACCGGACCCGGTCGAGCCTTCCGCCACCATGGTCGTGCCGCCGACCGCCCGGCAAGCGGCCCAAGGTGGCCAAATGGGAGCGGAAAAGTTGGCGGTAGTCGAAGTTCGCCCTGAAGTCATTGGCGCCTGCTGAATGGGCCCGTTTTTCCACGGCCCGGCCGGAGCCGGTTCTATGAATTTTTCGGGAAATCTTGCCCTCGGCGGCCTAGCCGCTCGGCGCGGGGTGCGTATTATTGGTGTGGTACGCGGTGAGAAAGCAAAGCCTCTGAAGATGCCCGGTCGCGCGCTCGATCTACCCTGCGCGAAGGGCCCTTGCGAACAGAGAAGCAGAGGCTGACAGGCGAGGCGCGGGAAGGCCGCCTTTTCCAGCCGCCATGGCTGACATTCTTGACGTCGGCCTGCTGCAGCAACGCCTCGAAAGCGGAGCTGTGCGACACGGGGATATTGCCACGAAGGCGGGAGCGCACGATGCGAGGGAGCGAAGGCTCGCTGCGAGGCGTAAGTCGCGTTCACGATCGCCGCCATGCGCGGGATGCGTCCGCTGCTTCGGGTCGCTTCGACGCGCAAGGGATTGCCGGGAGGAATTGCTTGCCGCAGGTCTCGGAAAAGAGGCGTGGCAAACGGCTATGATCGGCCTTGCTGATTCAAAATGGGGAGTTTGAGAAAACTGGATTGCCTTAGCGTTTCATGGCTCGATGGTATTTCTTGCCAAACGCGCGGGCGGTCCAGGCTTTCGCGAAATTCGTGTTAGAATTTGTTGGATTTTTCAGAGCGTCCTAGGGATAATTGTTGGACTTAGGCTGGTGTTTCCCAACGATGATGCGTGGCATTCTGCAGGAGGTTTATTCCTACCTATGCCTCTGCGACGCGCGTCTCCCGCATGACACCTTCGCCTGATCCGTTCCCGGTCCGGCCCACCAACTAGGCTCACCTTGTAGGAGTGTTGAATTGTACGATGCATTGTTGGACGAATTGGAAGACGAAGGCACACCGAGCCCGGATGAAGCGGTCGATTTAGCGGATAAAGAAGACGTCGTCGATGAGGACGACGATATCGTCGATGATGCCTCCGGCGACGGCGAGGATGGCGAACTCAAAGGCGACGACCTGCTGCTGGCAGGCGAAGAGAACGAATCCTGGTCCGATGATCCCGTGCGGATGTACTTGACGCAGATGGGCGAAATTCCGCTGCTGACCCGCAAGGAAGAAATTGCGCTGGCCAAAGAGATCGAGATCACGCGAGCGCAGCTTCCGCCGTAAGTTGCTGGAATGCGACTACGTCATCCAGGCGGCGGTGAAGGTGCTGCACCGCGTGCACACCGGCGAATTGCCTTTCGACCGGACCGTGCAAGTCTCGGTCACCGACCGGCTGGAAAAAGACCAGATCATGGGTCGGTTCCCTCACAATCTCCGCACCCTGGAGATCTTGCTGAAACGTAACCGACGCGACTACCTGATCGCCGCCAGCAAATCTCGCAAAGGCGCCGAACGCCGCGAGGCCTGGCGCCGTCTGGGGCGCCGCCGATCGCGCGCCGTGCGGTTGGTCGAGGAACTCGGCCTGCGGACCCAGCGGATCGAGGCCATGATCCGCACGCTGGAGGACTTCAGCCGCCGCGTCGACGACCTCAAGCGTCAGATCGAAGCCCACAAGGCCAACAAGAGCGCCATCGACGAGCGGGCCCATCTGATCGCCGAGTACCGCAATATCCTGCGTGTCACGCAGGAAACGCCCACCAGCTTGCGCCGGCGGGTCAATTACCTGAAAGTGGTCTATACGCAGTATCAGCGGGCCAAGCGAGGGCTGTCGGAAGGCAACCTGCGTCTGGTCGTCTCGATTGCCAAGAAGTATCGCAACCGCGGGCTGAGCTTCCTGGATCTGATTCAGGAAGGCAACGCCGGCTTGATGCGGGCGGTCGACAAGTTCGAGTACCGCCGCGGCTTCAAGTTCTGCACCTACGCCACCTGGTGGATTCGCCAGGCTATCACCCGCGCCGTGGCCGACCAGAGCCGCACGATCCGCATTCCCGTGCACATGGTCGAGACCATGTCGAAGGTTCGCAACGTTTCGCGACAATTGTTGCAAGAACTCGGCCGCGAACCGACGATTGAAGAAACCGCCCGAGCCGCCGGCACCGCAGTCGACGAAGCTCGCCGGGTGATGGCCATGAGCCGTTATCCGATCAGTCTCGATCGTCCGGTCGGCAACAGCGAAGATAGTCACTTTGGCGATTTGCTGCCCGATTCGGGCGCCGAGAGCCCGGCGATTGGCGCCGCCCAGGAAATGCTTCGCGGCCGGATCAACAAGGTGCTGAAGACGTTCAGCTACCGCGAACGCGAGATCATCAAGCTCCGTTACGGTCTGGGCGACGGCTACAGCTACACGCTGGAGGAAGTAGGCCATATCTTCAAGGTCACCCGCGAACGAATTCGCCAGATCGAAGCCAAGGCGGTCCGCAAGCTGCAGCAGCCGAGCCGCAGCCAGGAACTGGCGGGTTTCCTCGACTAGGTTCGAGTGCGATGCCGAATTCAGCTCGCTGAACGATTGCCGCGGCGTTACCGAGTAAACGCCGCGTAAGATTACGTAACCGAGTTTACGTCTCCTGAGAAGCCGGGCGGTCGGAGCCGCCCGGCTTCTTTTATGCGCTTGAGCCGCCGCCCGCCGTTGAATTGAGCTGCGCCGTCAACGATACTAGGCGGCATGCATACTCGCCGCTCTTTACCGTGTTTGACGTTGGCGTTGCTCGCTTCCGGACTCGCTGTTTCTGCGGCGGAGCCCGCGCTGCCGGGACAGCAAGACCACTCGCAATTGATGGTCTACCTGGACGACGCCGGCCGGCGACAGCCGGTCCAAACGGCGGCCGACTGGGCGATTCGCCGGCGGCAGATCTTGGCCGGCATGCAGCAGGCCATGGGACCGTTGCCCAAGCTGGATCCGCAAACGCCGCTCGATCCGCGCGAGACCGAACGGCTCGAGGAGGGCGGCGTGGTGCGGATCAAGCTGTCATTCGCCTCGGCGGACAACACGGGCGATCGGGTGACGGCCCATCTTTACCTGCCCGCCGGGCTGAAGCCGGGCGAGCGGCGCGCGGCCATGCTGGCCCTGCACCCGACCGGGGCGCAGGGCAAAGACATCGTCGCCGGTTTGGGCCGGGCGAATCGAGGCTACGGCTTGGAACTGGCCCAGCGCGGCTACGTGGTGCTGGCGCCCGATTACCCTTCGTTCGGCGAATTGACCGACTACGACTTCGCCGCCGATCCGTACGTCTCCGGCACGATGAAGGGTATCGTCAATCACATGCGCGGCGTCGACTTTGCTGCAGTCGCCCGCGAGGAAGTCGACCCGGAGCGGATCGGCGTCATCGGCCATTCGTTGGGCGGCCACAACGCGATGTTCGTCGGCGTGTTCGACGAGCGGCTCAAGGTCGTGGTCTCCAGTTGCGGCTGGACGCCGTTTCACGACTATTACGGCGGCAAGCTGGAAGGTTGGACCAGCGATCGCTACATGCCGCTGATCCGCGACCAGTACGGGCTCGATCCCGACCGCGTGCCGTTCGACTTTTACGAGGTGGTCGCCGCCCTGGCGCCGCGAGCCTTCTTCTCCGCTTCGCCCGAGCGACGACAGCAACTTCGAAGTGGCCGGCGTGCGCCGCGCCGAACCGAAAGCCCGAGAAGTTTACGAGTTGCTCGGCGCGGGTGATCGGCTGGTCGTACGGTATCCGCAGTGCGAGCACGACTTTCCGCCGGACGTGCGGCGCGAGGCCTACGAGTTCATCGACAAGATTCTCGAGCACTCGCCGTCACGATAGGGCCAACCTGCTTTAGTCGCGACTTTGCGCCCGCGACAGCAGGTAAAGCAGCGTGAGCAGGCTTTGCAGCGTCGCCGCCACATAGGTCCAGGCCGCCGCGTCCAGCACCTTTCGGACGTAGTACAGCCCGTCCTGATCGATGATCCCCAGCGCTACCAACTGCCGCTTGGCTCGCGTGCTGGCATTGAATTCGACCGGCAGGTTGACCAGTTGGAAGAACACCACGCAGCCGAACAGCGCGATGCCGACCAGCAGCAGCGGCTTGATCTGCAACAGCAAGCCCGCGAAGAACAAGATCATGCTGAAGCCGCTGCCGAAGTTGGCGGCCGGCACGGCGGCATTGCGAACCACGAGCGGCGCATAATTGGCCGCATGCTGCAAGGCGTGCCCTGCTTCGTGCGCAGCGATGCCGACGGCCGCCAGCGTGCGGCTCTGGTAGACCTCGTTGCTCAAACGCAGCACGCGGTGGCTGGGATCGTAATGATCCGTCAACTGGCCGGGGATCATTTCGATATCGACGTTCTGCAGCCCCGCCGAATCGAGCACGTGCCGGGCCGCAGCCGCGCCGCTCAAAGGCGCCGCCATCCGCTGCGCCGCGGCGTAGGTAGAGCGGACCTTCATCTGGGCCCACATCGCCAGCAACAGGGCCGGCGCGATGTACAGGAAATACTTGATGTCAAACATCATGAACATAGGTTCGTCATTCTCTTTCTGTGTAGCGGAAAAGCGCGAGAGTTCCGTGCGGCTCGCGTGGCTCGAAGCGCCGAGGCGGCTCCTCGATATGTTCACAGATTCCGCAACGGGTTCAGCGTCTCGCGAAGATCAACTTGCGATAATTGTATTCTTCGTGCCTGCCGCCGATTTCTTGCCCCACGTCCATATTCTACGCCTTCTACGCTATTTCGGCGAAGACGGTTCCCCCGGTTTCGTCGCCGTCGCTGCATCTTATTGCCAGGAAATGGTTTCTGACGCAAGGGCGGTTTCGGACTCGGGTCATGCTCGCAGAAAAGCAGCGGCCGCGGGCTTGGTAACGCGCGACTCGGACATCAGAATAAAGGCTTAGCGGCCGAAGCCGGCAAGTTGACAGCGCAAAACCCGAGAATGGCCCGAGAATTGATTGTGCAGCAGCACCTCTTAGAGCAGACCAACGAGCAACTGCAGGCCTGGGCGGCCGAGCAAGGGGCGCCTGCCTATCGCGCCGGCCAGATCCGCCGCTGGCTGTTCGAACGCCGGGCCGGCAGTTTCGACGATATGACCGACCTGCCCAAGGCGCTGCGCACCCGGCTGGCCGAGGATTTTCGGCTCTGGACCGCCGCCGTCTCCGTGCATCAGCAGGCTGGCGACGGCACGGAAAAACTGCTGCTGCAATTGCACGACGGCCATCAGATCGAATGCGTGCTGATCCGCGAGGGAAGCCGGCGGACGATCTGCATCAGCACGCAAGTCGGCTGCGCCATGGGCTGCGTGTTTTGCGCCAGCGGCCTGGACGGCGTGGCTCGCAATCTGTCGACGGGCGAGATCCTGGAGCAAATGCTGCAACTCAACCGGCTGTTGAGCGAGGACGAGCGGCTCAGCCACATCGTCGTGATGGGCATGGGCGAACCGCTCGCCAATCTCGATCGCTTGCTCCCGGCGCTCGAAATCGCTTCCAGTCCGACGGGGCTGGGCATCAGTGCGCGGCGGATCACGATCTCGACCGTCGGGTTGCCGCCGGCGTTGGACCGCCTGGCGGAGAAAGACTGCCATTATCACCTGGCGGTGTCGCTGCACGCGCCGAATGACGCCTTGCGGAACCAGTTGGTTCCGGTCAACAGCAAGACCGGAATCGCGCCGATCCTGGCGGCGGCGGACCGCTACTTCGAACATACGGGCCGCCGACTGACGTTCGAGTACGTGCTGCTCGGCGGGCTGAACGACGCCCCGCAGCACGCCCGCGAACTCGTTCAACTGCTGCGCGGCAAGACGGCCCTGTTGAACGTGATTCCTTACAATCCGGTGGCGGGTCTCCCTTATCAAACGCCTTCGGCCGCGGCATTGAAGCAGTTTCTGGAGATCCTCACGCGCGGCGGCGTGAACGTGCAGGTGCGGCAGCGCAAGGGAGACAAGATCGACGCGGCATGCGGGCAACTGCGGCGTTCGCGCCTGGCGGCCGGCCCTGCTGAGCGGATTTCAGACAGAACTTTGCCGGCCGGGCGGGGTTAAATCTTGCGGACGGGAGGAAGCCGGCTTGGCCCTTAGCGAATCATCCGCTCAGAACTACGCCTTGAGCGACCCCGACGTGCGGCTGATGCTCCAGGTGCGCGACGGCAGCGCCGATGCGTTTGAAGAGTTGATGCTGCGCTATCAAGGCCGCCTGGTAACGGTCCTGGAACACCTGCTCGGCAAGCGCGAGCAGGCTGAGGACTTGGCGCAAGAGACGTTTTTGCGGGTCTACCGCTCGCGGCTGAGCTACCGGCCGGACTCGAAGTTTTCCACCTGGCTGTTCGCGATTGCCAACAATCTGGCTTTGAACGCCCGGCGCTCGCAATCGCGGCGCCGGGAAGTCAACCTGGGGCCCACGGAGAGCGGAGCGCTGGGCCCGGCGCCCTTGGACCAGATCGCCCAAGCGGCGAGCGGGCAAATGCCCGCCAGGCAATTGGACAAGGCGGAGATGCGAGACGTGGTGCAGTTGGCGATCGGCACGCTCAATGATCGCCAGCGTCTGGCCGTGCTGCTCAGCAAATTCGAGGAAATGAGTTACGCCGACATCGCCGAAACCATGGAAATGTCTCCGCAGGCGATCAAGTCGCTGCTGTCGCGAGCGCGCGAAAACCTGCGAGCGGTGCTGGAGCCTTACCTTCAACGCGGCGACCGTCCGGCGGCGCTCGAACCATGAACGAACCAACAACCGAACCGGGCGGCCGGCCGCCGTTCCAAGAGCAGCTCACCGCTTATCTCGACGGCGAGTTGGACTCGACGACCAGCCTTGAGATCGAGCGCCGCCTGGCCGCCGAGCCGGACGTGCAGCAGAGTTTGCAGCAGTTGCAGCGGACCTGGGACCTGCTCGACCAATTGCCGCGGGCTGAAATCGACGCCCGATTTACGCGCTCGACGGTGGAAATGATTGCCCTCGCGGCCGAAGCCGATGCGATCGGCGAGCGGTCATTTGCGGCAGGGCGTTGGCGATTTATGCGGCCGGCGGCCGGACTGTTGGCCGCCGCGGCAGCGGGGTTCCTGGTGATTCGCCTGCTGTGGCCCGAGCCGAACGGACCGCTGTTGCGAGACTTGCCCGTCCTGGAAAACCTGGAGGCGTACCGCCAGACCCCTGACTTGGAGTTTCTCAAGCAGTTGCGCAAGTCCGGACTGTTTGCCGAGGAGCCGTCGAATGAATGAGGATGGTTCCGCTCGCCGCTTCGCGAAACGGCACGCGCGGCCGCTTGATGCGGCTCGCTCTATTGGGCTTGCTGGCGTCGGCGTTCGGCTTCGAGCGTGTCACGGAGTCGTTGAGCGAACGGCGCAGTCGCGTCGAGCATCTGGACGCCGAACAGAAGGAACAGTTGTGGCGGCAGTACGAGCGGTTCCGCGCCTTGCCGCCCGCCGAGCAAGCTCGGCTGCGCTCGCTGAACCAGAAGCTGTCGCAGGACGCCGGGGCGGCGCAGTTGCAGCAAGTCATGGAAAGCTTTCAGGAGTGGCTGGATCGCTTGTCTTCTGCGGAACGCGCCGAGTTGATCAGCCTCGATCCCCAGCAACGCTTGCAGCGAATCGAACGGCTCCGGAAGGAAGAAGCTCGCCAACTGGGACCGGAAGACATCAAGGCATTTGTCAGTTGGCTTGAAGCCAGGCTGCTCAAGCAGTTCCCGCGGGAGCGGGCAAACTTTGCCGCGCTCAGCGAAACGGAGCGGCGCGAGCGGGTGCGGAGCTTGATGCGCGTGCAACTCTCGCAGCCGAATTTCCGCCAGCGCCCCCTGTTCAGCAAGGAAGACTTTGCCGAACTGCATAAAACGCTTTCGCCGAAGGCCCAACAACAGCTCGACGAAGCGGCGGCGCCGATCGAACGTCGTGCGCTGTTTGGCAGTTGGATCCGGCAGGTTTATTCGCAAGGACCTGCAGGCCCTAGCCTGCAAATGACCGGGATCGGCGAAGAGCGTCTGCGCAAGTTCTTCAACGATGAGCTCGATGTGTCCGAGCGCGTGGAGTTGCTGCGTTTGCCGTCGGACCAGATGCAACGGCAACTGCGTCGCATGTACCAGCAGCGGCGCCCGGCGCCGAAAGGCAAACGCCCGCTCGGGCCGGCCGCCAAGCAGTTCCGCGGCCGACCCCCGGCATCGCCTGGCGGCGATTCCGAACAGAAGTCTCGCGAAAAGCCGCAACGCCTCAATCTGCCGAGCGATTGACGGCCGCCGTGGGCAGCCAGGTGCAAAGATAATAGCCCCTGGGCGAAGCCAGCTCGAGCAACAGCGCCAAATCCGCCGTCGCGCCTTGCGGCGCCGTGCGGCTCTGTGCGCTCGATAGCAGCAAGTCGACCAGTCCGGCGGAGCGCTTGTACTTCACGGCCTTGACCTCCTGCTTGTCGAGTTTGGCCAGGGCGATCGCCTGATCGATGGCGTCTTCGATAAAGCCCTCCTTATCGACCAGCCCGTTGGCCAAGGCTTGCCGGGTGGTGAAGACCTGGCCGGTCGCGACCTTGCTCAGCGCCTCTTCGTGCTCTTGAAACGCCGGCCGGCCCGCTTTGACGATCTCCTTGAACCGGCCGAAGCTGTCGTCGACCAGGCCCTGAAAAATCTCCCGTTCTTCTTCGGTCATGACCCGCGTCGGCGTGCCCATCTGTTTGAGCCGGTGACTCTTGACCGAGTCGTCTTCGATCTGCCATTTGTCCATCAAGCCGGCCACGTTGTAGTGGGGAATCACGACGCCGATGGAACCGGTCCAGGTCGTCGGTTCGGCGAAGATTGTCTCGGGCCGGTCGCCTACCGCCATCGAAACGTAATAGCCGCCGCTGGCCGCAATGCCCCCCATGCTGACAACCAGGGGCAGTTTCCGCTCTTCGACCAGTTTTTTCAGATGGTGATAGAGATAATCGCTGGCGGTCACCGTACCGCCGGGGGAGTTGACCCGCAGCACGATCGCCTTGACGGCGTCGTCTTTGCGGATCTGGTCGATCTGCTTCTTGACGAAGCCGTCGCCGTGCAAAATGGTCCCCTCCAACGTGATAATGGCCACCTTCTGCGCGCCGTGCCGTGCGAGCGAATGATATTGCTCGTGGATGCCGTCGTCGTTTCCAACCGTGAGCAGCCCGCCGCTGAGCCCCAGCACGCTGAGCGCCAGAAAAAGAGCGGTCCCCAGCAAGCAAAGCGCAAACAGGCGTATCAGCCAGCGCCCGGCGCCCCCGGAGCGGTGTGTGGCGCTGCCGGCCCGCGCCGAGGGCGTAGACAGGGTTTCTTGAGGCGATGGAGAGCTGTCAGAGGAGTCCATGGAAGGTTCCTGGGGGTGCAATCAACGCTTGCGCCTGCGACGCCGCGCGGCGGCGCTGCGGCGGCGCCTGCGCTGTCGGGCCCTGTCGGCCGAGCCGCGGCCCTTGGTCGGCGCCGATGGAGTGAAGTCAAGGCGCCGCGGCACGCGTTCATTGTATTCCCGGCCGGTCCTTCGGCAACGCCGACCGGCCTCGCCGGCGTGCGGCGATCTCGCAGCGGTGCGTTGCACGCTCGTGCCAACCCGAAACGCAAGCGAGGAAATACCGGTTTTGGCCTGACGCACGTCGGGATGCTCACTTGCCGCCGAGGAGCCAACGCACTCCCAACGATGCCCCCCCGCCCGGCGCTGCTGTTGCCAGAAAAGGGCCTGGGCCGCTAAGCTACTTGTCGTGAACGGATTGATGACGTGTCGAATTTGCTGGTCTGAAGGAGTGCCGGAGTGTTTGTCGCAGCTTCCACCGAGTGTTTCCCCAATCTCTCACTGGCTGCAGCGTTGCAGCGTTTGGTGGATCTGGAATATTCGCGAGTCGAGATCGCCATTCGGGAGTCGAGCCCGCAGCTCAAGCCGTCCCAGGTGCATGAGAATCTGGAGCACGCAGTCCATGTCTGCCGCGACACGCACCGCCTGACGCCGGTTTCCTACAACGTCGAGATCGAAGCCGAAGGGGACGAATACTACGCCCAGTTCACTTCGCTGTGCAAGCTGGCCAAGGCCACCAAGGTGGTCACCATCACCGTTCCCTCGGCGGAACTGGGCACCCCTTTCAACGCCGAGGTAGAGCGTCTGCGCGAGCTGGTGCGGATCGCCACGCTTGAAGGCGTGCTGGTCGGCTTGAAGACTGAGACGGGCCGCATGACGCAGACCCCCGAGACGGCCGTCGTGCTTTGTGATCACGTAAAGGGCTTGTGCATCACGCTCGACCCCAGCCATTACGTCTTCGGTCCGCACGCCAGCGCCAACTATGACCAGGTTATGAAGCACGTCTGCCACATGCAACTGCGGGATACCAGCAAAGAGCGCTTGCAGGTGCGCGTCGGCCAGGGCGAAGTTGAATACGGGCGCCTGGTGACCCAGCTCGCCAAGGTCAAGTACACCCGCGCCTTGTGCGTGAACATCATCGACGAGGAAGATCCCGAGATCGACCACATGGCCGAGATGCGAAAAATGCGGCTGCTCCTGGAGAGCCTGCTCTAACGGCGCCGGCCGCGCTCCGTAGCGGAAGCTGTGAAACTTCCGGCCCGGCGCGTTGCCCGCATCGCTTTGTTGGAGCAATCCCCAGGCAAGCGAGGTTTCGCCGCACTCAGTCCGCTCCGCCGCCAAGCCCGTCGTTCCGCTTGCGCTGGAGCGCTCCCATCTGGTTTCCGCCCGTTTTTTGATTTTCGCGGCCGCACGGTCGGTGTAGACTTGGAGTCGCCTTCCTGCCTGCTGTCTTCATAGATCGAAAGGTGATTCCATGACTCGTTGGGTTCGTGTCCTGGTTCTCGGCCCGTCGCTGCTGGCGGCCGCCATTGCGATTCCCTGCCGCGCCGAAGAACAGGCGGGGCCGCAAATTCGCTTCAAACGCACCCAACTCGACGCCAAATTTCGCAGCGAAGGCGTCTCGGTCGGCGATTTCAATCACGACGGCAAACTGGACATCTCCGCCGGCAGCGTCTACTACTCGGCGCCCGATTGGCAGATGCACGTGGTCGGCGGATAAGGCCGAAGAATACGACCCGCACCACTACAGCCACAGCTTTTGCAATTTCGCAGACGACATGAACGGCGACGGCTGGACCGATCTGCTGGTCGTCGACTTCCCTGGCGAGCAGACCTGGTGGTTCGAGAATCCGCACAACGCCGGCGGCCCCTGGAAGCGGCACGTCGCTACGCCGGTAACCAACAACGAAAGCCCGACCTACCTCGACATCGACGGCGACGGGCGGCGCGAGTTGGTGCTCGGCTTTTCGCCCGATCCCAAGGCGCCCGACGGCCCGGAGCGGCGGATGGCGATCGTGCAGCGCGGCGCCGACGTCTATCAGCCCTGGCCGATCACGGCCATTTCCGCCAAGGAGGCGCCCGGCACGCGAAAGTATTCGCACGGCCTGGGCGTGGGCGACGTCAACAGCGACGGCCGCAACGACGTGCTGGTCAAAGAAGGCTGGTGGGAAGCTCCGGCCGAAACCCGAAGGCGGCGAGTGGAAGTTTCACAACGCGCCGTTCGGCGAGGACTGCGCCCAAATGTATGTCTACGACTTCGACGGCGACGGCGACAACGACGTGCTCAGCTCGGCAGCCCATCGGCTCGGCATCTGGTGGCACGAGCAGACGGCCGACGGCTGGCAAACGCACGAGATCGACAAGAGCTTCTCGCAGACGCACGGCGTTGTGCCTGGCCGACATCAACGGCGACGGCCTGATGGACTTCGTCACCGGCAAGCGCTGGTGGGCCCACGGCCCCAAGGGAGACGTGGATCGCCGACGCAGCCGGCCGTGATGTACTGGTTCGAGTTGACGCGCAAAGACGGCAAGCCCGTCTGGATTCCGCACCAGTTCGACCACGACAGCGGCGTCGGCACGCAGTTCGAAGTCGCCGACGTCAACGGCGACGGCCTGCTCGACGTCGTCACGTCGAACAAGAAGGGCGTCAACTACTTCCAGCAAGTCCGCGAGTAGCTCTTCGCGCCTTGTTCCAAGCCCCAACCGGCGAGCCGGATGCGTCAGCGTCCGTTTTGAACCACGGAGCGGTTCATTCTCTCCACTGCGACCGCCACGCCGGTTGATTAGTCAACAGCGCCAGGGGGGCTGACGCCCCATGCTCGCCCTAGGCGAGCGGAACCACAGCCGCGGAGCGGAGCAATCTCTTCTCCGCCGCGGCAACGCTGCTCCGCCGCTCGGTGACGAACTCAGCTCGGCTTCCCTGTTACTCCGTCGGCCCCGCCCACGGATACTCCATCTGTTCCGCGGTCTTTCCCGCCGCTTCCGCGCCTGCCAGCCGGGCCGTCACATGCAGGCTCATGTCGATCCCGGCCGCAATCCCCGCGGAACAAACGACTCGCCCGTTGTCGATATAGCGGCAATCCGAGCGCACCGTCGTATTGGGCGCCGTTTGGCGCAGCAGGTCGATGGCCCCGTGATGCGTCGTGGCTTCGAGTCCTTCCAGCAGGCCGGCACGGGCCAGCAGCAGTGCGCCCGTGCAAACGGAAAGCATCAATTCCGCCGTCCGGGCCTGGTCCTGGATCCACTCAATGAGGCGCTCGTTGTGCATCTCGGTTCGCGTCCCTTGACCGCCGGGAACAAGCAGGATGTCCGGCATTGGGCAATCGTCGAGCTGGAAGTGCGGATTGACGCTGAGCCCGTTGCGGGCGATAACCGGCCCCGCCTTTTCCGCAACGGTAAACACCTCGAAAGCGGAGGGGCGGGTGAAGCGATTGGCGACCGAGAAGACTTCGAACGGCCCGCAGAAGTCAAGCACTTCCACTTCGGGGAAAATCAAGATGGCCAGCTTCTTGGACATGGTTTTCGGATCCTTCATAATTCAAGCGTTCGATTTCTCAGCGTGCCGCAACGCTTTCATGCCGCAATTCAACTCGATTGCAAGCAGAGCGAAAAGAGAGTCAAAACGCAAAACCAAAGAATCGGAGACCATTTCCTTCCAGTTTGACTTTTGCGTTTTGCATTTTTGCCTTAGCCGCCGGCGCGGCAATGTTTGAAGCGATCATGCCGCTTGCCGGAATCTTCACGCTCTTTCACGACGGTGGCGCCCGCGGAGCTTTGACGAACCCGGCCCATTCGTTCACACTGACTCAGTCCCGTAGGGTGGGCATTGCCCGCCATGATTCCGCGGTGGGCAATGCCCACCCTACGACTGGACGCTTCTGTCGAAAGGTAGCGCAAGAGGGTGAGAGTTTCGTGAATAGAATCACTGGCGACGGAATTCTCACGAATTCCGCTACTACGTTGCGTTGAAAGGAACGGCGGTATGCTCATTACGCATGTCACGGCGCAAGAAGTTCTCGATTCCCGAGGCAATCCTACTGTTGAAGGGCAGGTCGTATTGGAAGACGGCATGGCCGAAAACGATTGGGCCGGCTGGAAAGTCCTGACCGACGAACTCGGCAAGCAGGCGGAATTGGTGGGAGACGATATCTTCTGCACCAATCCCGCCATCCTGGCGAAAGGCATTCAGGCCGGGGTCGGCAATTCGATTCTGATCAAGCTGAATCAGATCGGCACGATTACTGAAACGCTGGATACCATCGAGTTGGCCGGCAAACACGACTACAACTGCTTCATCTCGCATCGTTCCGGAGAGACGGAAGATACGACGATCGCCGATTTGACCGTGGCGACCGGAGCAGGGCATCTCAAGACGGGATCGGGCTGCCGCAGCGAGCGCGTCGCCAAGTTCAACCAGTTGCTGCGAATCGAGCGGCGACTGGGCCCCTCGGCTCGCTTCGTCGGCAGAGCGGCCTTTAAACGCTAAAGGAAATCGTCGTGAACGCCGCGATAGATCGTGCGCGAGGCGCCCTGATCGGCCTGGCCGTGGGCGATGCCTTGGGCGCAGCCGTAGAATTCAGCCGCCCGGGTTCTTTCAAGACCGTCGCCGGCTATCGCAGCGGCGGGCCGCATGGCCTGGAAGCCGGCGAGTGGACCGACGACACGAGCATGGCGCTTGCTCTGGCGGACAGCATCGCGTCAGCCGGCTGGAATCTGAACGACCAGGCCGCTCGCTACGTTGCATGGTGGAGGCGGGGCAAGTACTCGGTGAATGGTTGCTGCTTCGATATCGGCATGGCCACCCGAAGCGCCTTGGCGAATTTCGATGCCGGCAAAGATGCTCTTTCTTCCGGGCTCCGCTGTGAAGATGCCAGCGGCAACGGCTCGATCATGCGGCTGGCGCCCGTGCCGATCCGCTACGTGCATCTTTATCCTGGACAGGTCGAGGAATTGGCTCGGCTGGCCGGCGAGTCGAGCCTGCCGACGCACGCCAGCGGTCAGTGCGTATCGGCATGCCGGTACCTGGCGACAGTTCTGGCGGCGTTGATCCATGGCGAGGAACGGGAAGCGGTGCTTCTGCCCGAATCGGAGCCGTTGCGACGCCTCAACGCTTCCGAACCGCTGCATCCGCTGATTCAGCAGGTCGCCGCCGGAAGTTTTCGCAAGAAAGAGCCGCCGGCCATTCAGGGCTCGGGCTGGGTCGTTAAAAGTCTCGAAGCCGCCCTGTGGGCCTTCCATAAAGCCGAAACATTCGAGGAAGCCGTATTGAAGGCCGTCAACCTGGGAGACGATGCCGATACGACCGGGGCGATTTGCGGACAACTGGCCGGCGCGTTTTGGGGCGAATCGAACATTCCAGAAACCCTCAGAGCTGGTTTGGCCCGCAGGGACATGCTGGAGGGCGCCCTCGGCGGAATCCTTGGAGCGTAAAGGACGTCGTCAGTTCGTCGCAGATTCACGCGACGAACCTCAAGCCCAGCGAACGAAAACCCGCTAACTCAGGGCCTTTCACTGCCCAAGCCGAAAACCAGGGCTGCTGCTGTTGTGCGCCGAAAATCGAAGAGGCCGGTTGCTCAAACGCCACAACCTCAACGAATTCGCCGCCAGCGTGCGGGGGGTGCATTGAAACCGATGAATTAGACCCTGAGGAACTGCACTCAGACGCCTTCGCCGTTGTGTTCTTCCTCTTGTACAGTCCCGCCCTGCTTCTCGATGCTCGCTTTCGCCTCCTCGTAGATAAACTGCAAACGCCCGTCGAGATCAAAATCTTTCGGATCGACGACGTCGGTCTTGATCTCCTCGGAGAGTTCCTCCAAGAGGGAGTGGAGCTGCTCGTAGATCGCAACTTTTGCGTCGGCGTCGAGCGATGAATGCCGCACTAATCGAACGGTGCGCTGGTGAAACTGAAGCAACGTTCCCAACGAGCTGGTAGGATACGGGCCTTTCGAGGGCTCGCCGCCATTCGCCTCGGGCTTGTCTTCCATGAGAACTCCGTGACCAAGATTGCCTGGCGATCCGCCCAGGGGCGCCATTTGCACGCACACCTTCTAATACGGCGCCAAGTCGATAGTTGTTCTGCCCTTTGGCGGCGACGCGCGCCAGCAGAAGTCTTCCCCAACAACGCGCCGCGTAGCGAGGCAAGCCTTTCGCTTCGGCGCTCTGCAGGCAGCGTTCCGAAGGTCGCATTCTGAAGCCAGGCGTCTGAATCCCGCGCTGCCAGAGCCGCGCCATGCTGCAAAGACTCTTTCAAGGTGAGGCAAGTCAAATGCTGCACGCATCCCTTTGCGCAACTCGCTGTCGGGCGCTGCGCTAACCGGTATCGCCGCGACGCTTGCGCTGTTCGAAATCCGACTCGACTACGTCATGCGTCTCATCCGCACCGAGTTCTGGTGGTAAGTCGCTTGACGCCCCCTGTTGGGGTGGCTGCCCTGACAGGGGCCTTCCGGGCTGGCACAATAGGATGCTCGCATGAGCGGCGTCATTAATAAAACCCTGTTTTCTGGAGTCTGCATGTTCGCAATCTGGAGCACGACGATTTCGCGGCGCGCGGCCGTAGTTTTTCCTTTCGGCATGCTGCTGCTCGGCGGGCTGGCGTTGGCGCCTCGCTCTGCCGCGGCGGCTGAGCCGAAGTTGTTGGTCAAAGGTTTGAAGAACCCCGAGTCGGTCGCCGTCAGCGACGACGGACGGATCTTTGTTTCGGTGATCGGCGAGTTCGATAAGAACGGCGACGGCTCGGTGGTCGAAGTCGTTGACGGCAAGGCCAAGACCGTCGCTCAAGGGCTCGACGATCCCAAGGGGCTCGTCTGCTGGAAAGACGCGCTCTTCGTCGCCGATAAAAAGCAAGTTTTGAAAATCGACGCCGACGGCAAGACCGCCGTCTTCGCCGCGGCCGACGCGTTTCCCGTCGAGCCGCTGTTTTTGAACGACGTGGCGATCGACGGCCAGGGCGTGCTCTACGTTTCCGACTCGGGCGATCTGGAAGGGGGCCACGGCGCCGTGTTCCGCATCTCGCCCGACGGCAAGGCGACGCTGGTCACCGACAGTTCGAAGGCCAAGACCGTCAAGGGCCCGAACGGGCTGCTGGTTGACGACGCCGGCCACGTGCTGATGCTTGACTTCGTCTCCGGCGAGTTGAGCCGCGTCAATCTCGACGACGGCAAGCTGCAACGCTACGTGACCGGCTTTCTCGGCGGCGACGGACTGGCGCGCGACAAGCACGGCAAAATCTACGTGAGCCAGTGGTCGACGGGCCAGGTTTCCGTCATCGACAAAGAAAGCCATTCGCCCACGCTGCTGTCCGACGCCTTCAAGGCCGCGGCCGATATCTGCTTGAGCGCCGACGGCAAGCGGTTGCTCGTGCCCGACATGACGGCCGGCACCCTCTCCGCGATCACGCTGGCTGACTATCCGGCCGTGCAGCTCGACGAAAGCCCGTTGCCGATCACCGCTTCGCGGGCGTTCCCGAAGCTCGATTTCGTGCGGCCGATCGTGCTCACGCACGCCGGCGACGGCTCGAACCGCGTGTTCGTCGCCACGGAACTCGGTAAGGTGTACGTCTTCCCGAACGACCAGGGCGTCGAGACGGCCGAGCTGTTCTTCGATCTCGAAGACAAGGTGAGCTACAAGGACACGCAGAACGAGGAAGGCTTTTTGGGCATGGCCTTCCATCCCAAGTTCAAGGAGAACGGCGAGCTGTTCGTCTACTATTCGACGAAGGAAGTTCCGCTGACGTCCGTCATCTCCCGGTTCAAGCTCGGCAAGGACGGCAAGCGGATCGATCCGAAGTCGGAAGAAGAGATCCTGCGGATTCCGCAGCCGTTCTGGAACCACAACGGCGGCACCATCGCTTTCGGCCCCGACGGCTATCTGTACATCGCCTTGGGCGACGGCGGCAAGGCGAACGATCCGTTCGGGCATGCCCAGAACCTGAAGACGCTGCTGGGCTCGATCCTGCGTATCGACGTTGACCACAAGGACGAGGGCAAGAACTACGCCGTTCCGAAGGACAATCCGTTCTTGAACTATCCCGGCGCCCAGGGGGAGATTTGGGCCTATGGCGTGCGCAACATCTGGCGGCTGTCGTTCGACCGCCAGACGGGCGTCTGCTGGGCGGCCGACGTCGGACAGGATATTTGGGAGGAGATCGACATCATTGTCCGCGGCGGCAACTACGGCTGGAACCTGCGCGAGGCAAAGCACCCATTCGGCATCGGCGGGCTGCAAGCGCCATGCGCGGACATTATCGAGCCGATCTACGAGTACCACCACGACGTCGGCAAGTCGATCACCGGCGGATTCGTTTACCGCGGCAAGCGTTTGTCCGAGCTGGTCGGCGCGTATCTCTACGCCGATTACGTGACGGGCAAGCTGTATGCTTTGCAGTACGATTTTGATCGTCAGCTCGTGACGGCCAACCGGCCGATCGGCGGCAACATCCTGCCCGTGCTGTCCTTCGGCGAGGACGAAACCGGCGAGGTCTACTTCATGACCACGCAAGGCTTCATCCAGCGGTTCGAATGGAAGCAGTAGCGATGGCGGCCGGGGCGGCGAGTTGTTCGTAGAGCGGGCAATGCGCGCGGGGTTGAATGGGTGCGCATTGTCCGCCGTGCGGGGCGGGATAAGAACGCCGGCTTTATTCCGTTTCGCCACCGCAATGCTTCCTCCGAGCAACCAAAGGGCATCAGCCGCGCCTGGCCGAAGCTGCGGGAAAAAAGGACGCGAGGATACCATGAAATCCGACCTGTCAGGAAAAGTGAGCCTGGTCACCGGCGCCGCGCGAGGCATCGGCCAGGCAATTGCCGATCGGCTGGCGGCCAACGGCAGCTATGTAGTTTACGGCGATATCGACGGCGCCGGCGCCGAGGAAGCCGCCGCCCGCGACTCCGCATGCCAGCGGACGAAAGATGGACGTGACTTCCTCCGCTGACATCCAACCGGTCCTCGATGAAATCGTCCGCGAACACGGCCGCTTGGACGTGCTGGTCAACAACGCCGGCATCAACACGCTCGCCGAGCGGACGACGATCGATCAGTTCCCGCGCAGCGAATGGGACCGCGTGCTGTCGGTCGACCTGACGGGCGTGTTCGAGGTCAGCAAGGCAGTCGCCGCCATCATGCGCGAGCAAGGAGCCGGCCGCATTATCAATATCGCTTCGATCGCCGGCCTCGTTCCCTTGCGGCTGCAATGCGCTTTCGTCGCCGCCAAGGCCGGCGTGGTCAACCTGACCAAGGCCATGGCGTTGGAACTAGGACCGTTCGGCATTCTGGTCAACGGCATCGCTCCCGGCTCGACGCTGACCGAAGGAACCCGCAAGTTGTTCTACGGAGACGAAGGGACGTTCCACGACTCGGTGCAGCGGATGCTCGATCACGTGCCGCTGGGCCGCCCCGGAACGGTCGACGAGATCGCCGTCGCGGCATTGTTCCTGGCCGATCCCGAAAACAGTTATATGAACGGGCACATTCTCACGGTCGACGGCGGCTGGACCGCAGGATATACGCGGGATTTTTGAAGCAGGCGTCGGCGCCGCGCCAGCTACCAACTTCTAACATCACGGCCGCGTAAGGCCCGTCGTCATTTACCCTCGATCCGTGTGCTCCGTGGTTGCCTTCTCTCTTCAACGAATTGAGGAACGGACCACGGATGTCACGGACTCACCTTAGCCCGGATTGCGCAAGGACGACACCAACCCGAAGCGCAAGCGAGGGAGTGCCAAGGGGATCGCGCCGAAAGCCCTCGCTCGCGCTTCGGGTTAGTGTGCTTTCCTGCAACTCATTGCCGCTGCCATGCTTGCGCTTCGCCTTGCCCTTTCGGTGCGCAATCCGGGTTAGCCGTTGCCGGAGAAATGCCGTCGACCATCTGGACCACGCGCACGAGTTGGTCGTCCGGCCAGGGAGCGTCGAGGGCGCCTAAGGGAGGCCTGGGCATGCCGACGTCAACGCCGGTCTTCAGCAGCATGGCGCCGCGGAGGAACGACCACGCGCCGGCGGAACGCAAGACTTCGTGAATTGCCTGCTGGAAGACGAGCATGAAGCGGCGGCCCGTTTCGACCGAGCCGGCGGCAAACTCTCGCCGGGCCTGCTGGCAGGCGCGGCCCCACACGTTATAGAAGGTGCCGATCGCGCCGATCGCGCCGCACAGCACCGCATGGCACAGCAGCTCGTCGGCGCCGCTAAACAGTTGCAGCCGCTCGCCGGCGTAGGCGTGGATCAGGCCGAACTGGTACAGATCGCGATCGGTGATTTTCATGCCGGCAATGTGCGGCAGCTTGAGCAGCCGCTCGACGTAGTCGCGGGCGTCGAGCGAGAGCTGATTGACCTGGCTCAGATGGTAGACGAACAGCGGCAGTTCGCCCGCCTCGCCGATCCGCCGGTAGTGCTCGAACGTGGCGTCGGCGCTGGCGCCGTAGTAGATCGGCGCCACGCAGGAGATGGCGTCGGCGCCGATCGACCGCGCATGCCGGGCCAGCGCACACGCGTCGTCCGTCGCGACGGCGCCGACGTGGATCATCGTCTTGATCCGGCCGGCCGCCGTGCGCACCACGCGCTCGGCCACGGCCCGGCGCTGGTCCAGATTCAACAGCGGCCATTGGCCCGTCGACCCGACCACGTACAGCCCGTCGAGCCCCTGGCTGACGTACCATTCCGTCAGTTGCTCGACTGCCGGCAGGTTCGGCTCGCCCGCGGCATCAAGCGGAGTGATCGTGGCCGGCCAGAGACCGGAGAAGGCGGATGGCATGGATTCTTTCATGTGAGTGGGGCGTGCGAGGGTGCTTCAGTAGAAAAGCCACGGAGACACGGAGAAGAATGATTGTTGCTTTAACGATCGAATGAGGATGTTGGCCGTGACTTGCGGTCAAGCGCTTTTGAAGGGGGATATGGGGATGCGGAGGAGATCAGGAGATGACATCTGCGCAGTTCAAGAAACGATCCACTTCTTCACCCCCTATCTCCTCATTATCTCCCTATCCCCTTGTAGAAAGACTGCATCACCTGAAGACTCGGCTTGCACAATTCGTTTGTCTCCTCCGTGTTCTCTGTTTCTCCTTGGTGCAATCCCACAAGCTAGTGTGTGATGCGTCCCGGTTTGGTGATCGGCAAGATTCCGCCCAGCGAATCGCCGGCGGCGACGGGCGGCGGAACGCGCAAAAAGAGCACGATGCCGTCTTCGGCCGCCGGAACCTCTTGTGCGCTTTCGCCCCAGGCGTCGGTGACAATTCCCAACGGCTGGCCGCGGCGCACGGCCTGCCCCAGCGAAACCTTGGGCTGGAAGATGCCGCCGATCGGCGCCGGGTGTTGAATCTGTAAGTGGCCGCTCTGGTCGCGGTTGTCTTCCACGGCGTATTGGATTCGCGACTCGTCGGCCGGACCGTCGATGATGTTCAACCATCGTGCCACGCCCAGGCAGCCTGCCACGTAGGCGGCGATCGCATGCGCATTCATGCCGCCCCCGCCGCCGTATTCGGCATAAATGGCGGGCACGCCGGCGTCGCGAGCTACGGAAAGCGAGCGGCCCGGCAGCCGGCCGCTGGTGCCCCAGCAGGTCGGCAGATTGAACGCCTCGGCCATTTGCCGCTGCCGCTCGAGCACCGCCGGATCGGCGTGCAGCACGTAGCCGGCCAGCGGCGAGATGTCGAACAGCGCGCCGCCGGTATGCAAGTCAATGTAATAGTCGGCCGAGCGAATCAACCGGCTGAGCGCCGCCGCGATGCGTTCGGTGATCGAGCCGTCGTCTCGCCCGGGGCAGGTGCGGGCCAGGTCGAGTCCGTCTTCGGCCGCTCGCTGCCGCAGGCGAAAGGCCGGCTCGTTGACAATCGGCACGAGCGTGACGCGGCCGCGTAGCGGCTCGGCGGAAAACCGGCTGAACAAGCCGCCGCACGGCTTCCATCGGCTCGTATTCGTCGCCGTGCACGCCCGCGGTGATCAGCAGGTGCGGCCGGTCCTGATCGCCGGCCAGGCTGCGCGAACGAAGGGTGATGGGCTCGTGGGTCACGCTGGCGTCGCCCCGTCGAGGATTTGTTGGACGATATCGATGCCGACTTTTTCGCTCCAGGCGCCGATCAACCTGCGGAAGACGGGGCCCGGCTTGCCGTCGCCGATCGGCAAGCCGTTGATCTTGGTGACCGGCATCAAGCAGAACGGCGTGCTGGCCAGGAAGGCCTCGTCGGCGTTGATCACGTTGTAGACCTGGAAGTCTCGCTCGACAAAGTCGATGCCAAGCCGCTCGGCCAGTTCGATCACCGTCCGGCGGCTGATGCCCGGCAGCGTGTTGCGCAAGGTGGGCGAGACGATCTTGCCCCCTTCGACCATCAGGAAGTTGGCGCCGCTCGACTCGGTCACGTTGCCTTCAAGATCGAGCAACAAGGCGGCCGCGTCGGGATCGACCAGGTGCGCTTCCTGGTCGGCCAGATAGTAGTGCATGCGGCTGCGGTACTTCATCTTCGGATCAAAGCATTGCGGCGGCACGTGGCGGATGGAAGGCGTGACCACGTGCGTTCCTGCTTGCATCTTCTTCGCCCACAAATCCCAGGCCAGCGGGAAGGTATGAGCGCAGACCGTGGCCGTTCTGCGGGCCTCGCGGCCGCTGCTGACGGCGTACATGGCGATCTCGCCCGCGGTGACGAAATGGATCAGACCCAGTTCGCCGCCTTCGGGCAGCAGCGCCGCGTTGTGTTCGATCAACTGGCGCGAGGCCGCGGCAAGTTGATCTCGCGTGATATCAAGATTGAACCGCACGTAGCGCAGCGAGCGGAACAGCCGGTCGAGATGATCGTCCAGGCGGAACGGCTGCCGGCGGAAGGTGCGGGTCATTTCCGTGACCGTCGCGCCCAGCACGACGCCCATATCGAACACCGCCAGTCCCGCCTGCAAGGCGGGGATCATCTGGCCGTTGAGAAAGACGAGGGATTCGGACATGGTTTCTAAGCTTTATCTTGGATTTAGCTGCAGTGAAAGGCGTCGGGCGTCAGGTATCAGGCGTCAGGACGAATTGAACCACTGCTCCGTCTGCCTCGTGAAAAAAGGGGACATTCTACTTTTTCAGGCACGGAGATATGGCGAGGTTCGGTTTCATGAAAAAGTAGAATGTCCCCTTTTTCACACCTGTCCCCTTTTTCACGCCCGAAACCTGATGCCTTTCATCACTCCGCCGCATCTTCCGCCTTCTCGAGTTCTTTTACCAGAGGCCGATAGCCATATTCGGCCAACACGGCGATCACGCCCCGGTCGCTTTGATCCTCGGCGACTTCGCCCAGGGGGCGCAAACTGTTATACATCGCTTCGACGGCCGCTTCGAGATGCTCGAGCTGTGCTTCGGAGTCGCCCGCATCGCGGGCCTGGCCGGCCGCTTGTGCGTGCTCAATGCAGTTCATGTACTCGTAGGCGAACTCCATGCGCTTGCCCAGGTAGCGAAGCCAAGGGCGGCCCGGCAACAGCGAACGGTCTTTGGCCCGCAACGATTCGGTCAAGTCAGTGAGATAGCCTTCTTTGACCTCCTTCCACCACTCGGGCGCCTTTGCCTGGGGCTTGTAGTAGTGCTTCATCACGGTGCTGCTATACGGCGCACTAAAGAGGGGATCGTGTTTGTCGGCCAGCGACGAAGCCTTCTCGACTGCGCGAAAGCCCAATAACAGCCGCTCGGCGGTGGCCGGACCGCAGATCGGCGCGACCGAGATCTTTGCAAACGGCGTCGGGCGTCAGATTGGCATCGAAAGAAGCTCGGGACAAGTAGAATACGTAAGGGTCGAGGTCGCCTGGCGTGCCGCACTCAACGGCAAAGCCGGACCAGCCAAGCGCGTGCAGGCGCTTCAGCGTGGCGTGAAGTGCATCCAAGCAGCCTTGCGGCAACATTCTCGGGTGCTCGCCGATCAGAGGCAGCAGCAACGATTGCCGGTACGTCGCGTTTTGCGCGGCGCTCCAACGTATGGAGCCGACGGGCGGTTTGGTGTACGTTTTCCGACAGCCGTATAACTGCTCCGGCCACGTGCCGCGTGCCCAGCGTTTCCGCACTTTGCGGAGATGCGCCCCGACAAAAGACGTTCGACGTTTTGCTCCTCCGCCCCATCGAGCCAACCGTCGCTTGCTTCAAGGAACGCGGCGGCGTCGGCCAGCCAGTCAGAATGCCTAAGTGCAATCCTCGTCGGCTCCAGGTAAACGGCCTCAATTTCAGGATACGTTTTCAGGTACGCTTTCAGTTCGCGCTGACGAGTTCTCTCGTCGCCGCGTCGCCGGAGAACTGTCCTGCTTGTTTCAGTCTCGCAACGCTCGTGAGATTCGGTACAAGACGCGATTCTGACGGGAATGTTTCGGCAAACTCGTTCGGAAACGCGAACGGAGCGATCTCGATGCCTGTTGCCATGCCCAGTTCGCGCGCGTTGCAAGAGACCTCGCGCCAACGCGACGCCGGCCTTCGTCATAGTTTCATGATCCGTCGCGCCCGCGAAATCGGGATTCAAGAATTCGTTGACGCCGTGGAATGCGGAGCGGCCGGGCGTGTCGCTGCTAATTCGAATTGAATGTGGCCAAAGTAACGACTTGCTTTTACGAACGCCATGGCACTCGAAATCGACGAACGGCTGCCAAGGCTCGAATCGCAACACCACGCGATTGAACTTGAGCTTGGCTAGTTGGCCGAGCAGGCGTTTCTGATCATCCAGGCCCCACGCCGACATGCCGATCGGTTCGGCGCTCATGCCGACCCAGGTGCGGTCTTTAAGCGCCGGTTCGAGCACGAGCTCATAACCCGCAAGCTTCAACTCGCCCGGCTCGGCAGGGTAAACGTCGCCGGAGAGGAGGTAGCGAATGCCCAGGCGATGGCCTAATTCATACGCGGCCCATAGGCTGGCCTGCGGACTGCCGCCGCCGACGACCAAGACGTCGCGACCGTTCAGTTTGATGCTGCGCAGCAGATGACCTTGCTCGCTGAGTTTCGGCCAGTTTGCGCTCGCCGCGCGTTTGACGGCCGGATTGGTCGTTGGGCTGCCGATCAAAATCAGCGGCGCATCGCCGGCGGGCGCCTGATCGACGACGGCTGCTTCTGCTTCATACAGTCTGGTCAGTTGCGCGGCCAGCTCTTCCGCAGCGAAGCGTTCCAGCTTCGGCGCCTGGGGGCCGACGACAATGTCGACGTGCGGGCCGGCAGACGCCGCGCAGCAACAACCCAGCCACGCCAAGAGGAAGGCAGCGGTGCAAGGAAGGAAAAAACCGGAGCGTCGTTGCATCATTGCCAGCTTAGTTGCAGCCATTGATTGTGGTTCTTTCTTGTCTGCCGCCAGCTTTAGCTGGTGGTTAGCTAGCTACCTATACCCATTCTTACTCAGCCGGCTTTAGCCGGGCTTGGTGATGTTCGAGATTGCCGAGAAGCCCGGCTGAAGCCGGCTCGAAAAAGCTTGTACAGGACTTCCCTCGCTGACGCGTCGGGTTGGTATCGACTGCAAGCCTCCCGCTTACTTCTCCTCCGCAATCCGAAATAGTTTCTCGCGCGTGCGGACGAAGATCGAACCGCGAGCGATGGCAGGAGTCGCCAGGCAGGTGGCGCCCATGTCGTTCTTCGAAAGCACCTTCACTTCCGGCGCGTCGGCCAGCACGACCATGATCCCCGCGTCGTTGATCGCGAAGATCTTGCCGTCGGCGGCCACCGGAGAGGCGTAATATTCGCCCAGGTTCTTGATCCGCTTCCGCTCCCAGATCGTTTCGCCCGTCTTGCCGTCGAAGCAGGCCGACAGCCCGCCGCGCTTGACCAGGAACAATCGGCCGTTGGTCAGTAGCGGCGAACTCATGTTCGACGGCGCCTTGCTTTTTTGCAGGTTCCACAGCACGTGGGTCTCGGTCACGTCGCCCGAGCCGCCCCCTTGGATGGCCTGTACGATGCTGCCGCCGCCCGTCATGTTCGACGGCGACTGAAACGCCGTGTCGAGTTCTTCGCCCGCCAGGAAACCGTCGCGATTGACGTCGGCCTTGTCGAACCGCTCTTCGAACTCCCGCGGCAGTTCCGCCTTGGTCAGCTTGCCGTCCTGGTTGGTGTCTTTCCATTCCAGTAACGCGAACTTGAGCACGCGGTCGGTATCGCCGTAGCTCTGCACCGAGATATAGATCACGCCGTCGTGAACCACCGGCGTGGTCATGATCGTGCGCAGCAGCGTGTTGCAGGTCCACAGTTCCTTGCCGGTGGCCGGATCGTAGCCCTTGAGCTTGCCGCTGCCGGCCACTACCAGGTCGGTGCGTCCGCCCGCCTCGCACAAGACGGGCACGGAATAGCCGGCCAGCATTTCAGGCCGGGGCGTTTTCCAGCGCTTGGCGCCCGTCTTGGCGTCGACGGCCAGCAGATACGGATTAAGATCGTCGTCCTGGTCGAAAATCACCAGGTCCTTGTACACGATCGGGCTGACCGCGGCGCCCCAGTCCATCAAATAGGCCGGCAGCGGCAGCTTGTACCGCCAAACCTCATGGCCGTCGGCGGCGTCGAAGGCTAGCAGGCCCAAGGTGCTGACATAAACGTACACGCGCTGGCCGTCGCTGGCCGGCGTCGAAGAGGCGTGGCTGTTGGGCTGCGTGATCGGCGGCAGCGTGCCGGTCGGCAGTTCGGTCTGCCACAGGATCTTGCCGCTGTCGAAGTCGATGCCGTACACGGCGAACGTCTCGGGTCCGCTCATCGCCGTCACGAACACGCGGTCGCCGACGATAATCGGCGACGCGATGCCGTCGCCCAACGGCACGGACCAACGGACGTTGTGTTCAAACGAGAACTCGGCAGGCAACGGCCCGCTATCCGACGCAATGCCGCTGGCGTTTGGGCCGCGGAACTGCGCCCAATCGCCCGCCTGCGCCGGCGAGATCGCCAGGCACAAGGCCAATGCAGCAAGTACGCCCCTGCTCCCTGCGTAAGTTCGAGACCAAGAGCAATGTGGGGCAGGAAGTTTCTTCATGCAGCAGTTCTCCTGAAGGTAGGGCGGGTTCCACCTTACCGGGGCCGTCTGGGCAATGCAATCAAACTGGCAACGGCCGGCGCTTACGTCGCCAAACCGAGCGCTTCGTGCTGCGCCTTACGCGCTTGTTCGTAACGGGCGAAGGCCTGTTCGTCGCGCTGGCAACTAATGCCGCGGTAGACCATAGCAAAGGCCCGGCGGTTGCGCGTGGGCGAACGGTTGGCATCGGCCCGGTGAATCGTATTGCCGTGATGTGCGACGACGTCGCCCGGCGCCAGGTGGATGCGGACTTCGCGGGCTTCATCCTCCGGGCCAAAATTCGAAATGCCTTGCGAGAACCCGAGCACGCTTGAGGCCTCGTGGGGGCGTACGCCTCGCAGGTGCGAGCCGGGCACATAGCGTAGACATCCGTTCTCGTCGTCAACGTCGTCGAGCGCCATCCAGATCGTCACGACATTGGCCGGCTTCAGGTTGAAATAGTAATTGTCCTGATGCGGCGGCGTGACGTGCAGCGTGCCGGGCGGCTTGTTGAACCATTCCGGCTCTTGGGCGTTGGCCTCTTCGCCGACGAGCGCTTCGGCCAACCCCTTCCAGGCCGGATGCCGAACATAGTCCCGCATAAAGGAATCGACGCCCATGTGCTGCATCTGCTTGAGCGTCTCGCCGCGCGAGCGGTCGTCGTAAAACGCGTGGCTATCGGGCAAGGTTGGCACGACTTCGCGAATGAAGCGGTCGAGATGCTCACACAGCGAGGCGAACTCGCCGGCGCCGAGCAACTGCCGCACCACAATGAAGCCGTCGCGATCGTACGTTGCCTTGTATTGGTCGAAGGCGTGCTGGTCACAAGACATGGCTGTTAGCGCCTGCAAGAAAAGATGAAGTTATTCCGCCGATTCCGTTGTTTGCGAGACGGGGCGGCGCATGACGGCATACCAGGTCCATCGCGAGCCCGAGTGCTCGCCGCCGCGTTCGATGAGCAGCCCCAAAACGGCGCCGAGCGAAACGGTGACGGCACAAGGCAGCGAGATGGCCAGCGTGAAGGTGGGAACGGCGCCGTTAGGGCCCAGCAGCTTATCGATGCCGAAAAACTGAGCCGGACCGTCGGCGACCACCCCTTTCAAGGCGTAATTCAGCCCCAACTCTTTCCAATAGTTCCATATAATCGACACGGCCAGGCCGCAGAACACGGCCGTAATGGCCGAACGGCTCGTCGAGCGCGGCAGAAACATGCCAATGAAGAACAACCCGGCCAGCGGACCGAGGAACATATTGAAGCCCTTGGCCATCAATTCCATGATGTTCTGCGCGTGCGCGGCGACCGGCGGGGATCCTTCCGCCTCGGCCGCGTCTTGTTCCTCGGCAATCTGACCCGACTGTTCCAGAATAACTTCTTCTTCGTGGTGAAACTGAGCGGGCGTCGGCTTCTCGGCCAGCCGCGCGAAGCCCGTCGCCAGCACGGTCACCAGCACGCCGATGACCAGCGATAACCACCGCGCCCGGGACACGGCGGTCGCGTCGAGACTCTTGTTGGCGGAGAAACGCGAGACGATATCGGTCACTCCCACGGCGCTGATCGAATTGATGCCCGACGAAACGCTGGACATGCCCGCGGCGAACAGCGCCGCCAGGATCAAACCGCCCAGGCCTCTCGGCAACTGGTGCGCGATGAAATAGGGGAACCATTTGTCGGCGGATCCGGCGGCGGCGATATCGGCCGAGAGAAACGTGGGATGCTGATGATAGAAGGCGAACAGCGCCAGCCCGCTCGTCGCCAGCAGTATGGCGACGGTGATGTCGCTGAAGGCGCTGATCAGGTAGCTGCGCAGCGCCGCCTTCAACGACGTGGTGGAGAAATATCGCTGCACCACCATCTGATCGGAGCCGTGGGTGCAGACGATCCAGAAGAAGGTATGCATCATGGCGGTCAGGATGGTAACCCGCACGGACACGTCGAAGCTGAACACGGCCGGACTGGTGCGACGGCTATTGGCGTCGCCTGCGATCGCCCACCACTGCAAAGGTCCGTCGCCCGTTGAGAGCCAGACGTAGCTGATCGTAACGATAACGCCGCCGAACATGATCACCGACTGCATGACGTCGGTCCAAATTACCGCGCGGATCCCGCCCACGCTGGTGTAGGCCGTGGTGAAGACGCCGATCAGGGCGATCCAGAGATAGAGCGGTTGCACTTTGACGGCTTCGCCCCCCCAGGCGACGCCCGGCAGTGCAAACGGCTCGATCTGCACCATCTTGTCGACGGCCATGCTGCAGGTGTAGATGATCACGCCCAGCCAGCCGAGCCGCAGGAGAATAAACAGCGTCGCCGCCAGCAGCCGGGCGCTGGGCCAAATCGCTGCTCGAGGTATTCGTAGACGCTGGTCAACCGCAGCCGCATGAAGAACGGCACCCACAGGCAAAGCACCACCGCCATGGCCAGGGGAACGGCCATCTGGCCGGCGAACATGCCGATGCCGTGCTGGATCATCTCGCCCGGCACGGCCAGGTAGCTGATGGTCGACATCAGCGTGGCCATGATGCTCAGCCCGACGGCGAACCAGGGCATGTTGCGGCCGCCGAGGAAGAACTCTTCGGTGGTGCCCTGCTTGCGCGAGCACGCCCAGGCAATGGCCGCCGCGGCAAGCGCGTAGAGCGCCACTGCGGCCCAATCGATCAGAGCAAATCCATCGTGAGGCGAAGCAACGGCGAACAATGAGGCGGGCAAGCGGAAGGTCCTCAAGGCGTACGGTGGAGGCGGCCCCGCGAGGTTCTGGCTTACAGGTTACCGCCTACACGGAGCAGTTGAAAGTATCAGGGCGCGAACACGCGCCAGAACAATCGGCATCCGCTGCGCTCCCTTGGCATGTCGCATGAACTCGAGCAATTCAGGCCGCATACAGACATCCTCGAAGTAACGCGTTCAGTTTCAATTTGTGAATGCAGCTTCGGCCACGTAGGGCTGCGCAAGATGAACGCGATTTTGCGCAGCCCAATTTTTGCCTGGGCTGCTAAGAACTCGCGAATTTTGCACCTCGGATGGCCTTCGCTTTTGTGCCAGTTTTTGTTCCGCTCCGCCACCGGCGGGCCTGTCTCTAATGGCACGAGATTAGGAGTAAGGCTGGAACTAGGCGAGACTTATGCTTAATTCAAGAGACCCCATCCGCCTTGTGCGGATCGGTGAACAAGATGGCGAACTAGCTGGCCACGCTTTTAGACCCGAGGAGAAAGGCCCCATCCAGCTCGTCTGGATGGTGAAGAAGACGACCAGGCCGTGCGGAACACCGCTAACTCCTTCACCATCCAGGCGAGCTGGATGGGGTCGAAGAAGCATGCCTCGCAAGCGCCGTCTAGTTAGCCATCTCCTTCACCATCGAGACGAGCTCGATGGGGTCGTACATGCGCCATATCGAAACACACCTTCTATTTGCGGCTTCTGTCGTTGGCGGCTCAGTTTTTTGTTTACCCCCTCTGTCAGGTGCGCAAAACCTTAGCAAGTCTTAGCGCGAGCAACGGGTCGGGCGCTCTGGAGTTTGGATCGCGGCGGCAGCTCGCGCTGAAGCCGACGCGACAAATTACGAGGTTTACCGATCCTGGACACGAGCAAACGCCGTCTTGCGAGTGCCATGTCGTCCCCCCTCGATTGGTTTCGCAAAGTCTTAGCGCAAGCCCGCGCGTGCGGCTTGGCGGCAGCAGACGGAACAGCTCGTTTCCGCGAGGTGCGCAAACACATTGTCCCCACAGGGCTGGCTTGCCGTCAAACCAGCCAGTCCTCGCCTGGACTGTGAAAAATGAGGGATTTCGTCTCATCGCACCAGGCGGCGAAACGATTCTTGCCGCAACTCGCACTCCAGCAATTCCTGCAGGCGGCCTTCGGCTTGGGCCTCGGCGAGCAAGGTAAAAGTTTCTCTCGCCGCGGCGGCGGTTTGATCCAGCTCGGCCGCGCCTTGGGCCGCATTCAAGTAGAAAGCAGGGTAACCGTGGCAACCGCGTTTCGCCATTTCCTGAATATAGAGCGTCGCAAGCAACTGCTCTGTCTCGCGGTTATCGCACTGGAATTTCAGCCCCGGATGCACGTTGATTCCTTGGCATTCAACGGCCAGGCCTGAGCCGCTGGCAGCGTCGTTCAGCCGCCGTTTCAACTCATCGCCAAAGCGTTGGATGGCGGCCGGCACGTCACGGCGGCGGAGCTCTCGCAGCGTGGTCAGCGCCGCGCGCAGCCCGATCACATCGCTCCAATAAGTGCTGGAAATGAACATCCGCTCGGCCGGGTCCATCACCTCCCGCTTGCCCACGACGGCGCCCATCGGATAGCCATTGGAAATGCGACTTGGCGAACACCGCCATGTCGGGCGTCACGCCCAGCCGGCTGCACGCCGCCGGTCGAAAGCCGAAAACCCGTGCTGACTTCGTCAAAGATGAAGACGGCGTCATGCTCGCGGACCAGCTTGCCGACCGCGGCCAGATAGCCTTCCGGCGGCTCCTGGCTGCGCAGCGGCTCCATGATCACCGCCGCCACTTCGCCCCGGTGGTCGTCCAGCAACTGGCCCAGCGCGGCCAGGTCGCCATAAGGAAATGGGATGGCCGTGCCCGCCAGCGCTCGCGGCACGCCGATCGGTTCGATCGCCCGAGAACAAATGCTCGTTCAGGTTCGCCTCGGCCGACAGGTTGGCCGCCAGGTACCAATCGTGCCAGCCGTGGTAGCCGCAGAACAGCACCTTGTCTCGGCCCGTCAGCGCCGCGGGCGATGCGAACGGCAATCGCGCAGGCTTCGCCGCCGCATTTGGCGTAACGGACCATCTCGGCCGAAGGGATCGTGCGGACCAGCTCTTCGGCCAGTTCGATCTCCAACTCGTGATTGATCGAGTAGTTCAAACCGTGCCGGATCTGCTCGCAGACCGCTTCATCGACGACCGGGTCGGCATAGCCCAGGATGATCGCGCCGATGCCGCTGACCCAGTCAATGTATTCATTGCCGTCCACATCCCAGAAGCGGGCGCCTTTCGCTTTTTGCGGCATAAACCGGCGACACGCCGCAGGCGAACCGCGTCGGTCGCCGGCTGATCAATTGCGTCCCGCCCGGAATCAGTTCCAGCGCACGGGAATAAAGTTGCATGGAGCGGGAGACGGAGTGTTTGGGAGTGGAGTGGTTCATTTATTCAGCGGCTCCGCGCATCCACAGCCCGCCGTCGACCAGCAACGAAGTTCCGGTGATATAGTCCGCCTCGTCAGAGCAGAGAAATGTGGCGGCTTTGCCGATGTCGGCCGTTGTGCCGAGTCGGCCCCAGGGGAGTTGAGGGGCGGCGTCGCGAATGGCGGCGTCGCCGAAGGCTTCGTGCTCGCCGGGCGTGTCGATCCAACCGGGCTCGATCACGTTGACGTTGATCCGGTGCGGCAGCAGTTCGTTGGCAATGGTGAAGGCCATGTTCACCAGCCCGCTCTTGCCGGCGTTGTAAGCCACGCTACGAGCGAAGGGGATCCGGTTGTGAACGCTGGAGATGAACACGATCTTGCCGCCGCCGCCGCGCTGGACCATGTGCCGGGCGACCAACTGGCTCATGTGAAAGCCGCCGAACAGCGTGCCTTGCAACACCTGTTCAAACTTCTGCGGATCGAATTCCAGAAAAGGCGAGCGGTACGAGTACGCCGGATTGCTGACGAAGATATCGATCCGCCCAGCGCCGCGATCGCCGCCGCCACGACCTCTTCACACGAAGGCCGCGCGAAGACGTCGCCCGCCACGACGTGCGCCTCGCGGCCGAGCGAGCGGATCTCCGCAACCGTTTCTTCGGCCTCCGCGCTCCGCTGCCGATCGTTGATTGCCACGTCGGCGCCAGCCCTCGCCAACTCCAGCGCACAACCGCGTCCGATGCCTCGAGCCGCGCCCGTTACGAGCGCCTTCTTACCGGAGAGTTTCATGAACAATCGCCTATTCGTTGGTTTCGAGTTGCGTTAGGTGTGTCAATCAGCATTGGAAAATGTTTGTGACAATTCAGCGAGGTTTCAGAGATTCAAGTTGCCAGGAGATCCTTCGGGATTCTCGCGAGTTGGCATGTCACCCGCGGCGCCGTGAACGATGAAAATGCCGCCTTCAAGCGGTTCGGACAAGGGTGGCAAAAAAATGAGGGGCAAAAAAATGGGAACAGGAAGTGGGGTGATTATCACTGTGGACGTACTGCCCGCTTTCTCTACTCCTCTCTCCTCACTCCTCCCTTTCCCCTCACCACGCCGTCCAGCCGCCGTCGACCAGCAAGTTCTGGCCAGTCACGTAGCTGCTGGCGTCGCTGGCCAGGAACACGACGGCGCCTTTGAGTTCCGAGGGGCGTCCCATCCGCTTCATGGGGCTCTTTGCGCACAACCGCTCGACGAGCCGTTTGTCGATTCGTTCCGGCGGAAAGGGGCCGGGGCTAAGGCAGTTGACGCGCACGCCGTCGCCGGCCCAATAGACGGCCAGATGCCGCGTCATGTGAATAACGCCCCCTTTGAGCGCGTGGTAGGCCACGGGGCTGGCGGCGCAGACGCCTTCGTACGCCTCAGGATACGAGCCGACCACGCCGTACATCGAGCCGATCATGATCACGCTGGCTTGGGCGCCGCGATCGATTGCGTGCTGCCGCAGCAGTCGGGCGAGAACGAAATACCCTGTGGCGTTAGTCAACTGCCGGTTGAATTCGTCGGGCGTGACGGTCGTCCAGTCGGCGCCCAAGCCTTCGTGACCATTGTTGATTAGAATGTCTATCTTCCCGGCGGCGGCCAGCGCCGCGTTCCAACCGCGCTCGAGCGACGCCTGGTCCATCTGATCGAGCTCGACGGCGTAGTGCGGCTGCGGGCCCGGCAGCCGGTCGGCCGCAGCCTGGCCTCGCTGGCGATCGCGGCTGCTGACCACCACGCTGGCGCCCGCTTCGGCCAGGGCACAGCTCAGCGCCGAACCCAAATAGCCGGTGGCGCCCGACACCAACGCGGTTTTGCCCGTCAGGTCGAACAGTTGCTGGATCGTCGGTTCATGGGTTGTGGAGTCAGTGTTCTTTGGCTGATCGGCGGGGGGCGAACTCATGGCAAATGTCGCTCAAGGGGGGCCGGAGTAGCGAGCGGCGGCAGCGGCCGCATAGGGCAAGGCGGCGCCATTGTACCGCGAGATCCGCCTTGCACAAAAAATGCAGAAGGCGGCAGCGAACTCCCGGCTGGCGAATAGAAACCTGCCAGCGGTCCATCGAGATGAGAGAATCGCTCCCGGGACGCCCTCTACGGCGTTCCGCGGAAGCGTTGGCAATGCACCAGGTCGCGGGCGACACGCCACGCCGGGCGCTGCTTGCAGGCGCCGATTCTCAGGCCGCTCGGCGCCGGATCGATCAGCTCGGCACGACGCCCAGCGGCGTCTCGTAGGTCCGCTCCGTGATGTTGCTGCGAGCGTTCTGCACGGCGATCTGATACAGCTCCTGGCCGCAGGGCGTCGGGTAATCGCCGGTAATGCAGGCCTGGCAGAACTGATCGGTGTCGAGCCCGATCGCCCGGGCGATCGACTCCACCGGCAGGTAGCGGCAGCGAATCGGCGCCCAGTTGCTCGGCCATTTTCGCCTGGCCGTCTTCGGTCAGCCGTCCGTGGTCCAAGAACCGGGGAGCGAACAGCTCGTCGATCGTCGACATGTCGATGCCGTAGAAGCAGGGGGCGATGATCGGCGGGCAGGCCACGCGGACGTGAATCTCGCGGGCCCGGCCCGCGTCGCGAATGCGGTCCAGCAGGACTTTCATGGTGGTGCGAGCGGACGATCGAGTCTTCGACCAGCAGCACGCGCTTGCCTTCCAGCACTTCGCGCAGCGGCGTGTACTTCGCTTTCGCGCCTTCCGCTTGCGGTTGTCGCAGCCTTCGATGAAGGTGCGGCCCGGTGTAGCGGTTGCGGATCAGGCCTTCCACGCAGGGGACGTCCAGCTGGTAGGCCATGGCGTCGGCCGCCGCCTTGCTGGTGTCGGGCACCGGCACCACGATCGTGTCTTCGTCAATCGGCGCCGTTTCCAGCCGCGCCAGCTCTTCGCCCAGCGCCTTGCGGGAAAGGTAGACGCTGCGGCCGTCCAGCGTGCTGGCCACGTTGGCGAAGTAGATCCACTCGAAGAAGCAGTGCGCCTGCCGCGGGCTGTCGGCGAATCGCTCGACTGTCCAACTCGCCGTCGAAGATCGTGATCGCCTGGCCGGGCAGCAGCGACTTGATGCTCTCGGCCGCAAAGCCCAGGTTCAGCAGCGCCACGCTCTCGCTGGCCGCGGCGAACAGCGGGCCTTCGATGGCGTAGCACAGCGGCTTGATGCCCAGCGGATCGCGGGCCACCAGCATATCGCCCAGCGCAGTTCAGGAACACCAGGCTGTAGGCCCCGTCGAAACTGCGCGGCGACGTTGCGCATCACCTCGATCAGCGTCGGCCGGCGGTCGCCCGACAGCTCGCGGCTGATCTCGTGCATGATGATTTCGGTGTCGGTCTCGCGGGCCAGGTGGTTGTCGCCGTCGGCCAGCAGCTCGCTGCGCAGTTCGTGGTAGTTGGCCAACTGGCCGTTGAAGCCGAAGCTGAACCACTTGTGCTTTTGAGGTGGTGCCGCTCGAACGGCTGGGCGTAGCTGCGGTCTTCCTCGCCGCAGGTGGCATAGCGGACGTGGCCGATCGCCGCCCGGCCGGCGTATTCGTTCATCAGGCTTTCGGACTTGCCGCGGTGGCTGAGCCGGAACACCTCGCTGACGCCGCCCAACTCCTTGTAGGTGTCGATGAGCTGCTTGCGTTCGCGGATTGTAGCGTGGTCATACCCGGCCGAAAGCTGGCCCCGGTTCTGGATGTCCAGCAGCATCCGCGGCATCAGCCGCGAGACTTCGTCCGGCCCCTGCTCGGGGCAAAGCGGGCTGACGCCGCTGCCCGGGCAGGTGATAGATCGCCGCGACGCCGCACTCGTGATGGAGTTCGCTCATCGCGTTTGATTTGACCTGCGTGCCGCTGCTGAAAGAGGGGGAGCAGTTCGCCGCTTCCGTCGCCTACGCTTTTCCAAGTGGCTGCCTGAGGCGGCAGCATGCGTCGTCCGAACTCTCGCAATGCATTGTAGAAGGCGAACATAATCTTAACAACTCGCCGGCCCCAAATGACTTTCGCTTCGGCCCGCTTGTGAGAGCCGATCGGCTAAAGGTATCTTAGAGCGGCGGTTAGAGCGATCAGGCGGCTGGCGCCGATCAGGCAAGAGACTGCCAAGGCGACCACTCGTCAACCGAGCGCGGCGCTGCCGGGCTTCGCAGGCAGCCAACCCTCCCATGCGCGGGGATAAAACGAGAGCAATGACCGATCTATTGCGCCAGGAAATCGCCACGGCGGCCGAGACCATCGTCGTCAAAGTCGGCACCCGCGTGCTGACCCCCCGACGGCCGCTCAACGAACAGCGAATCGCCGCGCTGGCCGAGGAACTGCACCAGATTCTGGAGCGGGCCGCAAGGTGGTGCTGGTCAGCAGGGGCCGTCGGGGCCGGCATGGGTCTGCTCGGCCTGACAGCGGCCGCGGGACCTGGCCCAGCTGCAGGCCGTGGCGCCGTCGGCCAGAGCCGCTGGTCGAAGCCTACGACCGCGCGCTCCGAGCATCACGGCGCCACGCCGCCCAAATGCTGCTGACCGCCGACGACCTCGACGACCGCACGCGCTATCTCGAACGTCCGCAACACGATCCTCACCCTGCTCGAATACGGCGCCGTGCCGATCATCAACGAAAACGACACGGTCAGCGTCGACGAGTTGCAGACCACCTTCGGCGACAACGACCGCCTGGCGGCCATGGTGACCAATCTGATCCGCGCTCCGCTGCTGGTCCTGCTCTCCGACGTCGAGGGCTCTACGACGGCGACCCGCGAGCGCCGGCGTCCAGGTCGATCCCCACGGTCACCGAACTGGACGAGTCGATCTTCGCTCTGGTCCGCGACAAGCTGACCGGGCTGAGCAAAGGGGGCATGGCCAGCAAGCTGGCAGCCGCGCGCGATCGCCACGATGGCCGGCGAGAACGTGATCATCGCCAGCGGCCGCACGCCCGGCACGCTGCGGCGGATCCTCGCCGGCGAAACGGTCGGCACGCTGGTTGTCGGCCCAGGGGCAGTCGATTACCCCTGGAAACGCTGGATCGGCTTCACGGTGCAGCCCCGCGGCCATCTGGTGCTCGACGCCGGCGCCCGCCAGGCGATCGAGAAGCAGGGCCGCAGCCTGCTGGCGATCGGCGTGCTCGACGCCTCCGGCAATTTCAACAAGGGCGACGTCGTTTCGCTGCGCGACGCCGGCGGCATTGAGTTCGCCCGCGGCCTGACCAACTACGGCTCCGCCGACGTGCTCAGGATCAAGGGCTTGAAGACCGAGGCCATCGCCGCCGCGCTCGGCCACTGCCCGTACCAAGAAGTCATCCACCGCGACAACATCGCCGTCACGACCTGAGGCGCCGTAGCGAGGCTTGCGAACGCTTGGGTGAGGCAGCAAAGATTGGCGTCGGCGGATTGCCCATTGATCAGTCCCGTAGGGACGAAGGCTGTAGCCAGGCGGCGTAAGCCCCTGGAATATTCGAGCCGCAATCCAAGGGCCAGCCCCGATAGGGGCGACAGGAGAGCGATCAGAGCAAACGATGTCGGTTTGCTGGAAGGCCATGCTTATGGCAAAGGAGGCGCCTCTCCTCATTCACCAATTTTGATCAAACCCTGCGGCGAGGGCCGAAACAACACCGCGCCGGAATAGTCGGAACCGGTCCCGCGAGGCTGTTCCACAAGCGTCAGCAAGTAGGGACTTTGAATCTTCCAGGCAAAACGTCCGCAGTCGGGCTTTTTTGGCGTCGAGCCGATAAGACGGTCCGTTTGGACCTCATAGAGTCCGCCGAAATTCAAACCCGACGGCTCCAGCCGATAGCGTTGATCTTCGGCCGCGTTGAGTTGCACGTGATGTTCAAAACCGGCCGGCAGCAGCAGCCGCCACTCTCCTTCTAAGCTCGTTGGGACGCTCCGAGCGGACTTCGGCTTTACAGCTCGGGCCTGTTGGGTCGAGCCGCCTGGAAACGATGGATCCGTTAGTCGAGCCAAAGCATCGGCCATCGCCGCTTGCGGCGGCTGGATGGCAAACCATGGATCGACCGTAACGTACGACGGAAGCGGCTTCCGCCCAGGGCCATTCGAGACGCGTCTCAAGAATAAGATCGCTTTCCCGCCTTGTTTAAGTTGCGCCGGTCGCTCCTCGGGAGACAGATCAAATCGCACGCAATTCACGCGGATCGTGCCGCCGGCGGCGCGTTCGCCCGCCTTTTCTCCCTTGATCAAGCGAACGAGCTTGAAGTCTGCCTGGTAACGCACGACTCCCTGTTCAGAACTCTCTCCGATCGGCTCGCTCGTGAACTCGCCGAGCGCCGCCACGTCCGACTTCGACAAATAGAACCGAAGCGTCTCGTCGTCGTCGCCGGCAACGGCCACGGAGCAGAGAACACACAACGGCAACAGCAGCATGGGTCGCATAGGACGATCCTCGCTTCGGTTGAGACTGGGGGCGAGACGCAGACGGATACCTTGGTGGGACGCCCCGCACAAGTCGAGAGTTCCCAAAACCGAAAAATCATCCCGCCACAAACGGGATGGGGCCTCTACCTTCGGTCGACAAGCGTCGCCAGCGAGCTCGCCCTCTTGTTCTCCGATCCGCACCGAGGCGGACGGCGCCTCGTGGGGTCGGCGAATTCTCGCCTTGATCCGAGCTTGCCCCCTAGTGCCTCATCAAGCCTCAGTTGACGGGGTGCCTGGTGGCTGAGCCTTGGCGAAGCCCCAGTTCGCTGGGGCATCGCTGCGCTCTGCCGCCAGGCACCCAACTGTCAAATCGGAGTTGACGAAGCACTAGTCTCGTGCCACGGGACAGCCTCGCATCGCTTGCCGGCGCCCTGCGTGGTTGGTTTTCCCACTGGGTGAGCAGTGGGAGTGAGATAGTCGTTCCGGGGCCGTTTCCTAAAGGCGGCGGCCGCGGCGAGCGGCGGTTTGTACCAGCCGCTCGACGAATTCCTCATAGCTGAGGCCGCCAACGCGGAGCGCCCGAGCCAAACCGGCGCCGGGGCTGATGTCGGGATTGGCGTTGATCTCCAGAATGAAGACGCGGTCCTGCTCGTCGACGCGCAAGTCAACTCGGGCGTAGTCGCGGCAGCCGGTCAGCCGGAACGCCGCCAGCGAAACGCGAGCGAGCTCGGCGGCCAACTCGGGCGCCGCGTCGGCCGGGCAGCGCACGGGCGTGCCGCCGTAGTCGGGACTGTCAGGCGTCCACTTGGCATCGTAAGTAACCAGCTTCCATGGCTGGCTGGTTTGCTCGCCGAACTCGATCTCCGCCAGCGGCAAGGCTTGCAACTCAGGCAAAGCCAGCAATCCGACGTTGAATTCCCGCCCGGCAATGAACTGCTCGACCAAGGCTTCTCCATAACGTTGCCGCACTTCATCGATCTGACGCTCCAGCGCAGACATTTGCGTCACGACGCTGGCCGGGCCGATGCCCAGGCTGGCGTCTTCCCGGGCCGGCTTGACGATCACCGGACCGGCGTCGAGCAGCCGTGCCAGCGCTGGGAGCGGCAAAGGTTCATCTCCGATCCGCTGGAATGCGGCCGTCGGAAGACCGGCGCCCAGCAGCAGCCATTTGGTCACGGCCTTGTCGCGGACCAGCGCCAGGCACTCGGAGCCCGCCCCGGTATGCGGCGCGCCGCACAGTTCCAGCATACCGGCCACCTGCGATTCGCCGGCGCCTGTGCCTTGCAGGCCTTCACACAGATTGACGATCACGTCGCACGGCGTCCGTTGCAAGGCTGTCGCCAGAGCCGCCGGCGAATCGGCCACCGGCAACCGCTGCACGCGATGTCCCCGTTTGCCGAGCGCCGCTTCAACGGCTTCGACCGCTTCCAATACGCCCGCCTCCGAGGCCCAATCGGGATGATCCGGCGGCAAGACGGGTTCGTTGTAGAGGATCGAGACGGTAAGCATGTGACGGGTCGGAAGTCGGAGGTCGGAAATGCGGATCGGTCGCCACCGTGTTTGCCTGCCTGGCGTTTACTTTCTACTCTATGAGACTTCTTGTCGACTACCGGCGGGCAGACAAATTGGCGCCGTCAGAAATTTCTCAACGACGGGAAGCCGGCCACGGCATGCCGAAGGTATGGAGCCGCGTTCGCGCTAAGAATCCTCCGGCGTCGGGTCTGATACCTGACGTCCGACGACTATTGAAACGCCAGCAATTCGGCGTCGAGCCGTTCAAGTTGCGCGAGCAATTCGGTGAAGGCGGCGGGGGCCTGGTCGAGGCGTCCCGACTTGCCGAGCAGTTCCAATGCGGCGGCCGCTTCCGCGGCGGTTGCGGCGGCCAGGTGCTGCAGACAGCCTTTGAGCGTGTGGGCGGCGCGTTGCAAGACGGCGGCGTCGGCCGTGTCCAGCGCGTGACGAGCCTGCGTCAGCAGCCGCGGCTTTTCCTCCAGGAAGACTTCCACCAGGTGTCGCATCAAGTCGCGGTCGCCGGCGGCCTGGTCGAGCGCCGCGCTCCAATCGATCAACCCGGAAGAAGCCGGCGGTGGTACGACGCGCTGCGCGACTGCAGATTCAGCCGGCGCCGGCTGCATGACCAACGCTTCGGCAAGCGCGGCGAACAATTCCGGGCTGCGGATCGGCTTGGAAACGTAGCCGTCCATGCCGGCGGCCAGGCAGCGTTCGCGGTCCCCTTTGATGGCGTGGGCGGTCAGGGCGATGATCGGAGTTCGCCGCGCGCCGGCTTGCTCGCGCTGCCGAATGGCCGCCGTCGCCGCCAGGCCGTCGAGCTCCGGCATCTGCACGTCCATCAACACCACGTCAAACGCGTTTCGCTCCCACTCATCGACCGCGGCCCGCCCGTTATCGACGACGCGAACCGAGTGACCTCGTTTTTCCAGCAGCCGGCAGGCCACCGTCTGGTTGACGATGCCGTCTTCGGCCAGCAAGATGCACAGCGGCGGCAACTCCCTAGCCTCGTCCGTCGGCGCAGATGCCGCCGCCGCAGACGCGTGAACCGCCGGCCCTTCCAACGTTTCGCCGACGGCGCGGTACAGGTCGGCCGGCTTGACGGGCTTGGTCAGATAGGCCGCGCGGTGCAACGTTCGGCTGCGGGCGTGATGACCGGGATGGCCCGGCGACATCAGCACGATGCACGGCAATTCGTTTCCGTGCTGCTCGCGCTGCAGTTCCTCCGCCAGCTTGACGCCCGACGCGCCGGGCAGCGTCGCGTCGACGAGCACAAGCGAAAACGGGCGGCCGACGTCGGCCGCATCGCAAATCGCCCGTTTCGCTTCGACGGGACCGTCGACCTCCAGCACGGTTATTTCGGCTTCTTCCAGCAACTCGGCGAGCACCGCACGAGCCGCCGCGTTGTCGTCGACCAGCAGCGCCCGCACCTCCGGCCAGGCCGGTTGCCCCGCTTGCTCCGGCTCCGCGCTCGGCGGCAAGGCGAAACCGGCCGTGAAATAAAACTGACTGCCGCGTCCTGTTTCGCTTTCCAGCCAGGCCTCGCCGCCCATCAACTCGGCCAGTTTCGCGGTGATGGCCAGCCCCAGCCCCGTGCCGCCGTACTTGCGAGTGATGGAGCCGTCGGCTTGTTCGAAGGCCTGGAACACCGTGTCGCGGCGATCCGCCGGAATGCCGATGCCCGTATCGCAGACGGCAAACTGCAGCAGGGCCCGCTCCGGACCGCGCTGCAGCGTGCTGACGCGGATCGTGATCTCGCCTTGCTGCGTGAACTTGACGGCGTTGCCCGCCAGGTTCACGAGGATCTGGCGCAGCCGGCCGGCATCGCCCGCCAGCAAGTCGGGCGCGTCGCGATCGACGCGATAGGCTAGCTCCAAGCCTTTCGCATGCGCGCGCAATGCCAGCGGCTTGAGCATATCGGCCAGGCTGTTACGCAGCGAAAAGGGATGCACGTCCAACTCCAGCTTGCCGGCTTCGATCTTCGAAAAGTCAAGAATGTCGTTGATCACGCACAAGAGCGCCTCGGCCGAGGAGTTGACGATTTCGAGATACTCTCGTTGCTCGCCCGTCAGGTCCGTTTCCAGCAAGAGCTCGGCCATGGCCAGCACGCCGTTCATCGGCGTGCGAATTTCATGGCTCATGTTGGCCAGAAAGCGGCTCTTGGCCGAGTTCGCCTCGTCGGCCGATTCCTTCTGGCGGCGGATCGTCTCATTGGCCAGCGCCAGCAGCCGCGATTGCGCCAACAGCAAGACGTAAATGCCCAGTAAGCGCAGCGAACCGTCGGCCCGCCGCACGACGATCGGTTCGTAGACCTGTTCGGCCGGCCGATTGAGCGCCACGCTGGCCGCCTCGTGAATGCTGCAGCGGCCGGGCAACTCGAGATGATTGCCCCGAACGGCGTCGAGCAAGGCTTGGATCGGGCGGCGCATGTAGACTTCCAACCCGTACGGACGGCTGAGCCGTTCCAGGAATTTCTCACGCGAGATCATGCCCAGCACGCGGCCCCGGTCGTGCACGATCACGCCCGGCAGTTCGGGCTGCGCTTCAAAGGCCGCGGCGATTTTCTCCCCGGCGACGTTCGCCTGCACCTGGAAATCGTGCGACGGCAGGTCCGCCAGCGTCGACTCCGAGGTCAGTTCCAACTCCCGCGTCATCGCTGTTCCTCAATCTCATGCTCCGCGAGGAAGCCGCGGCCCCACTCGCTTGGCGCGTGTTCTCGATGCTTAAGCGATGCATCATCGCAGTCGCGGGTGAGAAGTTGATGAGGAATTGGTTAGCGGTCTGTAATTGGCCGCTCTATCCCCGCGTATGCGGGGGGCGCCGTCACGAAGTATGCAGTTTGTAGTACTCTTCCGAGCCGGTGAAGTCGGCGATGATATCCTCATTGGTTTTGCCGGCGGCGAATTGAGCCAGCCAATTGGCCAGACCTTCGGGATCGGCCTGGCGGCCGAGGTAGTGGAAATAGTCTTCTTCGATCAGTTGCGTTTCGTTTTCCGTGCTGTGGGCGATGTCCATGGCGATTTGCTTTCGCGCGGCGCCGGACGCCAGGCGTGCCAGCCAAAACTGCTCGCCCTTGGCGTCTGCGGTGCGTCCTAAGAGCATTTGATAAACCGAATCGACCCAGGCCGGGTCCGTTCCGCCGGCGTTGGCATAAAACTCGTTCGACGAAATCAGGAAAGCTTCGAGCTCTTGATCGGTTAGCCCGTTGTGCATCATGGTCGCCCAGAACGCGACGCCCGCGTCATCGGCTTCGCGGCCCAACAGCTCTCAAGTAGTCGGGCTTGATCACGAAATTGCCGTAATACTCCGCGCTGTGAGCGATGGCATGAGCGACGCTGCTGATGGCGGCTCCGCCGTCGAGCAACCCGGTCCAGTAGTTCAGGCCGACGGCATCAGGGTTGCGAGCCAGCACGTCTTGATAGACGGCAATCACATACTTCTGATGTGCGGTGAGTTCGACGCGTCGTCGGCGTGGTTGCGGAGTTGGTCGCCCCCAGCGTGTTTTGGACGGTCACGCCGATCGGTTGCAGCGCCGGAGGTAAAGTACTCGTGGCTGCCGAAGATTTGAAACACGCCGCCGGAGACTTCGATCGTTCCGGCAGTGCTCGCGCTGCCGTCGCCCCAATCGATCTGGGCCGAGTAATCGCCGACCGGCAGGGCGCCGCCGGCATCGGTGAACGTGGCAAGCAGCACGTGGTCGGCCCCGCCGCCCAATGGAATTGTGACGGAGGCCGGCGTAATCGACAGCGGCGCCGGGTTGATCGTGCCCGGAGCGCTCTGCAAGCTGACCGTGTAGTCGGCGCCGCCGTTGCCATCGTTGACCGTATAGCCGGTCACGTTCAGCGTGCTGTTGCCGGCGCCAAGTACGTCCTTGGAAGCGAACGCCTGAGTCAGCCCGCTGACCGTATCGCTGCCGTAGAGCGTGCCGACGGTCGGTGTCGCCGTCGAGTCGGTCGTGCCGTCGTACGTCTTGCTGTCGGTTACGGCGCTGATCGTCAACGGCGCCGGCGTGATCGTTCCTGAAGCGCTCTGCAGGCTGACCGTGTAATCGGCGCCGCCGTTGCCATCGTTGACCGTATAGCCGGTCACGTTCAGCGTGCTGTTGCCGGCGCCGAGTACGTCCTTGGAAGCGAACGCCTGGGTCAGCCCGCTGACCGTATCGCTGCCATAGAGCATGCCGACGGTCGGAGTGACCGTCGAGTCGGTCGTGCCGTCGTACGTTTTGCTGTCGCTTGCGGCGCTGATCACCAGCGGCGCTGGCGTGATGGTTCCTGAAGCGCTTTGCAGGCTGACGGTGTAATCGGCTCCGCCGTTGCCGTCGTTGACCGTATAGCCGGTCACATTCAGCGTGCTGTTTCCGTCGCCGAGTACGTCCTTGGAAGCGAAGGCCTGGGTCAGTCCGCTGACCGTATCGCTGCCGTAGAGCGTGCCGACGGCTGGAGTCGCCGACGAGTCGGTCGTACCGTCGTACGTCTTGCTGTCGCTTGCGGTGCTGATCACCAGCGTCGCCGGCGTGATGGTTCCTGTCGCGCTTTGCAGGCTGACCGTGTAGTCGGCTCCGCCGTTGCCGTCGTTGACTGTATAGCCGGTCACGTTCAGCGTGCTGTTGCCGTCGCCGAGCACGTCCTTGGAGGCGAACGCCTGGGTCAGCCCCGTGACCGTATCGCTGCCGTAGAGCGTGCCGACGGCCGGGGTGGCCGTCGAGTCGGTCGTGCCGTCGTACGTCTTGCTGTCGCTTACGGCGCTGACCGTCAGCGTCGCTGGCGTGATGGTTCCTGACGCGCTTTGCAGGCTGATCGTGTAGTCGGCGCCGCCGTTGCCGTCGTTGATGGTATAGCCGGTCACGTTCAGCGTGCTGTTTCCGTCGCCGAGCACGTCCTTGGAAGCGAAGGCCTGCGTCAACCCGCTGACCGTATCGCTGCCATAGAGCGTGCCGACGGCTGGGGTGGCCGTCGAGTCGGTCGTGCCGTCGTACGTCTTGCTGTCGGTTACGGCGCTGATCGTCAGTGGCGCTGGCGTGATGGAAAAATGCACGGGCGCACTGTCGGCGTTGCGGTAGTCGGTAACGTCGCTCGTGAAATGAGCCACGACGGTGTAATCGCCGGCGTGTACCGGCGCGCCGGACAATGCCGGGGCCGAGGCGATTTGGGCGGCGGTCAAGGAGCCGAGGTAATACGTGTACGATAACTGGGCGTCGCCGAAGGTCGCGAGGCTGTCGTTGTTAAGCCCCGTCACGCTGGCATCTGTGACCGCGTCAGGCGTGGCGTCGTAAACCTGATTGTTGACGGTGACATCGACCGTCGGGATCTGCGTTTCGAAGGCGCCGATGTCAGGCGCCGCGTTGCGGAGTTGGCCGCGCTGGTCGAAGGCCAGGTAAACGTCGCTAGTGGCGCCGTGGGCCGCCGGCGTCGTGCCGTTGTAACCGCGCGTCACGATCTGAAAGCCGTTGCCGGGCGAGTAATCGACCAGCAGCAGTTCACTGTCGATCCGCAGCACCATTTCTCCGGGCGTGACGGCCAGCTTGCTGGCGTCGGCCACCGTCAGCGACGATGCGCTGGCGCTGATGTCTGTGGACAGCGTGGCAGCCGGTCCGCCCGCGGCGATGGCCGGACTGCCCGCGGCCAGCGCGAGGGTGAGCGTCGGCCCGCCGTTGTCGGCCAGCGTCGTGTCGAGGATCGAGGTCAGGGCCGTCGGGTTGGCGCCGTCGCTGGTGGCGGTGATATCGCTGGCGCCGGGCGTGAAGCCGGAGAAGGCGCCGGCGTTGTCCTGGCTGCTATCGCCGAACAGGTTGTGGGCGTCGGCGTTGACCGTTCCGCCGTTAAAGACCTCGCTCCCCGCGCTGCGGAATTGCCGGCCGTCAGCGTGTTTTGCACCGTCATGGAGGCGCCGCTGTTGTTGAACAGCCCGCCGCCGTTGAACGTCGCCGAGTTGCCGGAGACCGTGCTGTTTTGGACCGTCATGGTCGCATTGAGGTTGTTGTACAGCCCGCCGCCGTCGCTCGCGGAGTTTCCGGAGATGGTGCTGTTTTGCACCGTCATGGAGGCGCCGATGTTGTTGAACAGCCCGCCGCCGTTGAACGTCACCAGGTTGCCAGACAGGGTGCTGTCTTGCACCGTCATGCTGCCGGAGTTGTTGTACAGCCCGCCGCCGTTATCCGCGGAGTTTCCAGAGAGGGTGCTGTTTTGCACCGTCACACGCCCTCCATCGTTGTACAACCCGCCGCCGTTGTACCTGGCCGAGTTGCCGGAGAGGATGCTATCCAGCAACGTCAAGTTTTCGCGCGTGTAGATGGCGCCGCCGTCATACGAGGCAGAACCGTTGGCAAGGGTCAGCCCGCTAATGGCGACGGCCGCCTGGTTGCCGGAGTCGCCGTCGTCGACGTTGAAGATCCGACTGGCGTGGTTCCCGCTGATGGTCACCTCCGAAGCTCCCGGACCGGTGATGGTCGCGTCCGCGGTGATGGCGATCTCGCCGTCGGTCAGCGTGATTGTGCCGCCGGAGAGGGAAGCGTCGAAGGTGATCGTGTTCGCGTCGGGGGCGAGGTTGGCCAGCTCGATTGCTTCACGCAGCGACAGATCGCCGGTGGTGTAGTCGCCGTCGCTTTCGTCCGTCGCATGATCCACGACGAGCGTCGTCGGAATGGCTTCTACGGCCCCGATGTCCAGCCCGTCGCCCACGATCCGAGGAAAGCCGCGCTGGTCGGTGAGCGGGACGCCGCCGACGCCCGCGACGGCCGCAGGATCGCCGGCGTCGATGGCCGGGCTGCCGGCCGCGGGGGCTTGGGTCGGCGTGGGCCCGCCGTTGTCGGCCAGGGGGCCGAGCATGGGGTCGACGCCGGTGAGGTTGTTCGCTCCGGAGATGGTCGCACCGCTCGCGTCTTCGATCAGGCTCCAGTTGGCGGTCGCGTTGCCGTAAATGTCGGGACCGGAGTTGCTCGCGGTATTATCGGCTACGATCGAATGGTCAAGCGTGATGGCGCCGCTGTCGCTGCCCAGGCCGCCGCCGCGGCGCGAAATATTATTGGCAATGGTGCTGTAGCTGATGCCGACGGCGCCGCCCGTGCTGAAGACGCCACCGCCCGTCACGCCGGAATTGCCGGCCGTCAGCTCATTGCCTGAGATGGTGCTGCTGGAGAGCTGCAAGCTGCCGCTGCGGAAGTAAATTCCTCCCCCGTAGAACTTGGCGGTGTTTCCGGAAACCGTGCTTTCGGCAAGGGTGAGGTCGCCATAGCGGGACCAGATGCCGCCCCCGTCATAATTCGTCTCGCTGTTGGAAACCACGTCGCCGGAGAGCGTCAGGTTCTCGTAGTTCAGAATGGCGCCGCCGCGTCCGGCGTTGACGGTTCCGTCCGTGCCGAGGCTTTTCCCGCCGGTGATCGTCAGTCCGCTGATCGAAACGGCGATGGCGCCGTTGTTCGAACCGTCGCCGCTGTCATCGACGACGAACGCGCGCGAATTGCCGCCCGCATTAATCGTGAGCTGATTCGCCCCCAAGCCGGTCAGCGTCAGATCATCGCTGATCAAAAGCTCGCCTTGCGTCAGATTGATCGTGTCGCCCGCCAGACTGGCGTCGAAGGTGATCGTGTCCGCGCCGGGGTTGGCGTTGGCCTCTTCGATCGCTTCCCGCAGGCTTAAGTGGCCCGCGCTGAAGTTGCCATCGCTGACGTCCGGCAGGCTGTCCACGACGTAGGTCGTCAGCAGATCGCGCGACTCCAACGGATCGAGAAGCAGACGTCGCGTCTGACGCTTGCGCACTTTCTGGGAACGACGTGACGTGCGGAGACTGTGCAGCGAGTATTTGAACTTCATAATGTTCCGCTATCTTTTGGATGCAAATCAGTGATCGAATCGGAGCTCGTCATTGCGAACGTCGCGAGGGATGTTGTTCGTTATCTGCCATCGGGCCGCGCCAGTTTTCCGGTACTTCCTCGAGGGCCTCGTCGGGTAGCACGTATGATTGGGCCAGCACCTCGGGGTCGTCATTGATGACGTCGGGATAGCGGCGGTTCAAGATCTGAACCGCGAAGATCTCCTGGAGCGCTTCCTCAAACTTGACGAAACCGACAAGGCGACCGCTGGGAATGTGAACGACCGATACGCCGCAGGAGCGCTCTTCGAGCGGACGCTCGCTGATCGGAATGCCGCTGAACACGGCGCTTTCGCGAACTTGCGACAGGCCGACAAAGGCATAGGGGCCGGCGAAATCGAGGCCGCGAGTAAACCCCGGCAGCACCGCCACGCTTTCGTACTCGCCCGTGGCCGGATCGACGACGCCCAGCGAGCCGCCGCCCGATTCGAGGACCCAGAGCTGGCCGTCGCGCCAACGCGGCGAATGCGGCATGGCGAGGCCCTGGCAGATAATTTCATTGCTGGCCACGTCGATGAGCACGCCGCCGCGGGCCTTGTCGTCTCGCCAGCCGGCCGGCGAATTGCTGACGCCGTGAGCCGTGACAAAGGCGGGCCGGCCGTCCTTCATCGCCAGGCCGTTCAGATGGCAACGGTCGTCAGGACAAAGCTCCGTGACGAAGCGAGGCCGCCAGCGCGGCACGAAGCTGTACATCGGGTCGCGCGTACACAGGCAAGAGAACTGCGTGTTGACGAACCATAGCTCGGGGTTTGGTAATTCCGAGTGTTGCGATTCGGTCTTGGTCGCGTCCGCAGCAGCGCCCCAGGCCATTTCGTGGATGTGGATGCCGCCGGTGAAATGCACCGTGCGGGGCAAAAAGCAGGCGTCGTGCTTGCCCGGCGGATTCAGCTTCCGGGCTACGGCGGGGACGTTGTGAAATTCAAGAATCTGCTGGCCGGCGCCACAAGCCAGCCGGCCGCCGTCGCAAGTCAGCCCCATGAGGTCATCGAAGTGGCGGAAATGGGTATTGAGCAGTTCTCCGTCGTGCGCAGCACGACCAGTTTTCCCGCCTGGTAGGTGCTGACCAGCAAAGAGACGCCCAACTCGTCGAGCAACCGCGGAAAGCTCGCGGTATGGACGCTGCGCATCGGTTCGGGGGGGAGCAATCAGCCATCAAACCTGGGAATTGAGAATCGAATCAACCGTTGGCCGCTTCACCCCCCCGTAACACGTGGATGCAGGGCCTATCCCGATGGTAAATTGACCCTGCGGATCCAGCAAGCGTTTTTTGCGACGCGTTTTGGCAAACGGCGCTTTGCGCTGCGGGGCTGCGGCGCACGGCTTACAGGAGATCGATGAATGGCGGACTCAAACGAACCCGGCGGCGTGCGCGACCGCTACGATCCGCACGACCTGGGCCGCTTTATCGATGCGCAACAGCGAGACTACGCCCAGGCGCTGGCCGAGGTCCGCAGCGGCCGGAAGCGATCGCATTGGATGTGGTACGTGTTTCCACAGTTCGCAGGATTGGGGTTCAGCTCGACGGCCCAGCACTATGCGATCAAGAGTCTCGACGAGGCGCGGGCGTACCTGGAGCATCCGCTGCTGGGGCCGCGGCTGACGGAATGCTTCGAGGCCGCGCTGGGCGTCGAAGGCAAAACGGCGCATGAGATTTTCGGTTCGCCAGATGACTTGAAGCTGAGGTCCTGCGCAACGTTATTCGCCTGCATCTCGCCCGCCGGCTCGGTCTTCGAGCGACTGCTCGACAAGTACTTCGCAGGGCGGCGTGATGAGAAGACGCTTCGGTTGTCAGGCGTCTCGCCAGAAGCTTGAATCGTCGGCGACGTGTTGCGATGGCTCGCTCGCAGCGGAACCACTCCGAAATTGCGCCGAGCAATAAGCGAAACCGCCAGCCGCGGAGAGGCGCCATGTGATGGCAAAAAAATGGATGGCAAAAAGATGAAGACGAAGATGGGAGAGGATTAGGGGAGAGAAAGCAGGCGGTTGTTCCGCAGTGAGGCGCAACTCAATTCCTGTCTGTATCTTTTTGCCCTGATCTTTTTGGTGCGCCTATCTTCACCCGCTGATCTTCTCACCCTGGGCCAAAAGCAATCGCTCGGCGCGGAACTGGACTTCGGGATCGCTGGACTTGAGCGCCTCTTTCAAGACGGGTACGGCCAGCCGGCCGAGTTCGAGCAAGCGTTTCTCCGCCGCTTCACGCTCGGCGTAGTCAGCGGCTGCCAGTTGCGCAACGAGCTGCTTGACCTCGTCCTTGATCTTTGGATCGACGTTCCGCGAACAGACCCAAGCGACGCGGATTGTCTTTTGCGCGGCCGGATAGGTAACCAGCGGCAACCGCTCCTCGATGGCGGAGGCCGGCAAGCGGCAGACGACCAGCAGTTCCTTGGCGCCGAAGATCGCCGGCGCCGCGCGGTCCATGATCAACTGGACCTCCTTGTCGGTGAAGCCCTGCTGCTGCAGACTGTCGGCCAGCTTTTGACGCACCGCTTTTAGCGCTTCCGCATCGGCGGCCAGCGGCGCCGACATTTCCATCTCCACCGGCTCGCCGACCAACTCCGGCGCCGCCGCTACCGCGGGGCCTTGGCCGCCGGGTTGCGGCGTAGCAGCTTTCTTCTCCACCGGTTGCGGCGCCGCAACGAGCGGCGGCTGGTTGTTGGCTGCGGCCGCGACCGCCGGTTTGGCCGCTTCGGGTTTTGCTTCCGCCGGCTTTGCCTGTCCAGGTTTCGCCGCCGGCTTGGCGCCGCCCGGCTTGACGGGCTGCGGCTTGGCCGCCGGCAGTTCGTCCAGCCAGCCGACGCGGCATGTGTCTCCCGCCGGGGCGACCACGAGCACGTCGTACATCGGCGTCTTGCTCAAGCTGGAAAGCCGATAACGCTCCGGCCCGCCGGCAATTTGCAGCGGCTGGCTGAGTTTCAGTTCGGCGTCGTAGAGGATGAACCGCTCGTTCCGCGCGCCCGATCGCAGATAGAGAGAGTCGAGTTGCCGGGCCGTGTTGAACCAATGGCGGGCGTCGACCGCGGCAAACCGACCTTCTTTTGCGGCATCGTGCGAGGCGACCACGTCGAGCCAGCGGACGCGGCCGCTCTTGGACTCGCCCGGCGGCCAATGGGAGACGAACCGCCCTGTTTGCACGCGCAGGTCGATCTCCAGGTTCTCGATCTTTGCTCCATGGAAGGTCAACAGGCTGAACGGCGTGATCTTGCCTTCCGCGTTGGACCGGCTGCGATGCGTATCGACTACGCCCGGCAAGGTGCTCGGGAAGTGTTGCACTTGATTGGCCTGTTCCAACGTCGGGTCGAAACCCCACAGCGAGAAGTCGTGAATGGCGAATTCCGGCGCCTCTTCTTCCGCTGCGAACGCCGGACGAACAGCCGGCAAGCAGAGCGCAAAGCCGCATGCCGCGCACAGCGCCGCACGCATGAAGGCGCGCCGGCGAGAAGTCACCGCTGGCTTCGATCGGTTCCGCTTGATCATCGCGTACTCCCTATTTCTTCTTTTCACCTCGAAACACGCGCGCGTCGGCCCAGATCACCCGATCACCCGTGTCCTCCTCTTCGCCGAAGTCGACGAGGAGGGTCAATTCATTGACGCCTTCGATCGGCACGTCCAAGGCCAGCGGTTCATCCGCGCCGCGCAGGTCGGCCGTTTCGAACAGCGAGCGGCCGTCTCCCAGCACGCGCAGCGCCACGCGGCCGCGGTCGCCGGCGCTGGCATCGAAGCCGACCACGGCCTTGAACGAGACGTACTGCCCGTCCAGGGCGTAGGAAAGCGCCGAACGCGAATGGACGGTCAGGCCCTTGGGATAGGTCTTGGCTTTGAGCTTCAGCGGGCCGCCGTCAAAGCCGCGGTCGCGGCGATAAGGAAACTTGCGGCCGAAGTAGGGAACCTCTTCGACCGACACGGGATCGAGATCAGACAGGTAGGTCACTTTGCCGTTGCGGAATTCGATCTTTTCGACCGCCGTGCGCGGCAGACGGGCCTGCTCGCCCCAAGCCAGCTCGAGCTGCAGCTCTTTGTCGCCGGCAGCCGTCCAGACGCCGGCCAGCCGATCGCCGTTGATCAATCGCAGCACCTGGTAGGCGGAGGCCGAGGAGCGCCGCTTGGGCGGCGCGGCGAACGCCAGCCCGGCTAGCCGTGACTGGTTGATCGAACGCACCTGGCCTTCGAACGTGAAGCTCAACTTGCCTTCGTCCAAAGCGCCGACCGAACCGCTGACGATCGACAGCCCCTGCTCCTTGCCGAGCACCAGCGCGGCGTCTTCGGTATTAGACGCCGCCAGGCGAGCTTCGAACTTCTGCACGGCGTCGGCGGCGCTGATCGCCGGAAAGCGGATGCCGCCGACGTGCACCAGCGGAATCTCGAACCGCTCCGACCAGCTCGTGCGCAGCGCGAGCGACTCTTCGCCGAGTGCGAGCAGTTCGCCTTTGAGCCGGCTGCGATCCCGGCCGTAGACGATCGCCGTTGGCGGACCTTGGGGCGCCGCGTCGTCCGCCGCCTGGGCGCCGGGCTTCAATTTGTTGTCGGTATGCGTCGTGGCCTTGATTTCGGTCTTGACCGTCTGGCCGTCGCCGTAGGCTACGGTAATGACAAACCGCTGCTCGAAGGCGTCGAGCTCGTTGGGCTCCAGGTATAAGTCCGCCTGCTGCGAGTCGGGCGACTTCTCCATTACCAACCGCCAGGCCGGCGATTTCGACGGATCGAGCCGCCACAGCGCGCGGCGCTTCGGATGGTAATAGATGACCGTGATCTGCTTGACCGGCTGACCGGCGCGGAGACCGGTCAACTGCAGGTGCATGTCTTGTATGCCGTTGGCCTTGGCCGGCGCGCCGCCGACCTGGGCCGCGTCGTGGTTGTCCTGTCCGATCCACTCAGCCGCCAGCACGGCGGCATTGCCGAGATACACGGTCGCCGCTTCATCCATCGCCACGCGTCGCGGCGGACTGGCGCCGATGACCAGCTCGCCGTCTTCGATTGCGGCGACCGGCCCCAGGATCGTCTGATCGTAAATAGTGACCACGGCGGGGCCGGACGGCAGGGCCGGCGGTTTCGGCGTTGTCGCCGCGGCGTCGGGCTTGATGCTGGCCGACTTCTGTCCGGGCGCCGCCGTTTCAACAGGAACGGCAGCCGCGGGCGCCGCGACCGGGCGCGGAACCGCGACGGGAACCTCAGCTTGCTGGGCGCAAACGCAGGGCGCGTTTGCGAGCAGCACGCTCAGCGCCGCTAACGCAGCGATAAGCGCGGACGAGTTGGCGGCAATGGACTCGACGAAAGGCCCGGAAGGAAACGAAAGCTGACGCCTCCGGCTCGCCGGGACGCGTTCAGGCAAACGAGGGAAATGCGCGTTCATAGGCTGCTGCTTCTGCTTATTGGCCGCCGCCGGCAGCCGCCGGCTGCGGGGCTTTGGCGGGTTGTTTGACGTCTTTTGGCGCCGCGGCGCCGCCGGGAGGATTCGGCATTTCCCTTGCGCCGTCGTCCGACTCGGCCGGCGCTTCCTCGGCCAGCCGCTTGTAGTAGCGTTCCAGGATCTTCTGGTAATGGGCCGGGAAGCCTTCGGTCAGCGACTGCACGATCCGGTCGCGCTGGTGCGGCGGCAGTTCGCCCCACTGCTTGCCGGTCTTGCGGGCGGCGTGCAAATCGCCAATGCCGCCGGGCCCGCCGATGATCTGCGAATCGGCCAGCGGTCGCGTCGGGTTGGAACCGCTGGCGCCGCCAGACGATTGCGCTTCTTCTTCCAGCCGGGCGATCAATACGTCGAGCTTGCCGACGATCTCCTGTTGCTTCTTTTGCGTCCGCTTGCCGGTGGCATGGCCCGACAGATCGATCACGACGCGGTCCATCTCCAGGGCGATCTCGCCCAACGGATCGGCGCCCAACTCCTGAGCGCCGACGGTTGAGCTCGCGGCGGCGAGCAGCGCGGCCGCCAAGGCGCCTGCCAATTTGCATTTCATGATTCGGCTCCTTCTTGAATTCATGTTGCCGAGTTCAGCTTGTCGAGTTCATTGCACGTCGTCGCTGCGCTCTTCGGCCAAACGCTGCATCGCTTCGCGGATGTGGTCCTGCTGGTCGGCCAGGGTTTCGATCCGCTGGCGGAGCCTGGCCGACAACGTCTTGCCTTCCGGGCGCCGGCCGTCGACGTCGGTCGTCTGCCGGTTGGTGCGATGCTGTAGCAGGCGAATCAGCTTTAGCTCCGCCGCCAGCCGGTTGAGCTCGCGGCGGCGGTCAGGCTGGCCGCGTTGCGCCCGTTGGTTGGAGAACTTGGACGACGGCATCTGCTTCATCGCTTCCAGCAGCGCCTCCAGGTCGGCCTCGATCTGGCGCTCGGCGTCGACGACCTGTTTCGAGCCGTCGCCGCCTTCCAGCGAGATCTGCACCTCGGACATCTCGTCGAGCACCACCACCAGCGCCGCCGGCAGGGCGATGCCGAACTCGGTTTCCTCCACCAGCGTCAACAACTCGGCGCCGATCTCGACGATCCGTTCCTCCGCCTTGCCCAGGCTGACGATCGACTTGAGCGCCTGGCGCGAGCCGTCCGCCGCTTTCGGCCCCAGCAGCTCGGTCGATTCGCGAATTGCGATCTGTTTTTCCAGCATCCGGCCAATGCCTTCCAGCACGCGGCGTTTGACCTCCGCGCGGAGTTGTTCCAGCAGCTTTTCGGCCTCTTCTTCCAGGAGTTCCTTGGCGTAATTCAACGAGTCAAGCGCCTGTTGCTGCTGCATGCCGGCGGCGTCGGCCATTTGCTGGCCCAGCTTGCCTTCGGCGGCGGACATGCTGCCGTCGGCGCGGAGCAATTCGCCGAGCGCTCCGGCGCCCGTCTCGCCCAGGTCGCGGACCAATTGCGTGATCCCCTCGTTCAACTGGCGGTTCTGGGCCTGGTCGCGGCGCATGTCACTGAAATTTGCTTGGGCCAGCTTCTTCTCCAACGCTGCGAGGGCCTGCTTCGTGGCGTCGCGTTCTTTTTCCAGCGCGGCCAGCGCCTCTTTTTGCGGCGGCAACGCAGGTTTGGGCTCCTGCTTTTCCAGCGAATTCACCGCCTCGCCCATCTTGGTCGCGGCTGCGGTCAGGTTCGGCGACGGTTCGGCGCCCTGGGCTTTTTCCGCGGCCAGGGCCTTGGAAAGCACGCGGGTGGCCTCCTGGTCCTTCGCGAGTTGCTCGAGCGCTTTCTGCTCTTCCTCCGCCAAGGTTTCCTGGTCCGCCAGCTTGCCGGACTGTTCGACATGCCCTTGTTGCCGCGCGATCAATTCTTCGAGCGTCGCGCGCTGCTTGCGCAGGCCTTCCAGTTCCTGCTGCTTGTCGGCCGTCTGTTGCGAGAGCGTCCGTTCGCGGTCTTCTTCCGCGATGGCCTTTTCCAGCCGCCGCAGGGCTTCGCGGATCTGCCGCAGCCGCTCCAATTGCATCTGGAAATCGAGATCGGTGGAGAGCAGCAGATCGTGCAGCCGCTGCAACTTGGACAGGAGCTGTTGCTCTTCGACCGACGCTTGCTCCAGGCTCATCTTGCCCAGCATCTGCTGGGCTTCTTTCATCTGGTGCAGGATCAATTCGTCGCGGGCGAACTTCAAACCGAGCATCAGCCGCGAGGAGTTCTCCGGCTCCAGCGCTTCAAGCGCTCGGAGAGGCGGAACATCCGCTGTTCCAGTTCGGTCATTTCCGCGGCGACCTTTTCCTGGCGAAAGCTGAGCACTTCGGCCGGCGTGGTCGGATCTTCTTGGCGCCGATCTTCGCCGCGGCCTGATCGCCCGATGGCTCATCGGCCGACTTAGCTTGCGGCGCCGGCTTCGCAGTCGCTGCCTTAGCAGCTTCAGCCGCCTCTTCGGCGCGGGCCGCCGAGCCCAGCCCAAGCGCTGCCGCAATGACGCCCAGCAAGACGACGCCTGGCAGCGCCCTTGCCGGCCTCTTTGCCCATCGATTCCGTCGCGAACGTTTCATCGTCTTTTCTCCTGCTTACTTGCCATTTCTCCCTCTCCCCTTGGGAGACAGCATTGGTAGCCGCGTGGAGCGGGTTCCCTTCGCGTGGGAGAGGGGGAAGGTGATGGCTCGCTAACGACTAAGCTAACTTGCCGGGGCCGCTGCAACGACTGCATGCCGCGCGAAACCAGGATGCGGCCGCGGCAAGTCGAGCGGCTCCTTAGCGGCGACCCCTGTCCCTCACGCAGCCTCCACCGCGGCGTAGACTTTGCCCTTCTGGGTCAGCCAGGCCACATCGCCCCGTTCGGCGTGCTCCTTGACCGCCTTAAGAAGCTGAACCGTTTCCGATTCGTAGCACGGTTCGCTCGGGTCATCGACCGGGATGACCATTTCGACCTCGACGGCAACTACATATTTCTCGGTCTGAATGAGCCGAGTTCGCTTGATTCGTTGTCCAGAAACGTGCATAGTTCTAGCCTCGATCAAAGAAGTGGACGGTTACCAGTTTGGCGACACCACTCTGACGCAAATGAGACCAAACGGCCTTGAACTCGGCGCCGTCTGGCACGGACTCACGCACTTCCACGACTGGGTTGGGCGTCGCATCCGGCCGCTCGGCGAGCAATTCGCCGTCCTCCAGTCCGGCGACCACCTGCCACTCCATGATACCACGCTCCTCCAGACGCTCGGAAGCGTGAGCGCCGACGATGTACTTTTCCTCGGCGACGAGTTGCCGAATCGTGTCGAACAGTTGCGCCATCGGGATCCTCTTGGGTCGGCTGAGCACGCCAGACTCACGGACTGCACATGGCTCGAATCGGGGAGCAAGTCGGCCAGGCAGCTGACCAACTTGGGTGACAAATCCTGCTCGAAAAGCGCCTTCGTGCGACGGATACCATCATGCTCCGCTCTCGCTCTGCGGCATACCGTAAGACTCCGCAACCAGCATCATGATGCTGGAACCATTGGCGCCTGACTTTCTCCGCGCACGATCTGCCTTCGTTATCGGAGTCGTCCACGACCGTCGTTTTTCGGCCGCCTGACTTCAGCTTGGCCAAGAGACCAACTTCGAGGGACATGGCAATCCTCCTTCGACGCCGAACGACCAAGCTCAGCAGCCGGGGCCGGGCTCGCCAACCTTTGAACTCTTAGAAACCGGAACGGCGGCCACAGTCGGCTGCGGCGCCAAGTTCGGCTGCTTTTTGGGATGTACGAGCCGAGCGCCCGGCGCGGTCTGACGCTTTCGGAGATCCGCGAAGATCGCTTTGACGTCAAAATCGAACTTGGCCGCACGCTCTTCCCGCGCTCGATGGACTTCCGCGACGATTGGGTCTTCCCACATGGCGTCATTCTCCCATGAGCTCTTCCGGCGTACAGATGACCTGCCTCCGGTAGCCCGATTTTTCACACACACGACTGCCATTCTCCGCGCTATCTGGGCATTTGCCAAGTGCTTGCGGACGAACGAAGTTTCCAGGTACACCGATTCCATGCTGATCCCTAGTGGTCCTTCATGCAGCCCCGGCCGGCTGCAGTTGTCTGGTTCGGCGGCGACCCTCAATGCTCCTTGCGAACGAGATTGAGCATCAATCATCAAACAAATCGTTCGTGCGTTTCTTCTTCTCCTGTTCGGTCGCTTTCAGGACGTCGTCCTGCAGCTTGAAGATCTCGTCAAGCTGATTCAGGACGTCGATGAAGTTCTCCCACAGAGACATCTGGTCGAGCACCTTTTGCATCGTCTCCACTACCTCGCCGTGCAGGCGCCGCACGTCGACCAACTGTTCGGCCGAGGGCTGCCCGGCGGCGACGGCCGCATCGAGCGGCGCGGAGCTGCGTCATCGGTTCGGCGTGCAGTTGCCGGATGGCGTCGATGACCTTGGTCTTCAACAACTGCCGGGCTTGCTCGCCGCCCAGGTCGTTGAGCGTCATTTCGACCAGCGTGGCCTCCAGCCGGTTGCCCGTCTGCCATGCCTGCCGCGCGACAAGCTGATGCTTCCGTGCGACGGCGGCCAGCGGTCCGGATTCCAGCTCGCCGGCCAGCGGCTCCGTCTGCGCCTTGGCCGTTTCCAGGGCGGCGGCGAACTTGGCCCGCTCCGCCCGCTGCCGCATCAGGATCTCGTAGAAGAGTTCCTCCGCCGTAACCAGTTGGAAACTGAGCCAGCGCCGAGCGCCGGCCGGGCGCCTTGAGCACAGTTGTCATCGCCAGTCGCTCGCAGCTTGACCAGCGTGCCGGCGGCCAGGCCGTACTGGGCCAGAGAGGCGACCGGCTGGATTTCGAAATCGGTCAGCTTTTCGCCTGCGGCCGGTTCCGGCAACTCGATGGCCGTCTTGCGGACGCTGGTCTCGGGTTTCTTCTCGCTCGGAACCGTCTGTTCCATTTCCAAGGCCAAGGAGGTCAGGCCGAAATCGTCCTGGGCTCGCAGCCGCAGCGGAATCTTCGCTTGCGGCGTGACTGCGCTTGCCGACGCCGGAAGATCGCAGCGTCAGCCGCGGCGGCCGATCGACGAGCAAACCGATGGAGACGAAGTAAGGCTTCGATTCCAAACCGGCCTGGCTGCCGAGCAGGCGAATCTCGAACGTTTGCGACCGGTCCATTGTCCAGCGGGCCTCGTAGTGCGTTTCGTCGATTCGCTCCAGCGCCGGCGCCGGACCGGGCTGAGCGACGAGCGAGGCCGAAGTCAGCGGCGCACTGGCCGTCAGTTGCAGTTCCAATTCGGAGTCTTTCAAGAACAATAGCGGCGTGTCGGCGCCCGTGTGCGCGAACGTCTCGCTCTGCTTGCTCCCCGGCGGACGGGCGACGATGGCAAGCTGATCGATGGCCGGCCGGTCGATGGGCTCGATGCGAACCGGTCCGAACCAATCGTCGCCGCCGGTCACGGTGAACGACGTCGGCTCGACGATCGGCGGCAATTCGTAGCGGAAGCGGCCGTCCTGGAACGAAGTAAAATTCCCCTGCCGCACGGCGCCGCTGGCCGGCCGGTACTTGATGCTGACCTTCTCCGGAACTTCCGCCTGCGGCTCCTGCAGCGTGCGAATCGTCAGTGGCTCGCCGCGACCGTCGAGCGCCCAGGCGCCCGCCCGGCCGGCAAACGCTCGCTGCGATTCGACATTCACCAGCAGCGATTCGCCGCGCGGCACGAGCAGCGCCTGGCCGTCTTTCAAGCCGATCACCGCCAGATAATTGCGTTGCGGCCAGCGCTCGGTCGAGCCTTGCAGCCAGCGCCGCTGCCCAAAGGCCGGCCGTTTCGGGGTGGAGATAAACGAAAGCGGCCGCGGCGATCCCGGTGGCGGCGATCAGCGCCGCCATGCGCCATGGCCCGCGGCGATCGAACGCGGCGGAGACGTCAGTCGCTTCCAGCGTTTCGGCATGTTCCAACACCGCCGCGCGGATCATGCTCGGCGAGGCGCCGATGCCTGCCTCCAACAAACGCGGCAGTTCCAGCACGGCCGCCACGCGTTGGCCGTAACCGCGGCAGCGCCGATCCAAGATGGCCGCCAGGTCCAAATCGTCCAGCCGCACCGCCAGCGGCGCCAACAGCTTGCGGTAGGCAATGGCCGCCAGCGCCGCGACAGCCAGGGCCAAAAGAATCTGCCGCACGGGCAGGCTGAACCGCAACAGCCAATCGGCCGCCAGGCTGCTCGCGGCCAGCAAGACCAGCGCCGTCCAAAGCCATGTCAGTCCTGCGAGCGCCAAGCGACCTCGCAAGCGCCAGCGGACGCGCGCGAAGCGGCGGCGCACCGCGTCGCGCGGCGGACGCAAGCTTTCGAGCAGGACGTTGGGTTGCAGGGCAGCGGACATAGGGTCAGACTTCGGGCCTCAGGCCATGCGATATTTCTTGCGTAGATTCATTCGAGCGTCAACAGCAACATGACGGCGCCGCAGATAAGCGGAGCGTCCCAGATTTCATCGCGGTATTCCAAGGGGCGAGAGACTTCGTGCGTGCGGAAGGCGGCGGCCAGCTTATCCTTCTGCGACATGGCCAGCACGGTTCCGCCGGAAGCCGCGGCCAGCTCTTCCAGCAGCGGCCGGTCGAGCGTCGGGTTGTCGCGCTCGGCTTGCGGCGGCTCGACGCGGAATTCGACCGTCGCCGGACGCAGCCCTCGCTCCAACTCCACGCCGGCGCCGGCCGCCACGCGGACCGTGTAGGCGCCCGCCTCGTTGGCAGGGAATGCGGCGTGGTAAACACTGGGATTATCCGGCAGCGGTTCCCATTCCAGGGGCTGCGCCGTATCGGGTCCCCATTCGATCTCGCCGCGCAGCTCGCTCAGGACCGTCGCGTCGGACGAGTCGTCGGGCAGTTCGGCGCGGACCGTAATCCGATCTCCCACGCGGTAGGCGCTCTTGTCAACAGCCAGCTTGAACGGATATCGCGCATCGAGCACTTTGCTGCGGCCGACGCGATCGATCAGCCGGGCCCAGAAGCCGTCGAAATATTCTTCGTGCAGATAGCGCCAGCGATACGTGCTGTCGAAAGCCGATGAACACCGTGCGACCCGGCCCGTACAGGTGCGTGGCCATCAGCACGTGCCGGCCGAACTGGTTGCGCATCCGCGGGTCGCCATGCTGGGCCAGCACCATGGCGCCGCGGCTTCGCGCGCGTGACGGGAAAGTGCCAATACATGCCGGGCAGGCTGGCCAGAATCTCTCGGTTGCGGCCGGGATCGGCAGCGAAGCGGAAGATCGGATCGGCGGCGCCTTCGCTCGTCAGTTCCAAGGTCCAGGTCTCGCGCGCTGAGCCGCACTTCGGCCGTCGACTGATACAGGCCGGGATCGCGCGTGACCGGCAGGATCTTCAGCCAGGAACTCTCCGGTCCGCCAATGCCCAGCGTCGAGCCATCGCCCGCCTGGGGGCTGAACAGCCGCTGCGAACCCAGTTCGCCCGCGACGTAAATCAATCCGCCGCCGGCGTCGCCGACGAAGCGGGTGATCAGCTCGGGCCACGCCGGGCCGAGACCGCGCACGTCGGGATCGAACAGAATCAAAACGTCGTACTGGTCGAGTTCCTGTTGATTATTCGGCAGGCGGCGGATGGGCCGATGGCCCGATATGTTCGTAACCCTGTTCGGCCGATTGCAGCCAACAGGCGAACTCCAGGCCGTTGTCGCGCAGCACGGCGTTGCGCATGAACTGCACTTCGGGCGAAGGATAGCCGGCGATCAGCAGCACGCGAATCTGATCGCGGACGACGTGGATCGAGGCGGTGTCGGAGTTGTCGTCGTCGCTCAACTCGGGGCCGACGTCGGCGATAGTGGCCCGATAATCGACGCGGCCCAGCGATTCGGGCGCGATGCGAAAGTTGACTCGCTGGATCACGGCGTCTTCGCCCAGCACGATCTGCTCGCGGGCGATCTCTTTCCACGAACCGTCTTCCTGCCGCTGCTCCAGCACGATGCCTGCCGTGGCGTCTTTCAATCCGCTCGACTCGACCAGCACGCTCAGATCGGTTGGGTCGCGGAGGAAGACTTCGAGTTGGCTTCGATATCGGCCAGCCGCGCGTTGCGCGGCTTTTCGGGCGTGCCGGCGGCCAGCGAGACGATCGGCACGCCCTGCTTGCCGGCCAGCGCCGCCACGTGGCGCGGATCGGCGCCGGAGTTGGAGCGGCCGTCGGTCGCCAGCAACACCCCGGCGAGCGGTTCGCCGCCAACTGCGTCCATATCGACTTGAAGATTTTGGGAGTATTGACGAACTGCGAAAATTTTGCCTGGAAGTGTTTGAAAAAGCCCGGGTCAAGAAGATGCGTGGCCGTATTATCAACTTCGAGCCAAATATCGTTGATAGCAACCGTTACATCGTGCGCATGGGCAAAGGTTCGCTGGTAAAGGGCGCGGTTTGGCGTTTATCTGCAATTTCATTGAAAATATCGATTTCAAGAAAATCATCCCCGATATCAATATCCGGATTCCGGCAACGGCTATTATCGGAGCTA
>CAWAYY010000038.1:0-9698 GCA_963786255.1 Pirellulales bacterium
CTTCAATGGGGCCGCGGTTGTTCAACCGCGGAAAGGCCGCCACTCTAACTCCAGACGGGCCAAGGAGCAACGGCGCGTTTTGCGAGCGGCGGCGACTGGCGCGAACGCATTGAGCGAGTCCTCGCGGCATACGTTTCGTAACCTCCTTCCTTGATAACGAATTACGGCTTGCGAGCGGTCCCCGGACTTTTCACCGCACCTCGCCGCTCGCACGGCAAGCAAGCGAAAAAAAAGGCGCCGTCCAACATGCCGCTCTTTCAACGATCGCCCTCGCGCCGTCTCGGTTCATCGCGTCGTGAATACCGGGTAAGTGTTCAGCTCGCCGCGCAACACGCGCTCGAGCAAGCGAGCCTGAATCTCCAGGATCCGACGATAATTGACACGATAGCCGAACAGCGGATGCGTGACCAGCGTGTCCATGCGCTGCTCGTAGGCCCGGAAAAACGCCTTCCGCCCCTCGGGCTTCAAGCGCCACCGCCGGCCCGACCTGGATGAAGTCGCGCGGCGAGATCATCCGCGTGTTGATGGCCGACAGCACCGCCGAATCGGCGATCAGCGGCCGAAACGGCTCCATCAGGTCCAAGCGCCAACGCCGCCCGGCCGAAACGCGGCTGATGATAAGAAGCCCAGGAACGGATCGAATCCGACCGTGTGCGAAATCACCGTCAGATCCTTCGCCAGCACGCTATACGCCAGCGACAGCAACGCATTCACCGCGTCGCGCGGCGGCCGCCGGTTGCGGCCGCGTGAAATCGAACGTGAACGGCGAGGCATCGGCCATTACGCCCGACCGGCTCGTGCCGCGTATCGCCGCGCTGACGCCGGATCGCCGGTGTCCGGCTCGCCAGGGCCATCGTCCAATTTGTCCAGCTCGTCCGCCTGCAGCTTGATCATGCCCGCAAAGTTCGCAAAGTACGACGCGGGCCGCGTTTCCTTCGATGCCGAGCAGTTGGTCCATGGCCTCGGCGCGCTCCGCGTCGTCCGCCATGCACTTCATCTGGGCCAGTGCGGCCGGCGGCGGCTCGATATGATTGCGCTGCAGCATGGTGCGCTGGTTGCGGATCTTGCCGGCCACCAGCGCCCGGGCCAGCCGCAGGCAGAAGGCGGGGACGTCGGCCAGGCGGAACTGCTCGCGCCGCAGGTAGATGTTCTTCACGCCCAGCCCGTGCGTCACGCCGTAGAACCAGCCGCCCATGCGAAAAATAGGCCACCGGCACTTCGGCCTCGCAAAGCGATTGCACGGCCTGCGTGGTCATCTGGATATTGCCGAACAGATTCAACTGGCAGATCTCGCCGAGCCGCACCTCCTGCACCAGCTTGTCCTTTTCGTGCACCTTCAGCACGCCGCCGCTCTTGCCGACGCGCAGGCCTTGCGTGTTGAGGTACAAGCGGGCGCAGATCGTCTCGGGCGGGAACCAGGCGGCGAACTTCTTCATTGACGGCGCCGACGCCGACGACCGCCTGCGGCGGCTCGCCGACGTCGAACAACGTTTGCTGGCGGCCGCGGCCGGCGCCGTGCTGTCTCCGTTCGACGCCGGCCACACGCGGGTTTCGTCCGGCAGGCAGACGCCGACCAGCGAGCAGCGAGGGCACTTGGGGCTGTCGACCAGCGGCGGCGGCATTCGCCCGCTCTCGGCGGTGCGGCGAGCTTGAGCCAAAGCCTCGAGCGTTTCGGCCTCCAGGGCCTCGTCGATCGGCACGCGCACGCGCTGCTTGGTGGCGACGTAGTAGATCACGCCTTCTTCGCAGCGATAGCCGTTTTCCCGCAGCACCAGCGCCTGGACGGCCAGTTGCACGCGATCGGTATCCCAGGCCGTGAGCGTGCCGTCTCGCTGGTTTTCGCGCGGATTGCCGCGTTTGTAATCGACCGGCGAGACCAGGCCGGCTTCGCCTTCGACCAGGTCCATTTTGGCGATCAGTTGCAGCGTCGTCGCTGGAGAGCGTGACGGAGCGCGAGTGAATGACGTCTCCCTCGGCCGCCGCCTCGGCCTGCGGCAGGGCGTCTTGCTTGCCGTCCAACTTGGAGTGGCGGAGCGAGCCTTCGACCCAGGGCCAGCGCACATTAAGTTGCTTGCGGCGTAAGGACTTCGATGAGGAAGTCGTCGTCCCATCCGCAGCCGCGGCGCTTCATAGCGATGCTATCCTTGCCCGGATGTTGTTTCAGAAGGGATAGTGTGAATCGTCGAAGCCAGGCGAAGTTGTTGCGCGCGTTGTCGTTTCGAATGCGTGATTCGTCCTCTCGGTAGGTGACGTCGAGACACCAATGGCAGGTATTTTCGATACCCCAATGCCCTCGCACGGCGCGGGCGAACAGTTTCACGCCGACGTCAAGGCTGCTGATGTAGTACCGAATCTCGGTGGTCTCTATGCCCTGGCAAAGACGCGTGAGCATCACGATGCCGATCGACTTCAGGTTTTTCCAGCGGTCGTATCCCGGCAGCGTCTTGGGAGCGGGCATCTGAACGTAAGTTCGCGTCTCTTCACGCCCGTGTCCTTTTTCTGTCGTGGTCATTTGACGGGCATCGACGTTGGCGAAGTCATTCTCGAACTGCTCTTCGATGTACTTGATGGCGCCCTGATGCAGCGTCCCTTGGTTGCCTTTCAAGGCCAGCAAGTAGTCGCCTCCTCCCTCGACGATCTGCTCGGCGATCTCGGTTTGCGTGCCCATGGCGTCGATGGTGATGATCGCGCCTGCCAGGCTCACCAGCTTCAAAACCTCGGGAATCGCCGTGATTTCGTTCGATTTCTGGTCGCAAGCCACCTGGGCCAACGTCAAGCCGAAGTCCGACGCCCACACGCTGACCGAATGCAGGGCGCCCAGGCCTTTGCCACGATTGTGGCTTCGCCGCAAGGTCTTGCCGTCCACGGACAAAATCGGTTGTTCGACGGGGCTCGCCTGGGCAGCCTGCGTTTGCAATGCTTGGAGCCAGCTTGCAAAACAGGCTTGAAATCCGGCGGGATGAAGCGCCGAGAGGACGCGCCGAAAGACGTCTTTCCTCGGAATGCCGTTGGGCAAATCCAGATGCTCTCGCAAGAGATCGCACTTACACCGGGCCCATTTGGCAATCGCGGTCGGCCCATCGGCTCCCGCGAGTACCGCCATGATCGAAATGACCACGACGCTGACCAGTGGATGACGCAAGTTAATATGCGATCTGGGATCCTCCAAGCTTTCAAAATGCTGTGCCACCGCCTTCAAACTGACCCGTACGTTTCCTTCCATGTCCATCCTCCGTGTCACACACAACGTGAAGTCCACAGAGCATGATTTACTGTTTTATTGGCCCGGGCGCAACTGCCTGCCTATATTGCCGAGACTACGCAGAATGCGCGCTGGCCGTGGGATCGTCAGGCATTTGAGCTACCCCCGTTCTGCACTGCCAGAGAACGCATTGCCGTAGAACAATGGCCCGAACATACGCGACGGGGGGCCAAGTGCAACCGTTTTCGTAAAGCAGCGGCGGGCGTAAGGCGGCATGGCGGCGGACTTCCTGCGTTCGGAAACGAGATAACGACAACCTTAGCGAGCGGGAGGGACAAACGATGTCCAACGTGACATGCGTTCAGGTCAAAGTCGGATCCCCAACGGCGGCCCGGCGCCGAGGGTCGGCCGAGGGGCTCGCCCGGATTATGCATCAGCCCATGCCAACCCGAAGCGCATGCGAACGGCGCTAAGACTTGCTAAGGTTTTTCACACCCAACAGGGGGGCATTGCAGTGGGGAAAGGCGCCTGGCGATGGGTTCGCGGCGAGCGGCGGAGCTGCCGGCGATGCCCCAGAACTCAAGCGCGCAGCCCAAGAATTCAACCCGGATGGCGTACGGCCGACAGGGGCCCGATGCGCGAGCAACGGAGTTTCGTGGGGCGAAGCCTGGCGGGCCCTCGCTCGCGCTTCGGGTTGGCGTGTTTTGCTGCAACTCCCTCGCTGACGCTTCGGGTTGGTGTGTTTTCCTGCAACCGTTCGGTGTTCGCTTCGGGTTCGTGGCAAGCGCTTTGCCAAACGATCTTGGGGGCTAATGCATAATCCGGGCTCGCCGAAGCGGATGACGGGGCGGAGCGAAGCATGCGAACGGCGCTAAGACTTGCTAAGGTTTTTCACACCCAACAGGGGGGTCACTGCAGTGGGGAAAGGCGCCTGGCGATGGGTTCGCGGCGAGCGGCGGAGCTGCCGGCGATGCCCCAGAACTCAAGCGCGCAGCCCAAGGATTCAGCCCGGATGGCGTACGGCCGACAGGGACCGGATGCGCGAGCAACGGAGTTTCGTGGGGCGGAGCGTGGCGGGCCCTCGCTAATGCTTCGGGTTCGTGGGGGCTCATGTACGGCCCTCGCTGATGCTTCGGGTTGGTGTGTTTTCCTGCAAATTGATTGCCGCCGTTATGTTTGCGCTTCATCTCGACCCACAACGTGCGCTTCAGGGGCCGCCGGGCCGGGTCGGCAGCCTGGGGCGGCGGCGGCCAAATCCCCCTCGCGGCCAGACCGGAGGGCGCGGTAAGATAGAAGGCTTGCCCTTCGCACGGATTTTTTGCAATGGGCCGAGGTGACCATGGACGGTTGGGATACGGCATTATTGATGGGCGCCAGTTACCTGGCGGTGATGATCCTGGTTCGCTTGATGCTTGCGCGGCGCAACCAGTTGCTGGCCGAATTCGGCAAACAGATCGAAGCGGCCCGCGCCGCAAGAAAGCAGACAAAGAGAAAGAAAAAGAAGCCAAACCCCGGCGTTCTCGCCAGAACGCGGCCTGACGGTCCGCGCCGCCGGGTTCCAAGCGCCGTTATGACTACCACCATGGACCGCAAGCTGTATATCGAAACGGTCGGCTGCCAGATGAACCTGCTCGACAGCGAGCTGGTCGTCGCCAGCTTGCGCCGCCAAGGCTATCGCCTGGTCGACACGCCGCAGCAGGCCGACACCATTCTGTTCAACACCTGCAGCGTGCGGCAGCACGCCGAAGACAAAATCTACAGCGCCCTGGGCAGGCTGAAGCACGCCAAACAGCGCCATCCCGACAAGATCATCGGCGTGCTGGGCTGCATGGCCCAGAAAGACCAGAAGCTCGTCTTCGATCGGGCCCCGTACGTCGACCTGGTGGTCGGCCCGGGGCAGTTGCACCAGATTCCCCAACTGCTGGAGGAGATTGCCGCGGGGAGCGGCCCGCGGATGGAAGTCAGTCTCGACCGCACGTCCGGCAGCCGCGCGGAGATTGAGCAGAGCTTCGAAAGCTACGATCCGCTGCGCGACGAGCAGATGCGGCCCACGCCGCACCAGGCCTTCGTGCGGATCATGATCGGCTGCGACAAGTTCTGCACCTACTGCATCGTCCCTTCGGTGCGCGGGCCTGAGCAGAGCCGCCCGGCCGCGCAGATCGAGGCCGAAGTGCGCAAGCTGGCGGATGAAGGCTGCCGCGAGATCACCTTGCTGGGCCAGACCGTCAACAGCTACCGCCACACGGCCGACGGCCGCACGACCCGCTTGTCGGATCTGATCGTCCGGTTGCACGAGATTGAAGGCATCGACCGCATCAAGTTCGTCACCAACTATCCCAAGGATATGACCGACGACCTGCTGCAGGCCGTTCGCGATCTGCCCAAGTGCTCGCACTATCTGCACGTGCCGTGTCAGAGCGGCTCGAACGAAGTGCTGCGGCGGATGAAACGCGGCTACACGGTGGAAGAGTATCGCGAGATGCTGGCTCGGATTCGCGAGACCATCCCCGACGCCGCCGTGACCAGCGACTGGATCGTAGGCTTTTGCGGCGAGACCGAAGCCGACTTTCAGGCCACGGCCGAACTGGTGCGCGAAGGGCGGTTCAAGAACAGCTTCATCTTCAAATACAGCCCGCGGCCGGGCACCAAGGCCGACGACCGCCTGGCGGACGACGTGCCCGAGGAAGTCAAGCGTTTGCGGAACAATGAGCTGCTGGCAATCCAGAACGCGATCAGCGAAGAAGACAACCAGGCCTTTCTGGGCCGGCAGGCGACGGTGCTGGTCGAGGGTCCGAGCAAGAACAGCCGCAAGCAGGCCGCCGACGGCGAGGTGCTGCAATTGACCGGCCGCACCAACTGCGACCGCATCGCCGTGTTCGAGGGCAATCGCCGGCTGATCGGCCAGTTCGTGCCGGTCATGGTCTACGACGCCAACGCTTTCACGCTGTTTGCCAGCGTGGTCACCGAGCACGTCGGACCGGAGGTGTATAGCCTGTCGTGAAGTAGAGGCGGATTGCTGCTTATAATGGAACGAGATTGGAGTAACACAAGAAGATTTCGAGTCGTCTCTATGACCATTGAGCAACTTCGCAACGTTCACCAAGCGCGTCCTTTCCGGCCTTTTATGATCCACATGGCTGACGGCCGCTCGTTCCACGTACCGCACGGCGAATTTCTCTCTCACTCTCCCAGCGGACGCACCGTGATCGTCTATCATGCCGGGGACTCGTTCAGCATCATCGACTTGCTGTTGATCAATGAAATTGAAGTCCACGATCCCGCGTCCGCCCCCGCGAAGGATAACGGCAGCACCTGATCCGCCAATGCAAATTGAACAACTGCACAAGTATCTTGACGACCGGACGGCGGCGGACGCCTGGTTGCGAGCCTGGAAACTTGCCGACGTCGACCGGGGCCACGCCAACCTGGTGCGGCTGGCGTCGGCCGGAGTCACGCTCGATCTGCTGGCCGGCATCTGCGACGTGCTGGCCGAGCACCTGCCGCGCAGCAGCGACCCGGACATGGCGCTCAACAACCTGGAACGGTTCGTCAGCGCCGCGCGCAACCCGCTCTCGCTGGCCTCGCTGTTCGAGCGCGATGCCGAAGCGCTGCCCATCCTGCTGCAGATCTTCTCCACCAGCCAGCACTTCAGCGATCTGCTGATCCGCGATCCGTACGCCTACGACCTGCTGCGGACGACGGAGGGCCAGCCCGCGACTCGCGAGGTGCTGGTCGCCGAATTGGCCGGCGCCGTCGACGGGCTCAATGACGCGGCCGCGGCCATGACGGCCCTGCGCCGCTTCAAGCTTCGCGAGACGTTGCGGATTGCTTACGGCGACCTGATCCGCAACCAGCGGCTGGGGATGGTCACCGAGCAGATCTCCTACCTGGCCGACGCGATTGTCGAAGGCGCCTTGCGGTTCGCGCGGCGGCAATTGGAGCAGAAGCGCGGCCGCCCGCTGCTTGCCGACGGGCGGCCGGCGCGGTTTGTGGCGCTGGCCATGGGCAAGCTGGGCGGGGTCGAGTTGAACTACTCCAGCGACATCGACCTGGTGTTTCTGTATGAAGGCGACGGCAAGACCGACGGTCCGCGGCCCTTGGCCAACGTCGAGTTCTTCGAACGCCTGGCGCGAGAAATCGTCAAGCTGCTGAGCGAAACGACCGACATGGGGCACGCCTACCGCGTCGATCTGCGATTGCGGCCCGAGGGCGAACGCGGCCCGATGACGCACAGCCTGGAAGCGGCCATGTCGTATTACGACGTGATGGGCCGCACCTGGGAACGCCAGGCCTATGTCAAAGCCCGGGCGATCGCCGGCGACTTCGAGCTGGGCGAGCAATTTCTCCAGCATCTGGAACCGTGGATTTACCGCCGCTATCTGTCGCTGGCCGACATCACCGGCATCAAGGCGCTCAAGCGGCGGATCGAACACCGCGTGATCAGCGAAGGAGACGAGCAGCGCAACGTCAAGACGGGCCGCGGCGGCATCCGCGACATCGAGTTCTCAATCCAGTTCCTGCAACTGCTCAACGGCGGCGATCTGCCCGAAGTGCGGACCGGCAATACGCTGGAAGCCATCGCGCAGTTGGAAAACGTGGGCTGCCTGATCCGCCAGGAACGCTCGCTGCTGGAAGAGAATTACGGCTTTCTGCGGAAGATCGAACATCGGCTGCAGATCATGTTCGACTTGCAGACCCACTTGCTGCCGGACGACGCGGTGGAGATGCGGAAACTGGCCATTCGGATGGGCTACGCCGATGAGCCGAAGCGCACGGCCTTGTCGGATTTCGAATCCGACTACGAGAACAAGACGGCCGTCAATCGCAAGATCCTGGATCACCTGCTGCACGACGCTTTCGGCGACGACGCCGAGACCGAGCCCGAGGTCGACCTGGTGCTGGACCCCGCGCCGCCTGCCGAGCAGATTGCCGAAGTGCTGGGCCGCTATCCGTTCCGCGACGTGCCATTGGCCTATCAGAACCTGGAGTCGCTGGCGACCGAGAAGCTGCGGTTCCTGCTCACGCGTCGCTGCCGGCACTTTCTGGCCGCCATCGCGCCGCGGCTGTTGAAGGCCATCGCCGCCACGCCCGATCCTGATTCGACCCTGGTCAACCTGGAGAAGGTCAGCGACTCGCTGGGCGGCAAGGGAGTATTGTGGGAGCTGTTCAGCTTCAATCCCCCTTCGATGAACCTGTACGTCGAGCTGTGTTCGTCCAGTCCGCTGTTGTCCGGCATTCTGACCAGCCACCCGGGCATGATCGATGAATTGATGGACAGCCTGGTGCTGAACAAGCTGCCCGGCGCGCAGATTCTGCGCGATACGCTGGGGGAAATGGCGCGGGCGGCCGAAGACCTGGATCCCATCTTGCACAGCTTCAAGAACACGATGCAGTTGCGGGTCGGCGTGCGCGACATCCTGGGCAAAGAAGACGTGCATGCCACGACCGCGGCGCTTTCAGACATTGCTCAGACCTGTCTGGAAGAGATCATCCGCCGCGAGCACGAGAAGCTGGCCGCCAAGCTGGGCGAACCGACGATCGGCGAAGGGCCGCATGCCGGAGAGCCTTGCCAACTGGTCGTCTTGGCGCTCGGCAAGCTGGGCGGGCGAGAGTTGAACTATCAGAGCGATCTGGATCTGGTGTTCATCTACGAAGCGGACGGGCCGACCGTCTTCAACAAGCGGGCCCGCCGCGGCAGTCCGACCAACAATCAGCACTTCTTCAGCGAGTTGGGCCAACGGATCGTGAAGACGGTCAGCCAGCTCGGCCCCTACGGCAAGCTGTACCAGGTTGACCTGCGTCTGCGGCCGACCGGCCGCAGCGGCGCGCTGGCCACCACGTTCCAGGAATTCGCCCGCTACTTTGCCGAAGGGGACGGCCAGTTGTGGGAACGGCAGGCGCTGTGCAAGGCCCGGCCGATCCTCGGCAGTCCCGAGGCCGAAGCGGCGGCGATCAAGCTCGTCGCGACTGCCGCGTACGATCATATCTGGCAGCCCGAAGATGCCCAGGCCATCAGCGACATGCGGCGCCGCATGGAAGAAACGGCGCCGCCGGGCAACATCAAGCGCGGCGCCGGCGGGATCGTCGACATCGAGTTCCTGGTGCAGATGCTGCAGCTCAAGCATGGCCGTGAGAATGCGGACCTGCGGAGCCCGAACACGCTCACGGCCCTGGCCGCGCTGCACGCAGCCGGTCACGTGAGCGAAGACGACTTTGCCTACTTCAGCAAGAGCTACAGCTTCTTGCGTTCGGTCGAATCGCGGTTGCGGTTGATGAACTGCGTCAGCCGCGTGCTGCCCGACGACCCCATCGAGCTGGCCAAGTTGGCTCTCGCCCTCGGTTACGCCGACGGCGCCCACTTGACCGCCGAGTGCGACAAGTACCTGCACCGCAACCGCGAACGCTTCGATGCGTTGATCGCGGCGGAAAGCGGGATTAACCACTAATCACCACTAATGGCGCTAATACAGATTAGCGAAGATCAGTGCTTACCTGT
>CAWAYY010000039.1:0-13235 GCA_963786255.1 Pirellulales bacterium
AATGGGAACGGGGAGATTCCCTGGCGGCGGCCCCTTAGTCAACGCCTCGGCCAATCCTACAAGAACGGTTGGTGCGGATGTCTTCATGCGCACGACGATGCCAACCTGTATTGCGTCGACTTGGGATTCTCAGCGTCTGGCCGTTATTCGGACCGGATGACATTCAGGCGCCTCCGAGGACGGTCGACACGAAGCGGTTCGCGGAAACGAGGTTGAGAAGAAAGCTGGAGCGAAACGTGTGTGATTCTATCCGGAACGGCGCTGCGATTAAACCCGCGGGCGCCAGCTTGAAACCCGAAGCACAGCAGATCGGCGCGGGTACTGACCCCCTGACTCCCTTGCAGAAGGTCGACGTTCACCGGGTCGCGATGAACGACGATTTCAAAACTCGCGTGGCTGGCCGCTCGGTTCACGCAATTGTTCGCCGGCTTTAGAGCCAGTCGCCGGTTACTGAGGAACCAGCGACGAAGGAACATCCGAATGAAAACAGCAACAGCATCATCGCGACAGCGGCGACAAATGATCGCCGCCCGCGATTGAATGCAACGCCAAGTATGCCAATCGCGATTGACGCAAAGAATGCCCAATGCACGACGGTCAGTTGCCATCGAACGTATCCTTGGCCGCGAGCGTGGGAAAATACGGCGCCCCAGACGAGCATTGTTATTGGAATCACAATCAGTGGCGCCAGCCAAAGAAGGCGGCGACTATTCAGCTCATCCGCATTCGCTGCAGCTTGATGTGCGTAGAAAATCCAGATGGCGGTCGGGGCGGAGATTGGCCACGCGACGATCAACACCGGTGCGGCCTGTTCGAAGAGCCAGATAAATCGACCCGTTGTTCCAGTCGCAATTAAGACGGCGACGTTAACTGCGAGCGGCAGCCCCACAGTCAACGCAAACGACATGCGGAGCGGCAAATGCTGTTTGAGCGGCGTAGGAGTCGGCACAGAGGGCGGTTGATATGGGTTCGTGTCCACGCGCATTTCTTTACTGGCGAACTTGCGTTTCATCGACTCGCGATGTTCGGCTTCTGAATATGATCCGCACGGGATAATGTTCAGACGCCGCGGGCTCCAATCGACGCGACGCGGTTCGTGAAAACGAGGCTGAGGAATACGGGAGCGGAGCGTCTGTGATTCTATCTGGAGCGGCGCTCCGATTAAACCGCGACGCCAGGCGCCTGCTTGCAGCACGGCAGATTGGCCGCGATCCGGGCTCGCTCAACCGAGAGTCGTGAGTGCGGGAAAACGGCAGCGGAATGCGTGAGCGCTGCGGAATAGATGTAGATTTGGTCAGAGTTCCCGCCTTGAAGCGCGTACCCGACGGAATTCTCACGAATTCCGCTACAGGCTGCGGACTGACTTGCAGCCAGGGATGCCGCAACCCGAGCGGATCAAACGCGTCTCGAATCCGCGTCGGCTTCAGCCGTTGCAATAGCGACCGCGCTGCCTGAAAATACTCGAAAGGAAGCCTGCCAAAGAGCCGGGAGGATCTTGCCGTGAGACCTGAGTCGCTCCGAGCCGCCCTATTGTTCCTCGCGATCTGCACGCTGCCTGTTCGCGCGGAAGAAGGTCAGGAGGGAACGCAATCGCCAGGGGCGAGCGGCAAGGCGGCGCAGCCAGATCAATGGCCGCAGTTTCGCGGCCCCAACGTGCGCGGCGTTAGCGAAGGAACGAACCTTCCCGATCGCTGGTCGGCTAAGCAGAACGTGGCCTGGAAACGGGCGATCCCCGGCCGGGGATGGTCATCGCCGATCGTCTGGGGAAACCGCGTGTTTCTGACGACGGTCGTTAATAGCGGCGAATCGGAAGAGCCGACCAAAGGACTCTACCTGGGCGGCGAGCGAATGGCGCCGCCGGCGTCGCTCCATCGCTGGAAAGTGTTCTGCCTCGACCTCGATACCGGTCGCGTGCTCTGGGAACGGCAAGTCCATAAAGGGCGCCCGGCGACGGCGATCCACATCAAAAACAGCTATGCCTCGGAGACGCCGGTAACCGACGGCGAGCGAGTCTATTGTTACTTCGGAAATGTCGGCATCTTCGCCTTCGACTTCGAAGGCCGGGAAGTCTGGAAGGTCGACATACCGCCTCATCAGACTCGTCTTGGCTGGGGAACGGCAGCGTCGCCGGCGTTGCACGGCGGTCGGATTTACCTGGTCAATGACAATGAAGAAGACTCCTACCTGCTCGCCCTGGATGCCAAGACCGGCAAGGAAGTCTGGCGAACCGCGCGTGACGAAGGCAGCAACTGGGCCACGCCGTTCGTCTGGCAGAACAGCCGCCGCACGGAGATCGTCACGCCGGGCACGGGCCTGGTGCGGTCTTATAACCTTGACGGCAAGCTGCTCTGGTCGCTGCAGGGCATGTCGGGCATCACCATTGCCACGCCGTACGAGTACGACGGCTTGCTGATCATCAGCTCCGGTTACGTGAGCAACGCGTTCCGGCCGCTCTACGGCATTCGGCCGGGAGCAGACGGCGATATCTCGCTGCTGCCGGGGCAGACGTCGAACCGTTTCGTCGCCTGGTGCAGACCGTTGGCCGCTCCCTACAACCCGACCACGCTGGTTTACGATGACCGGCTGTACGTGCTCCACGATCGCGGCTTTGTCGCCTGCTACGATCCTCGCGACGGGAAAGAGATCTTCGGCATCCATCGGCTGCCGAATGGCCGAGCGTTCAGCGCCTCGCCCTGGGCCTACGACGGCAAGGTCTTCTGCCTCAACGAAGACGGCGTGACGTTCGTGCTCAAAGCCGGCGATGAGTTCGAGTTGCTGCACGCGAATGCGTTGGCCGAGGACGACATGGGGATGGCCACTCCGGCCATTGTTGGAGACAAGCTGTTGATTCGGACTTCGGCGCGGCTGTACTGTATTCGCCAGGCGGCCAAGCGCAGCCGCAGACGATGATGGCGGGGGAAGAGCAGGCGTGAGGCGCCCGCGATTTCGCTGAACCTTGTAAAGCGACGGCGCCGCCGTCGTCACGTTCAGCGATTTCTTCGACATTAGAATTGGGAATTGAATAACCTCTCCCACAGCGGAGAAATCGCCGCAGGTTCATCTCACCTGCTCAAATTCCCGGAGACCATGTCTCGCGACGCAATTTGCCCCTGCATGCATCGAAGTTACACGGACAAGGGATTTAATGATGGCCGGGCAGAAAGGCGCCGGCAATGCTTGCCACCAGCTTTAGCTGGTGGTAGGAGAGTCCAACAATGACCTGTCGTCCAGCCGGTTTTAGCCGGCTTCCTATTGAAGAGGGGGAGCCCATGTCGAGTCACGTCTTTCATGAGATCTATCTCCACATCAATTGGCATGCCAAAAACGATCACCCGCTGCTGACCGCTACGTTTGAATCGCTCGTCCATGATTTTTTGAGGGAGCGGTGTCGGCAAACGAAGGGTGTGTACCTGCACGGCGTCAATGGCACGGCCACGCATGTGCATTTGGCGGTCAATATCGAACCATCAATTGGGATTAGCGATTTGATCGGCGAACTCAAAGGAGCTTGCTCCTTTGAGATGAATCGGCAAGCAAGGTATAAAGCAATCGAGTGGCAGCGCGGATTTGGCGTGGTCAGCTTCGGCAAGCGGCAACTGCCGTGGGTGTTAGAGTACATAGCGAAACAGAAAGAACACCATGCGCAAGGAAAGACCAGACGCCGCTTGGAACTAATTGGCTTTGACGATGATGGCGGGCCGCTGCCGAGCGGCTAAAGACCTGCACAAGCCGGCTAAAGCCGGCTGGAAGACGACAAGTCCCGCTCGAATACCACCAGCTAAAGCTGGTGGCAAGCAGCGAAGAAGCCTGGATGCTGAGATTCCGTTATTTAGTCCGCGCGCTCGCTCTCGTCGCAACTCATTTCACCGGCTGGGCCTCGGGGAACTTCCAGGCGCCGTCGAGAAGTTCCTGTCGCGGGCGGTACATCCGCACGGTGTAGTTCCAGCCGGGCAGGATGGGCAGATAGTTCGACGCGGACTTGTCGCCGCCGAAGTGGATTGTTACCGAGCCGTCCGAGTTCGGCTGGGCGGTGACGTTGTTCACAGTGTAGGCGTTCCGCGAGTTCTTCTCGAAGAAGCCGTTCTGGTTGTACACGCTGACGGACCAGAAGCCGTCGACCGGCACGTCCTTGACGGTCAACCGGTAGGCCGTCTGGCCGTCGTTCTGCTTGGGATCGACGCCCGAGTAAAGCGCGGCGTACCGCGGGTTGCCGCCCCAGCCAGCGGCCGTGCCGATCAGGTGCTGGACCGGATCGACCTCATCCCGGCTGCCGAACATCCGCGTCGAGTCGAGCCCGCCGCTGGCGGCCGCCAGGGCCAGCAGCGCCTCGCGGATCTTCTTCAGCGATGCCTGATCCCAGTCCGGCGTCTCGAATTTGCCGGGCGCCTGCTGCTCGAGGCGGATGGCGTCCTGCAGGGCATGCACCGCTTTCACGTCCGCCGCGTCGGCGGGGTTCACGAACGTCCGCACGGCCAGGCAGACGTACCGCGTGCCGATCTTCTGCCTGGTGAGCGTGTGCATGCCCGGCGCGTAGAACACGGCGGGGGCGTACTGGTCCTCGTCGATGACCTGCAGGGCCATGTACCGTTTGCCGGCATCGGGCAGCGTGACCTTGACCGGGCGCGGCGTCGAGATCGAACACGCCGAACGAGTAGAGCGTATCGCGGTTCAGACGGATCACCGTCTGGTTGTCGATCGACGCAAGCTCGCGCTCGTGTTTGAACTTGCCGAATCCGCCTTGCTTCACGAACCGGGCGAAGTAGGTATCCGATTCGGCGCGGCAGAAGTTGTCGACGGTCACGCGCTCAGGCTGCGGTTCGCCGCCGCGGGCCGCCTGCAGCGAGGTCACTGTCAGCCAGGCCGCCGCGATCAGGCTCGCGGCCGCAATCGGACTTGTTCGCGCTCGCATCGTCTCGTTCCTCGTTGTGCTCAGTTTTGTATGAAATCGTTCTGAACGATCGTTGCAGAACCATCGGGCGGCGCTCGCCAACTCTGGCGTTGGAAATTGGATATGCCCAAGTATAGCTTGCGGTTACGGCCGCTTCACGTGGGCGTCGGGCCGGCTTCTTCGGCCAGAAGCCGCATGGCCTGCTTGAAGGCCGAACGCACGTCGAGTCGCAAATCTCGCACCCACTCGGCGCCGGATTCAGACCGCGCTCGGGCGAACCGAGCGAAGGCATAGCCGTAGTCGGGCATGCCGAGGTAGCCCTTGCGTCCCATGCTCCAACCCGATACTGTTCCCGCGTGCCAGTAGTTTTCGCGGATGACCGAGTTAGCGGTGAAGACGCCCATGCCGAAGTAGACCGTGAGCAAATCCGTCAGCGGTTCGTGGTCCTCTTCCTCCGGCGAAATCCTGCCGTGACCGAGCAGGTGGACGTGGCCGAGTTCGTGCGCCATTGTGCCCGCCACCGCCAGCGGGTCGTTCAGGTTGGCCGCCTCCACCCAGATGCGGAACCGGTCCGCCTCGGCGTGGTATAGTCCGGCCGTGCCGTGCTGCCAGACGCCTTCGTACACCGGGTTGCGATCTTGATACAGAGACAGTTCGACCGCGGCGGGATCGATGTCCATGTAGGCACAGATGCGGTCCAGCATCCGCCGTGCGCCCTCGTGCGTGCCGTCGTATGCCTCGGGAAAGAACTCGGTGCGCGGCAGGATCACGCGTCCGTTGCGGAGGCGTTCGAGCCCAAATTGCCCCTCCAGCCATGCCCATCGGTCGTCGATCCAATCCCGGGTCGCTGCATCGATCGGGCACTTGGGCTTCGAGCGAAACCAACTAAACATCAAGCCCCTCGCTTCGCCTAACTTTTAACGATTGCCGGCCTGACCGTGCGAACTGCGATCCTGAGTCCGGAGAGTTCTTCTACTCCATTTCGACCGGCGTGGGGATGCGAGATCGTTCGCCAAGGTGGTGACGGTCAGTCTATGGAGATCATGGATTCGGCCGCCGCCGTCGCCTCAGCGCGATCTAATATCGAGCTGTAGTCGATAATATACAACTCGCAGGAGCGGCACAGATAGGATCGGAAGTATGCCGCGATGGAGGGCAACAACTTGCTCCAGCCTGCCTTCGCCACGTCCTCGTCAAGGAAGATGAAATGCTGTAGCTTGTCTGCCGCGACGAACGAAAGGCCTGCCGCCTTGTGGGCAAACCCCGCCTCCATTGCCTCGCCACAACGCGGACAGGACTGAAAAGCGGTCTCGGCCATCACGGCGCCTCTGCTTCCGAAAAACGTTCGACGTTTCTGGTGAACTTGTTTGCAGCAAGTTCGTTGCCATTGCCCGCATGCTGCGGCGTTGCGGCCCATGCGCAGACAATGGCTTGGCAAGTCAAATCGTACCACTGGTGGGTTTGAATGTCACGCAATGTTGCGCGTGACAAGCCGTTTCTGGCTGGCGTTTATCGTCCCGGCGAACCGGCCGGCGGGGCCACCGACGGCAAGGAAAGGTGACGCGGAAGGTTGGTTGTCGTATCATAAAAACGCCGCCGCTGGTACGTTCGGGCAAAGAAGCGACCAACGACGGTGCGCGGGACCGGGATGCCCGCTAGATATCTAATCGAGATTTTGCGACGGAAGGCGACACGAGAAAACCGATTTCGCCGGCGCCCGTCGCACGGGTGGAAGGGCGCATAGTTTCTCGCTACAAAATGCTTGCCGACGGCGTGAAAGGATGGAGATTGTGACCAGGCGAGTTGATCGTACGACTCAAAAGGTGGGAAAGAAGTACCACGTCTGGCATACCGACCGACTCTGGGAAGCAACGAAAGATCTGCCGGTCATTGAGATCAAGATTGAGTCGCTCAAGCACGTGGACGCCGTGTGCTGGTTCGACGAGGACTTCCAGGCCACGCTGAGGAACGTCGTCGAGCACTTCGTGAGAATGGAGCGGGTCGATAGCGATTATCCGATCCTTCTTGACCCGAACGGCCAACTCTTTGACGGCGCTTATCGCGTGGCGAAGGCGATGTCGCGCGGGCAATCCACCATCAAGGCCGTACAGATGAACGAACTGCCCCCGCCGGATGAAATCGTCGACTCGATCTATTGATAGTTCGTAAGCCGGCGGTCAAGCCGCTCCACTTTTCGATCAGCGATTGGCTCGACCGCGCAACAGTCGCGTTTGGCGTGACGATGGGCGTCGGCGCTGGGTTCCGATGCGAGGTCGCCAAGAGAGCAAGCCGCCCGACTTTGCTGCCGGCCCGGCCGTGGCGTTCGGGCAATTCGTTTGGCCGTTGGAAACCGGCCTGGCCTGCGTCGCCATCGGCGGTTTGGGATTCGTTCGGCTCTGAACGCGGCGCCGAGTGATAAACGCAAAAGCGGTTGAAGGTGCCTGATTCGATCACGTCGGTCGAAGGAATATGTTTACCCGCTCGGCATGCCTCGCGTGCACGCATGGCGCCCTGCAAACTCCCTTCGACTCCGATGTCGCAAAACCATGGCCGGGGATTTAGAATTCAATTTGCGGCGTCTATGCGCGTAGGCGTCGGGCAGCAAATCCGCGGCCTGCAAGTATTCGCTAGCAACCGTCTGCTACCGTCGGGCATTCAAAACGAGTTTCGCCTTCCTCAGCTACGCCATGAAAAAACACTCACTCGGAGTTGCAGCACTCTTGGCGAGCATTGTTGCTCTCGGCTTTGCCGTCATTCCCGGCATTGCGCTTGATCGACCTTTTCCTTTCGCCGACGAAGAACGCGACAGGGCCGCCGCGCCCGAGCGTGCGCAGGAAGGCGGCGTCACGTTCAAATTCAAGAAGTTTTCGGTCACGTTCGGCGGCGGCAAGAAAGACGACGCCAAGGACGTCGCTCAAGAAGACAAGCCCCAACAAGGCGCCGCGGCTGCCGGTCGTCAGCGTGCCATGGATCGCGATCATCTGTTGAAATGGTTCACGATTACGGCCGTATCATGCTCGCTGGCGGGCTTGACCCTGGGGCCGGTGGCATGGGCGAAGGAAAAACAGCCAGCGCTTTCCGGCACGGCCATCGGAATCTGCTGTCTTGCGCTCGTGTGGCAATACATCGTAATCGGGATCGCCATTGGAGTGACGATTGCAGTCTTGTTGTTTTTGATCAGCTACTTCGCGCGGTGGTGAATGCGGCATTGCAAGGCCTTGCGCGAGTTGCGGTCGACTCGCGGTTTTGCGTTCGGGACTCGTTCATCGGGGTTGGTGAACGCGGTCGTCAGACGAAAGGAATGAGGAGATGAAAAGAGCACTCGCGGTAATCGCTCTCATCGGATATAGCGCCGTGTGTTTCGCGATAGACGAGAGCCAGGAGCCGCCTTTGAAGTTCACCCTGGAGATCAACGGCCAGCAGCATGAGTTGGAGCTCAACAAACCAGTCAAGTTGGACGGCGCCTACAACGACCCGAAGATCGTGCTCACAGCTTCGCCGATTCGGCAGTTTACCTACGGAGGCGTCGCGTTCCAGTACCCGGCATCGTTCGCTTGGGAGGCAGAAATAGAGAGCGACAATAAAATGACCTGGACGCTGTCTGGCCGCGATTTCACGATCATCTATTTCGTTGGGCCAGACGCTTCATCAGTTGAAGAGTATTCGCAGGCCGTCGCGGAGCAGTTTGGCGAGGAAAATGCGCGCATCAGCAATGCGGACCTGCGCTCGGCGGTCAAAGGCATAAGGGGAAACGGCTCGTCACCCGCCTCGCAGGCGCAACCATGAATTACGAGATATATGCGCTCTCTGCCAAATCCGGTTGCAGAATGCTTGTGTTGTTGGATAGCCCCCTAGACGACAGGGCAATCAGCAAAGAAGCAGAAGGCGCCTTGAAGTTGTTGTCCAGCAGCTTCAAGGACACTGCGGCGTCGAACAAGCCGACCGCAGACGATGGCAAATAGCGGCGACTGATCTGCTTTGATCGCCGCGTGCATGGCGCAACTCTCAGCTCTGCGCACAAAGAGGGAGTCGAGATAGACGCAAAGGGCCGCCTTCGCGATAGGGCGTCGACAAAACAGGGGGCCACGCGGCAACGGCTCTGCCGCCCAACCTCGGACGTTGAGCAAACGCTTGACAATATCGACGTGCGTCGATATTATTCTCGACGCTGGTCGATATTCTGAAAAACCGCCTCGCTTGCCGTCGCGGGCGAGCGGAACCGCAATCATCCGCTGATCGAAGGGCGCCATGTCTGAAGAACGTCTGCCCGACGCCGAGCTGGAGGTGATGGCCTGCCTGTGGCAGTTGCGCCAGGCCACCGCGCCCAGCTCCGCGAAGCCATGGCCGATTACCGACCGATGGCGCACGCTTCCATGGTCACCTTGCTGGGACGACTGGAAGCCAAGGGGATGCTGAAGCGGGCCAAAGGGCCGGTCGGCAAGGCCTTCGTCTATGCGCCGCTGCGCCGGCCGGACAAAACGTACCGGCGCGTCATCGGCGACGTCCTGCAACGCGTTTTCGCGGGGAATAAATCGGCTCTCGTCGCTTCTCTGTTCGAGACCAAACCGCCAAGTTCTGCCGAAGTGGAAGAGCTGCAGCGTCTGCTCGACCGACTCCGACAAAAGAACCGTCCCAGGGGGTGACTGCCATGGAACTGCTCCTGCCGAAACTCAATAGTGCGGCCGCGATCTGGTTTCCGTTCGTCTATCATGCCGCCTGGCAGGCCTCGCTGCTGGCGGTGCTGCTGCTCGCGGTCGTCGCCCTGGGACGGCGCTGGCCGTCTCCGCTGCGCTACTGGCTGTTGGTCCTGGCGCTGGCCAAGTTCGCCCTGCCGCCGATGCTGGCATTGCCGACGGGTTTGTTCAGTCAGGCGGGACCGGCGGTGCGGGCCGCGCCGAGCACGACAGACGTTCCCGCGGTCGCCGCGGCCAATCCGGTCATTACCGACCGGCCCGCGCCGCCGCCAGGCGTTCCCGGCATGCCGGCTGCGAATGATTCCGTTGCCGAGCGGGCTCGCGCCGAGGCGCAAACCCAGTTCTCCTTGCGAGCCCTGGACCTCAAGGTCTGGTTGATGCTGCTGCATGCCGCGGGCGCACTTGCGGTTGCGTTCTGGATCGCGGGGGGCCTGCTTGCCATGCGTCGAGAGCTTCGTCGCGCGACCGAGGCGCCCGACGGCGAGCTGCGGCGACGATTCGTCGGTATGTCCGAACGGCTCGGCCTGCGGCGCCCGCCGCGTCTGTTGTTGTCGCGTGAACCCTGGGGACCGGCCGCCTTTGGCGTGCTGCGCCCCGTGGTGGTCTTGCCGGAAGCCATGGCCTCGCTCGAGGCCGCATCGCTCGACGCCGTGTTGGCGCACGAGCTGGCCCATCACCGCCGTCGCGACCCGTGCATCAACTGGCTCCAGCTTGCGCTGACGGCGGTCTGGTGGTTCAATCCTCTGCTCTGGGTTTTGAATCGTCAGATCCGCAAGGTGCGCGAAGACTGCTGCGACGATCTCCTGCTGGCACGGAACCTCACCTCCGGTCAGGCTTACTGCGACACGCTGCTGAGCGCCGCCTCAAAGCTCGCCGAACGGCGAGTGGCGCGACTCTCGCTCGGGTTCGGCGATAGCCTGCATCCGCTGGGCCGGCGCTTCGAACGAATTATGGATCAGACGCTGCGCAGAGCGCCGCGGCTTTCGCTCTCCGGGATTCTTCTTGTGGCTCTGTTGGCCACCGTGGCATTGCCAGGGCTGCGCCGGTCGGATGGCGATGAGCCGTCGCCGCCGGCCAAGCAGGCGGACTCGGCATTCGATAAGAACCCGCCCGACAAGGGCGCGGCCGATGTTGAAAAGCCTGCGGTGGATGGTAACGACGCAGCGCCCAAGCCCATCTCTGAGTGGCCCGAAGGCGCCACGGTTACGGGCCGCGTGCTCGACCATAACGGCGCCGCCGTCGCCAATGCGGAAGTCCTGTTGTTGGGCGCGGAGCGGATCACGGTCGGCCCGAAGCGGCGGGGCTGGTCGGTATCAGGGAAGCAGAGACCGAGCCCGCCGTCGACGCGGACGGACGAGAACGGCGCCTTCACGATCACGCGAAAACACGGAGCCGCAAATCGCCTGGGCGTGATTGCCGAGGATCCGCTGTTCTGGGTCGTTACCCGCAAGAGTCTGCCGCAAGGCGATCAGCTAGAAATCAAGTTGCCTGCTGCCGGCAGTCTGGCAGTGCAATGCGACTTGCCCGGCAAACCGGTCCAAATGCCGGTGAAGATCGAACTGAAAACATTCGACGGCATCACCTGGAACCGGGACTCGTTGGACTTCCACATGTCGAGTTACTCGCTGCAGAATCCGGGCAAGACAGTATTCGAGCATCTTCCGCCGGGACAATACGCAGTCCAACGCTGGGTGGAGACGAAGACCTTTCCCAACACCGTGCACATGACGCAGGCGGACCGTCAGTTGGTTGAAATTGAATCGGCGAAACAGGCGAAGATTCGGTTTGAACGAAAGACGGGACGGCCGCTTTCCGGCGTGGTGCGCGGTCTGGAGGACATCGAACTGGCCTATGCGCATATAGCAATCCACCGCCTGGGCCCGGAAGAAATCCTCGGCAACGAGGGGAAACTCGGCAGGATGTACATCGCGTTCGACGTGATCCCAATCGCCTCGGATGGGCATTTCACAACCGATCCGATTCCGCCGGGCAAGTATTCGGCCGATCTGTCCGCGGTTCTCGCATCGACGCCGCAACTGTCGTCTCAATCTCCGGACTATTTCGGGCGACTATCGTTTACCGTGCCGGAGAAAGGCGATCCGCCGAAAGTGGAACTGATCGCAGAAAAGAATCGCCCGCCTGATCTGTCCAAGCTGACGGACCTTCGCGTGCGCGTCGTCGATGAGGATGGCAAACCGTTGCCGAAGGCGGAAGCCATGGTACACACGGCGGACCAGGGATACGGACGCTGGATCGCCGGCCACGACGGCCTGGTCGTTCTCGGCGGACAGTCGGCGTACCGCGGGGCGCCGCTGCAGGTGCTGGTCCGGGCCGAAGGCTATGCGTCGACGATTGCGCACTTCTCGGTTGCACAGCGCGGACAAGCTGAGCAAGGGAGAAGCCGCGCTCACGCTGCGGCGCGGGCAGAAGGTTCAATTGCGATTCAAGGCGCCCGAAGGCATGACCTGGCCGCAGCGAATGTTGCCCGAAGTCTACTTCGACGATCTGCAGGAGCGGGTGCGCATCATGCGGCAGCCGAGCAACCGTCGTCGCGAGTTGGTTTCGGACTTCAACATGTTGAACCTGAAAGAGACCGGGCCGGGGCGTTTCGAGTTTCGGCTTGCCGACGACACGCCGCGGTTTCATGTGGCCGTCCATGCGCCCGGCTTCCTCCAATGCTTCGAGGCCGGCCCCTTCACTCTCGCTGATGTGAACGGCGGCATTCTGGAAATCGAGTTGCCGCGTCCGGCCTCGTCTTGACGTTTCCTTGCGCCCAGCGACCATGCCGACGCGGACGCGCTGTTCAAGGGCGGTTCGTTGGACGTGATGTGGCAAATCCAGGGAAAGAGCTTCTTGTCCGTCGCCTCTGCGGCGGGCGCCTCGCTGACTCCGCGACTCGAGCTGACCGACCTGGCGCCCGGCCGCTACTGGATCAGCGCCCGCACGCAGCCCAAGGACGACAGCAAGCCGCGCCCGGCGCCGAGATCAACAAGGGGATGTACTACGACAAGAAAATGCTCACGCTCGAAGCCGGCCAGTCGGAGCGGATCGATTTCCGCTCGACGCCGTATGATCCGAACGCGTTTCGCGGCACGCGCGAGGCCGTGCTGCGCATCACGACGCCTGACGGCGAACCAGCCAAGGGTCGCAAGGCGTCTGTCAGCCGATTCGACGGTCACTATGGATTTCAGTCCGTATTCTCCGGCGCCGTGCCCGAGTCGGGCGAGATTGTGCTCTCGGGCATCACCGATGCGAAGCTGCCGGAATATTCGTTCGCACCCTATCGGCTGACCGTCGACGGCCAGCGTTTGGGTTCATTCGGCTTCAGTAAACAGACGACCACCGAGCGGTTCGAATTCGTCTTAGCCCCTGGCCCGGAAGACATGGCGCCCGACGTGAAGCTGACGAGTCTGTCGACGCGGAAGGTCGTTCCGCTTAGCAGCTTCCGCGGCAAGGTAGTCTTCCTGGAATTCTGGGCGACCTGGTGCGGTCCGTGCCAGCAGCCCATGTCGGCGCTGAATGCACTTCGCGCCGAGCAAGGCGCAACCTGGAAGGATCGGGCGGTGATTGTTCCGGTCAGCATTGACGCAGAGCAGTCACAAGTCCGGTCGCACGTGCAGCAGCGCGAATGGACCGACGTGGAGCATTTCTGG
>CAWAYY010000040.1:0-168314 GCA_963786255.1 Pirellulales bacterium
CACGCCATGCTTCGGCCGTGCCGCCGCCTGTCAGCACGGCGGAAACGGCGCCTTCTCGCACTCGCGGCGAGTCTTCGACAGGCGGTTCGCTTTCCCAAAGCGCTCGCGATCTCCGCCAACCGCGAGGCCGGGCAGACCATCCGGCCGAGCATCCAGGCTTCTCGCTGCCGGCGATAGGCGGAGTAATTCTGCGCCGCCTGCTTCAGGCTCAACGACGCAGGGGGAAACGTCCCCGCGTAGTCGATCGAGTCGCGCAATAGCGCACGTAGCTCTCCGCCATAGCACTAGCTCTCCGCGTCAGGCGGCAACCAAGAGCGGCCGTAAGCCGAGTCTTCGAATTCCGCCGCATCCACGGCAACGTGCAGCGGGCGGAACGTGTCGAGCATCACCGCAACTCGTCGGTCCGTTTCTTGCCCAATGATTCTTCCACGCGGCCCGGCTGCGGACCGTGCGGCAGGCCGCCGGGATGCAACGTCAAAGAGCCGTATTCGATTCCTTTGCGGCTCATGAACTCTGCGTTGGCATAGTACAGCACCTCGTCGCTCATCACGTTCGAGTGGTTGTACGGGACCGGCACCGCGTCGGGATGAAAGTCGAACAGCCGGGGCACGAACGAGCAGACGACGAAATGATCTCCTTCGAACGTCTGGTGCACCGGCGGCGGCTGATGCAAGCTGCCGACGATCGGTTCGAAATCGTGGATCGAGATGCCCAGGGATAATAGCAGCCGTCCCAACCGACCACGTCGAACGGATGATGGTCGAGCGTCACTTCCGTCAACGCGTTATTGTGCTTGATCACCAGGCGGAATTCGCCTCGCTCGTCAAACACCGGCAATTCGCCCGGCCGCCAAATGTCGCGCTTGCAGTAGGGGCTGTGTTCAAGAAACTGGCCTGTTTCGTTCAAATAGCGCCGCGGCGGACGCACCGAACCGGCGCTTTCGATTACCAGCAGCCGCGACGCTTCCTCCCCCATCCGATAGCGGTGCAGAATGCCGCGAGGTATCACCACATAATCGCCGGACTGAAACGGCAACTCGCCCATCTGCGTTTCCAGCACGCCGCTCCCCTCGCTGACGTAGATCAGTTCGTCCCCTTCGGCGTTGCGATAGAACGAATGATCTGAGCGGGCCGGTTGCACGAACGACAGCGCCACGTCGCGATTGTAGAGCACGGGCGTGCGCCCGATCGTGGCGCTGGCCGCGGCCGGCACCTGAGAAAGGCGAAAGTGCCGCATCCGCAACGTCGGCGCCGGATCATGGCGCCATTCGATCTGCTTAACCAAGCGGCTGCTGGTCAGGCTGGTCGGCGGCGCAAGTGATACAGCAACGAGGACGGGCCGGAAAATCCGCGGCTGCCCATCAGGTGCTCATGGTACAGCTTGCCCGAGGGTTGCCGAAACACGGTGTGACGTTTGGCGGGATATCGCCCAAACGGTGGTAAAACGGCATCCGTCGTCTCCTGTGTCGGCAAGCGGACTTCGGCGATATCACTGGCGGCGAAAAATGTAGCGGCGTTCGTGAGCGTTTCGTCGCCCATGTCACGCCGGACGGAATCCTCACGCGCTTCCGCTACCCCTCGATCAAAGATTTCCTCGCTCGGCCTGTTCGCGCTCGATCGCTTCGAACAAAGCCTTGAAATTACCTTTGCCGAAGGCGTCGCAGCCTTCGCGCTGAATGATCTCGTAGAACAAGGTCGGCCGGTCCTCGACCGGTTTGGTGAACAACTGCAACAGGTAACCTTTGTCGTCGCGATCGATCAAGATGTTGAGCCGGCGAATCGTTTCGCGGTCTTCCTGGATTCCGCCGACCCGATCCCAGACACGCTCGTAGTACGAGTCCGGCACGGAGAGGAACTCGACGCCGTTGTCACGCAGCACCGACACCGTATGGATGATGTCTCGCGTGGTCAAAGCGATGTGCTGCACGCCGGCGCCCACGTTGTACTGCAGATATTCCTCGATCTGGCTCTTGCGTTTGCCGGCGCGGGCTCGTTGATGGGGAACTTGATTTGCGCCTTGTCGTCGGCCATGACCTTGCTTCGCAAGGCCGAGAACTCGGTGGAAATATCCTTGTCGTCGAAAGTCATGAACTGGTGCAGACCGAGCACCTTGTTGTAATAGGCGCCCCAGTCGTTCATCCGCCCGTCTTCGACATTGCCCACGATGTGGTCGATGCGCTGCAGTCCCGCGCCGGCGCCGGCCGCCGGCGCACCTGGTAACCCGGCAGGAAAGCCCCTTTGTAGTCGGCAATGGAAATGAACGAGTGCAACGTGTCGCCATAGGCGCGGATCTTGCGCGGCGGATCTGGCCGAATGGATCGGCGCGATCGTACGGCTCTCGCGCCACGTTCGCGCCGCGCGACACCGCTTCCTGAAAGCACTCGTCGACGTCATCCACCAGGAAGGCAATGTCCAGCACGCCGTCTCCATGTCGGCGTAAGTGCTCGGCCATCGGATCGTCGGGCGACAAGGGCGTGCTCAAGACCAGGCGGATGTCGCCTTGGTAGAGCACGTAAGAGGCCTGGTCGCGGACGCCCGTTTCGGGCCCGGCGTAGGCCAATTGCGAAAAGCCGAATGCGTGCCGATAGTAATAGGCCGCTTGCTTGGCGTTGCCCACCAGCAATTCAACATGGTGAATCGCCTTCAGCGGCAAAGGACCGTCAGACATGATCTCCGCCTCCTTCTTGCTTGCCGGCATTCCGCCCCAGATGGCGCCGCCGAAGACCACAATCACGGCGTGCGTCGCTCTTCATTCTATGGCCGTCCCGCGGAAATGGGCAAGAAAACCAACCAGTCCGCCGCGGTGATCGCTACTGCTTATTTCGGCATGCGCCCGCCGTGGCAAGAAACTCTCTCCGCCAACTCATTTCCTGCCGATGCTTATCTAAGCGCAACCGCCTCGCGATGCGACGCCCCGGTTATGACGACTGCACGGTTTGCGCTGGGCCGCCTTGCCGAGGCTGTCGACCATCTTTGAAATGTTCAACCAGTCGAGCGCAGCGCGCGAGAGTGGACATTCCGGACTCGGAATTGGCCTCACCTTGACTCGGCGGCTGGCGGAAATGCACGGGGGAACCGTCGAAGCGAGAAGCGACGGTCCGGGGCGCGGCAGCGCCTTCATGGTCCGGTTGCCCGTCATGACCTGTCCGCCGAACGCGCCGGCCGAGGCGCCAGCGGCATCACGCGCGGCTTCGCAGGCATACAAGGTGCTTTTGGTAGACGACAATCACGACGCCCTGGCGACGATGAGCACGCTGGTCGCCGTCTTGGGCCATGAGGTGCGCACCGCCGGGGATGGCCTGGAGGCTCTCGCAACAGCCGAGGAATTCGCTCCGCATGCCATTTTGATGGATTTGGGAATGCCGCGAATGAATGGCTACGATGCGGCCCGCGAAATACGTCAGACGGCCTGGGGCAAGCAGACGCGGCTGATCGCCGTTACCGGCTGGGGGCAGGCGGCGGATCGTCTGCGGACTGAAGCTGCGGGTTTCGACAGCCATCTGGTCAAGCCGATCGACCTGGAGGCGCTGAGACGGGTTCTCGCCGACATCAGCCGCAGCAGGTCTTCCGGAAAAAGATCGCCCGGCTGTCAATTGCAGCCTCGGCCTGGTTCCGGCGGAGAACGAACCGGCGCCGCCAACGCGCAGGATTCCGCGCGAGCCCGTGGAATCACAACCGGTCGAATAGGCTCGGGGCGATACTTCATGCCACGGATGGAGCATGACGTGGTCGAGGAGAGACAGATGACAGGACGGCAAACGCGGCGGACGGCGTTCACGCTGGTTGAGTTGCTGGTCGCCATTGCCATTATCGGGATTCTGATTTCGTTGTTGCTGCCGGCGGTGCAAGCGGCCCGCGAGGCGGCGCGGCGAACGAGTTGTCGAAACAACCTAAGGCAGATTGGCGTTGCCGTGCACCTGCACTCCGACAGCCGCAGGTATCTGCCGTCCTCGGGCAACAACGGCACGATCACCACCGTGATCGATTCTGCGCATCCATTTCAGCAAGCGGGGATGTTCTACCAGATCCTGCCGTTCTTGGAGCAGGCAAACGCCGCGGAATCGAACGCACAAATTGCGGCCGCAATGGCCGTGCCCGCGTACTTCTGCCCGACGCGCCGCGCGGTCACGCGCGGCGACGGCGCCGGCAACGCCATTGGCTTGAATGACTATGCCATGCCGCTCTGGAAAGATAACAGCCAAGGCCCGGGCATGGGCGGTAACAGTCCGGGCTGCTGGAACATGTGGAACGATGCCACGGGAGATCTGGAAGACCATCCGTATTATCGGAATACGGTTTTCGTGCGCGGCGGCAAAGGGAACGTTGCATTTCGCCCCGGCAAGATTTCGGACATTACCGACGGCACGTCACAGGTCTTGATGTTGGCGGAAAAGTTCGTCGATCCGAGCCGTTACCGGCCGGTCGCCATTCCCGATGAACCTCCGCAGCCGCCTTGGCCGCCGATCAGCTTTACGGACAACGGTTATTTTGGCGGTTGGGACTGGGCCACCATGCGCTGTTCGATGTACGGTCCGGTTCCGGATCAGCCTTACAGTGGAATCGCCTATTGGCTGATGTTCGGTTCGGCGCACGCGGAAGGCGTGAACGCCTTGTTTGCCGACGGCTCGGTGCGATCGATCAGCTATACGACGTCCAACGCCGTGTTCCAACTGTTATGCCGCAAAAACGATTCGATCTCTCTCGACCCGACCGCTTACTGACGCGGCGGCGAAAATGCCTGCGGCGGCGACGTACAACGCCGGGAGAGGAACAGAACAGCGGGTCGGCAGGGGAACGAAGGGGCTGCGCAACCAGCGTGCATATCCGCGCATCCGATTTCGCGTTTCTGCATTTCCTTCTGTTCCCGATCAGCCGGCTTGCGACACTCACGAGAGCGGCGACACGACCACGGGATCCACGCGCCAGATATCGCGGCAGTATTCCTTGATGGAGCGGTCGGAAGAGAACTTACCCATCCGTGCGACATTCAGAATCGACTTGCGCGTCCATGCTTCCCGATCGGCGTGCGCCTTGGAGACCGTCTCCTGGCAGGCGACGTACGAGGCGTAATCGGCCAGCAGCAGAAAGTCGTCGCGCTCGAGCAGAGAACGGATAATCGGTTGGAACAACTGCTGATCGCCAGGTGAAAACACGCCGCCGGCAAGCATGTCGAGCACGGTGCGCAGTTCGGCGTTCTGCTCGTAGACCCGCGCGGCCGGTAGCCGCCCGCCTTGCAGCGCTGGGCCTCTTCGGCCGTCAGGCCGAAGCGGAAGAAGTTCTCGGCGCCCACCTCGTCGAGAATCTCGATGTTCGCGCCGTCGTACGTGCCGATGGTCAGCGCGCCGTTGAGCGAGAACTTCATGTTGCCGGTGCCCGACGCCTCGGTCCCGGCCAGCGAAATCTGCTCGGAGAGATCGGCCGCCGGATAAATGCCTTGCGCGTTCTTGACGTTAAAGTTGGGGAAGAAGGCGAGCTTGAGACGGTCTCGCACGTCGGCGTCGTTGTTGACGACCTCGGCCACCGAGTTGATCAGCTTGATGATCAGCTTGGCCATCGTGTAGGCGGGCGCCGCCTTGCCGCCGAAGATGAAAGTGCGGGGCGGCATGTCCATCTGCCGGTTGTTCTTCAGACGCAGGTAAAGCGTGGCCACGTGCAGCACGTTGAGCAATTGCCGCTTGTACTCGTGGATCCGCTTGGCCTGAATATCGAACATGCTCGCCGGATCGGCCTGCACGCCCGCACTAGCGGCCAACGCTTGGGCCAGCCGGCGCTTGTTGTCCAGCTTGATCGCCCGCCAGCGTTCGCGAAACGCCGCGTCGTCGCAATACTTCTCCAGTCCGCGCAGTTCGTCGGCTTCCGTGACCCAGTGCGTGCCGATGGCCTCAATGATCAGCCGGCTCAGCTCGGGGTTTGACAGCAGCAGGAACCGCCGCAGCGTGACGCCGTTCGTCTTGTTGGAAAACTTCTCGGGCCACAGTTCGTGGAAGTCTTTGAGCACGGTTTCTTGGAGCAACCGGGTGTGTAGCGCAGCGACGCCGTTGATGGCGCGGCTGCCGACGCAGGCCAGGTTCGCCATCCGCACGTGCTTTTCTCCCTGCTCGTCGATCAGCGACAGGCTTTGCTGCTTCGCCACGTTGCCGGGGTACTTCGCGCTGACGTCGTTCAGGAAGCGGCGATTGATCTCGTAGATGATTTCCAGCGGTCGCGGCAGAACTTTCTGGAACAACGGCAGCGGCCACTTCTCCAAGGCCTCGGGCAGCAACGTGTGATTCGTGTAGGCGAAGCAGTTGCTGGTGATCTGCCAGGCCTGGTCCCAGCCCATGCCGTGTTCGTCAACGAGCAGTCGCATCAGTTCGGCCACGCCCAGGGACGGGTGCGTGTCGTTGAGCTGGATCGAGAACTTCTGATGGAAGTTGTCGAGCTTCTGTTCCCGCTGGCGGTAGATGCGGATCATGTCCTGCAGCGAGCAGGAGACGAAGAAGTACTGCTGTTCGAGACGCAGTTGCTTGCCGGCCGCCGGTTCGTCGTTCGGGTACAAGACCTTGGTGATGTTTTCCGAGACGATCTTTTCGTGAACGGAGCGATAATAGTCGCCGACGTTGAAGGCTTGGAAGTCGAACGACTGGTGCGCTTCGGCCTTCCACAGCCGCAACATGTTGACCGTGCCCACGTGGTAGCCTTGGATCAGCGTGTCGCACGGCGTGCCGAGCACGATCCGGTCGGGAACCCACCGTGCCAATAATGCCCGGCTGCATCCAGGTGCGACTCGGTGCGGCCGCCCAGCTTGACCTCGAAGGTGATCTCGGGGCGCATGATCTCCCAGGGATAACCCAGGCGGAGCCAGCGATCGCTTTTCTCCACCTGCCAGCCGTTCTGGATCTCCTGGTCGAAGATGCCGAACTCATAGCGAATGCCGTAGCCGATGGTCGGGATCTCCAGCGTGGCCAGCGACTCCATGTAACAGGCCGCCAGCCGGCCCAGCCCGCCATTGCCCAGCCCTGGTTCTTCTTCTTCTTCGATCAGTACTTCGAACTCCTGCCCTAAGGCTGCGACGGCCCGCCGAGTCGCTTCGTAAATGCCGAGGTTGATCAGGTTCTTGCCCAGTTGCGGGCCGATCAGGAACTCGGCCGAAAGGTAGACGACCGTGCGGCTGGTCCGCTCGAAGTAGGTCGACGCGGTGCGGACCCAGCGGCGGAGAATCCAATCGCGAACCGTATAGGCGGTCGCCAGATAGTAGTCGTGCCGCGTGGCGATTTCAGGGAACCGCCCCAGCCTGCGGTAGAGGTTTTCTTCAATGCCGTGCTGGATTTCTCGGGCGGCGGCTTCCGCGTCGATCGGCTGTCGTGCGGCGTCGGCGGTTTCTGCCAGGAGGGTTGTGCTATTCATGCTGTAATTTTAGCTCCGGCTTAAGCGGCAAGCGACAAGCGGCAAGCGCAGCGCCGCCGCCACTCCGTGGAACAGGCAACTTCGGAAGTTGGCGGTTGCAATAATGGCGCCGCCGGCCGGTTCGGTATAAACGGGACGCTCAAGGTACGACCTCCTGCGGCGCAGGTGTGCCCCTGGGCGCGCCGAGCGGAATTGTCGCACGTTGGAAGGCGATTTCGCTCGCCCGCCATTTCGGCGACAGAGGCGCCGGACCTGACTTACCGAGACGAGACCGGGACTGTCCGCCGGACGGAGATTTCGGGCTGCGACTGGTTTTAGCGGGCGCCGGGCTGTTAAACGTGCTGCAAGCAGCCAAAAAGGGGCGACAGTCGACCGATCGTTCGCCAGAATAGTGTGGCGCCAAAATAGCAGGCATCGTTCCGGGATGGCATCGTCAAAACGGACGAAAGAGCCAGAGCTTACTGCGGGCCGCGCCCTGCCGCGGAGGCGACGGCGAACGACCATGCGCGTGCTACACGGGCGCCGCAGTAAGATCCCCCGGGCCAAGCTTGAGGCTGGCGTAACCGAGAACAATATGAACGACTTGCCGCCGATCCCTGATCTGACCCCGGCGATGGGGCCGGACGACCGAAGCCAAAGTCAGGACTTGAGCCTGCGCCGGCTCAGGCCGCCGCTGCGCGTTCCCGGTTATGAGCAGGAACTATTCGTCGGCCGCGGGGCCTACGGCGAAGTCTGGGCGGCCGTCGACAGAAACACCGGCCGCCGCGTGGCGATCAAGTTCTACATGCCATCGCGGCGGCGCTCGACTGGTCGCTGCTGTCGCGCGAAGTCGAGAAGCTCGTCTTCCTCTTCGCCGATCGCTACGTCGTGCAGTTGCTCGACGTCGGCTGGGACGCCGATCCGCCCGTACTACGTGATGGAGTACATCGAGAACGGCTCGCTGGCCGACGCTGCTCCGCGACAGGGGCCGCTGCCGCTGCCCGAGGCGGTCGAGCTGTTCCACGAAGTCGCCGTCGGCCTGATGCACGCGCACGGCAAGGGCGTGCTGCACTGCGACCTGAAGCCGGCCAACATGCTGCTCGACCAGGACCGCAAGCCGCGGCTGGCCGACTTCGGCCAATCGCGGCTCTCGCACGAGCAGTCGCCGGCGCTGGGCACGCTGTTCTACATGGCGCCCGAGCAGGCCGACCTGGAGGCCGATGCCCGACGCCCGCTGGGACGTCTACGCACTGGGCGCCATCTTGTACCAAATGTTGACCGGCAAGGCGCCGCACCAGACCGAAGAGGGGCTGGCCAGGTTGTCGTCGCAAGACACCATCCGCAACCGGCTGGAGGCCTACAGCGAGCACTTGAAGCATTCGCCCAAGCCAAACGAGCACCGTCACATGCCGGGCGTCGACGCGGCCCTGGCGGCCATCGTCGATCGCTGCCTGGCCGCCAGTCCCTCTCACCGCTACTCGAACGTGCAGGCGGTGATCGATGCACTCAAGCAGCGAGACACTCATCGTTCGCAACGGCCGTTGCTGCTGCTGGGTGCGATCGGGCCGGCGTTCGTGGTGTTGGTCATGGCCTTTATCGCGGTCTGGGTTTTTCGCGGCGTGCTCTCGGTTTCCGACAAACAGATCGTCGACCGCACGCTGGAAAGCAACAGTTTTGCGGCGCACATGGTGGCCACGCGGTTCGGACTGGAGATCGACAAACGCTGGCGAATATTGGAAGGCGAAACGGACGATCCGATTTTGCAACAGGCGCTCGAGCGCGCAACGAGGCGCCCGGCGCGCATCAATCCGATCCCGCCTTGCAGTCCTGGTTGGAAGGACGCCGGAAGTCCTGGAACGGCCAGTTCAGCGAGAAGACGGCCGCCGCCTATTGGTTTGTCGTCGATCGCAATGGCTATCTGCGGGCCATCAGCCCGCTGAACGCCGCCTTGGTCGGCCGCTATTTCGGCTACCGCGATTATTTTCACGGCCTGGGAGACGAACGCGACCAGACGGCCATCCGCAAGCCCATTCGCGAACCGCATCGTTCGAACGTCTTCCTCAGCCAGCCGGCCAACATTCTTTCGGTCGCCTTCAGCGTGCCGGTGTTTGACAAAGCGAACCCGAAGGAGCCGCTGGGCGTGCTGGCCATGGAAGCGGACCTGGGACACTTCGCCGAATTCGTGGGGCGCGGAACCAGTTCGCGTCGATCGTCGACCTGAGACCGGACGAAACCGGCAAGCGGGGCCTGATCGCCGAGCACCCTCGCTTGTACCAGCAACAGGGAGAGTTCCATCGCCGCTACGTCGCGGAGCCGGCGCTCGACGAACTGGAACGAGTCCGCGCCTTGCACGAAAAAGCGACGCACGGCAAGAACGCTGACGGCGCCAACTCGCCGGACGAAGACGAAGACGAAGACGAAGACGGGCTGTTCGCCGCCTATCGAGACCCGCTGCTGCCGCAGGACGGCGACAACTGGCTATGCGCCGCCGATCCGGTGTTCGTCACGCGCGGCAAGGACGGCAAGTACGACAGCGGCTGGGCGATTCTTGTGCAAGAGAGCCGTTCGCAAGTCCTGGCGCCGCTGAAAGGCTTGTGGCGGTTCATGATCGTCGGCGGCCTGCTGGCGCTCGGTCTGGTCGTACTGATCTTGACCGTCCTGTGGGGCTACGTGCTGATTCGGCTGCGAGCCGGCGACGGCATGACTCGCTTCCTCCGTCGGCTCGCCAGGTTGCCGGAGACGCCCAGCCAGGCTTTGAGCGCGCAGAACGGAGGGCTCGCTGGGGCTCTCGGAACGGACCGAGGAGCGATTGACGGGAGCGACGCATGGCTGAGTTAATTGTCGAAGGCGAACTGCCCGAGCAGCGATTCGAGCAGAAGCTGGCTGTTGGCGCGCCGTTGGTGCTGGGTAAAGAAACGTTTCCCTGGGAACGCTGGGCCTCGCGCCTGCACGTGGAGTTGACGTTCGATCACGATCGCCTGCGCGTTAAGCGCTTGCCGAGCGGCGCAACCCGGTTTTTTTTCAGGGCCGCGAGGCCGATTCGTTCCAGATGCGCGGCGGCGACTGCTTCGTGATCGGCATGACCGTGTTTACGCTCAGCGCCGGCGAAGAGCCCGGTTCGGGCGGCAGCGGACCGAGGTTGACGCAAGCTTACGCCGTTGACGCCGAGCATTTGCACAACGTCCCGTTTCGCGACGCGCCGCACCGCATCGACGTGCTCGGCCATCTCTCCAACGTGATCTCCGGCGTTACCGAGCGCTCGGAACTGTACGCCCAGACGGTCAACTTGTTGCTAGAGGGGATTCGCCGCGCCGACGCCATCGCGATCGTCTCCGAGGTTGCAAGCGGCGAGGGGACTGAACTTCGCACCTTGTACGCCGACCACCGACTCACCACCGCGTCCGAGGTCCAGCCGAGCCGGCGCCTGGTGCACGAGGCGGTCTCGCGGTTGAAGCAAACCGTCGTGCATGTCTGGTCTCGCGAGCGCGACGCGGCCTCGGAACCGTACACCATTCGCGGCAAGTTCGATTGGGCCTTCTGCACGCCGCTGCGCGGCGACGCCTGCCAAGGGATGGGCATCTACGTGGCCGGCCAGTTCCTGCCGGGTTCCGGCGCCTTCGACCGCGCGTCGCCCGAAGCCGCCGACCTGGACGAAGACGCGAAGTTCGCTGAACTCGTGGCAACCATCGTCAGCTCGCTGCTGGAGGTGCAAAACCTTCAGCATCGCCAGTCCGTGCTGAGCCATTTCTTCTCGCCTCGCATCCTGCCGGTGCTGACGGCGACTGAAGCGGAAACGGCCCTCAAGCCTCGCGAGACCGACATCACCGTGATGTTCTGCGACTTGCGCGGCTTTTCCAGCAAGGTCGAAGCGGCCGGCGAAGCCTTGATGCCGATCCTGTCTCGCGTCAGCCGCGCCCTGGGAGTCATGTCGCACTGCATCCTGGAGCACTCCGGCGCCGTCGCTGATTTCCTCGGCGATTGCGCCATGGGCTTCTGGGGCTGGCCCCTGCGAAGCGAGGACGACGTGCAGCAGGCCTGCCTGGCGGCGATCGGCATTCGAGAGACCTTCGAGAAGCTTTCCCGCCAGTCCGAGGATCCGTTGTTCGGCTTCATGGCCGGCGTGGGCCTTGCCACGGGGCACGCCGTGGCCGGTCAGATCGGCAGCCAGGACCAGGCCAAAGTGACGGTCTTCGGTCCGTGCGTCAATCTGGCCTCGCGACTGGAAGGACTGACCAAGATCCTGCGCGTGCCTATCCTGCTGGACGAAGCGACCGCCAAGGTCGTCAACGAGCAGATGCCGCGCTCGGTCATGCGCTGCCGCCGGCTCGCCCTGGTCAAGCCTAAGGGACTTAACACGCCGGTCATGGTCAGCGAATTGCTGCTGCCCGCCGAACGCGATTCGCGGCTGAGCGACGAGCATCTCAAGCATTACGATGCCGCCTTGACCGCCTTTCTCGAGGGGAACTGGAAAGTCGCCTATGCCGGACTGCACATGGTGCCTGCCGACGATCGCGGCAAGGATCTGCTGATGAGCTACATCTTGCAGCACGACCACAATCCGCCGCCGGGCTGGGATGGCGTGATTGCCATCGAGCGCAAGAGCTAACGTCGGCGACGGACGGCGAGCGCGGATCTTGAAGCGCGAAGAAGAACCCCGAACACCTTCGCGACAACGAACGCTACTTGCCGGGCAGCTCCCAGACCGGGTCAAACGTTGCGATGCGGTCGGCGAGTTGGTCGGCAAGCAGGCCGGACGCGCGGCTGCGCAATACGGCGGCGGGGCCGTCGTCGGAATGGGCCGTTAGCAACTCGTCCAACAGCGGCCTGGGCGCCGGCGAAACGTTGTTGTTCGAATTCCTCAAATGCTTGCTCGTAGCGGCGAGCCGCGTCTTGCCAGGCTGCGCCGGGATTCGGGCATAGTTCAAACAGCGTGACCGGCGCGGCGATATTGATGGCGCGTACCTGGGCAAGGCGGCGAACGGCCAGCGAGTCGTCGAGCCGATCTCGAGTGTCGGCGGTGATGAGGATGCCCGTCTTTAAGTACCTGGTCGCGCCTTGGACGCGGCTGCAGAGGTTGACCGTATTGCCTAGCGGACCGTACTTGAACTTGCGCTGCGTTCCGGTGTTGCCGACTGCGCCGGCCCCGTGTTGACGCCAATGCCGACCTCCGTATTCGCTTTCAACCGAGGCAGCCAGCGCCGGTTGAGCTCGGGCAGGGCTTGCCAAATGTCGATCGCCGCCAGGCAGGCCAACTGCGCGTGAGCGGGCTGCGAGGCGGGTGCGCCCCACATGGCCAGCAGTTCGTCTCCCACATAGTCGACCAGTACGCCCTGCCGGCGGATCACGCATTCAGAAGCGGCGCCCAGCACGTCATTGATCCACTCCATCGTGCCAGCCGGCCCTAATTGTTCGGCGATTCCGCTGAAGCCGCGGATATCGCAGAACAGCAAGCTGACTTCCGCATCGCGTCCCTGCAGCAGATCGGGATGCAGCGCCAGTTCGCGAGCCAGTTCCGCGGTGAAGAATTGCTCGAACCGCACCTGCGCAGCCAGGGCCGCTTGTTCCTGTTCCAGCCGGGCGATGCCGGCGGCCACTCCGGCGGCCAGCGTTTCCACCAGCATTGCATCGGCCTGCGTGATGCGCTGCGCGGTCGGCGAAGCCGCGCCGGCCTGGCGATCTCCATACAATGCGCCGATCACCTCGCCGTTGCGATCGAGGATCGGGGAGGCCGCCACGGCGTCCACCTGGGCCAGGCTGCTGTGGCCGACCGCGCTGCCGAATCCCTGACGCCAGGTCGTCTTTTTCTGGGCCAGCACGGCGTCGAGAATCCGGCGGCTCGGTCGCCATTCTAATCCTGGCGCGTCGAGACCGGCGCGTTGCGCTTCGGCCGCAATTCTCCAATCGCCGTCTTCGTACAACAGCAGCCGACCGGCGTCGAGACCGACCAGGTCGACTACGGCGCCGGCGGCGCGCTCGAAAAAATCTTGCGATCCGGCCGCGCTTTGCAGCACGTCGACGACGGCTCGCAGCCACTCGGCCAACCGCTCGGTTTCTTGGCGCCCAGGCCGGCCAGCGAAGCCGGCGCCGCGAGCGTCTGCAAAACCTTGCCCGGAATGGCGACCGGCTCGGCCAGGCTTTGCACGATCGCTGGCCTCTTCATCGTCCGCCTCGACGAGAACCTGCAAGCCGCCCAGGCTGAGCCGGCAGGGGACGAAAAGCTCACGGCTCTCGCCCGGCCCGAGTGACCAGCCATGCACTGAGACCGTGTTACGAGCCGTCAGATTGACCGCGTGCACGCGGTCCTCGGACACGGGCGTCAGCAAGAGGTGCCGGCGCGAGATGGCGTTTTCTTCGAGCGGCGCAATCGCCATCCGAAGGCCTGGCGAACAAGGCAGTGCCTGGAAGATCGGCTCATCGGGGCCTTGCTGCCGGCCGAACTGGGTCGCCTCGACAAGCTCGCCGCGATGTACGGCCCGGCCTTGAGAAAAGACGGCGAAACGCACGGCGGGCGGCCTTCTTGAAATACGCGAGGGTGAACCAGAAGGGCTGTTGTCTGTCGGCTGCGGGCCACGGATTTGTAGTCTGACACGCAACTGGGGAGCCTTCGTGTGTTGAATTGTAGACGTCGGTTATCGGCTTGTCACACCGTTGGCTGCGGCGCATTTCGCGCAGCCGAGAACCGTTGTATACTGGCGGCGCCAAATCGCCTCCCACCCGAGTTCCAAGGATTTCGACGACGTGACAACCAGAATTCTCTTCGCTGCCGCGTGGTTAATACCCTTTTCGGCGCAATTCGGCATTGCCGAGGATGCCGCGGACTGGCCTTCGTGGCGCGGGCCGCGGGCAAACGGCAGCATTGAAAAAGGGAACTATCCGGTTGAGTTTGGCGCAGAAAAGTACTCTCTGGCGCACGGCATTGCCGGGCAAGGGGTGTTCGACGCCCATTGTGCTCAACGGGGCGATCTATCTGACCTCGCCCGTCGATGGAAAGGACGCGCTCGTCTCGTATGACTTAGCCGGCGGCGAGAAATGGCGAACTGTGTTCGGCAAGGAGAACCCGGGCAAGCATCGAAACGGCTCCGGAAGCAACGCTTCGCCGGCGACAGATGGCAAGGCCGTGTTCGTGTTCTTCAAGAGCGGCGCGTTCGCCGCCGTTGAACTCGACGGGAAGGTGCGCTGGAAGACCGATCTGGTCGAGCGTTTCGGCAAAGACACGCTCTTCTGGGATCATGGGACCTCGCCGGTGCTGACGGACAAGTACGTCGTCATGGCTCGCATGCACCACGGCGAGTCTTGGCTGGCCGCGTTCGACAAGCAAACGGGCGAACTGGCATGGAAGGTCGCTCGCAATTACTCGACGCCCACCGAGTGCGATCACGGCTATGCCACGCCGCTCGTCATTCAGTATCAGGGCAAGGAGTCGCTCCTGGTTTGGGGCGCCGAGCATTTGACCATCCACGATGCGGCCGACGGGCGCCTTTCCTGGTCGTGCGGCGACTTCAATCCCGATGCCAACGCCTTGTGGCCCGCCATCGCGACGCCGGTGATCGTCGGCGATATGGCCGTAATCGCGTACGGCCGCAACGATCGAGGGAATCCCGAGACTCCACGGAATTCGACTGAGCGGAAGCGGCGACGTCACGCAAACCAATCATGCGTGGGAGCGAAAGGACATCGGCACATTCGTCCCGACGCCCGCCGCCTATCAGGGCAGCGTGATTCTCGTCCGCGACCGCGGCGAGGTCGTAAGTATCGATCCCGCCACCGGCGAGACGATTTGGGAGGGCGCCTTTCCGAAGCATCGCACGAAGTTCTACGCCTCGCCGCTGATTGCTGGAGACAAGATTTATGCGCCGCGCGAGGACGGGACCGTATTTGTCGCAAGCATCGCCAACGATAAATTCGAATTATTGGCTGAGAACGACATGGGCGAGTCGATCATCGGTTCGCCCGTTCCGATCTCCAACGGCATCCTGCTGCGTGGAGAACAGCATCTGTTCTGCGCTTCCGCCGGAAAATCGCCTCTGGCCCAGGCGGCCGCCGGGCAGTAGGACCGAAATTGCACCGCCCCTTGGCTGCGACATAAACCAGCGAGAACTTCCCTCGGCCGAGCCGCAGCGCCAAGAGACGCACGAGCGTCTGACGTCGTGCAATATTGCTTGCCAGCGAGAAATCGCCGCGTGCGACATCGCACACCCGGGCCTCAGAACCGTGCAAGCCAGTCATCGCCCGCGCAGCCAAAATACGTCCTTCCGGCGACCCAAAAGTTCCAGCCCCAGGCGGCATGGCGTTTGTAAATCGGGTAGACTCTTGGCGTCGGAAGCGAGGTTTCGCCGCGGCTCTCAACAACGCGAGTCACGATGCGTTCCAACGCTGGAAACGATCCATCGATTGCGGCCGCCCGCCGTCGTCGCGTTGTTATTCATTTTCGCCCCGGCTGACGGCGCCGCCCGAGGCAGCAATGCAGCCGCCGGAAACGGCGCCGGCCGCGACGCCGGAACAGATCCAACAGCAGCAGCCCGCCTTCTTCGTACACGCCGAACCCGATCGCAACTCCGGCGAATACTACGAGGGCGAACAGATCACGCTGAACGTCGTCAGCGAGCAGGATGCTTACTTGTACGTGCTCTACAAGCAAGCCGACGGCCAGGTCTACGCGGTGTTTCCCAACTCCGGCCAGACGGACAACCGCGTACAGGCTCGCCAGCGCATCCAGATTCCCGCCGCGGGCGACGTCTTCCGCTGGACGGTCGGCGCGCCGTTCGGCAAGGAACTGATGAAGGTCATCGCCTCCAAGCAGCGGATTGCGGAATTGGAGCTTCCTGAGGCGCGCCGCCAACGGTTCTCGGCGGTCAGCGGCGAAACGCTGGCGGGCGTCGTCGAACGGGTGCGGCAAGCGCTGCCGGCCGAAAGCTGGTCGGAGGTCTCGTTGCAGATCGTCACGCGCGGCGGTCCGAACCCGAACGCCCGGCCGCCGCAGAATCGATACGGAGTCTTCTTCGGGGTCAGCACGCACGACATGACTGCGCTCAAAGTCGCGGCTTTCGGCGACAAGGCGAATAACGACCTGCCCAACTGCGCAATCGACGCTGCCATGATCGGCTCCTGTCTGGAGAACGTCGGCGGCATGGCGGCCTCGAAGGTGTTTATCGCGAAGGAAGCTTCTCGCAAGAACCTGCAATCGGCGGTGACCCAGTGGCTCCCTTCGGTCTCGCGTCCCGGCGACACGGTGGTGATTTACTTCTCCGGACACGGCGCACAAATTGCCGATGACAACGGCGACGAGGCCGACGACCTCGACGAAATGCTGATCCCGTGCGACGCCGTCGACGTCGATTGCCTGTTCGCCCGCGCCAAGTTGCTGGAAGAAAAAAAGCCGGTCGACGCCGACGCGAACCGCCGGGTCGAAGAGGCCTGGAATGCATTGCAGCGGGCCGGCATCACGAAAATCAACCAGTGCAACTTCCGGCAGGCGAACGGCGTGCTGATGCGCACCACGGCCGTCAGCGACGATCTGTTCGCCCGCTGGCTGCAAACGCTCTCCGGACGCCGGGTGATCGTGGTGCTCGATTCGTGCTTCTCGGGCGGATTTGCCACGCGGGAAAAGGGGTTATCCCCAGGCGAGTCCGAAACGACGGACGCCCCGCGCTTCGATTTTCTGCAGGGCGAAGTCGGCCGGCTGAAAGATATCGGCCAGCCCGACACGGCCTTGTTGACGGCCTGCCGCGCGGCGCAAACGGCGCTCAGTTCGCACGCGAATTCGGGCCGGCCCGAAGAGCAGCAGCCGGCCTCGATTGCGCTGACCGCTTTCTTTGAACAGCTCAAGGTGCAGAAAGCGGCCGACAACGATCCGATGAGCGTAATGAGTTATTACCTGCTCAACACGCTGCTCAAGGCGCAGGAACCGGTCGACGTGAAGCAGGCCGGCGCCGATTGGCGCGAGAGATGAAGAGCTATTTCGATTCCGAGACGTTCCGAGCCCGGGTGCGCAAAGTCAACGCGCAGGCGCCGCCAGCAAGGCTTGGAGGCGGTGGAGTTGAAAGGGCACGAACCGTCGTACATGGATTACTGCCGGCCGCCCGCCTTGCTCAGACCGTAGCACAGAGCGGAGCAGTTGCACGGGCGTGTGGCGGGCGCACGCCTTGGGTTTTTCAAGCTCTGCATGTTGATGGGCATGAAGTGAAGTAGCTAAGTTGATGGTGCAGAAACGAGCCGGGGGTGACGTGAGCTTTCGGTACAGAAAGACGCCGCGTCCGTCATCCGTCCTGCGTCTGCTCATCGCGATTGTTTTGGGGAGGCGTTGGCATCGGGGCGAATCGGCTTCGTAAGGAAAGCAAGCATGAACGGCAACCAGCACTTCTTTGCTCGTCAGCGAGTTGCGCATGTCTTTTATTGCTCGGGGCTGCGATCGTCGCGCCGCCGGCGACAGCGTTGGGGCAGACGCCCGAAGCGCCGCACAAACCCTCGGGCCGGCAAGCGGCGATGCTGATCGGCGTGGAGAAGTACCAAAAGGTGCAGCCGCTGACGTTCATCGGCCACGACGTCCAACGGTTGGCCTACACGCTTCGCACGCGCGGCGGATTTGACGAGGTGTGGGAAATCTCGGACACCGCCCCCGCGGCCTCCAGCCAGCCTCTCCGCCAGGTGCTGATGTCGAGGCTGCCGGAGTGGCTGGCAGACCGGAAACCGGATGATACGGTGATCGTCTACTTCAGCGGCCATGGCTTTCGCTCGGCCGACGGCACGATGTACCTGGCGCCGCTCGACGTCGATCCGGCCGATTTAACCGGCACGGGCGTGCCCGTGGCCTGGTTTCGAGATCAGATCGCCCGCTGCCAGGCCGGGTTGAAATTGCTGATCCTCGACGCTTGTCACGCCGGCTCGGCCAAGGGAGAAGGCGAGGCCAACCTGGGTCCGCAGGACTTGAACCTGTTCGAACGTCTGGAAGGCGTTGTCACGCTGGCCAGTTCCACCGCCGATCAGCCGAGCCAGATCTGGAGCGAAAAGAAACAGTCGCTGTTCAGCTACTGGCTCAACCAGGGGCTGCAAGGACACGCCGACGCCGACAGCAACGGCGAAGTCGATATCGACGAGTTGAACCGCTACGTTTTCGACAGTGTCACGCAAACGGCGCGGCAGCAGCTCTCCGGCCGGCAAACGCCGGTGCGCAAGGTCGGCCTCGGCACGCCGGGGACGCCGGTCGTCATGTACCTGACGCCGCAAAAGCTCTCGCAAGTCCTGGTCGACATGGCCGAACAACTGGGCGACGCCGCCGCCAGCCGCAAGCTGGACAAGGTCGGCGTGCTCGAATTCACCAACGACACCAAGCTGGGCGAACTGCTCGGCGCCGACTACGGTTTGTTGGGCGCTGCTGCGCCGAACAACTTGAAGACAGCCTGGTGCGCGAGCAGCACGACCGCTTCAAAGTCGTCAATCGCCGCCGCCTGCAGCAGGCGCTGCAAGCCCAGCAGTTCTCGCTGGCCGATCTCGGCTCGGGCGAAGCGCCTCAAGGAACTTGGCAAGCAAGCCGGCGACATGCCGGCCCTCGCCGTCGGCATGTTGCGCGGCCGCGCGGGCCGCATGCTCAGCCTCCGCTGTCAGTTGATCGAGACCGACGAGAACGACGTGGCGGCGTCCGTCGGCGGCACGGCCTGGCTCAACGAGTCCGAATGGGCCATGCTGGGCAAGAGCGCGGCGCGTGCGCCGCGACGATTACGCGTTCGTGCCGCCTGCGGACGACAAGCCGCCCCGTCCGCAGGTCGACCTGATCGTCGATCGGCTGGACCAACTGTCCAAGGGCCCGCATCCGCTTAGAAATCCGAGTTTCCCGTACCGCGTGTGGATCATGGTTGGCGGCAAAAATCGCCCCGGGCAGTTCCGCGGCAACGACTATTTCGTGCCGCTGCACAAGGGGGAGACGTACGAGATCTGGGTTGAAAACCTAACCGGACGGCGGCGACTGATGCGTCTGCTGGTCGACGGGTTGAACACGAATCTCGAAAAAGAGAACCCGATCACGTTTGCCGATCCCGAGGCGGACAAGGGCCTGGCCACGGAGATCATCGGCAAGCACGTCAATCTGAACGATGCCCGCGCCTGGATTCTCGACCCCAACACGCCTCGCCAGCGCCGTCATCGCCGTCCTGGTCTGTTCGCCATTCGCGGCTTCGTCACCAAGACAGGTCAACAGGGGAAGATGGCGCAGTTCACCGTGGTCGACGCTGATCGTTCGCTGGCAGCCCGCCAGCAGTTCACCGATCAAATCGGCTTGATCACCGCCGCCTTCTACGCCGAAGAGGTCGCGCCGCGTGCGATGATGGCCGCCGGGCCGGGAGCCGGCGCGGGAACCGGGGCGGGCCGAATCATCGAGGAGAACCTGGAGGAAGTCCGCGCCAACGTCGGTCAACTGCTGTCCGTCGTTAACATCCGCTACTACGACGCCGATCAGCCGCTGCCGGCGGAGCAGTGAGCCGCAAGAGTCTGAACGGGGCGGTAAGCTCGTCTGGCGGCATTAGGGGAGACGCCCTCGGATTCTGAATGGAACGCCGAGGGCGACTTGCTAGATTATCTCGTGCACCGCCGCGCCAAGCCAGTTTGCGGGTACGTTTCGCCAAGGGCGTACGGCTGCGAAAGTTCGCCTCGCCGCGTACGGACGCATTGTGCTAAGCTCTCCGGGGTCCGTTTGTGGCGTAGAATTGCCAGGAGGGTTTTGATCTATGTGCGGAATTGTCGGTTATGTCGGACGACGCCAGGCGGCCGAATATCTGGTCCGCGGTTTGCGCCGGTTGGAATATCGGGGGTACGATAGTTCGGGCGTGGTCACGGTCGGGCCGCATATCGGCCTGGCGACCGTCAAAGCGGCGGGACGTCTCGACCAGTTGACGGCCCGGCTGGCGGATAGGCCCGTCGAAGGCACGACCGGCATCGGCCATACCCGCTGGGCCACGCACGGCGCCGCGACCGATGAAAACGCCCATCCGCACGTCGGCGGCAACGGCGTGCTGGCCATCGTCCACAACGGCGTGATCGAAAACTATCAGCCGCTCAAGCAGCAATTGGAAACGCAAGGCTACGTCTTCCATTCCGCCACGGACAGCGAAGTGATCGCGCATCTGATTGCGCGCTGCCTGGAAAAGCAGTTGGAGAGCAATCCCGAGGCGGCCCAGCCCCGCGAGATGGCCGCCGCCGGTTACGCTCCGCTGGTGGCCGCCGTCACGGCGGCCCTGGCCAAGTTGCAAGGCACATACGGCCTGGGAATCGTGTTCCGCGACTATCCGGAGGTCGTAATCGCCGCTCGCTTGGGCAGCCCCCTGGTGGTGGGCGTGGGCGAGCACGAGCACTTTCTGGCCAGCGATTCCTCGCCGCTGGTCGGCTACACGGACAAGATCGTCTACCTGGCCGATCACGAGTTGGCCGTGATCACCGCCGACTCGCTGCGCGTGATCCACCGCGACCAGGGCGAAGTGACGCACGCCGTGCAGGAACTGGCCATCGGTTCGGCCGACGTCGATCGGGGCGGCTACGAGCATTACATGCTCAAGGAGATTTTCGAGCAGCCGGAAACGCTGCGCAACACCATGCGCGGCCGCTTGAGCGTCGACGACGCGACGGCGCACTTCGGCGGGTTGAATCTTACGCCGCAACAGCTCCGCTCGATCGATCGGATCCTGCTCACGGCCTGCGGCACCAGTTGGCATGCCGCGCTGGTGGGCGAGTACCTGATCGAGCAATTCGCCCGCATTCCGGTCGAAGTGGAATACGCCAGCGAACTGCGTTACCGCAATCCGCCGGTCGACAGCCGCACCTTGGTATTTGCCATCACGCAGAGCGGCGAAACGGCCGACACGCTGGCGGCCTTGTGCGAGATGAAGCGCCAGGGGCACCCGACGCTGGCCATCTGCAATGTGGTCGGCAGCACCATCGCCCAGGCGGCCGACGGCGGCATTTACCTGCACGCCGGGCCTGAGATCGGCGTGGCGTCGACGAAGGCCTTCACCTCGCAATGCGCGGTGCTGACGATGCTGGCCTTGTACTTCGGGCGGCTGCGGCATTTGAACTACGGCGCAAGGCATGCACGTTATCGAGCACTTGCAGCGACTGCCCGAGTTGGTCGCCCAGGCCTTACAGTGCAACGACGACGTGCGGCGGATCGCCGCCAAATACTCGCACTGCAACAATTTCCTGTACCTCGGTCGGCAGTTCAACTTTCCGACCGCGTTGGAAGGTGCGCTTAAGCTGAAGGAAATCAGCTATATCCACGCCGAGGGCTACCCGGCGGCCGAGATGAAGCATGGGCCGATCGCGCTGGTCGACGAGCACACTCCGAGCGTATTTCTCAATCCGCAAGGGCCGGTGTTCGACAAGGTGATGTCGAATATGGAGGAGATCAAGGCGCGCGGCGGACCGGTGATCGCCGTCACCTGCGAAGCAGGCGCCCGGGCCGCCGACCTGGCGGACGACGTGATCCTGATTCCTTCGACGGAAGATTTCCTGCAGCCGATCGTCACCAGCGTGCCGCTGCAGCTACTGGCCTATCACATTGCCGTGCTCCGCGGCTGCGACGTCGACAAGCCGCGCAACCTGGCCAAGAGCGTGACGGTGGAATAGCCGGCGCGGGTGCTTTACGAATCGCCGTTAACTTCTGCCAAAGGGCAAAGTGCCGCGAGTCGGATCACGCTATGGCGCTGCGTTCGACCCGAGGTTGCGCAACTGCTGCTCAATCGCGGCCAGCAGCGCGACGCGATCGACCGGCTTGACGGCGCAGTCGTCACAACCGGCGTCCAGGCAACTCTGCCGCTCGTGCGGCCGCATGCGCGGTGAGTGCAATGATCGGCCGGGTGTAGTCTTGCTCGCGGAGCCGGCGCAGCCTCGCAGCCGCCGAGGACGGGCATTTGCACGTCCATCAGGATCACGTCGAACGGCGCGCCTTGCCGTTGCTCTTTCAAAGCCAGATCGAGTGCGGCCTGCCCGTCGGAGACCACGGCGACCTCGGCGCCTTCGCGTCCGAGCACGTGCGTCAGCAAACGTTGGTTGTCCGGCGCGTCTTCCGCCAGCAAAATCCGGCAATTGAGCCGGCGGGCGACGCCCGGTTCGGCAGACGGCGCCGGTTCACGCTGCGCGTCGGCCGCCGGCGGATCGTCGGGCGGACATCCGACGGGCAGACGCACGCGCACGGCGACGCCTTCTCCGAGGCGACTTTCGATAGAAATCTCGCCATCCATCATTTCCGCCAGACGCTTGCTGATCGCCAGTCCTAACCCGGTACCGCCAAAACGCCGCGTGGTCGAATAATCGGCCTGGCTGAACGGAACGAACGAGCGGTCGATCTGTTCCTGGGACATGCCGATGCCCGTATCGATGACTTCAAACTGCAAGCGCCGGTCGTTGGGACCCGCGGGAAAGCGCGTTACCAGCAGCACGCCGCCCTGCTCGGTGAACTTCAACGCATTGCCGACAAGGTTGAGCAGGATTTGCCGCAACCGCGTCGGGTCGCTTGAGATGACCTCGGGAATGGCGCCCGTATATTGCTCCTGCAGTTCCAGCCCCTTGGATTCGGCCCGGACCCGCATCATCGACACGACCTCGCCGACGGCCTGCCGCGGCGAGCAAGGGATGCGCTCCACTTCCAGCTTGCCCGCCTCGATCTTCGACAAGTCGAGAACATCGTTGATGATTTGCAGCAAGTGCGCGCCGTTGCGCTGGATTGTTTGCAAATGGCTCAGCACTTGGCTTGGTTCCAGCGGCTTCGTTGCGCAACTGGCTTCGTTCAGCAAGACCTCGGCATATCCCAGAATGGCGGTCATGGGCGTGCGGATTTCATGGCTCATATTCGCCAGGAATTCTCCCTTGGCCCGATCGGCCGCCTCGGCGCGATGCAAGGCCGTTTCCAGGGCGCGTTGCGCCTGCGTCTCCAGAGTCTTGAACACCAGCGTGAGCAGCAATATGCAACCGATCAGCCCCGCCAGGCCCGTGAACTGCACGAACGCCAACCCCTCGCGAGATAGTTCCTGAGGAAAGCGATAACCCGCCTGATGCGCCAGGTAGAACGCCGTGGCGCCAAGGGCGGCCGCCAGCGCCCAGAACACGCCCCAGCGAATGCCAACCAGCAACACCGCGATAACAGGAACCGAAACATACCATAACAGCGACGGCGCGTAGTGGCCGCCGGAGAACGCGCCGACGCCCGTGTAGACGGAAAACGCCAACAGCACGAGTGCATTACCTGCCACAGTCGGCGATCCGGATAACCGCTGCATCAAGGCGATGACGACCAGCAACACGCCGGCCATCTCCACGATGAAAGCGCACCTCGGCGCGTTAAGCGCCAGGTAGATGGCGGTGAAAGTCGGAACCCAAACCATCATCGCGCAGCAGAATGCCAACACGCGGTTGGCTTGTGCACGCGTTCCGGGTCGGCGCGTAGCGCGTTGGGGATGAACCAGTCCCACGCCGCTTGGAGAGTTCCGGAAGAAGTCACCGATCATCCGCCTCGGCGCTGGCCGGTCAATTTAAGGCGTCTACAGAGCGAGCGAGCGGACCACGGGGCGAATCGCAAAGCAGCGTCGCCACCATCGCTCGGGTTTATGACGGACGAGCCGCGTCCATTTAAAAGCTAGCATACAGCCGTCCCCCCGGGGCTGTGCGTTGTAACTTGCCGTGCGCAAGCAGCTTGCGTCATGGAGTTCGGGACGCGAGGCCCCCTCCGGCGTTTCCATGACGGCGGTTAACTGCAGCAGAAAGACCGAGGAAATTGCGATGCAAGCTGCAGAACACTCGCATTCCGCGGAGTCCTCGCCGCCGCCCTCAGGGCGTCAAGAAAAAAATAGAGAGCGTTCGCGGAACCTGTGGCGCCCGGCGGGGTTCAATGGACGGGTGGAGGACGGATAACACCGTGACGTCTGCATTTCGCTCGAGCCTCGCCCGCGTGCCGTGCGAAAACACGGCATGTCGCGTTTCTCCCGTAGTGTTCCGGCGTTGATCGCGAGCCGAAGCTTTCGAGGGCCGCCGTGCGCCCTGGAGCGTGGTTCAACCATTGAGGAGCTTGTCTGATGTCTCGCTCTCTTCTCTCCGCCCTGGCTCTTTGCAGCCTGCTGGCAAGCCTTGCCCCGGCCGCGGAGCCCGGCTATCGCCAAGCGGCGGCAAAGGTCGACGCATTGTTGTCGGAGGAGGTGTTTCAGACCTCGGCGGGCGGAACGGTTGAGCTTGCGCCGCTTGCCGACGACGAAGCATTCCTGCGGCGCGTGACGCTCGACGTGGTGGGGCGGTCGCCGTCTCCGGCCGAGATTACGGCTTTTGCCCTGGACCGCTCCGCCGACAAACGCTCGCTCCAGGTCGAACGCCTGCTGGCCCAGGCAGGCTTCGGCCGCAACTGGGCTCGGTATTGGCGAGACGTGATCTTCTATCGCCGTAGCGACGAGTGCGCCTTGATCGCCGCGCCCGGCGCCGAGGATTACCTGACGGAAAGATTCAACGCCAACGCGCCTTGGGACGCCGATTGCGCGTTTGTTCGTCACGGCCGTGGGCGATATTCGCGAACAAGGCCGCACGGCGATCATTATGGCTCAAATGGCCGACCCGAACGACGTGACCGCGGAAATGTCGCGAATTCTTCTGGGCGTGCAAATCCAATGCGCCCAGTGCCACGACCATCCGACCGATCGCTGGAATGCGCCAACAATTCCACGAACTGGCGGCATTCTTCCCGCGCGTTCAACTACGACCGAAGCGTGGCGACGGCGTGCGCAGCTTTGAAATCGCCTCGTTCGACTTCGCCCGCGCCCGCCGAGTGCCGGGCATGCCCGGTCGCGGAGCGTTGGAACACTACATGCCTGACTTGAACGAGCCCAACTCGCAGGGCACGCTGATGACGCCATCGTTCTTTGTCACGGGCGAGTCGGTCGAACTTGGAAAGAGCGATTTAGAGCGGCGCCAATCGCTGGCCAACTGGATGACCCGCTCGACCAATCCCTGGTTCGCCAAGGCCTTCGTCAACCGCATCTGGGCGGAGCTGGTCGGCGAAGGGTTTTATGAGCCGGTCGACGACCTGGGGCCGGACCGGAAATGCTCGGCCCCGGCGACGATGGACTATCTGGCCGGGCAGTTCATTGCCAGCAAGTACGACGTCAAAGAATTGTTCCGTACGATCCTGGGCACGGAGGCCTATCAGCGCGAAAGCCGCCCGCGCCGCAATCCCGACCAGCTTCCGTTCACGGCCAATTGTCCGCAGCGGCTGCGCAGCGACCAGATCTACGACTCTCTGTTCGCCGCCCTGGGGGCCGACGCGCAGGCAACGCCTCCGCAACGGCGCGGCGGCGGGCCTTACCGCATCGGCGGGCCGCGAGCGCAGTTTGCCGGCGTTTTCGGTTACGACCCGAGCGACCGGCGCGACGAAATCAGCGGCTCCATCCCCCAGGCGTTGCTGCTGATGAATTCTCCGCAGGTGAATCGCGGCATCAACGCTCGTAGCCGCAATACGGAATTGGACCGACTCGTCACACAAGTCAGCGACGACGACGAAGTGGCCGAAGAACTTTACCTGCGCTGCCTGGCTCGCGAACCGAACGAGAAAGAGCTGGCCGTCTGTCGCGACTATGTGCGTGACGTCAGCGACCGAGCGGCGGCTTTCGAAGACATTTTCTGGGCATTGATCAACAGCGCGGAATTCCTGCACCGCAACTGAAGGAACAGACTCATGGATTTCCAGTTCAATCGGCAAATGCGCGTAGCCGTCAACCGCAACGGCGTGATCGGCCGGCGAGATTTCCTGCGCGGAGTCTCAGTTGCCGGACTGGCCGCCGGCGCGGCTCACTGGACCGACGCGGTCGGCGCCCGAGCCGACGAATTGCGAAGCCGCGGCAGGGCCTGCATTTTGCTCTGGATGCAAGGCGGCCCAAGCCAGTTCGAAACCTTCGATCCGAAGCCGGGCCACGAAAACGGCGGCGAAACGAAGGCCATCGCCAGCGCCGTGCCAGGCCTGCAGTTCGCGGACAACCTTCCGCACCTGGCTAAGACGGCCGGCGATCTGGCCGTCATTCGCTCGATGACGACCAAAGAAGGCAACCATCCGCGGGCCACATTCCTGTTGCACACGTCGTACGTACCGACGGCCAGCGTCCATCACCCGACGTTCGGATCGGTCGTCTCGCGCGAACTGGGCCGTCTGAACGCCGAACTGCCGTCATTCGTCCGCATCGGACAGCGATTCGTCAGCGCAGGCGCCGGCGGTCTGCTCGGGGCGGACTATAACCCGTTCTCCGTGCCCAGTCCCGATCGCTTGCCTGACAACGTCCAGCCGGCCACCGATACGGCGCGGTATCAACGGCGCCTCGGTTTGCTCGACAACCTGGAATCCGCCGCGAGTGGCGCGGCCGCGACCGAAGTGGCGGAACACCGCGGGCTATACAAGAAAGCTTCGCAGATGGTGCTCAGTCCGCAGATGGCGGCCTTCGACTTGAGCCGTGAACCGGAAGCGATGCGAGAAGCCTATGGCAAGACCAATTTCGGCGCCGGCTGCCTGCTGGCTCGGCGATTGGTCGAGGCGGGCGTGACGTTCGTTGAAGTCGGCCTGGGCAACTGGGACACCCACCAGGACAACTTCACGCGCGTTGGCGCGCTGGGCGGCGAGTTGGATCAGCCATTCGCCTTTCTCATCAATGACCTGAAGTCGCGAGGCATGCTGGACAAGACGCTGGTGATCTGGATGGGCGAATTCGGCCGCACGCCGCGGATCAATCCTCGCGGCGGTCGAGATCACTATCCTCGCGCGTTTTCCGCCGTGCTGGCCGGGGGAGGCGTGCGAGGCGGACGCTTAATCGGCCGCACCGATGCGGGCGGCGTCGACGTGGAAGATCGCCCCGTCTCGGCGGTCGACCTGTTCCGCACGTTTTACAAGAGCCTGGGGATCAACGCCGATCGCGAGAATATGAGTTCCATCGGGCGGCCCATCAAGATCGTCGACGGCGGCCAGGCGGTCGAAGAGCTGTTTGCTTGAGCAGCGGCGGGCGGGCGTCGAAGCCCCCGTCCGCGCGGAACCTTTCCACCGCAAGCAGCCGCCGCGCGTCACCGTCGTCGTCAATCCCGCCGCTCAGCTTGTGAGGCGGATTGGTCTTTTTGAGAAGCCTCTTCCCAGTCTGCAAAGGCGGCTGCAAGCTCTTCAAGCCGGCGGGGATGTTCGCCGGCCATGTTCGTTGTCTCTCCCAGGTCGCTCGCCAAATCGAAAAGCTGCCAGGGCTGCTCTGGCTTCTCGCGGACGATTTTCCAATCGCCTTGGCGAAGCGCCGCGTGCTTGCCGTTATGGACGTGATGGAAGTCGTCCATATTGCCGGAGGCATGCCCGATGAAATCATCGAATCCGCGGTCGGTAGGCCGCGATCCTTCGGCGAAACCGATGTTCCACTTGCCGAAGCATCCGGCTTGGCGGTTACGATCACTTTGCCCAGCGGGGAAATCTCCATGGCGGGCCTCGCAAAGGTAAGGAGCAAGCGAAACAGCGGAGGATATTCAATTATACTGAGCCGCCCAAACCACAGATAAGGGAAAAGCAGCGATGAAAGGACTTGCCGATTACACGCGTGCTGCAAGCCCGGGTCGCCAGTTTCAATCGCCTGCCGTTCGCCGGTAAAGCGGCAGGTGCCGGTAATAGACCTCCAGCGTGCAGACGGCCAAGGCGGTCATGTAGAGCCTGCCGCCTTGGGCATCGTGCCCGCCGCCCGGCGTCCAACTGCCCGCTTCGTGGCCTTGGCGAGACTGCATCGCGACCAGCAAATCTCGCATCGCGTCATTCCATTCATTCCACGAGGCGCCGCCCATGTGGTGCATGGCCTGCGTGCCGTAGTACCAGTAGTACATGTTCGGGCTTTGGCGGCGAGGCAGATGGTTTTTGAGCAGCCATTCCACGCCGTTGAGCATCGCGGGGTTGTTGTGCCGCCAACCCGAATATTGACGGCAGAGCAGCCCTTCGGCCGTCATCGTCACCTTGGGCTGCTGTCCGGGCATGTAGCCGAACTGTCCCGAGCGAGGAGACGTCTGCACCGAGTTCAGAAAGCGAGCGGCCTTGAGTAGCGTATCCTGCGGCACGTTCAGGTAGGCCATTTGCGCGCTGCGCAGGGCCATGAGCTGCCAACCGACGACGCTCAGATCGCCCGGCTGCCGCGGCTCATAACGCCAACCGCCCTGTTCGTGCTGCGCGGCGACGATGAAATCGATCGCTCTTTGGGCCGGATCGTGCAACAGCTCCGCTCGCGTCAGCGCGTAGGATTCGCACAGTGCAATCGCCGCCTGACCATGAGCGTACATGCGGCCGACCCCAGCGCCGCGCAGATCCCCATCGGCCTTCTGATGGTCCATCAGCCAGCGCAGCCCGCGTGCGACGACCAGGCTGTATTCGCCTCGCAGGTGAGTCTGTCCGGCGCCGAGGAACGGCAGCAGGGCCAAGGCCGTGCCGGCCGTGTCGCTCTGCACGCCTGGGTTTCCGCATTGTCCCAGGCATTCGCCGGCCTGCTGAAAGTGATTGAGGCTCCAGCTTCCGTCCGAGTTTTGGTGAGCGGCGATCCAGGCCAGGCCGCGGGCCACCGCGGCCTCGGTTTCGCTCGTCCCCCCCTCGCTTTCCACCAGCTTGCTGCGATATCGCGGATCGCGGCCCGACAGCACCGCTCCCGGATCGTTCATGGCAGCCGGAAGCGCAGACAGTTCGCTGGGAGGCAGCAGATCGCCTGGGGGCGTTTCGGGTTCGGCAGGCGGCGCCGGCGGGGCTTCCACGTCCGACGACGTCACCGGTTGCTCGATCAACTCTTCGACATCCAGCGACGCCAGCTCGACCGGATCGGGCAGCGAACGTAGCGGTCCGAGCTCGTCTTCGGCTCGCTCCTCGCCGAGGGAAACGGCCAACGCCAGCGGCTCGACCGTCGGCTCATCCGGAATCACCCAAGCGGCCAGCGCCAGGATCAGCGCCAGGTGCACGATCGCGCTGACCAGCACGCTGGGCAGTTCTCTAAGCAGTTCGCCCAGGCTGATCAGCCTGGCCTTCAGCGTCGCCTGTTCCGCCAGGCGGCGGCGAACGCGGCTCGGTCGCTGTGCCGCAACGGTGCGACCCGGGGCCGTGGCGGGAGCCGCCGGATCGCCAGGCTTGGTCGGCGCAATCGCGTTGCTGTCTTGCAGGGACATGGACTGTCTGTCACGGATGCGAAGGCTCCCCCCCAGACATAACCTGTCATTGTATCGAGTCTTTGCGCCGGCGGGCAACTCGGCGCTGAATAAACGATCGCGTCCCGAGCCGCGTTGGGACGGCGAGCCTTGCGAGATGCACGGAAGTCTCACGCTCTTCCGCTACACTCGCGGCGGCGAGTGGTGGCATGATCGCTTGACGGGCGTTAGGCTATAGTAATCATTTCCTACAACCTCGTCCGCCGGGCGAGCGCCACGGCGGCGCTGCGCGGGCATCGGGGCCGGAACAACTTCCAAAAACCCGCGGAGTATCGGTATGGCGTCAGAGCTCCAGAGCCTGGTCGGCGAACTGGAGGCGAATATCGCCAAGGTTGTGCTGGGCAAAGCGGACGTCGTGCGGCTGTGCATGGTGGCCCTGCTGGCGGGCGAGCACGTGCTGCTCGAAGACGTGCCCGGCGTCGGCAAGACCTTGGTAGGCAAGGCTTTGGCGAAGAGCATCTCGGCCAAGTTCTGCCGCGTGCAGTTCACGCCGGACCTGCTGCCAAGCGATATCGTCGGCAGCAGCATCTACAATGCCAAGAGCAGCGAGTTCCATTTCAGTCCGGGGCCGATTTTCGCCAATGTCGTGCTGGCCGACGAGATTAACCGGACCACGCCCCGGACCCAGAGCGCATTGCTGGAGGCCATGAGCGACGCCCAAGTGTCCATTGACGGCGTATCGCACCGCCTGCCCAAGCCGTTTATTGTGATCGCCACACAGAACCCATTCGAGTTCGAAGGCACTTACCCTCTGCCGGAAAGCCAGTTGGACCGTTTTCTGCTGCGGATCAGCGTCGGCTACCCGAGCCGCGAGGACGAGTTGCAGGTGCTGGCGATTCACCGTAGCGGAGAACCTCTGGAACACCTTACCCCGGTGGTGGACTGCGCCCAGATATTGGCGTTGCAGCAAGCGGTGCGCGAGGTGACGGTCGAGGAATCGATCTACGAGTACGTGCTCGATATCGTCGAGGCGACTCGCAACAGTCCCGAACTGCACGTCGGCGTCAGCACGCGAGGCGCGTTGTGCCTGTACCGGGCGTGCCAGTCATTGGCGCGATTGAAGCCCGCGACTATGTCGTGCCCGACGACGTCAAGCGGCTGGCGGTGCCCGTGCTGGCGCACCGCGTGATCACCAAGGGCTACCTGCACGGCAGTCAACGAGGGGCGATCGAGGCCCTGATCCAACGCTTCGTGGACGATGTTCCCGTGCCGGGTTAAGCCCAGTGTCAGGTTAAGTCCAGTGCTAGGTTAAGCAATGCGCCGCCATCAACGGATTTCGATCACGCTGGAAGGTCTGCTCTACCTGGGCATTTCCTGCTTCATTCTGGCCGGCGCTCTGACGCGGCAGATCAATCTGTTGATGTTGTTGTTCGGCATGCTCACCGGGCCGATCGTACTGAGCTGGCGGCTGGTCAAAAGCACGCTACGAAAGGTCGAGATCAGCCGCAAGCTGCCCGAGTCGGTCTCGGCGGGCGATCTGCTGGTCGTCGAACTGACGGCCGTCAATCGAAGGTGGCGGTTGGGATGCTGGTCCCTGACGATCGAAGACTCGCTGCGGCGCGAGACGGGGCCGGTCGGCGAACCGCCGATTCCGGCCCAAGTGCTGATACCGTATCTCAAGCCGGGCGAACCGTACGTGGCCACCTATCGCGGACGCCTGCCGTTGCGCGGCCGTTATCGCTTTGGGCCGTTGTGCGCCTGGACCCGCTTCCCGTTGGGCCTGCTGCGTTCGCGGATTACGTATGGCCAGGAAGAAACTTTGATCGTCTATCCGCGGCTGGGACGCCTGATGCCGGCGTGGAACCTGTGCGCAACAGACGTCTGACCTGGGCTTGGGCGTGGCCGCGCGACAGCAGGGGTTCGTGGAAGGCGAGTTCTACGGTTTGCGCGATTGCGCAGCGGCGACAGTCGGCGTTGGCTCCACTGGCGCACCTCGGCGCGGCGCCAGAAGCCCGTCGTCCGTCAATTCGAGCAGCAGCGCAACGAAGATCTGGCTATCGTGCTCGAGCTCTGGCAGGCCGCTGCGCCGGAACCGACGGATCTCGACACGGTGGAACTGGGCATCAGCTTCGCGGGCACGATTCTCGCCGATCTCTGCCGCCGCGGCGGCAAGTGGGTCTCGATCTGCACGTCCGATCCCGACTTGTGGCTGGAAAGCGGGCCGACGTCGACGGCCCTGCTGCACCAGACCATGCGGCGCCTGGCTGAAGCCGAGGCCCATCACGCGGACCATCTGCCCGCGGCGATCGGCAAGCTGCTGGATCAGGTGCGCCCGGGATGCGCGTGGTAGTGATCGGCGCCCGACCGGTCGACTTCGGCGACACGCAGCGGTTTGCCTGTTTGTGGCATGAGCAGCGCCGCTGCGCTTGGCTCTCGAAGATCCAGGTTTTCGACGCCAGCAGCGGCGAATTGTCCGAGTCTTTCGCGCCCGTTTGAGCCCGGAGCCTTTCTTTCTCGTCGAGGTTGAACGAAATGCGAGTTGAACGACTCTTGCAGGTCAGCATCGCGGTGCTGGTATCGCTATCGACGCTGCTATTGGGCATGGGCGAACGCAATCTCACGCTCCCCGTGATCGCGGTCATCGTGTCGGCCAGCTCGCTGTACCTGACCGACGTCAAGGGCTGGCTGCAACTCAATACGACGGTGACCAACCTGGCAGGGTTGGCGGCGCTGGGGGCCACCTGGCACGACTGGGACTATCTTGCCGGAGAGAGCCAGTTGCTGTCGATGGCCAACCTGCTGATTTACCTGCAGTTCGTGTTGTTGTACCGCAAGAAGGATCAGCGTATTTACTGGCTGCTGATCCTGCTGAGCCTGCTGCAAGTGGCCGTGGCATCCGCCTTGAGCATGAGCATCTTCTTCGGCCTGATCCTGTTGATCTACCTGTTCATGGGGCTGATGACGCTGGCCATTTTTTCCGTCTATCGCGAGTTGGATCTCAGCCAGAAATCATGGCTCCCTTGGCAGCGTCAGGAACTGGCCAAGGCGGCGGCATTCTCCGAGCCGGAACGCCGCTGGCCGTTGGCCGTTCAGACGCCTTGTTTTGCGGGGCGTCCTGACGAGGCCGACGCCGACGCAGGTTTAACCTGGGGCTGGGTCCGGCAGATTTTGACGCTCGGCGTGATGACGGTCATCTTCTCCTCCATGCTGTTCTTCGGCCTTCCGCGCGTCGGCAAAGGCGCCCGCTGGCGGGCCGGCCACGGCAAGGAGTTGCGGACCATCGGCTTTACCGAAAGCGTCACGCTGGGCGAATTAGGCGAGGCGTATCAGAACGATAACGCCCTGATGCAAGCTTTCTTTTACGAGGGCGAATCCAACGAGCCGTACCGGATTGCCGGCGACGCCCCGATGTTTCGCGGTGCGCTGCTGGCCACCTACCAGAACGGCCAGTGGCGCCGAGGTTTTAGCGGGCACTCGTCCCCTGGCGAGTTGGAGCGCACGCGCCGCGCCGATTTGCCGCCGGACGCCCAGATCGTGCGACAACTGATCAAGTTGCAGCCCCGCTCGGATCAAACGCTGTTCGCCGTGTTCCCGATCTATCAACTGCACGAAGCCGATCCCGACTTGCAGTACTCGCGGGAGCATGAACAGCTCTTTCGCTCGGGCCGGAAGCGAGCGCAGGGAATTCGAGTACGAACTCTACACGACCGGCTTCCGCGATCATCTCTATTCCATGGTCACGCCGGCGCCCCGGCTTCCCCATTACAACGAGTTCACGCGCGAGTTGCTGCAAATGCCCGAGGAAGTCAGCGAGTCCACGTCGCTCGCGGGCCTGAAGGCGCTGGCCGACCAACTGGTGGGCGAGGTTCCGTCGATCGATCGGGAACGCCGTGCGCGAATCCTCGAGATGTACCTGCGCGACGTGACGAAGTTCCGCTACTCGCTCAAACCGGTCGAGCGCGATCCAGATCTCGACCCGATCGAAGACTTCCTCACCAGGCATCCGACCGGCCACTGCGAATACTTCGCCAGCGCGCTGACCTTGATGCTGCGCAGCGTGGGCATTCCGGCCCGCATGGTCATCGGCTTCAAAGGGGGCGAATGGAACGACGTCGGCAAGTATTACCAGGTGCGCGAATTGCACGCCCACGCCTGGGTCGAGGCGTACATGAGCGCCGACAATTTGCCGAGTCCCGTCAAGAGCTCGCCGCTGGCCCAGAAGAACGGCGCCTGGCTGGTTCTCGACCCGACTCCGGCGGGCGACGAAGGAGACAACGAATTCTTCGGCCTGTCCAGTTGGAAGCAACTGCTCGACCTGTCGCAGTTCCTCTGGTCGAATTACGTGCTGGGCATGGACTCGCAGCGGCAGCAGGAAGCGATCTATCAGCCGTTGATCAAACGCATCGAAGACCAACTCAAGCAACTGGCCGACGAAGACTACCGCCAGTCTTTGAGAGACAAACTCAATGAAAAACTCGGCGGCCAGCGTTTCGGCCTCTCGCAAGGCTGGCTGAGTTGGCAAGGACTGCTGGTCGCCGCGACCACGTTGCTCGTCGGCGTGTTGTCTTTCCGCGGGACCCAACGTGCGGCCAGGCCGCTGCGGCGCTGGTTCGCCCGGCGCTTCGACCGCACCGAGCGCCGGCGATATCGGCGAATCCGCTTCTACGAGCAGTTCGAAGAACTGCTCGCCGAGCACAAACTGTTGCGGGCCCCCAGCCAGACGCCGCGAGAATTCGCGCTCTCCGTCGGCGGCCAATTCGCGGAATCGCACGCCACCCAGCATGCTTCCTTGCTGCCGCGGCGGATCGTCGAGGCCTTCTACCGCGTCCGTTTTGGCGAGCGGGACCTGGACAACTCGGAATCGCAAGCGGTAGAACAGGCGATTTCCGAATTGGCCGATGCTTTAAAGGCCGAAGCGAGCAAGACGAGTAAACGCGCATGAAAATCGGGTTGGTCGGTTACCAGGGGTCAGGCAAAAGCACGCTATTTGAATGGCTGACGGGCGAGACGCACGATCCGGCCCAGGCCCACGTCGGCCAAAACGCCATGGCCCCCGTGCCCGACGAGCGCGTGCAGCCGCTGTGCGAGATTTACCATCCCAAGAAGATTACCTTGGCGGCCCTGGAACTGGTCGACACGCCGGGTTTGAGCCGCACGCACGAAGGCAATCCGGCCCGGCTGGGATTGATTCGCGAGGCCGGCTGCCTGGTGCTGGTGGTGGCCGGGTTCGGCGGCGCCGACGCGCAGGCCGAGCTGGAGAGCTTTCGCGAAGATCTGTTGCTGGCCGACATGGAGATCGTCTCCGGCCGGATCGAGCGGCTGCGCGAAAGCGTGAAGAAGCCGCGACCGAACCGCGAACAGGAAGCAGCCGAGTTGGCGGCGCTGGAGCGCGTGCAGATCGCTCTCGAATCGGGCAAGCCGCTGGCGGCCTCCGCCATGAGCGAAGACGAGTTCAAGGCCACCCGCAGCTTCCGCCTGCTCACCGAAAAGCCGATGCTGGTCATTATCAATGCGGCCGACGACGCGGAGAACCTGGAAACGCTGTCTCGACCCGCTTCGGAAGACCAGCCGCCCCGACTGGCCGTGCGCGTCGGATTAGAACTCGAGCTGTCGCGAATGACCGAAGAGGACCGGGCCGAGTTCGAGCAGGAGATGGGCCTGCGCGGCTCAGGCCGCGACGGGGTGATTCGCACCATCATGGACGCCTCCGGCCAGATGCTGTATTTCACGGCCGGCGAGAAGGAGGTTCGCACCTGGATGCTGCGCAAGGGCGGCACGGCGCTGGAAGCCGCCGGCAACATCCACACCGACCTGGCCCGCGGCTTCATCCGCGCCGAAACCATGCAGTGCGAGGACCTGATCCGCGAGGGAAGCGAGCGCGCGATCAAGGCCGCCAACCTGGTCCGCCAGGAGCCGAAAGATTACGTCATTCGCGACGGCGACATCCTGAACATCAAGTTCAGCGTCTGAAGCGGCGGCATCAGGCTACATCGAACGCCTCTGACGACTTCACAGGCGCCCATCCATGGCAGAGCCCGCGAGCGGTCGGCAGCGAACCTCTACTTCAAGCCGCTCGTCGTCACCTGAGATTGACCGAGCGTCAGTGAACGGCCGGCGTTTTGCCCGGCGGTCGGCTTCTGCAAGAACTTGGGCAGCTCCGCATGTTCGAACAGCCAGTAGTTCGGCTTCTCGCACTCGCGCAGCTTGTCGGCGACGTTCTCGCCCTGCTTGAGCGACAGCACGCCAGGCACGTTCGAAGAGCTCGTCTCCCAGGCCGTCTGGCCCTGATAGACGAACTTCAATCGCGACAAGTACTCCTGCACACTGTAGTCGCCGCCGCCAAAGGTGTAGCTGACCTTTCGTTCTTTCGGACCTTCCACCGAGGCGACCAGCTCGATGCCGCCGTTGTCGCTCGCCTGGCAGCCGATGGTTTGCAAACGTTCGGCAAGCGATTGACGCACGTGCTCGCGCTGCGCGGCATCGGAAATGCCGTTTACGTTGAGCCGCACCGTCGAGCCCTTGCGCAGCACGAACAGGTCGGGCTGGGTCAGCGCCTTTTGCAGCATGCTCTTGGCAGCCGCATGCGGAAGCTGCAGCGGCAGCAAGGCGCCCGGCGAACGTTCGCCGGCGGTCACGGCAAAAAAGGTCCAACCGCCGGCCGTTACGGTCTGCTCGGCGCCCTGGTACGTCCACAGTTTGAGTTGGTTTTGCAAATCGAACAGAAACTGCCCGCTGACGAGCACGAAGTTATCGTCGGGAAATTGCACGTTGCCGTTCACGTGGATGCCGGTGCAAGGAATCGTGCGTTCCAACTTGCCCGTCGCTACGTCCCACACCAACAGCTTGTCGAACGCCGTGCAAGCCAGCTTCTTGCCCGAAGGGCTGAAGGCGACCGACGGCCACTGCAGCTTTTCGGGCACGCCCTGTTGGGCGATGACTTCGCCGCGGACGACGTCGAAAATGCCCACTTCATTCTCGGTGCAATAGGCGATGCGCTTACGATCGGGGCTGAGGCCGGGCACGGCAGCCGTTGGCCAGCGTGAACATGGTCAACGGTTCAAGACCGGGAAACGACCAGATCACCACTTTGCCGTCGCGGCTTGACGTGGCCAGATGACTGGAATCGAGAAACTCGCCCCACATCACGTCGCGAGCGCCGCCGCGGGCGTCGTCATACGGCGTCCAGATCAGGCTGCGCCGCGCCTTCGACCCTCGCAACGTCCAGACTTCCAGCCGGTCCAGGTTGCCGAAGCCGAACTCGTCTCGCCGCATGACGATTTGCCTGCCGTCGTCGTGTACGGCCAGCGGCGCCATCTGTCCCGGCGCGCTGGCTGGCGGCGTCGTCTTGCCAGTGGCCAGATCGCATAGCACCACGCGCGTCACGCCCGTCGGCTTGGGGTCGCCCAGCACAAAGCTGACGGCGGCCCGGCCGGCCGCCACGTTCACGGCCACGCCTTTGGCGCCTTCAAAAAAGCTCGTTTTCTTCGGCAATGGAGCCGACTTCGGTTTGCTGGAAAACCCGTCGGCCGCCGGCACGTCGACTTCCCACTTCTCGGTGCTTGCCAGGCTGATCAGTTCGGCTGACGAATAGTCGACGCGCACGGTTGCGCGGCTCGCCGTCTCCGCCGAGGTCGTCATCGGCTGTTGACCGCGCCGACCTCGACATCCGCTTCGGCTTGCTCTCGAACGGGCTCGAGTCCTTCGCCGCGAACGGATTGTCGCCGGCGTCTGCCATCACGTCGGCCACGTACTTCTGATCGATTTTGGAGAGCTTCTTGAGCTCGATCTCGATCTCGCCGCCGCCGGCTTTTTCCAGCGTCACCTTGCCGTCGTCGAGCGAGACGAACGCCGCCTTGAGCTTGTGCTTTCCGGTGGCGTCGGTCCAAGTGCGCATTTCGTCGGCGCGAGCGCCGGCGGAGAACAGGGCCAGACAAATGGCGGCGATGGCGGCGGCGAGGCGGCCCGGGCGATGCAAGCTGGTCATGACATGAACCTCGAGAAAAGAGTGCGACGACCCGCTAAAGTACGAAGCTGTTCGTAGTCTGGCAAGCACGTGCAGCCGTGTCAAGCGCGGTGCGTTGAAAATCTACGTAAAGTTTCGTATACTCGCGCCGGAGTCGCCGGGCCCAGTCCTTGCACCGCTGTCCCTGCTCCCTGTCATCAATGTCCGGAAAGTCGCCGGCTATGCCCCGCGAAAAGAACGCTCCTCGGCCCACGCCGGCTGAAACCGCCATTCTGCAAGTGCTCTGGCAGCGCGGTCCCAGCACCGTTCGCGAAGTGCACGAGGTTTTGCAAGACGGTCGACCGATGGGCTATACCACCGTGCTCAAGCTGCTGCAGATCATGCACGAGAAAGGCCTGGTGAGCCGCGACGAGAGCCAGCGTTCGCATCGCTATCGGGCCGTGCAGAGCCAGCGGCGCACGCAGCAGCAACTGCTCTCCGATCTCCTCGACAAGGCGTTCGGCGGCTCAATGCGCAACCTGGTGATGCATGCGCTGTCGTCGCGCAAGGCTTCGCGCGAGGAACTTGCCGAAATCCGCGGCCTGCTCGACGAACTGGAGGCGAAGGAAAAATGAATCTCGCCGGCGCGGCATGGGTGGAACGCGTGGGGATTGCCTTGTTGCATTCGCTGTGGCAAGGTTCTCTGGTCGGCGCCGGTCTATTGGTCATGTTGATTTTGCTGCGCGGCGCCGGGCTCAGGCTCGTTATCTCGTCTCGTGCACCGCGCTCGCCTTGATGCTGCTGTTGCCAGTCGGCACGTTCCTGATGGTCGGTCCTCCGGCGCCAATCGCCGAGGATCCGATCGCCGCTGACGAGCCGCCTCCTTCGCGACTGGCGACCAGCGCCGCGGCAGCACTCGAAGCTGCGGCCTCGCTGCTGCCCGCACAACTGCCTGGCATCGAGCCGCGCACCGCCCGCCGAATTGATCCAGACGACAACCATTCGGGCAACGTCAAGCCAGGCAACGGCAAGCCAGACAATGCCAACGCAGCGGCGCCTGCGGAGAACAATCGCCCCTGGCTGTCGGCCAATGCCGAGGCGTTGCTGGGGGCGATCGTCGTCGGCTGGGCGTGCGGCGTGGTGCTGCTCTCCTGTCGCATGCTCGGCGGCCATCTGCTCGCCTGGCGCCTCACGCGCCGGCTGGTCGAACCGCTCGACGTCGTCTGGCAGCAGCGCGTGCGGCGCCTGGCGGAGCGGCTGAACGTGCGAGCGCCGCTCGAACTTTGGCAGTCGGCCTGCGTCGAGGCGCCGGTGGTCATCGGTTGCTTCCGTCCCGTAATTCTCGTGCCGGCCAGCCTCCTTACCGGGCTGACCACGGAGCAAGTCGAAGCCATTTTCGCCCATGAACTGGCGCACGTCCGCCGTTACGACTTTCTCGTCAACGCCGCGCAATGTTTGATCGAGACGCTGTTGTTCTACCACCCGTGCGCCTGGTGGATCTCCGCTCGCATTCGCTCCGAGCGCGAACACTGCTGCGACGCGATTGCCGTCGCCACCAGCGGCGACGCGCTGGGTTACGCCCGCGCGTTGAGCCGCCTGGAAGAGCAACGCCCGCCGACACGATTGGCGCTGGCCCTCACGGGCGGCAATCTGCTCGGCCGCGTGCGCCGCATCGTCGGCCAGCGCCGCACCAGCGACGTCGTGGGCGGCTGGTTCGCCGGTTCGCTGGCGATCGTCTTGCCGCTCGCCGTGGGGGCCGCTTGGGCTTCCAACCGCGCCGCACAGCAGCATTCGCCGCCGGCCGCGTTGGCCGATTGGGATCAGCTCGCGCCGCCCGTCGAAGAGCTTCAGCATACGGATTCCTCGCTGGCTGTCGAAACCGCATTGTTTCGCGATACAGTGCAAGTGACGAACGACCTGGCCGATACGCTGGCGACCGTGACCAACGCATCCAGCGCTGCCGCCACGGCCGAAAGGATTGTGGAACTATCTCGCCGGCATGCCGAAGTCCAGCGCCGGCTGCGAGAACTACGACACTCGCTCCGGCCAGAGAGCGAAACCCGGCTCAGCCGTCGCTGGGCAGCCGCCATCGAGCAGGCCTCGCAACGACTGCAGGCGGAAGTATCGCGAGTCGAGCAGTTGCCGGGCGCGGTCGATGCCTTACGCAGTTCGGTATTGTTCACGGTAATTGGCTTGCACGGCCAGGCGAAAGACTCGGCGCCCGACGCACCCCGGCCTGCGTTCCTGCTTCCGCCCGGCGCGAATGCTCGGCGTTTCCGGGGCGGCAACCCTCTCGAAGCGATGTTCAGCGAACACGGCCCGCAGCGCGTGGTCAAGGTGTTGGTCACAGGACTGCCTGGCGATGTTTACAAGGACGTCTACCGCCGCCTGCAGCAGCTGCTGCCGAATCTTGGTTACGTCGGCAGCGGGGCGGGCGATACGGCGACCGTTTACCTGGCGCCGATCAGCGACATCGATTTCTATGCCTCAAACATTGAGCTCGGAAAGGTAACCTCGATCGACCGCGAGAAACGCATTATCAACATCGTAGCCGACCATGCCCGGTTTTCGCGGCAGCAGCCGATGCCGACGGCGCCCCCATCGGACTCTCCGCCGGACGATTCCGCTCACGCGGACTTGGCTGCGATTGTCAGGCGTCTGGAACAACACGATCACTCGGCGACTGACGACCTGGTTGTGCTCGGCCAAGAAGCCGAATCGACCGCCGCCGAACTTTGCTCCCACTCCGACCGGCGCATGCGTCGCGACGCGCTGCGGGCGCTAAAGCAGATCGGCTCGGAAGCTTCGCTCCCCGCGGCCATTCGCGCGCTGGCCGACGATGACCTGGGCAATCGCGATCTGGCCTGGCAGGTCATTTGCCGCCTGCCTGGCGCCGCCGAGCGACGCGACGTGATCACGGCGGCCGCAGCCGGTTTGGAACGAGACGGAGAGCAAGCGGCGCGGTGGTTAGCCACCGTCGGCGCCGCCGCGGAAAGCGCGGTCTTGCCTTACGCGGAACATCGCGAGCGCCGCGGTGCGCCGTTACGCGGCAGAGGCGCTTCAGGATATCGGCGGCGCCAAGAGCCTCTCGCCGCTCAAACGGCTGCTCAACGATCCTGACGTTGTGACGGCCGCAGCGGCCCGCAAAGCCTATGACGCCGTAGTCGCCCGGCAAGGCATCGAGCCGTAGGCGCCGTTTCTCGGTTTTTTTCCCAGCGCGTGCCTGATGCGGACGGCCTGGCGGTTAATCCGACAATACGCAATTGACGTCCTTTGAAGGCAAGTTTTTAGCCACAGAGAGCACCGAGGGCACAGAGAGGAGAGGGGTGAGTCTGCAATCTGCCCACCGTGTCTCCGGTCGTGAGTGATTTTAGTCCATCGCCTCTGTGCCCTCGGTGTTCTCTGTGGTCAAATCAATTCGGTCTTGTTATGAATCTGCAGAAACTTTGGCGTTCTTGGGCTTTGGGCGGCGGCTTGCTCGCGAGGGACTGTGACGCACCGTTTGCATGGCCATCCGCCAGCTACTAAGACGCAAGCAATCAAGACGCGGCGCCGCCTGTGTCTGAGACCAAAGCTCCCATGCCGGAACCACAAGCCGATTTTGACGCGCTTTCCTGGCACGATTGCCATATCTGGGCGATCGCTTTCCAGCCTGGTAATCCGAACCACGGCGATTGGACGAGTGATCTTGCGTTCGATATCGATTTCATATGCCAGTGGCAGTGCGACGACGGCGCTTGCCGTTTTCGCGTCGCCCCGGCAATGCTGATCTTTCACGACGTGAGCGACGCTAGAATTGCGATCGTTTGGGACCGGACGAGCTACGCACACGAGCTTTCGATTGCGGAGATCGTCCGCGAGCCGCTCGCCAGGGATGAAACAGGGCTCGCTCAAGACAAACCCAGCTACCGCTGGATTATTAAGCTCAACTGGCCTGAAAACGGCGAAATCTCCTTCATTGCTTCAGGCTTCACGCAAACCCTGAGCGCCAAACCGGCTTTGCTCGACGAACAGAGCTTTTCGCTCGCCGCTCGCGATGCGCTGCTGAAGCGGTGACGCAGCGCACAAACCGCCAAAGAGCATCGCCCGAGACGCCATCGATGCGCGGCAGTCCTCAGCGGATCGCGGAACGCAGTATTGGGCATTTCCACACGGAATCGCGGCGTTTTTCCTTGATTGGATGCAAGCCGATTCGTCGCGATTTCACGCATAAACTTGCATGGATGGACGGCAGATGAGACAATCGGTTCTCGCGGGCGCGATGCCCGCTCCCTGGCGTCGCGGGCCCTGACGCCACAGACAGGGTCAGGCCGCCGAGCGGCGAACTGCCGCGTCAGGGGCGTATAACTCGATGATCGCTGCAGCCGTTGCCGCATCGGCGCCTGAGGCGCCTTGTTGTCCGGCGTGTCAGGCTGCATAACGCGACGGCGCTCGTCCCTCTGGTACGGAGACGGACCTTACTGACCACCTGAACGCTTTTTTCAAGGCGGAATAACATGCTTAAGCTCTCGAAGTCCTTTCCTCCGACGACGCAGATCGGGAAGCAATCCGCAAGCTTGCTGCTGGCTCTTGGGCTTTCATTGGCTATCTGGCGCCCGGCGCTGGGCCAGCTTCCCGTCGCCCGCATCACCAGCATCTTTCCGGCGGGCGGTCGCGTGGGAGAAAAGGTCGACGTGACCATCGCCGGTAGCGACCTCGAAGACGCCAGCCGTCTGCTCTTCTCCCATCCGGGCATTACGGCCGAGCCTAAGACGCGCGACCCGGGGCAGTTCGAGACAGGGCCCCAGCCGGTCGCGAACCAGTTCACCGTGAGCATCGCCGCCAACGTGCCGCCGGGACCGTACGAAGTTCGCGCGGCGGGCAAGTACGGGCTCTCGAATCCGCGACGATTCGCCGTGGGCACATCGACGGAAACGCTGGAGAAAGAGCCGAACAACACGCCCGACGCGGCCCAGGAAATTCCGCTCGATGGCATCGTCAACGGGCGTTCGGACCGCGCCAGCGATCTGGACTACTACCGTTTTACGGCCAAGGCGGGGCAGCGCGTGTTGATCGAGTGCCGCGCTCGCCCGCTCGATTCGCGGCTCGACGGCGCGCTTGCCGTGTTCGATGCCGGAGGCCGCGAGTTGGCGCACATGTACGACGGCAGCTTGAACGACCCGCTGCTCGACTTCACCGCGCCGGCCGATGGCGACTACACGCTAAAGGTGCACGACTTCATTTACGCCGGCGGCGGCGAATACGGCTATCGGCTTTCCGTGAGCACCAGGCCTCGCGTCGATTTCGTCTTTCCGCCCGCCGGGTTGCCCGGCAGCAAGGCGACGTATCGCGTGTTCGGGCGCAACCTGCCCGGCGGGCAGCCGGCGCCTGACGTGAAGATCGGCGGCAAGCCGCTGGAAGTCGTCACGGTTGAAATCCAATTGCCCGGCGGCGCCGCCGCGGAGAGCCTGCCGGCCGCCTCGCTGATCGAGCCGCCCGAGTCGGGTATCGACGCTTTCCCTTACCGCTTGCCCACTCCGCAGGGCCCGGCCGAGCCGGTGCTGATCGGGTTTGCCAAGGCGCCGGTCGTCGTCGAGCAGGAGCCGAACAACGAGCCCGAGCAGGCGCAGAACGTCAGAGCGCCGTGCGAATGCGCAGGGCAGTTTAATCCGCAAGGCGACAAGGACTGGTTCGCTTTCGAAGCCAAGCAGGGCGAGAAGTACGTGATCGAAGTCATCTCGCAGCGGCAAGGCGCCATCACAGATCCGTTCCTGCTGGTCGAGCAAGTCACGACCGACAAGGAAGGCAAGCAGCAAGCCAAGGAACTCAAAAGCGAGGACGACGTCGGAGACTCGATCGGCGAACCGGACTTCGCCGCCCGCCACGATGATCCCATTTATCGCTTCACCGCGCCGGCCGACGGCACGTACCGGGTGCTGGTCCGCGATCTGTACTTCAGCTCTCGCGGCGATCCGCGGTTCACCTACCGGCTGGCCATTCGCCCGGAGCAGCCCGACTTCCGCCTGGTGGCCATGCCCAAGTTCTCTGGCGCACTGCCCAACGCCAATCAGAACCAGCCCGTGTTGTGGAGTTCGCTGCTGCGCAAAGGGGGCACGACGCTCGTCGAACTGATGGCCTTCCGCCGCGACGGCTTCAATGGCGAAATCACGGTCACGGCCGAAGGCCTGCCTCCTGGGGTCACGCGCAGCCGGTGGTGATCGGTCCCAGCGAGAGCAAGGCGTCGCTGGTGTTGACGGCGGCCGCCAACGCTCCGCGCACCGAGCAGGCCAGCCTGCGCGTCGTAGGCAAAGCCAAGGCAGGCGACAAAGAGTTGTCGCATCAGGCCCGCGCCGCGTGCATCGTGTGGCCCGGGCAGCAACGTCGCAGCAGCACGCATGCTCGCTTGAGTACGGAACTGGCTCTAGCGGTGACCGACGCCGAAGAAGCGCCATTCTTTGTAGCTCCCGGCCAACCGCCGACATTTGAGATGTGCCGCGGCGGCAAGCTGGAAATTCCGCTGGCCGTCACGCGCCGAGCCGAGTTCAAAGGAGCGGTGCAGTTGACCGCCGAAGGGCTGCCGAAAGGCTTTCCGGCGAACACCAACCTGACGGTCGCCGCCAATGCCAAGGACGGGAAGTTGGCGCTGACCATTCCGCCCAAGGCGCCGCTGGGGACTTCCAGCTTTTATCTCCGCGGCACGTCCAAGCACAACTACAGCCGCAACCCTGAAGCCGCCGAGGCTGCCGCCAAGCGCAAAGACGAACTGACGAAGATTGCCGCCGAAGCGGCTCAAGCGACCAAGGCGGCCGTCACGGCGAAGCAGGCCGCCGACAAGGCGTTCGCCGACGCCGATCAAAAGGCCAAGGCTGCGAAGCAGTCCAGCGACGCGGCCGCCAAAGCGAGCCAGCAGGCCGAGGCGACCGTCCAAGCCGCGGCGCAAGCGAGCGAAGCGGCCAAGAAGGCCGCGGCGGCCGAACCCGGCAACGATGCGCTAGCGAAGAAAGCGACCGAGACGGACAAGCAGCTTGCTGACGCGAAGGCGGCGCAGGCCCTGGCCGTCGATGCGGCAAACAAGGCCCAAGCGGCTGCGGACCAGGCGGCCAAGACGGCGCAAGCGGCCAAAGAAAAGCAGACCGCGGCGGACAAGGCCGCAACCGAAGCCGACGCCCGCAACAAGGCCGCCGCCAAGGCCAAGACCGACGCCGATAAGGCCGCCGCCCAAGCGGCGGCCGCGGCCAAGGCGAAGAGCGTCAATATCGGCTACCCCTCGCAGACGATCACGCTCTCCATCACGGAAGCGCCCATGACTATCTCGATCACGGCGCCGGGCAAGCCGCTCAAGGCGGGCGAAAAACTGGAAGTGCCCGTCCAAATCAGCCGGCTGTACGACTATGCCGATCCGGTGCAGTTGGCCGTCGCCGTTCCCAAGGGCGTAAGCGGTTTGAAGATCGTCGCCGCCCCGGTTCCCGCCAAGCAGAACCAGAGCAAGCTGGTGATCGAGGCGGCGCCCAACGCCACCGCCGGCAAGCACTCGTTGACCGTCACCGCCACCAGCAAGCTCAACGGTCAGACGCAACAGCTCACGCAGAACGTCGCGGTGGAAATCACGCCCGCCGAACCGGCGAAGAAATAGACGCGTTGGCAATCTGAAACAGCGCGGGTGGCTGGCGGCAGAGCGAAGCGATGCCCCAGTGCAGCGAGACTTCGCCGAAGCTCAGCCCCAGATCCGCCAACCCCAAAACTGAGAAACGACAAAGCAGTCGTTTCAACGGGCGTTCAGCGGTTCACTCGTTGCTCTTTGCAATGCGAATACGGCAATCGACAATGCGGGCGCCCAGGCCGGGAGCGAGCAGCTTGACGGGGTTGAGGTCCAACTCCGCAATCTCCGGCAAGGCGCCGGCGAGCGTCGAAACCCGCAACAGCAACTCTTCGACCGCCGCTTTGTCGGCGGGCGGAGCATTGCGATAACCATCGAGCAGCTTGGCCGAGCGAATTTCGCCGATCATCTCCGTCGCGTCGCGTTCTGTCAGCGGATGCATCCGCAACGTCACGTCGCCAATCAACTCGGCCTGCACGCCGCCCAGCCCGAACGCGATCAACGGGCCGAATTGCGGATCTCGCGTCACGCCGACCAGCGCCTCATGTCCTTGCGGCAAGTATTGCTGCACCAGCGCCCTTGCACATCGGCAAACGGCGCCGTCACGCGGGCGAACGCCTCGCGCACCGCCTCGTCGCCCGTCACGTTCAACGCCACGCCGCCTCGGTCCGACTTGTGTAGCACCGAAGGCGAGATCACCTTCACGGCGACCGGGCTGTCTAACGTTCGTGCAGCAGCGATCGCTTCTTCCGCCGTGTGCGCCACCTTCCAAACAGCCAGCGGCAAGCCAAAGGCGGACAGCACGCCGAAGGCTTCGGTCGGATCGAGCCAGCCGCCGTCTTCGCCCAACCTCGCGAAGGCGCGCTCGATGATTTGTCTCGCCGCCTCGGGCTGCACGTCGTCAAATGCGGCGCGCGACCGGCGGGCGTTTGCAGCCACTGGCCGTAATGCACCGCCTTCGATAGCGCCCGGGCGGCGGCTTCAGGAAACAGAAAGTTCGGCGGCGCCACGCGTCCTTCGCTCGGCCGATCCTCGAGCCCGCCGGTTTGCATAAACACGGTCAGCACCGTCTTCGTCGGTTCCGCAGCCGCGGTCTCGCGAACGGCCTGCAAAATGGCCGGGCCGCCGCCTGCGGTGCGCGGCACGTAGATCACAATCACCGCGTCGATTTCGTCCGATCGCAGCAATTGCTGCAGGCAACGATTGTATTCGTGGGGATCGACCGAGGCGATCAGATCAATCGGATTGCGGACGCTGGCCACGGGCCCAACGATACCGCGAAGCGCACCCTGCAACTCCGTGGAGAGCTCCGGCAGACAGAGCCCTTCGGACTCGAGCACGTCGGCGCACAACACGCCGGGGCCGCCGGCGTTGGTCAACACGGCCACGCGGCGCCCGGCAGGGATCGGTTGTGCCGCAATCAGCGCCGTGACTTCGAACAACTCTTCGAGCGTATCGACGCGGATCATCCCCGACTGGCGGAACAGCGTTTCGGCGGCCGCATGCGGAGTGGCCAGCGCCGCCGTGTGGCTGCCAGCGGCTCGGGCGCCGGCCGCGGTGCGGCCGCCTTTCAACGCGACGATCGGTTTGCGGCGTGCGATTCTCTGCGCCGCCGGCAGCAGCGCGATCGGATCCTGAAACGATTCCAGGTACAGCATCACGGCGTCGGTGGCCGGGTCGTGCTCCCAGAATTCCAGGCAGTCGTTTTCGCCCAGATCGGCCTTGTTGCCCACCGAAACGAGACTCGACGCGCCAATGCCCGAGCGACGCACGTAGTCGGGGATGACCACGCCCAAGGCGCCGCTTTGCGTGCAGACGCCCACGTTTCCCGGCTGAGGACGCACCGGCGAAAACGTGCCGTTGAGCTGCACGGCCGGATCGTTGTTGACCACGCCCACGCAGTTGGGCCCGACCATCCGCATGCCCGAGGCGCGAATCGCAAGCAGCAGTTCCTGCTGGCCGGCGTTCTGACCGACTTCAGCGAAGCCGGCCGAGATGACCACCAGCCCGCGCACGCCTTTGCGGCTGCACTGCTCGATCACGCGCAGTGCGCAGGCTGAAGGCACGGCGATGAACGCCAGATCGACCGGGCCGGGAATATCGAGCACCGACGCGTACGCCTGGACCGATTCGATCGAGCCGGCCTTGGGATTCACCGGGTAAACCGGCCCGTTGAACGTGGCCAACAGGTTGCGGAACAATCGGCCCGACATCGACTCGGGCTCGCGCCCCGCCCCAATCACGGCCACCGATCGCGGGCGGAGGATCGCGTCGAGCGCCGGCTGGCTGCCGTGCTGCAAGGAATGTTCTGGCCTGGTGCGTGCGGGCGCCTTCATGTCGCTGCCGCCTCCTGGGTCGCCTGTCGCCAATAGGCGTCGACGTTGCGCTGGATTTCATCGGTCACGTCGTCTCGCCGTCGCGGCTGGAACAAATGCCGGAACCGTCGTTGCGGCTCGAGATACTCCGTCACCGGGCGGAAGCGGTTGGGGATGTACGTATGCCGCAGCTCGCCGCCAATGACTTCCTTGAGCGGCCAGACGCCCGTTTCGACCGCCAGCTTTGCAATTTCGTAGCCCTTGGCCGGATCGAAACCCCAGCCGGTCGGGCAGACGGCCAGGCCGAGAAACATCTTCGGCCCTTTGATCGACAGCGAGCGGCGGACCTTTTCCGAAAGATCGAGCCCTTCATGGGCCGAAACGGTCGCCATGTAAGCTGGCTGGTGAGCGCCGCCAGATTTCGAAGATGTCTTTCTTGCGACCTGTGATTCCGCCCGGCGAAGTGCTCGTCTCCGAGCCGAGGGGCGAAGCCGCGGAGGTCTGGAAGCCGGTGTTGCCGTAGGCTTCGTTGTCGTAACAGAAGTACCAGAAGTCGAGCCCGCGATAGATGGCCGCCGACGTGGCCGACAGCCCCATGTCGTACGTCGATCCGTCGCCCGCCAGCACCAGCACCTTGAGATCGTCGCTCTCCGGCAGCCGGCGTTGGGCCAGCAGGATATCGAGCGCATCGCGAATGCCTTGAGCGCCGGCTGCGGCGCCGCTCATCGAGGTGTACAGCCACGAAGATCGTAGCGGCGTGTAAGGATAGCTGGCCAGCAACGTCAGGCAGCCGGCCGCATCGACGACGACCACGTTTTCGCCCAGCACCTTGTGCATCAACCGCAGCGTGGCCAGCCCGCCGCAGCCCGCGCACAAGTTCGAGCCGGGCGAGAGGAATTCCTCGTGCGAAAGATCTTTGGGCGTGTGATAGAACTCTCGTTTCGTTCTCATGACGCAATCGCCTCCGCCGGCTTGCCGGCTACGGTCAGCCGCTGGTCGACTTGCCGCCAATCGCTTTCAGTTAGCAGCAGCTCCGGCTCGGCAATTTCGCCTTGGGCGTCGTCGAGCGCGGCAAGCACGTGATCGAATTCCGCCAAGCTGATATCTTTGCCCCCCAGGCCGCCGATGAACGAACGCAGCACGGCCGGCCGTTCGGCCGCGCCGGCCAGAACGCCGGCAATTTCGTGATACAAAATGCCGCCTAAGCCGGGCGAAATGTTCTGGTCGATCACGCCGACGGCGCGGCGGCCGCTCAAAGCGGCGACCAACGGGCGAACCGGCAGCGGGCGGACCATTCTGATTCGCAGCAACCCGATGCGGCGGCCTTGCTCTCGCCAGAGATTGACGGCCGCCTTGCCTTTGCTGGCAAAGGCGCCCGCCATCACCAGCACGGTGTCGGCGTCTTCCAGCCGATACGCTTCCACCGGTCCGTAACGTCGCCCGAAGCTTGCTTCGAACTCGTCGGCGACTTGCTCATGCACTTCCAGCGCGTTGGCGATCGCCTGGTGCATCTGGTAACGGAAGTAGCTGTACGTCGCGCCGTCGAGCACCGCGGCGCCCTGGGCCATCGGCCGCGAGGCGCGGAACGTCGGATATCCGGGGCGAAACTGCGGCAGGAACGCCCGCACTGCTTTGGCTTCGGGCAGCTCCACCGGCTCGCGCATGAACGAGAGGAAGAAGCCGTCGAAGTTGACCAGCACGGGCGTCGAGACGCGCGGGTCTTCGGCAATGCGGTAGGCCATCAGGATCGTATCGAGCACTTCCTGGCACGACTCGCAGTGCAGTTGTACGAAGCCCGCGTCGCGCGCGGCCAGGATGTCGTTATGATCGGGGCCGAGCGTGATGGGCGAGGAGAGCGCTCGCGACACGTTCACCAGCACCAGCGGCACTCGCCAGCCGGAAATGGTGTACAGCGCTTCCATCGCATACAGCAGCCCCTGGCTGGAGGTGGCGGTGAACACGCGCACTCCGGCGGCGGCCGCCGCGCCGGCGGCCATGATCATCGAGTGCTCGCTGTCGAGCGTGACGAACTTGCCTTGCATCTCGCCGGCGTCGAACCAGCGGGCCAGCGTCTCGATGATCTCCGTCTGCGGCGTAATCGGAAACGCCGGCGCGTAGTCGATGCCCGCCAGCCGCGCGCCCCAGGCGGCCGCGGCGTTGCCTGTCAGCAGTTTCTTTACCATGATCGCGTCTCTTTCTGCGTCTCGATCGCTTCCAGCGGGCATTGTTCGCGGCAGATCATGCACCCTTTGCAATGTTCGTAATCGATGACCGGATACCCTCGTTCATCGAGCGAGATGACCGCGTCGGGACAAGCGACAAAACAAAGGCCGCAGCGCGTGCAGCGGTCGTAATCGATCACCGGCCGCTCGACGCGCCAATCGCCCGTCTTGCGCTGCTCGGCGTTGCCCGGCGCCAGAATGGTCGGCGCCGTGCGCAACGGCGGTTCGTATTCGATCCGACGCATGGCGGGTTTCTCTGCTGGAATCTCGCTCTTGGCCGCGTGGAATTCGATGGCCGGCAAAGCCTGAAACACTTCGCGAGCCAAGGCGACGTTCTTCTGGATCGTTTCTTCCGGGACGTGCAGGTCTTCCAATTCGCTGCGCACGGCCGCTTCCAGTTGCTCAAGCGGTATGTCGCCGACCAGCCGGGCCGCGGCCGCCGCCAGACCGCTGCTCAAGGCCGACGCTTTGCCGAGCCGGCGCAGCGTGCGCTCGGTGATATCCAGCGTGACCAGCCGCGGGCCAATCGCCGGTTTGCCCGGCAGCTCTTTGCTGGGCGCGTTGACAAACACGCCCGACGCTGCGTCTTGTCCGGCCAGCACGCCGGCGCCGCCGTCGGCCAGCAGCGTTTCGTCTCCGACCACGATCAGGTCGGGCCGCTGGATGACGCCTCGTTCGAAAATCGGCTCGCGATCGATGCGCACATAGGCGGCCACGGCCGCCCCGCGCCGCTCGGCCCCGTAGACCGGCGAGTCTTGCACCTGCTTGCCGGAAGTAAAAGCCGCCGTGCCGAGTATGCGAGCGGCCGTCTTGACGCCTTGCCCTCCTCGGCCGTGAAATCGGATGCGGAGCATGCGCGTTAAACTCCTTCGAACTCGGCGAGCGAGCGCTTCGGCGCCATCGGCGCTTTGCCGCGGTGCAGCCGCAAGGCTTCTGCGGTGCGAGTTTGTGCGGGGCTGACAGCGTGCATGGTGACTTCGCCCGTTCTTGCGCGATGGGTTACGAGTGACATTCTTTTTATGCAAGTCGTATACCAGCAGTCTTTCCTCTGGCGTGGCGGTGTCTGCACGAAACCGCCCTTGGTCGCAAAACTTTGGAGAAAGAGACGCCCGCAAATTAATTACGCGGCTGGCAACTCGGCTGACCAGGTGTGCCGTAGCGGGCGAAGGACCGAGGCTCCTCGCGCCCGCACGAGCACACTCTGAGCGGGTTCGCGCAGCATGAGAGCTGTTTGCTCAAAGCGTTGTTTAGCCGACGGCATTAGGCTGGGTTCACCTAGATGGCCAACCCGCCGAACTTTCCCTCGCGAAGCTGACCATCTTTGCGCATTCCCTGGCGCCCACGCATTGCGCGGTCGCTCCTTTCCGGCGCTGTGCGTCTTCTACGGTGCGCAACGGCGTCGCTCGTCTTATTTCCCAAAGGCGGCCAGCGCATCGAACTTTCCCGTACGAAGTTGGCCATCTTGGGCGCCGCTCGCCAGCATGTTCGACGCCTGTCACCTCGCTCTCAATCGCCATGTCCGCGCAGTCCTGCCACGCGATACACCCGTTCAACATAGCCGGCAACTGGCTTGGCGACAGAACCCGTGTCCAGCGGAAAACGGCCGGCTTGCTCGCCTCCGACGGATGCAAGACATCCACCCTTTTTGCGCCGCCCTTGCGTCGCTAGCGTGAATCGAATCGCCGCCCCTCGGGTCTCGGAGGTTTCACTCCTCACCCAACATTTCCCGCAGTTTTTGCAGCGAGCGAGTCAGCAAGACCCGCACGGCGCCGTCGGATTTGCCGAGCTGGGCGCCGATTTCTTTTGAGGATCGGCCTTCGAGGTAGCGCAATCGCAAGGCGTCGCGCTGTTCGGAGGATAAGGTCTCCATGGCGTTGAGCAAACGCTGCTGGCGCTGGTCGCGGGAGAACGCCTGACTGGCGGAAGTCATGCTGGCAATCAGCATGTCGATCAGGCCGCCGCGCTCGTCGCCCGGCCGGGGAACATCAAGGGCCCGTTCGCGCGCGGCATTGCGCTTCTGACTGCCGAAGAAGCGGCGATGGGCGTCGATGATGCGCCGTTCGGCGATCTGGCAAAGCCAACCGAACGGATCGCGCCCGGTGAGCGGCGCTTCTGGCAGTGAACGCACCGCCTCGGCGCTGGTTTCCTGGAAGATGTCATCCGGTTCGATCTTGCTGCGCAGCGCAGCGCCGAGCCGGTGTTCGATAAAGCTCAGCAGCGCCCCTCGCCGGGCGACAAGAAACTCTGCCAGCGCTTCGGCGTCGCCGTTGGCGACGCGCTCAACAAGATCGTCGGTCGGATTCGACATACGGCACGTGACCCATAAAGACGCCCCGCCGGCATGTTACTCGATGGCGTTGCATTCGATCTACTCGGGCGGACGAACCTCAAACTGGGAAAACCTGGCAGAGACATAGGTCTGCATGCCTTGCTCCGTGTTGCGCATGATGATCGCCGCGGCTCCGGGCGTTTGCTCGATGAGCTTCAAGCCCGCTTCAGGGCCCAATACGCTCACCGTCGTGGCCAGGCTGTCCGCCGTCATGGCGTCGGGGGCGATGACCGTCACGGCGCTCTGATCGGTCAGCCCCACTCCGGTGCGCGGGTCGACGATGTGCGAATATCGCTGGCCGCCGATGACGACGTGCTGAAAGGCGTCGCCGGAGGTCGTGAGCGATGCGCGGCGGAGCGAAACATAACGGCTCGGCGGGCCGTCGGGCGCCGTGACCGGGGCGATGCCGATGCGCCAACCGTCTCGACCGGGCGGCGGATCGCCGACCAGGACGTCGCCGCTGATGTCGATCAAGGCAATCGTCACGCCCTGCCCGGCCAAGGCGCCGAGGGCCTGGTCGGCCGCATACCCGGCCGCGATGCCCCCCAGATCGAGCCGCATGCCGGGGACGAGCAGCTCCGCGGTCTGGCGCGCCGCATGGAGTTCCAGCCGCCGCGAACCGACGACGGCTCGCGCTTCGGCCAACCGCCCAGCGGAAGGGAACTCGCCCGAGCGCCGGGCCCGCCGCCAGAGCCGCACGTAGGGGCCGACGGTCACGTCGAAGGCGCCGTCGGTTTTTTCGGCCAGTCGTTGGCTCCGCAGCAATACGGTCCACAAATCGTCGCTGACGGACAACGGCTTGCCTTGTCCTGCGGTGCGGTTCAAGCGGGACAGTTCGCTGTCGGATTTGTAATCGCTCATTGCCTGGTCAATTTGGGCGATACGCCGGTAGGCTGCTTCCGCCGCCCGGTTTGCGGACGACTGGTCGGCGGCATACAATACCAGCTTAATCGGAACCCCCATGTGGGCTTGCTGGAACTCGAAGCGAGCGAGTTCATAATCGGCAGCCTGGAGCCGCGGCGAATGTCCGACGAGCGCCGCAACTGCCGCAGCGGCCAGTAATGTCGTCCGTAGGGACGGGGCGTGAGCTAAGTTTTTCATCTGGGGACCAACCGCTTCGCTGCCACGAACCGTAAGACAGAGGCTGAAACTGCATGTACCGTTTGTATAGCCTATTTCGCCGCACCGGCGCCTGGCAATCCATGAACAAAAAACTGTGGTTTACATGCGCGGCCGTTGGCGCATTAGTCGCCGGCTCATGGCCGGCTTTCGGCGGCGAGACCGCCGCGCGACCGGTGCTGGAAGTTCCCGGCGCCGCGGCCAAGACGGAAGCGGAGATGAAGCCGTATACGGATCGAATCACCGATTCGAAAGTGACGTTCGACATGCTGCCGATTCGGGGCGGAACGTTCCGCATGGGCAGCCCTGAAGCTGAACCGGGACGCAAGCCCGACGAGGGCCCGGTACACGAAGTGAAGATTTCGCCCTTCTGGATGGGCAAGTGCGAAGTCACATGGAACGAATACGAAATCTTCATGTTCAAACTCGACGTGGCGCGTCGCAAGGCGCTCGGCGGCGAGCAGACCGCGTTGGACAAGTTTTCCGACGTCGTGGCTCGTCCGACCAAGCCCTATACCGACATGACGTTCGGCATGGGCAAGGAAGGTTTCCCGGCGATCTGCATGACGCAATTGGCGGCCAAGAAGTATTGCCGGTGGCTCAGCGCCAAGACGGGGCGCTACTATCGCCTGCCGACGGAAGCCGAATGGGAGTATGCTTGCCGCGCCGGCACGACCACGGCTTATTCGTTCGGCGACGATCCCGCGAAACTCGGCGATTACGCCTGGTCTTACGACAATAGCGACGACGCTTACCATCCGGTGGGCCAGAAGAAGCCGAATCCGTGGGGCTTGCTGGACATGCACGGCAACGTCTCCGAGTGGTGCGCCGACCAGTACGTGCCCGACTTCTATCAGCAGTTCGCCGGAAAGACCGCGGTCAATCCGCTGGCCGTGCCGACGACGGTCGAGCCGTGCGTGGTCCGCGGGGGCTCCTGGGACGACGATCCCGAGGGGCTGCGCAGCGCCGCTCGGCGCGGCAGTCACAAGGACTGGAAGCAGCAAGATCCCCAGATCCCGCAAAGCATCTGGTATTATACGGACGCTTTGTTCGTCGGTTTTCGGGTCGTGCGTCCGCTGGTCGAGCCTTCGGCCGAAGACAAGGCGAAGTACGAACTGGATCTCGACACGCACGACGTCAACCGTCAATAGTTTCTTTCCGTTTCGCAGTATTCAACGCCGTTTATTATCAACGCTGTCCTTCCAACGCAGTCCACAGGTGGAGACGAAAAAGATGAGCGACCACGTCCAGCCCCAGCGAATTGTCGTGCCTTCGCGGCGAGACTTTCTCAAGACCTCCGGCCTGGCCGTCGCGGGGACCGGCCTGGCCGCCGGGTTGAGCGTCGCTCGTTCGGCGCATGCCGCCGGCGACGACACGATCAAGATCGGCCTTGTCGGCTGCGGCGGTCGCGGCACCGGCGCGGCCAATCAGGCCTTGCACGTGCAAGGCAACGTCAAGCTGGTCGCCATGGGCGACGCGTTTGAAGACCGCTTGAAAGGCAGTCTCGGCAATCTCAAGAAAGACGGCGCGATTGCGCCGAAGATCGACGTGCCGGAAGACCGCCAGTTCGTCGGTTTCGACGCCTATAAGAAAGTGCTCGAAGCCGGCGTGGACCTGGTGATCCTGGCCACGCCGCCGGGCTTCCGCCCGATTCACCTGGCCGCCGCGGTCGAAGCGAACAAGCACGTGTTCATGGAAAAGCCGGTGGCCGTCGATGGTCCGGGCGTGCGTGCCGTGCTGGCCGCTACGGAGGAAGCCAAGAAGAAGAATCTGGCGTTGGGCGTCGGTCTGCAGCGCCATCACCAGAAGAGCTATCTGGAGACGATCAAGCGATTGCAGGACGGCGCGATCGGCGACATTATTTGCACCCGCGTGTATTGGAACGGCGCCGGCGTGTGGGTCCGCCCGCGGGAGGAAGGCCAGACCGACATGGAATACCAGATGCGCAACTGGTACTACTTCAACTGGCTCTGCGGCGACCATATCGTCGAGCAGCACATCCATAATCTCGACGTGAGCAACTGGCTCAAAGGATCGCACCCGATCAAGGCCGAAGGCATGGGCGGCCGCCAGGTCCGCACCGGCAAGGAATACGGCGAGATCTACGACCATCACGCGGTCGAGTTCGAATACGCCGACGGCTCGCGGATGTTCAGCTACTGCCGTCACATTCCCGGCTGCTGGGACAGCGTCAGCGAGCACGCGCACGGCAGCAAGGGAACGTCGAACATCGGCGGCTCGCAGATCGAGAGCGCGACCGGCGACAAGTGGCGCTATCGCGGCGACAATCCCAACCCGTATCAGGTGGAGCACGACGACCTGTTCGCCAGCATCCGTTCGGGCAACCCGATCAATGAAGGCGAGTACGGCGCCACCAGCACGATGACGGCCATTCTGGGCCGCCTGTGCACCTACTCGGGAAAGATGATCACCTGGGAGGAAGCGATCAACTCGGACAAGAGCCTGGGTCCGAAGCATTACGCCTTCGATGCTCCGGCCCCGACTCCGCTGGTGGCCGTGCCCGGCCAGACGCAGGTCATCTGACCAGAGATCTTTCTGCTTACGGCAGACGTCAACCGAACGGCCCCCGGCGCATGCGTCCGGGGCCGTTCGCGTTTTGGTCGAAAAAATTCTTCAAACCGGCCTTGACGCGTTTTTGCAGGGCGAGTATTTAACCGCCTCTCTTCTGCCAATCTCAATTTATCACTTGCTAGCTATACGTGACCCGCCAGGGTGAGCGTCTGCTTGTACGTTGCCGCGTGCCAGCCGCGCAAGCTTTCTGGTCGTGCGCGTCGGGCCTCGCGCCCGGCTTGCAGTCGGTCGAAGGTTTGCGCGCGTACACATCGAAAGACTCCTGGGTTGGTCGCTCGCGCCGCCGTGGCGCCAGGGACCTTGCGAATCTCGAAAGGAGATCGTGTTGAAGACGACGTCTCGGATACTTACCGCATGGATGGCCGCAGGACTGACCTTGATGGCAGGGTCGGCCTGGGCCGGTACGCCTGCCAGCTCGTACGGCGGGCTGTGGGGCGCCGTAGTCGCCGGTCAGGCCGGCGGCGGCTCGCTCGACGACCAACGTCGCGCTGTCGCCGATTTGCTGTCTCGAGCCAGACAGGCCATGAAAGAAGGCCGGATGGAGACGGCTGATTCGCTCGTGTCGCGCGCTGAAGCGGCAGGAGTTCGCTACAGCCGCATCCACTTGGGCGATACGCCCGAGAAGGCGCGGCGCGACTTGGACCGGATGATGAAGAGCCAGGGCCGCGACAAGCTGCCCAGCCAGAAATTCCAGCCGGAACCGCCGGGCGGCGGGCCCGTCGCCAATACGGCGCCGGCCGCGCCGCAAGGACCGGTCGACCCGTTCAACGTGCGGCAGAACGGTTTTGAGCCGACGGCGAAGAACCCAACGCCGCGAGGCAATGCATCGCAGGTCGATCCTCGCTCCGAGCTGGCGCCGCCGAGCGACTCTGAACTGCGCGGCAATTTGCCGACCGGCAATCCTTTCCCCAGCAACTCGCCGTTCGGCAAGCAGACCATGACGGCGCCGCCCAGCAGCGCGGAGAGCGGGCTGGCCGCCGAGCACCTCCCTTCAGGAGATCCGGTGCGAATGCAGAGCGACCGCTTGTTGCTCGATTCGCGGCGATCGTTGGCGGTCGGCGACGTGCGCCGAGCGACCGAACTGCTGGAGCAGGCCAAGAAGCTGGGCGTGCGTTACGACTTCCACGAAGATTCTCCGGCCAAGGTGGAAGATGCCGTACAGCGCTATGCGCGGTTGAACGGTCCCGGCGCCCCGGCGAAAGACAGCGAAAAATTTCGCCGGCAACAGGCCGAGGCGTTGTTGCAGCAAGCGGAAGGCTTGATGAACTGGGGCGAATTCGAAGAAGCGATGCGTCTGGTCGGCGACGCCAAGCGACTGAACGTCAACTATGGTCCATTCGACGTCAAGCCGGACGCGATGGCGGAGCGCATTGCGGGCAGCGCAGCGCGACCGGAATTCGAAGGAACCCTCGCGGCTCGAGCCGCTGCCGCCGGTGGAACCAGGCGCTTCGCCGCTGGCAGCCCAAGGCGGTGCGGAAAGTCGGCCATTGGATCCCGCCGTCGCCGCGCGCAAGCAGCAAGCGCTGCGACTGGTGCAGCAAGCCCGCGACGCGATCAAGGCGGGTGATCTGGAGCAGGCCGCCGGCCTGGCCGCGCAGGCGGAAGATTTGCGCGTGCCGGATACGGCTTTCAAAGAGGGCGAAGACCGCCCCTGGATGGTGCTGTACCAGATCCAGCAGGCCGAGAAGCAGGGCCAGGGCGTGATGCCCGCGGGCGGCGCCGCTCCGATTGGGGTGGCCGCCGGACGCGACGGCGCGTTCCCCGGTTCGCAGGCGATGTACGACAGCAATCGCGACGGTACGCAGAACGTGCCGGCGAGCATGCAGGAGCAGGAGGGTTCGCCCGAGCCTGCCATGGCGCTGTTCCAGCGGGGCGAAGCGGCCTTGCGGAACCGCGACATTCCCGGCGCTTTGAACTGGTTCCGGCAAGCGCACCGGCGCCGCGAGGAATTGGATCCGGGCACGCAGCAGCAATTGCAGGACAAGCTGCAGTTGCTCGCCCAGTCGCCGACCATGCGGCGCCCCGGCGGCGATTCAGGGTTGATGAACGAGGCCGCCGCCGATCAGCAGTTGAAGTACCGCAAGATTTCGGCGGAACTGTCCCGTCAGGAGCAGGCCGCGCGGAATCTGCAGCAAGCGGATCCCCGGCAAGCTCTGGAGATGCTGAGGCAAGCCCGGGTTCTCGTGGAACAGTCGACTTTGGAAACCACCGCTCGCGACATCCTGCTCCGCCGCGTTGACCGCGACGTGCAGGACCTGGAGCGGTTCATCGAGGCCAATCGCGGAAAAATCGAGCTGAACGAGCGGAACGAGGCCACTCGGGCGGAGATCGATCGCGAGCAGAAGGTCAAGGTCGAGGTGCAGGAAAAAGTCGCTCTGCTCGTCGACGAGTTCAACAAGCTGATGGACGAGCACCGCTATGCCGAGGCCGAAGTGGTGGCCAAGAGGGCCCGCGAAGTGGCGCCGGATGAACCGGTCGTCAAGCAGATCGGGTTGATGGTCAAGATGGTGATTCGCACCAACAACTACAACGACGTGGCCGACGCCAAGGAGCAAGGCTTTATTGATGCCTTGCACAACGTCGATATCTCGGCAATTCCGTTCGACGACAACAAGCCTTTCCAGTTCGGCGACGTCCGGGAATGGAAGCGTTTGACGGCCAGTCGAAAGGAACTGGAACGCATGGGCCGCAGGGCCCGGTCCGAAAAGGAAATCGAAATCGAGCAGAAGCTCAAGACGCCCATTTCGCTGCGGTTCCAGGAAATGCCGCTCAGCCAGGTGGTCGATGAACTGAGCAAGCTGGCGCAGATCAACATGCACCTCGACCAGCGAGGGCTGGCGGAAGAGGGCGTGGCCACCGATACGCCGGTGACGATCGAACTGAGCCAGGAGATCTCGCTCAAGAGCGCGTTGAACCTGATTCTGGAGCCGTTGCGGCTGAGCTATGTGATCAAGGACGAAGTGCTGAAGATCACCAGCGAGCATCTGCGCGACGGCGAGATCTTCACCGTGACTTACAACGTCGCCGACCTGGTGACGCCGATTCCGAATTTCTCGCCGAACGGTCGGATGGGTCTGGCCGGCGCCTTGCGAGACGCGGAGAGCGCGGTGCCGATGTACGGCGGCATGGGCGGCGACGCCCCGCTGCAAGTCGTAGCCAGCAACAACGGCGCCTCGAGCAACGCGATGATGAACTCCAGCCTGCTGGCCCAGGTGACTTCGGCCAGCGGGGCCGCGATGTCTGCGGCCAACATGTCGCAGCCGCCCGGCTTCGGTCCTGGCGGGCTCGGCGGCGCCTCGGGGGCGGATTTCGCGAGCCTGATCGACTTGATTACGACGACGATCGCGCCGACGACGTGGGATGAAGTGGGCGGTCCCGGCGCCATTCAGGAATACGCGAACAACCTCAGCCTGGTCATCAGCCAGACGCAGGAAGTTCACGAAGAGATCGCCGATCTGCTGACGCAGTTGCGTCGCTTGCAGGACTTGCAGGTCACGATCGAAGTCCGCTTCATCACGCTCAACGATAACTTCTTCGAAAGGATCGGGGTGAACTTTGACTTCGCCATCCCGACCTATACGCAGAAGCCGTTCCAGCTTTTCGGCCAGAAGTTGAGCGACGCGCCGATCACTCCGACGGACAACACGATATTTCCGCTCAACGGTCAGCCGCTTGACCTTCAGGCTCGCGACTTGACCAAGCAGCAAAGCGTGACCATCGGTTTGCAGCCCAGTGCGACGGGCGGCGTAACTGCAGCTCCGAACCTGGACATTCCGTTCCAGCAAGGCAGCTTCGGTCTGGCCACGCCGCAGTTCGGCGGCTACCAGGCCGGCGCCGGCGCCCAGTTGGGTTTCGCCATTCTGAGCAATATCGAAACCTACTTCCTGATCGAGGCTTCGCAAGGCGATCGACGCAGCAACGTGCTGCAGGCGCCGAAGGTCACGTTGTTCAACGGCCAGCAGGCGATCGTGATGGATACGACGCAGACCCCGTTCGTGGTCAGCGTGATCCCGGTCGTGGGCGCCTTTGCGGCCGCCCAACAACCGGTGATTGTCGTGCTCAACGAAGGGACGGCTCTGAGCGTGCAGGCCGTCGTCTCCAGCGACCGGCGGTTCGTCCGCTTGACGCTGGTTCCGTTCTTCAGCCAGATCACGGCGGTCAACACGTTTACGTTCGCCGGCACCAGCACGACCACGACGTCGAACGCTTCGACCGGTCCGACCGACAACACCACCGCGCGTAACGCCTCGACCACGACTTCCGCCCAAGGCACGACGGTGCAGTTGCCGTCGTTCTCCTTTGTGACGGTCAGTACGACGGTTAGCGTGCCCGACGGCGGTACGGTGCTGCTGGGCGGAGTCAAGCGGTTGAGCGAAGGCCGCAACGAGTTCGGCGTGCCGCTGCTGAGCAAGATTCCGTACCTCAGCCGTCTCTTCCGCAACGTCGGCATCGGCCGAGAAACGCAAAGCCTGATGATGATGGTCACGCCGCGCATCATCATTCAGGAAGAGGAAGAAGAGCTGTTGGGCATTCCGGCCTCGCCGTAAAGCGAGCCATTCCGGCAGGCCGCTAACGGGAATTTCCCCCTCAGGCCATCGCGACCCGGCAACGGGTTGCGATGGCCTTTTTCATTTGCCAGGCCGTCGCCGCGCGGAGAGTTTGGGCAGGGCGAACGCCCGCCCTGTCGGGCGGCGGCGTCGCTTGTTACATTCGAGTGTCGGGGCGGTTCTTCAAGCCATCGCCCCTGTTCTCCACGGAGCGTGTCATGAAACCCCACGTTTGGATCGCCTGCGGCGCCGTGCTGGCGGCGCTGTCGGTCGTTACCGGCGCCTTCGGCGCACATGGCCTGAAGCCGGCCCTGGAAAAAAACTCCGAGCTATCCGCCGAGCAGATCGCCAAGCGGCTGGAAACGTACGAAACGGCCGCTCGCTATCAGATGTACCACGCGATTGCGATCGTGCTGGCCGGCCTGCTGGCCAGCCATTTCGCTTCGCGCTGGTTCGACGTTGCAGGCGTCTGTTTTGTGCTCGGAATCCTGATTTTTTCGGGCCTTTGTTACGCCCTGGCGCTGGGGGGGCCGAAACTGCTCGGCGCAATCGTGCCGATCGGCGGAGTCGCCTTCATCCTCGGCTGGCTGGCGATGGCCGCGGGGGCGGCGACCAAAGGGTAGAGGCTGAAAAAAAGAGGCTGAAGGATGAAGACTTCGCTTCATCCTTCAGCCCTGAGGCGTTCAGCTCGCCATCTCTTCTTCCAACTCGCGAGCGAGCCGCTTGCGAGCGACGTGCAGCCGGCGCTTGATGGTGCCGACCGGCGAGTCGAAGGCGGAGCTCATCTCGACGAGCGACTGACCATCGACGTAGAACGCAATCAGCGTTTCCCGGTCGAGCCGGCCCAGCCGATCGAGACCGCGCGGACCTGCCGCTGTCGCTCGTTGGAAAGCGCGTTGGTCAACGGCGTTTCATGCTCGAGGCATACGGCTTCGAGCGTTTCCCGATCGGTCGGCATCGCCGGACCGCTGCGCATGCGCCGATTGATGGCCAACCGGTTGGCGATCGTCCGCAGCCAGCCGCCAAAGCACTCCGGCTCTCGCAACTGGTGGACCTTGCGCAACGCCTGGACGAACACCTCCTGCGTCAGTTCCTGGGCTTCCACGTGGTTGCCCAGCCGGCGCAAAGCGGTGGCGAAGACGCTCCGCTCGAATCGCTCGACCAGTTCGCCGAAGGCGTCCCGGTCGCCCGCCTGAGCGGCTCGCACCTGTTCGATCAGTGTCAGCTTTTCATCAGTGAGTTCAACAGACAAGACGCTCATGGTTCTCTCCCGGCCCATTCCGTTCTCGGGCCTTGGCAGCAGGCAAAAAGGGCGACAACGGCCGTGGCGAGCGGTCGGGTCGGCTGAGGCGCACAAAAACGCGCTCAGCGACCGCGGCCAGGCCGACCGGCTGGTCTTCCGTTTGAGTCAGCGTTGAGTTTTCGCCGAGGCGAAAATCAGCTTCCTGTGACGGAAGGCCGCCGCCCCGTGGGGACGGGGCGCCAGCAGCGCGGTCCGCAACTCGCCGGCAGCAGCGACATATAAATCGCTGGTGCGGCCGCAGCGGTCCCGCCGACGGCGGCGCATTTCAACTGACGTTCATGCGTCAGATGTTGCGCCAACGTCTCGCAGGCGTGCCTGAAACAGAAGGACGCGCGCTTGAGTACCATCCCTAGCACATCCTTCACGACCGCAACGCGACGATCCTGGCGAATACCGAGGACGTTCGAGTTCAAGCGGTTTGAGATGATGCTACGCATGGCAATATTCCTGCGCTACGCGCGTCTGGAAAGAAAAAAGATCGGGTTGCGCCGGCAACCCGCGTAATTACCTATTAAGGGTGTCACGTATGCCCGGCCGCGTCAAGCAGAATCGCCCCTGCCGCGGCCAGCCAGAGGGTTCGTGCAACGGGGCGATGAACCCCGGCAGTAGCAGTATGACGCTACATCGGCTCAGAGGTTCGCGCAAAAACGAAAAAAATCGGCCGAACCTGACTTGCCGTCCCGTGCCGGCGGCCGCGGCGATTACCTAAGCTCCAAGCGGGCAACCGCTTGACGACGCTCGCAGGGGGCGCCAGACTGCTTGCCGAGCGTCACGAACCGAGGGGCTGGCACTGCTGCGAGAGCGTTTCCTGCCATGGGCCGACGATTCAAAGAGTTGCTGGCGGACAATGAACTGTGCCGGATTTTTTCGTCCAGCCGACTGCTAAGCCCCATTACCATCGATCTTTACGCCCTGGCTGGCGGCTTTCACGGCTTCTGGCTCGACCAGGAGCACGTAGGTCTCACCTGGCGAGAGGTTCAGGCCGGCGCCGTGGCGGCGCGAGCCAATGGTTTTGATCAGTTTGTGCGGATGGCCCCGACGAACTATGCCCAGGTCACGCAAAACCTGGAAGCCGGGGCGGGGGGCGTGATGGCCGCCCAGATTCATTCCGCCGCCCAGGCCGAAGAATTCGTGACTTGGGCCAAGTTCGCTCCGCGGGGCATGAGGGGCATGAACACTTCCGGCCGCGACGCGGATTTTACGCATCTTACGCAAGCGGCTTTCGCCGAGCGAGCCAACCGCGAGCACCTGGTGCTGATCCAGATCGAAACGACCGGCGCCGTCGAAGATGCAGACGCCATCGCCGCCTTGGACGGCGTGGACGTGCTATTCGTCGGCCCGGCCGACTTGTCGCAATCTCTCGGCGTTTTGGGCCAGCTCAGCCACGAGCGGGTCTGGGAGGCGATCGATCATGTGGCGGCCGCCTGCCGCCGTCACGGCAAACACTGGGGGACGGTGCCCGCCGACCCGACGTTCGCCGAGAAGGCCTACGACAAGGGCTGCCGCATGCTCTCGGTAAACACGGATTTACTGGCCATGCGGCGAGGGATCGAGGCCGCCAAAGCGGCATTTGCCAAGCTATTCTGACCGTTGAGGGGCTGGTTTTTCGCCGTTCGGTCTGCTACTTTTTCAAGCTTACTGCAGTGATTTTGACCGAGGTGCGTCTGAGATGAAGCAGGCAATTGCGGGCGTGGCCCCTCCGGCATTGGGGGAAGTCACGATCATGACCGTCTGGCCGTCGCTGGCCGCAACCGGGATGGGCCGGTTTCTGGGGCGGCAGTACGAAAATCAATCCGGCTTTGAAGTCTTGGGCATCCCCGTCACCGTGGGACGCATCATTGCCCTGCTGTCGATTCCGATCGTTTTGCCGGGCTACTTTTTTTCGCTGTTGCCCTGCTTCATTTGGCTGCCGAAGATGGGCCCCTTTCCAGGGGTTTACGTGCCCAACAACGCTTGCCGCCGCTACCGGTTGACCAACCGCCGCGTGATCATTGAGCATGCCACGTCGGGCCAGGTGCAAGCAGCGGTTTCCCTCGACGATTTCGACGCGATCGACGTCGAAGTGCTGTCCGGCCAGGCATGGTATCCGGCCGGCGAACTGATCTTCCGGCGCGGCAATGTGGAGACGTTCCGGCTCTCCGGCGTGCCCCGCCCGGAAACCTTCCGTCAAACTTGCCTTAAGGCTCAGCGAGCCGATTTCGGCGTCAAGCAGGCCTCGGCCCGGGAACTGGTCGAGGCTTGAACTTTCGGGCTCCCGCCAGTCCAAGACATTCGCCGCCCGTCACGGCGCATTGGGAGTTCGTCGTAGCTACTGCGTCGACTGCTTGAGCGGAAGCGGAACGCCTGCGACGTTCGCCGCGCTATCAGCCTCTCTTGGCTGAGGTTCGACGACAACCACTCAATAGCCGGTGTCCGGATAGAACGGGATCGGTTGCTGATGCAAGTCTTTCTCTGGCGTCGTCGAATCGACCTTCGGCAAGCGTTGCACGCGCGGAGAGGCAGGATCGCTTTCCGCCGCCGGCAATGCCGCGGGAGGGCGGGCGTCGGCCCGAGGAGAGTGCGTCTGCGGAGCCATTGGGTAGGCGGGATAGACAGGCGGCACAAACATGCCACGAGCGGCATTGGGCGCCGACTGCAAACGCGGAGCCGGTTCGGCGGGACGTCCGATAGCGGCGCCCGGCCGGCCAATCGAAGCGCCGGGGCGAAACGGCGGAACCTGAAACGCGCCTGGTTGGCGCTGCGGCGCGGGCGAAGCCGGCGGCCGAAGGGCGCCGGGTTGCGGACCAGGCGGAGCGACGGCGGGCGTCGTCGGGGCGGAGGGCTTGCTCGTCTCTGGCGGGCGTCCGACGGGAACCAGCGGAGCGCCTTGCTCCAGGTCGGTCGCCGACAGCACTCCCGCGGTGCTTGGGGAGCCTTCCTCTGAGTCGAACTGATTCTGCCCGGCTCGCGATTGCAGCGCGATGGACCTGGCCGGAGTCGTGAACCGCAGCGGTTCCTGTTGTCCGGCGTCTGCTTCGTTGACGGCTTGCTGATTGCTTGCTTCGTCCTGTGCGTCGGTCGGCGGTGCAGGTTCATTCAAAAACGTCAGCAGGGCCCGCTTGTAGTGCAGCCAATTCTGCTCAGCGGAAGAACGGCTCGTCACGCGAAATACGAGCGTCGCAATATCGCGGTCGAGGCCTGAATAGGCGGCCAGCGAGCCGGCGGCGTCGCCCGAGTCGAGCGCCGCGGGACGGACGTGGGCCGACTGGGCGAACTGTTCGGCCAGGTCGTCGGCCGGGCCCGCGTAATGCAACGACGGCGGCCGCCGTTCGCTGCCCAATACGAGAATGCGGTGCGGTTTGAGGTCCGCGAGCAGTTCGACCAGGGCCCGCGTCTCCGGTTCGCTTTCCGGCTCTCGGCCGCTAAGCCAACGATCGCCCGTCGGGGTGCGGCGCCAGTGCCGCGTGGCGAAATTCTGATCGAGCAGTACGCCGCGCGCATTGCCGGCTGTATGGCGGAAACGGCCGTCGGGGTTGGGATCGCGTACGATCGTAACGGTCGTGTTGGTCAAGCTCCGCGGAAAGTGCGCCAGATGGTTGGCCAGGCGTTCGATGATCTCGCCTCCATCCGACTCGTCGCCCGCCAGCGGTGCAACGACCAGCGCTTGTAGGTCGCCCTGGCCGAATTGCGCATATTCGACGACTCGATCCTCAATGCTGCGCGCCAGCGTGTGCCAGCCGATTTCAGGCGCCGAGTTCGTCTCGGGGCGGTCCGCGGCGGATTGCCGTACGGGCGTTTGGTAAGCGGCTTGCGGCGGCCGCGCGGCGGCATACGGAGCCGCTACGACGGGTCTAAAGAAATCCGCGGCCGTCGTCGCAGACTGCGCCGCCGAAACCGAGCCATAAGCCGCGCATGCAGCGCCCGCCCTCGCTATCTGTTGCATTCGCTTTCTCCCCGGCATCCCCCCGGCGCGAAATCGCCCGAAAAACATACCTCACGGCAGAGAAACGTCAAATCGCCCGGTGACTGTCTGAGGCGCCGACAAGCGGCCAGGACCGTTCGTGCCGGCCGCATTTCGTGCATTTTGTCCCTTTTTTGCCGGGGGCGAAAAGCGACGCTCGCGACGATGGCGGCGTCATGGGATATGATGCGGGGGACGCCTTTGTCGTTATTTTCGGCGCCGCTGGACTGCTCGGGCGTCGCGCCTGTTCTGTTGGCCGTTTTGGTTTGAGAGTCGAAGGCTGATATGTGTGGCATTGCCGGAGCCGTTTGGACCGACGCGGGAGAACCGATCGAACGCGAAACGCTCCAGCGGATGACCGACGCGCTCGCGCATCGCGGCCCCGACGATCGAGGCGAGTATTCGAGCCATCTGGCGGCCCACGCCTACCCCGCGCGCTGGCGGGCGTGGCGCTCGGCTTTCGCAGGCTTTCGATCATCGACCTGGCCACCGGCGCACAGCCCCTGTCCAACGAAGACGGCACGATCTGGATCGTTTTCAACGGCGAGATCTATAACTTCCTCTCGCTGCGCAGCCGCCTGCAAGGCTCTGGCCATCAGTTTCGCACCGCGGGCGACGCGGAAACGATCGTTCATCTGTACGAAGACGAAGGGATCGAGTTCCTGCGGCATCTGGAGGGGATGTTCGCGTTGGCTCTCTGGGATGCCAACCATCGCCAGTTGATCCTGGCCCGAGATCGGCTGGGCAAAAAGCCGCTGGTCTACCGCCAGGAGTCTGAGCGGCTGCTGTTCGCCAGCGAGCTGAAAAGTCTGCTGCAGGTTCCGGGCGTGCCTCGCGACATCGACCCGGGCGCGGTCGACGAGTATCTGACGTATCAATACGTTCCGCACCCGAACACGATCTTCCGCGGCATTCACAAGCTGCCGCCCGGCCACTGCGCCGTATATCGCGACCGGCGGTTGCAGGTCAGCAGCTACTGGAAACCGGACTTCTCCCAGGAAATCGAGCGGCCGGCGGCCGAGTACAAGGCCGGGCTGCGCAGCACGCTAACCGCGGCCGTCGAAAAACGATTGCAAAGCGACGTACCGCTCGGCGCTTTTCTCTCGGGCGGCGTCGACTCATCCATCATCGTCGGGCTGATGACCCAATTGATGCGCGAGCCGGTGCGAACGTTTTCCATCGGCTTTCCGGTGGCCGAGTACGACGAGACAAGCTATGCGCGTGAGGTCTCCGAGAGGCTGGGCACGATTCACCAGGAGTTCCGCGTAGAACCCGACGGCGTCGAGATTCTGCCGAAGCTGGTCTGGTATTACGACGAGCCGTTCGCCGACAGTTCGGCGATTCCGACCTACTACGTCTCGAAGATGACGCGGCAGCAGGTGACCGTCGCATTGACGGGCGACGGAGGCGACGAACTATTTGCCGGCTATCCTCGCTATCGTGCCGTGGAAATCGGCAGTTGGTTCGATCGCCTGCCGCGCGGGCTGATGAAACTGGCGGCCGGCGAGTTCTGGCAGCGGTTGCCCAGCGGCCAGCGGCAGAAGTCCTACGTGCGGAAGTTCAAGCGGCTGGTCGGCGCTTTAGGGCGACCGGCCGAGCGGCGCTACCTGGATTGGATCTCGATCTTCAACGAAGCCCGCCGCGCTGAGTTGTACGACGAGGAGTTCATCGCCAGCCTGCCGGACAGCGATCCGTTCGATTTTCTGGCGTCGGCTTTCGCCCGCAGCCGAGGCCGCGATCCGATCACGGCCGCCAGCCTGGCCGATCTGACGACCTACTTGCCGTGCGATTTGATGACGAAGGTGGATATCGCTTCGATGGCCAACAGCCTGGAATGTCGCCAGCCGTTTCTGGACCATCATGTGGTGGAACTGGCGGCCGCCATGCCGCGGCGGTTGAAATACCGCTTTGGTAGGGGGAAGCGGATCCTGACCGAGGTCTTTTCTGATCTGCTGCCGCCGTCGGTGCGTCGCCGCCCGAAGATGGGTTTTGGCGTACCCCTGGGGCATTGGTTCCGGCACGAATTGCGAGATTTCGCCCGGGACGCCCTGTTAGACTCGTGCGCCTTGGGTCGCGGATTTTTTCGGCCCCAGGCCGTGCGAAACATGGTCGAAGACCACCAGGCGGGTCGATACGACCATAGCTATCGTTTGTGGGCGCTGTTGGTCTTTGAACTGTGGCAACGCGAATGGGCGGACCAGGCCGTCACAGTCGGATAAAGCGCCACGACAAGAATCGGTTGACGATGAGTTCGAGTTTGCCCTGGCGCCGTGCCGAAGGTTGGTGGCGCGGGGAGCGTCTGCATTTCCAGTCAGCGAAGGGCCCAGGGGCGCTAACCCGAACCGTCCGTGAGGAAAAAACTCGGTTGTTTGCTTGCCGCCGGTTGGTTCGCGGGCGACCACCGCTCGAATTCGGGACGCCGCGCCGCCACCGCGGCACTTTAGCCGCTTGTCATAAATCGGTAGACTAACGTATCCGGCGGAGCGGCGGCTGATTTACGATTCTCAAGCAAAAAGTGGGAGGAAGTCGTTATGGATAGCGTGTTGGCCGTGGTCTTGGCGGGCGGCAAAGGATCGCGGTTGGAGCCGCTGACGCGAGATCGGGCCAAACCGGCCGTGCCCTTCGGCGGCGCCTATCGGATCATCGACTTTACCCTCTCGAACTGTCTCAACAGCGGGCTCCGCAAGATCCTGCTGCTCACGCAATACAAGGCGATGAGCCTTGACCGGCATATCAATCTGGGCTGGCGCCGCTTTCTGTGCCGCGAGCTCGGCGAGTTCATTGACGTCGTGCCGCCGCAGCAGCGCATCGACGAGCACTGGTACAAGGGCACGGCCGACGCCGTCTACCAGAACATCTACACGCTCGAGAAGGAGCAGCCCGAATTCGTGGTGATTCTTGCGGGCGACCATATCTACAAGATGGACTACCTGCAGTTGGTCGAAGCACACAAGGCCACCGGCGCCGACGTGACGGTCGGCGCCTGCGCGTGCCGGTCGAAGAGGCCGTTCACTTTGGCATCATCCAGGTGGAAAAAGACGGCCGGATCGTCGACTTCCAGGAGAAGCCTCAGTCGGGCGCCAAGACGATTCCCGGCGACGACAAGCACGTCTTGGCGTCGATGGGCATCTACGTCTTTCCCACTCGGTTCATGTTCGAACAACTCTGTCAGGACGCTACGCGCAAGAACAGCCAGCATGACTTCGGCCGGAACATCATTCCTTCGCTGATCCACACGCACCGCGTCTATTCTTTCCCGTTCCATGACGAGAACCGCAAGACCGACGCCTATTGGCGCGACGTCGGCACGCTCGACGCCTACTACGAGGCGAACATGGATCTCGTCTCGGTGGATCCGCAGTTGAACATGTACGACGATCGCTGGCCGATTCGGACCTACAATCCGACCTTTCCGCCCCCCAAGTTCGTGTTCGCCGAGACGGGCCCCAATGCACGTCGCGGAGAGGCGCTGGACAGCATCATTTGTCAGGGTTCCATCGTTTCGGGCGGCGGCGTGGAACGTTCGATCCTGGGGCCGAACATGCGCGTCAATAGTTACGCTCAGGTGGAAGATTCGATCCTGTTTGAAGGAGTCGACATCGGCCGCCGCGCCAAGGTGCGGCGGGCCATCATCGACAAGGGCGTGCACATCCCGCCCGGAGTCGAAGTCGGCTTCGACCACGATCACGACCGCGCTCGCGGCTTCACCGTCAGCGAATCGGGCATTGTCGTGATCGCCAAGGCCTACGGCGCCGAACACTTTCTCGAGCCCGAAACGGTGCAGCAGAAGTAGCAGGCAGGCGGTCGTCGGTAAGCGGCGAGCCGCTGCAAGCAGGCAGGAGAGTGCCGTTCGCGCTCCGTGCGGTTTTGCGGCGCGGCAAACGCCGAGCCCCGTTGGCGCCATGCCGCGGCCTCGCGCTCCGCACGCGCGCAAAAAACTCCCGGAAAGAACAGGTCCCAGGGGGGCAAAGGACGCCATCCGTTTCCGGGAGCGATTGGACGCTTGTCGATCTGATTCCGTGCGGCGCTTCCCATGCCTGGGGCCGACCGCGAACGGACGTTAAGGGGCTATCGACTTCTCTCGCCAATTGTGCGAAGCGTGCCGCCTGCATCCATGCCGGCGGACGTCGCCTCGTGGTCCGCAGGAAAGCTTGCGCTTTTCCCAATGCAGACCCAACCACGTGGTTTTACGAATGTTCGGTGCAGGAGCCCGGCGGGCGTCCCGTGTGAGGACTGCCGTCGCCGTGCTCATGAGGCGGGGAGAATAAGAGATTCGGATTTTAGGGTCAAGGCCGGTTTCGCAGCCTTTTTTCGCCGCTACGATGAACGGCTTTGGCAGAGCCCTTTACGCTCCGAATCGCTGCCCAGGACAAGCAGGTGAAGCAACGTGTTTACCCCAGGCGAAATCGAAGGCGTGCTTTTCAAGCCGCTCAAACAACACGCGGATGTGCGCGGATGGCTGATCGAGTTGTTCCGCGATGATGAAATGCCTCCGGAAGACCAGCCGCGCATGGGCTACGTCAGCGAGACGTTGCCGGGCGTCGCCCGAGGGCCGCACGAGCACGTGGAGCAGTCGGACTACTTCCTGTTCCTCGGTCCCGGCGACTTCAAGTTGTACCTTTGGGAGCGCGGCCATCTTCATCGACGTATCATCGGCGGCAAACGGTGGTCGTCGGCCAGAGCAACCGGCAAGCCGTGTTGATTCCGCCGGGCGTCGTACACGCGTACAAAAACGTCGGCGACGCGCCCGGCTGGGTGATCAATTGCCCCAATCGGCTGTATGCGGGCGAAGGCCGCAAGCAGGCCGTGGATGAAATTCGGCACGAGGACGATCCCGAATCGACCTATGCGCTCGACTGACTTTGCCGGCGTGGATGCGCCCCGCGGGCTCAGAGGCTTTCCGCCGGAGAAGGACGATTCGACTCGAAGAGTCGACGGTTCTCGCGATTCAAGAACTCGACGGCCGATGCATAGGTCTGGACCTCGCAGGTTCTTGCCTTGATGATGTCGGCGGCGCTGCGCAAATCTGCGGTGGTCCGCCGCATGTCGACCAGGGCCTTGGTTTGGAAGATGTTCAAGCCCACCGAGAGGGCCAGCGACAGCCCGAGAACCCCGCTTTGGAACGATATGCTTACCTTATCGCTGAACATGGCTTTCTCCCGTTTTCCGAGCAATGAGTACGCCCTCTTCGCGCTCCGCTCAAAAATGACAAGGATGATCGCCTTGGCGGCGCCAGAACGACGCGACCAGGAATTGTCCGCACGGCGGCGGCTTCGTCAATTTGCTTATATCAGCCCGCGGCTGATTTGTCTCTAGGATTCTGCGGAAAACTTACTGAATTTCCGTCGGGCGCAAGAGTTGCCCCGCGTGCGGTCGTCCGCTCGAATAAGGATTGAACAAGGAAACCTCATTGCCACGCCCCGCGAGTTCAGGGAAGGACGGCTGCTCGATGTTCAAGGAAATCGGATTGCTGGCGCTGGCCGGCGCGTTGGGCACGCTCTGCCGCTACGGATTGGCCGGCGCGGTACAGAAACTCAGTGGAGCGGGCTTCCCTTGGGGAACGCTCACGGTCAATGCCGTAGGTTGCCTGCTGTTCGGCTTTGTCTGGACGCTGGGAGAAGAACGCCTGCTGATCAGCGGCCAGACTCGATTCATCGTGCTGACCGGATTCATGGGAGCGTTCACCACGTTCTCGACCTTCGCCTTCGAAACGGGCGCCTTCTTGCAGGAGTCGAGTTGGCGGCTGGCCGCGGGCAATTTGGCGGCGAACAACGCGTTGGGACTGATCTGCTTGTTCTTGGGACTTTCGCTCGGCCGCTTCGTCTAATGCCCCGAGTTGAATGAAGTGCGAAGGAGTCAGAAAGTGGAGCTGCCAATCGAGTCCGAACTGCTGCGGGTGTTCGTCGGCGAGAGTGACACTTATCAGGGCCGCCCGCTCTATGAAGCCATTGCCGAAGCGGCGCGAAATCGCGGTTTGAGCGGAGCGACCGTGCTGCGAGGAGTGCTAGGGTACGGCGTCGGCGCCCAGATTCACACGGCCCACATCCTCCGCCTGTCGGAAAATCTGCCGATGGTGATCGAGATCATCGACCAGGCGGACCGCATCGCGGAATTTCTGCCGGAACTCGACCAGATGATCGGCGAGGGACTGGCGACGCTGGAGAAGGTGCCGCGTCATCGCTTTCCGGCGCCAACAACAAACATGACTTCGGTTATTTCGCCGTCGCCGTCTGGTCTTCGATCTGTTCGTCTCCGCCGATCGAGACCGTCTTGATGCCTGCGGCGCCCGGATTGGCCGCCCGCAGGTCGATCATCCGAATGCGGCTGTTCTGGTGCGTACGGTAGTGATACCGCAGATGCTTAAGATCGGCGACCGCCGTCCAGAGCGTGTAGTCGGCCACCGGTTTTCCGCGTTCGGTTCCCCGTGCGGCGCCCTTGGGAATGTCGAACTGGTTGAGGATGTGAAACGACTGTAGCACGCCGTCCCGTCCAGTATCGACCGGCAGCGCGCGCTTTGGGAGAAGGCGGCCGCCCGCACAAAGCGCGACGGCGGCGTGAAATCGCCCGGCAGGCCGAGCATGCCGCTCCCCTGGCCCAAGGCGTGCAGTGCGAGCCCATCGACGTCGAGTTTGGGCACGTTGCTGACCGTCAGGTTCACGTAGTTGGCCAGGTTGGTCATGTGCCAGTCGAACGTGGGAGAGTTGGTTATGACGCCCAGCGGGTTGTCGTGGATCTTCAACTCGCCGGCGACGTATTCCAGCACCGCCGACTTGCCGGAGGCGTCATTTACAATGAAGTGAAACGGCGGGACGAAGCCGAAGGCTTCGAACACGACCTCGCCGACCCGCACGGCCTTGGTCGCCGACACCGCTTCTTCCACGTTGCCGCAGACGCCGAGCAAGAAGCCGGCAAATTCGTGCGGAGCCAGCGTGCGGTTATAGTCCTTTTCCGTCACGGCCTGGTACTTGCCATAGCCTGGGAAATAGAAGATGCCGACGTGCAGCCCCTTTTCATTCAAACCGTCGGCGAACATCGGCAAGCCGAACGAGTTCATGCCGACCGCGCCGTATTTTGTCTTCCAGCGCAGCCCCGGTCCGCCGGCCGGAGTCGTGCCGATAAAGTCTCGGTTTCGCGGCACGATGATGATGTTCGACTGGATGTCCTGCGCGAATTCGAGCGTGCGACCGAAAATGATCGAGCCGTCTTTGGCAGTGATCGTAATGCCCGTGCAGGCTGACAAAACGCCGGGACGCATTGCCGTCGAGAGGACGACAAACGCCGCGACCAGAGGATGGCGGAACGGTTTCATCGCTGCTCCTTTGCGCAAAGAACGCCTCTCGCGAGACGCAACGCGTCCGGCTCGCTGGTCAAACATAGCACGCGAATAGGCCCCGATGTTTCTGCGCAAGACAAGCGGCCAGCCGTAATTCCGTAGCGGAATTCGTGGGAATTCCGGGCGCCTTGCACGGCTTCGAACCTGCCAGCCTGACTTGCAGCGCCAATGCCGCTCCGACGGAATTGTCGCCGATTCCGCTACGGCTGGATGACAACGCCCGCTTGAATCAAGGAACGAGCTCGGATTGGACACGATCGATGAGCGTCAGGAATTGCTGCTCGCTCTCGGCGAACTTCGATTCTTCGGGAGAGCCGGGCTGTGCGTAAAGCTGTTCAGCATCTCGGACAGTTGAGAGCCGGCCTGTCCTAGGGCCGACGCAGGAGAATCGGGTTGCGCATCTTGCAATTGATCTCGCAGCGCTGCAACGCGGCGGGAAAACTGGAATTTGAGCCCCATCGGCGACCGCGAACGAGGATCCTGCCGAAACTGTTTCAATTCCTCGTAGACCTGCTGGTACGACGACGCCACCTGGCGGTAATCAGGACCTTGCGTTTTCAGACGCTGGTAGGCCAGATAGCCGCCCCAACCCAAGACCGCCAGCGCGACCGTCGCGGCCGCGGCGCCAGCAGCCGAGGCGGCAGTTGCAGCGAGATCGTCGTTCGCGGCGAGTTGGATCGGGCGGCTTTTCCCAGCGGCCTGTTTGGCGGCGTCGGACGCTTGGGCGCTGAGGCGTTGGCTGCAGGCCGCGGCGCGCTGTTCGCCGCAGCTTCGTGCGGCATTCGGGGCGGCGGAAGCGGCGAGGATAGCGCTGGCGACGGTTCCTGCAGTTCGGAGGAATCTATGGCGGCGTCTGCACGTTCGGCGCGGGCTGCGCGCTTTGCGTCCGGTTGGGGCGCATCGATTTCGAAGTCGATGTCGAGCGAGGCTGGCGGCGTCAGCGGCTGCGCGTCGGCAAGTTCGAAGTCGCCGTCGTCCGAAGTTCGGTCGGCGGCGGGGATCAGCCCGGGCACGCTGGCCGCTCGAATCCAATCCGCATCGGCTCCGCGGCGCACGCGGTTATCGGCTTTCAAATTGCCGCGTCGCGCGAGCAGGCAAAGATCTTCCCAAGACATCGGGCCAAGTTCGGCGCCTAGCACTTCGCAACACCAGGAGTCGTCGCGCGGGTGCTTCGCCGCTGGCGGCGAGCAACCCCGGCACGTTCCCGGCACGCAGCCACGGACCTTGCTCGCCTTGGCGAACTTGATCATCAGCGCCCAAGTCGCCGCGCAGGACGCGCTGGCGCAGGTCTTCCCATGCCATGGGACCGAGTTCGATGCCAAAGGCCAGATAGCGCCAACCTTCCGACATGGGCTTTCTCGCACGCAAGATAAGGACAAGCTACTGTAGGGTCTCAAAATGCTTTTCAAAAGCCTCGCGCTGCAGCGAGGCCCGCAGGTCGTCCGCGGCAGCCAGACGACCGCAAGCGTAGACCTTTCCGGCGTCGTCGACAACCTGCTTGAAGGGACCTTTGTAAATCGCTTGCGGCGCAGCAGCAGCAGGCGCTTGCGGCGGCTTGGCTCCCGACAGCCGCATTTCTCGCAGTTCCACGCCGCCAAACGTGAAGCAAGGCAAGTCGCCCAGCTTGTCGTAATGCAGTGCATGAAAGCCGGCCTGTTCCAAAGCCCGCAGCGTTTCCGACTCCAGCGGCACGTACTTGATCACCGCCGCCGGGCCGGGCAGTTCCGGCAGCCCGCCGTCAAACGGGCGGTCGGCGACCAGGTTGTGGACGTGAATGCGTCCGCCGGGCCGCAGCACTCGCCAGCATTCGGCCAGCAACGCCGCAATTTCCCGCTCCGTGCGCGGCACGCCGAACGTTCCTTCCAGCCGGACCTCGTCGAGCGAGCCATCGTCGTAAGGGATGCGCTCGGGCAACGGCTGGGCCAGACGATGCTCCCAGCTTCGCCTCGTCAGGCCGATCACCTCCGGCTCCTGCGTCACGCTCGGCGGCAGATCGAGTCCGTGATGGTCCAAGTCCTCGGCCACCACGTACAGCTCCCACAAGTTCAAGTCAGGATCGGTCACCCAGAACTTGGTTTGCCTGGCATAGCAGCACTCCACGCCTTCTTCGCGGCGCAGTGCGCACGCCCGCTTCTTCCAACCGCCGCTGTACGCTTACCAGCGTTTCGGAATCTTGCAGGCGGAGGCCCAGATGGTAGAGCGTGCCGCCGCGCAATTGCGAGTTCGGCAGCAGCGACATCACCAGCGGCGGCTCGCGCAGCTCGAACTTGGCATAGTCGTCGAGGTGCTTCGTAGGAGGCAGGTCGAAAAAGCACGAGTAAAACTCGACGGACCGCTCCAGATTGCTGACGTTCAGCCCGAAGTGGAACTTGTCAATCGAGACGTCGGACGGAGAAAAAATGGCGGGCATGTCGTTTCCTGGCGAGTCGTATTGGTAGGATCTTTTCGGTACAGTTCGCGGATCGCGTCACGCTTGGGCGGCGGAAGTCTCGCCCGGTTGGTCGTCGCCGCCGCACGTTCCCGTTGCGCCTTTCAAGGCGAACAGAAACTGCTCGGCAAACGGACCGCGGCGAAGCTCATTCCACGTCCGTTCGCTGACGGCCGTGCGCTCGCCGCGGCGGTAAACGTTGCCGGCGAAATCGACGGCCTCGCGAAACGGGCCGCGGTAAAGTACGTGACGATCCAACTCGCTCGAACCGGCCGAAGGAGCATGCGCGGCGATTTCGAACTCGCGCAGCTCAAAGCCCTCGTGCTGCCAGGCCGGCGCCTGCTTCCAGGCCGTGATTTGCAGGCTGACGAAACCGGCCCGGCCGAGCGCCGTTACCACGTCTTCCACCAGCGGCGCCTTTTCCAGCTTCGCAACCCACTCCGGCACGTCAGCCGGACGCGCATCTTCCGCCCGGTTAGCCGCGACGCCGCGCAGCTTGAGCCGGCCGCCGGATCGCAGCACGCGCCGCAGTTCACTCCAGAAGGCGCCGTTCTCCGCCGCGCCGCGCACGTTTACGGTCCCGTCAAGCAGGACATCGTCGAGGGAAGCGTCGGCGCGCGGAATGTTCGCCGGCAGCGGTTCGCCCAAGCGATGCTGCCAGCTTGCGGCCTGCCCATCCGCGGCCTCGGTCGGGATCAATTGCGTCAGGCAAGCGCGTACCGAATTCGGATCGACGTCCGATTCGAGCACATAGATCTCCCAGTAATTGTCGTCCGGATCGGAGACCCAGCATTTTGACTGGCGGGCGTATCCGCAAACCACGCCTTCCTGCCGCGAGAAGGGAATTCCCGCGGCCGTCAATCGATTCTGAACTGCCAGCACGGCTTCAGGCGATGTGAAACGCAAGCCGATATGGCTCAGCGAAGCGCCTGGTCGGCGCGGTCCGGGTTGCAGCGAGAAAACGACGGGCGGCGAGTCCAGTTCGAATTTCACATAATCTTCGTAGCGCTTGGCCGGTTCGGCGCCGAACAGCGCGCGGTAGAACTCGACCGATCGGCTCAAATCCGCCACGTTCAGCGACAGGTGCGACTTCGACGCGGCAGTTTCAACCAGCGTGGACATAATTGAGAACCCTCTATTCTGCGGCGGCGGCGACCGGCGCCTCCGCCTCGACGTCCGCCGGCGCCGAACGATCGGCGGCCGGCTCGATATTCGGAAACGGTACGTACCAGACGGCAAACGTCAGCAGCGCGCACAACGCCGCGCTGGCGTAAAAGAACGGGCCATAGAACCCGGTCAGATCGAGACTCCAGACCATCACCTTCGGCCCGACCGCCGAAGTCAGCACGTGACAAACGGCCACGGCGCCTTGAATATTGCCCAGATGCGCGCGGCCGAACACTCGCCCCCAGATGGCATTCATCGCCACGGAGATGATCCCGCAGGCCAATCCCCAGACGCTCGAAAACAGAATGATGCCGAACCAACTCCGGATCCCCGGCAGCACCAGCAGCGAAAACGCCAGCAGGCCCATGCCGACGGCGACCAGGCTGCGCAGCGACCAGGCCGCGGACTTCCAGCCGGTCAGCAGGTTGCCGGGCAGCGCCGCAAAAGTGGCGATAACCATCATCTGCACGAACACGCCTTCTTCCAGGTTCAATTGCTTGACCAGCGAAGCTCCGAACAATCCGATGCCTGACTGCGTGAGGCTGTTGAGCGACAACGCGATCGCCAACGCCCAGAACGCCGGAGTGCGCAGCGTCTGCGTCAAGGTCAGGCTGATTGAGCCGTCGTCTTCTACGCTCGTAAGCGGGCGTTCATCGTCTCCGTCGACTTTCAGTCCGCAGGCCTCGGGCGTGCTACGCGCCAACAGCCAGCCGAGCGGGGCCAGGCCGGCGATCAGCAGCCAGCCGCTTGCATTCCATGCGGCGCGCCAGCCGAACGTTCGCACGGAGTAGCCCAGCAGCGACTCGGCGGCCATAAAACCGAGAATCATGGTCACGGCCCAAATCATCATGGCCGTGCTGACGCGGCGATAGAACCATTTGCCGATCAGCGCCAGGCTGATGATCGACAAGGCGCTTTGTCCGAAGCCGCGCGTCAGCAGCACAAGCGGAAATAACAGCTTGTCGTCCGGAATGCGGCTCATCACCACGACGGTTGCGCCCAGCCCCAGCGAAACGAGCGTCAACATCAAGCGCGAGCCGAAACGGTCGATCAGCTTGCCGACCGGCAGGCAGAAAGCGGCGCCCAGCAGCGTGCCCCACAGGTTGATGTCAGCGTAGGCCGAGCGATCGAGCTGAAATTCTTCCAACAGCGGCTCGGTGATCAAACCCAGGCCCCACGTTCTGCCGGGCAGCGTGCCGACCATCGCCACGACGGCGACCGCCAGGTTCACCCAGCCGTAATAGAACGGCAGGCGCTGGAACAAGTTCGGCGGTTCGGTGGCGGCGGTCATGTTCAAGTCGCGTGCGAGCGACGGAAAGAATGCGGAACGGTCGACTTAACGGAATTCCAGCACGGGCTTGCCGTATTTGACGGCCAACTCGCGTTTCCATCTGGCATAGTAGTCGTAGTAGGCCTCGCGCATATCGCCGCCGTCCGAATCGGCGTTGAAACAATAGAACAACGTCCGGCGCCAGCGGTCCTGCGAGCAGTTGGGACCGGATACGTGCGGCAACAAGCAACCGAAAACCGCAGCGTCGCCCGGCGCCAGTTCCAGCCGGACCGGCTGCTTGTCGGCGAATTGTTCGGGCTCCAGTTGGTGGAACTCGCCGTCCTCGGGCGTGAGCAGTCCGTGGCGGTGTTCGCCCTCGTACGCCTCGATGCAGCCGGTTTCCTGGTCGGCCGCGTCGAGGGCGATGGCGACCGTGTGGAAGCTCTGGGGAAAGATCGGCCAGGAGACATAGTCCTGGTGCAGCGTATAGCCTTTCGAGCCGGGCGGTTTGTAGATGAACTGGTTATGGCAGACGTGCCCCGGTTCGCCGTAGATCTTGCGGACCATGTCCGTCAGTCGCGGGTGTTGGGAATAATCTGCGAACAAGGGAGAGATGTCGAAGTACGGATCGAAGCACTCGAACAGCAGCTCTTCCGTCTCGCAGTGCGGCTGCCAGCGGCAGCGCGCGTTGTCTTGCGAGATCAGGTCCGTCCGCGCAAGCAAGCGGTCGGCTTCGGCCCGTAAGGCGGCGACTTCAGATTCGTTGAACAGGCCCCGTTCAACGTGGTAGCCGCGCGCGCGCAGGGACTGTAGTTCCGAGTCGTTCATAGCGAGGTTCCTCGAGCCGGTCGCTCAATACTCCGAATTCGCTTCGCCGCCGGCGCGCGTGGCCAGTCCGCGCCAGATCAGCGCATTGATGCTGCTGGAGACGAATCGCACCGAGCCGTCGGCGAGCGTCAGGTTGACGCCTTCCGGGTGCAAGCTGCAGGCGCCATGCCAGCCCGTCGTGGCATAGCCATTGTTTGCGTCGTAGCCGATGCAATCCCAGATCGCCTGGTTCGGAGTGTAGTAATGGTTGTACGCGGTGCAGCGCAATTCGCCGACGAGCCACAGAAAGCCTTTATTGTTCGTGGAATTCCAAAGGCCGGCCGATGCGCAGGCCGAGTCGCTCACGGGTCCGTAGATCATGGCGTAAACGGCCTGCATGTCCTGGCCGGGCAGCGCCGCCAGTGGCGTTCTCCTGGTACAGCCCCAGCCGGCACTCGGAGAAGGCCGCCGTATTGCTCAGGCCGTCGGTCACATCGGCCGCTTTGGTTTTGGACGTCGCATAGAAGATGCCGTCGGTATCGAACGGCGAACCGAAGTTGCGGCCGGCGCCGACGCAAGCCGCATAGTTGGCCGAGCCGAGTTGGGCGACGCCGTAGTCGGAACTGACGGATCGCGAGGCGTCGCTGGGGCAGAGCAACAGCGGCACCAAGGTCCCTGCGGCCCGCATGTTGGCGGCGGAAATTGAATAGCCGGACGAACCAGAGCCGGGCACGTACAACGGCTCTGACATGTTCATCGTGTTGTAAACGTTGCCGCCCTCCATGTAGGGCATCAGCATGGCCAGCGCGCCGTAGGCGAAGAATTCGCCCAGCGTGCCATTCTCATAACCGGCATCCTGCATGGTCGATGGCGGGAATTGTCGTTTGACGTCGTGATAGTTGTGCAGTGCGATGCCCAATTGTTTGAGTTGGTTAATGCACTGCGTGCGGCGGGCCGCCTCGCGCGGCCTGCACGGCCGGCAACAGCAGGGCGATCAGAATGCCGATGATGGCAATCACCACCAGAAGCTCGATCAACGTGAAGGCCTTGCGATGCATCTCGTGAGCCTCGACTGCTGAGCTTTTTTGATGGCGGGACTGGCGGGGGGATGGACGGGCGGGCCGGGGCGATTCTCTGATGTTCTGACGTTCGTTTGAGTGTTGCGTCGCGGAAAGCCCGTGTCAAGCAGCCGAGCGACAAATTCTGGCAAAGTTGGGGACGATCGTCCGACTGACGCGTACCGCAAGCCCCAACTATTTGGGACGGCTCTTGCCGTCGGCCAGTGCGTGGCGAGCCGGCGCCCGGAAAGATTCAGCCTCACGCGCACGCGCGTCCGTCTGCACGAGTTCGCGGTATCGTCGCTCGATGGCCGCTCGTTGGTCTTCTTCCGGTAACGAAGCGCTGGCGGCTTTGGTCAGCCGGGCGTGTTGCAGCAATGCGTCGCGGTCTTCCTGCCGTTGCGTGTCCGCCAGGACCTCGGAGATCACGTCCAACAAACGCGCCAGAATCAAGAAGTTCGAGCTGCCATACTGGCGGATTTGCCGGAACGCCGTGTCGGCGACCTCTGCAAACGTCAGCGGATTGGCAATCATGCGCAACTCTCCGTCGGCGTCGCGGCGGAAAGCAGACGGCAGCTTTCGCCCGGCCAGATGGCACAGGCTTTCGCCGAGTCGGTCCAGACAGGTTGCCGCCGTAAATGGATCGTTGATGCCGGGCGACAGCGCGAACGGCCACTTGCACCAGTTGGTCGACGGCATACTCGGCGTCTTGCGTGGGCGTCTGCTGCGGACCGAGCAAGAATGCGTTGCGGATCCGTCCGGCGAGTTTTTCATCGACGCGCTGCTCGGGCCATGCGATAGCGAGCGGACGCCGTTTAACGACAAAGTCGCCGGGCCGCCGACGGACGCGAATGACGACGCCGGCCTGACACGCCAGCTTCAGCAATTGCTCGCCATCGACCGCTTGGACATAGCCGTTGCCGGGCGAGCCAATGGCGCGGCCCGAGCGATCGAATTGAGAGGGAAGCTCGTCGGTTTCGACGTCCTCCTCTTTCTCGGCGCATAGCCAAGCTCTTCCGGGAACAGACGATCGATGGCCTCGTGCAGTTCGTGCGCCACGTTGGCGATGAGTTCCGGCGCTTGGATTGAGACGGCCACGTGGTGGATGAAGTAGATCAACACGCCCAGGCTGGCCACCGCCATCAGGATGGCGACCGTGACGGAGAGGTGCGGCACAAACTGGCTGCCGTCCATGCCCTGTACTGTGCGCATCACCAGCAGGCAGTAGAGATACGTGGCCACGAAGGTCCCCAGCACGATCTGGTTGCCGCGGTCGCGCATGAAGTTGCGGAGCAGTCGCGGACCGAACTGGTTCGAGGCCAGCGACAGCGCGACGATGGTCACGGAAAAGACCACGCCGGCGACGGTAATCATCGAACCGGCGATGGTCGAGAGCACGGCCCGGGCGCCGTCGGGCCCGCGAGTGTAAATCCAGCCGAGCTTATCGACCCAGTCGTATTGCATGCCTTCGTCGACCCGCACGGTGGCGAACGCCAGAGCGGCGGCTGCCGCGGTCATGACGGCCGGTAGAAACCAGTAGCTGGCCTGGATTCTTTCCCAGTATGCGCGCAGCCAGTGCAGTGCGGGCCAGCCGTCGTCCATCAAATTCGAGCCGCATGCATCCGGGGCCGGCGGCGTCTCGGGCAGCGGGTGGCGCGACGATGCCCTGTCGGGCTCGAGCTTCCTCGGTGACCGGTCGGGCGTTTCGCTTGGGCCTCAGCGGCTTGCCCGACTGGTTGGCATAAACGTAGGTGAACTCGGCGCCGAACAGAAAGATTTGGGACGAGTAGTAGACCCATAGCAGCACCACCACCAGCGAACCGGCGGCGCCGTAAGCGGAGATCCAGGTGCTGCGGCCCAGGTAAAGTCCGATCAAGTACTTGCCGCAGGCAAACAGCAAGGCCGTTACGGCGGCGCCGACCCAGACGTCGCTCCATTCGATTTGCACGTCCGGCAGCAGCTTATAGATCAAGGCAAACAGCAAGGCGACCAGCCCGAACGAGACGAACCAATTCAACGCCTGCCACAAATAGGCGCCGCCCGGCAGCGTCGACGGCGTGAGGAATTGAGCCGCCGCCGCCAGCGCGGCGCTGAGGACCAACGACACCAGCAGTAAGAAGCCGATGCCGAGCACCACCGCAAATGACCAGAGCCGATCCTTAAGGGCGCTCGTCCAAGTCGTTTCGTCCGCGGGCTTGACGCCCCAGATCGTATTCAACGCGTCTTGAAGTTGGGCGAACACTGATGTGGCGCCGAACAGCAGGATTGCCATGCCAAACAGCGTGGCGAGAGAGCCGCCGCTGCCATTTTGCGCATAGTCAGTGACCGAATCGATCGCGTCGCCCACCTGGGGCCCCACCGTGTCGCTGATCTGACGCAGCAGTTCCGCCCGGGCCGTCTTTTCGTCGAAGAACATGCCCGCGACGGACAGCGCGATCAGGATTAAAGGCGCCAGCGAGAAGACCGTGTAGTACGCCAGCGCCGCACCGAGGCGGAACGTATTGTCGCCCCACCAGCGCCGGCACGCCAACCTCAGCAACTCCCACAGAGCATTCAATCTCACTCGCCCGACCTCGCAGGCTTATGGTAGCGTGCGCCGTCCGGCGCCTCCGCAGCGGTTGCGCCGCGGAGACGCGCCGTCAGAATCTGGGCAGGCAGAAAGCCCGCCCGCCGACTCACGTTACGGATTTGTAGACCGTCACCCCCAGGGCGAACAGTACGAGGCAGACCGCCAGGAAGATGAAAAACAGAACCTTAGCGATGCCGGCCGCGCCCGAAGCGACGCCGCCGAAGCCGAATAGCGCCGCAACCAACGAAATTGCGAGAAACACGAATGCCCATTTCAACAGCGATGACACAGCGACCTCCTTTGCGATCAAAAAGTCAGGCTTGTTACCAATGCTTGGGGCGCCGAACGCATCCGTGAGCTGCCGCATTGGTTCGATATCGATCGGTGACGTCGGCGTGCGATGTCCGGCCCGTGGACTCGTGAACGCTTGGCAAAAGCAACGGACTCTACGGTGCGCGTTCCAGGCCATGACGTCGGCGTCGCCCCAACTCAAGCAGCGAGTTATGCAATCACGGCGCCAAACGCGCGGACGCTCGGCGAAGAGTTGCGGATACGCCTTCGGGGGCGGTCATGCGGGGGGCGCCTCTGGCGAGATTTCCCGTTTCGAGTGAGCAATGGCCCGATCAGGTGGCCTAACCTCGATCAGCATGGCCTGTGGCCAAGCAGGGCGCCTAGCCGGCCAGTTCCGGCAGCGGCCGATGATCGCCTACCAGGTATTGCGGCCGGCCTGCCAGGTCGGTGAATTGCGTTGCGGACACGTCGATGCCTAGCCGCTGGTAGAGCGTGGCGAAGACTGTCGCGGAAATGAACGGGCCGGCTGAGCGGTTCTTCGCCCCAGCGCGTGGTCGAGCCGAGCACCTGCCCGGCTCGCAGTCCGCCGCCGGCCAGCAGCGCTCCGCCGACCTTGGGCCAATGATCGCGGCCGGCGTTATTGTTGATCTTCGGCGTGCGGCCGAACTCGCCCCAGGCGACGACGGCAATTTCATCCAGCAGACCGCGCGATTCGAGATCGTCGATCAAGGCGGACATGCCCAGGTCGAACAGCGGCAGCGTGGCACGCGCCTCGACGAAGTTGTCCTTGTGCCAGTCCCAGTTGTAGTCGCCTTGCAGCATGCGTCCGAAAGGCCAGCGGCTGAAGGCCAGCGTCACGCAGCGCGCCCCGGCTTCGATCACCCGCCGCGCCAGCAGGAACTGGTCCAGCAGCGTCTTCCCTTCGCGCTCGTTGGGATAACGCGCGATCGAGACCGTAGCGGCTGCGCACGTCGCGGTCTTCGCGGCTGAGATCGAGCGCCTCGGCCAGTCGCGGCGAGGTGAGCACTTCGAAAGCCTGCCGATGAAACTCGTCGATGCCGTCGCCTATTCCGGCCGCATCGACCTGCCGCCGGAAGCGATCGAAGCTGTCCAGCAGCGCGCGGCGGTCGGACAAACGCCGCAGGCTCACGCCGTTGAGGAGGATGTTGCGGCGGTCGACGGCCTCAACCTCGAAGCCGGCGTGCGCCGTGCCGAGATAACCGGGCTGGCCCGGCGGCGTGCGGAGGATGAACCGCGCAGTCGGGATCGATCGGCGTCAGATCGACCGACGGCGGAACGCCGGGCGTTCGCAAGCCGAACTGCTTGGAAAGCACCGCGCCCAGCGAAGGCCAGTCGCCCGGCGGAAAGCCCGGCACCAGCGGCGAAGACGTGCATCTGCGGATGCGATTCCCAACCGGTCGAACACCAGTGCGTGTTGTGATCGTCGCGAAAGCCGACCAGCGAACGGATCAGCGTCAGCTTGTCGGTCATGCCGGCCAGTCGCGGCATCAACTCGCAGATCTCGATGCCCGGCACATTCGTGGCGATCGGCCGGAATTCGCCGCGAATTTCGGTCGGCGCTTCCGGCTTCAGGTCATACATGTCGAGATGACGGCGGCCGCCGGGCAGCAGCACCATGATGATGCCCTTGGCCGGCTTGCGCAGGCCGCTGCGCGCTTCGGCCCGCAGAATCTCCGGCAGCGACAGCCCGCCGAGCGCCAATCCGCCGATGCGCAGCCAACTGCGGCGTGAAATACCGTCGCAATATCGCGAACTCGGTCCGGCGATGGTCAGCATGGTCGAACCCTGAAGCGGCTGAGGGACGCATCAAACATTGTTAATGTATCGCGAGTTATGGTTTGAAACAACGTTTTAACGAGAAACCGCGCCGCACTGCGACCGCGTTCCGCCTGTTCGGCCTCATGCAAACTCATGAAACGGAATGCCCAGGGCAGACCGCGTCCCCGCTCGGACCTCGCTCAGTCCGTGCCTGACCGGCTTCAGGCCGTAGCTCCCTCCGACGCGTACGAGTCTCGAGCGAGTGCAGAACAAAACGGCGTCGCCTAGCCCGGCCGGTACGGCGACGCGATCGGCGGCCTTGCGCTCCGGCATATCGCAAAACAGGAACTCGCCGCCGGTGAAGGCATTTGCATCGTGAGTTTCGGAGGCAGCGCGAGGACTGAGCACGAGCACCAGTTGCAGCGGAAAGAAGACTTCGCCGCGCAGATCCTGATGCAGTGCATTAGATCCGCCTGCTTCGTACCGCAACAATAGCGGCGACGGCGTAGTTTGCCCGACTGCGGCGCATCGCGTTTGGAACTCGGTCCACGTCGCCGGGTATCGCTGTTCGTTCGCGAGCAGATGCTGCCAGCCATTGGCGATTTCTGCAACGTGCGGATAGACCAGCAGGCGGATCGAATCGACGAGCGACGGCAGAGGCGCCGCGAAGTAGCGATAGACGCCTCGTCCAAAGCGGCTTTTGTTCATCGTCACCGTTTTGGCGAACCGCCGGTCCTGATCGAACATCGCCCGTAGCTTTCCGCACAGTTCGGCGTTCAGCATTTCCCGAACGTGCGCGATGCCTCGGGCAGTCAAACGCTCGTCGAGTTCTTTCCAGTTCAGGCGTTCGATGCGAGCCGCCAAATCCAGCCAGGCGTCGCTGGGCTCTTGTTCGATTCCCAACTCGCTTGCTGGCGTTTGCATTTCTGAGTTCGCGGCTGCATCGGGAGAGCATCCGGCGGCCAATAGCGCTTGGTAGGCATGCAACGCAGTCTGGTAGCGATCGGTTTGCGGAGCGTGTCGAACGGCTTCACGCTGCAACGTGACGGCCTGTTCCGTCTGGCCCTGCCGCGCCCGAACGGCCGCCAGGCTGGCATAAGCTTCCGCAAAGTCGGGCGCCGTCTGGATCGCAGCCTGGAATGATCGAGCCGCTTCGGCCTCCTTTTGTAATTCCAGGAGCAGCGTTCCTTGATCGTGCCATAGCACGGCGTTGCCCGGGTGCAGTTCCACCGCGCGACGAATGATTTTCACGGCCAGCTCAAAATGCCCGTCTTCTGCGGCGTCCCATGCCTGTTGGGCCAGCTTGCTGGCGCGGCGACGGTTCTTGTCTCGTTGTTTCTTGGCGTTCATATCTTCCTCGGAGTTCGCGCACGTGCGGAGCTGGCGCAGACGGCGCCGGCATGGCCGAATGGGCGCGAAATGAAGGGTGCGTAAGTGCAGAGAATCCCCGCGTTCCGCGTTGAACCGCGGAATGAAACGAAAGCAGATGGCGGGATGCACTAACTGAGGAAGATTTGCGCGTATCGCATGACAGCAAGAGCAACTGGTCGCGGCGAAGGTTCGCGCGGCGAACCTGACTGGGCGGCGAAACGTCTTGTTTGATGCTGTTGAAGTCCCTGGCGGTTGGCGCAGGCCAGGAGCATGTTGGAAAATGCGCCGCGGCGTGTCGGACTTGCGAGTTGCTGAAGGCGGCGCCGCGGCAATCGCAGCACTTCTTCTATTCTTCAACGACGGCGCGTAGCATGGACTTTCTGAACGCCCAAGCAGAGCGTCCTTTTGTCACCCTGCCGTGGCTGATGGCGGCTTCGGTCGTACTGGGTGCACTCAGCGTCATTGGGGAAGGACGGCCGGGCCACTATCCGACGGGCGTTCGAGTCTCGTGGGAAGGCGCACTGGCTTGAAGTGCGAAGCGGCGAATTCCGTTGGACGCTGCTGAGCCTGTTTCGCCTGACGTTCGGCCTGTGCTGGCTCGAAGTTCTGACGGTCTTGAGCGCGTCAGATCGCCCGCGTCGCCGATTTATTGCCGGTACCGGAAGTCGAACGTTAGGCGTTCTTGACTTCGCCGACCAGTTGCGTGAGCGAGCTCTTGGCGTCGCCGAACAACAGCGAGGTCTTGGGATTGTAGAACAGCTCGTTCTCGATGCCCGAAAAGCCGGGATTCATGCTCCGCTTGAGCACGATGATTCGCTGGGCCTGGTCGGCGTTCAAGATCGGCATGCCGTAGATTGGGCTCGAGCGGTCGTTGCGGGCCGCGGGGTTGACCACGTCGTTGGCGCCGATGATCAGCGCCACGTCGGCCCGGCCGAACTCGTGGTTGATGTCTTCCATGTCGTAGAGCCGGTCGTAAGGCACGTTGGCTTCGGCCAGCAGCACATTCATGTGGCCGGGCATGCGGCCGGCCACCGGGTGGATGGCGTACTTGACCTCGCCGCCCCGCTTCTCGATCAGCTCGGCCAGCTCGCGCACCTGGTGCTGCGCCTGGGCCACCGCCATGCCGTAGCCCGGCACGACGATCACCAGCCGGGCGTAGGCCAGTTGCAGCGCGGCATCTTCGACCGAAACGGAATTGACGGTTAGTCCTTCGGTGGAGGCGGCGGCGCCGGCGGTCGTCTCGCCGCCGCCAAAGGCGCCGAACAGCACGTTGGTGAACGAGCGGTTCATGGCCTTGCTCATCAGGATCGAGAGCAGAAAGCCGCTGGCGCCGTCCAGAGCGCCGGCGATGATCAGCACGTTGTTGCCCAGCGCAAAGCCGGTGGCCGACGACGCCAGCCCGGCGTAGGAGTTCAACAGCGAGATCACCACCGGCATGTCGGCGCCGCCGATCGGCAGCACGATCAACACCCCGACTGCCAGCCCCAACACGACCATCGTGTAGAACACGAAGGGGGTGGCGGCCGCGTTGGGATAAAAAATCAAGTAGATGAACAAGAAGAACGCGACCACGAACATTCCGATGTTCGTGGCGTTCTGGCCCTTGTAGGTGATCGGCTGGCTGGGAATGAAGCCTTGCAGCTTGCCGAAGGCCATGAAGCTGCCGGTGATGGTGAGCGAGCCGAACAGCACTTCGAAGCCCAGCGCCGTCATGGAGACGCTGCCCAGGGCGTGTCCTTCGCCCGGCTCGTGAAAGTGGGCGATGCCAACCATGGTGGCGGCCAAGGCGCCGAAGGCGTGCGAAATAGCCGTCCGTTGCGGGACGGCCGTCATGGGCATCCAGATGGAGATGGCGGCGCCGATCGCCGCGCCGACGATCATGCCGGCGATGATCCAGGTGTAGGTGATGATCTCGTGGTGCAGCAGCGTGCCCAGCACGGCCACCAGCATGCCGATGGCAGCCAGTTGCATGCCGCGACGGGCCTTGGCCGGGTTGGTCAGCCCCTTCAGGCCGAGGATGAACAGCACCGAGGCGGCCAGGTAGCAGACCTGGATCACGACGTCACTAAAGGACGTCTTCGGCGGCGCCGAGGCGTCGGCAGTCAGGGCGGCGACGGCGGCAAGGTAGGCGAGATTCACTTCTTCTGCTCGTGGCGTTTGAACATTTTCAGCATCCGGTCGGTAATCATGAAGCCGCCGACGACGTTGATCATGGCGGCCGTCACCGCCACAAAGCCCAGAATGGTGCTGACCCTGTGGTCGCCCCCTTTGCCGGCGATGACCAGCGAGCCGACCAGCGAGATGCCCGAGATGGCGTTGGTGGCCGACATCAGCGGCGTGTGCAGCAGCGGGGGAACGCGCGTGATCACCTGATAGCCGACGAATCCGGCCAGCACGAACACGTACATTTGCAGGAACGCGGTCAGTTCGGAATTCATCACTCGTTTCCTTGCTTTGCCGCCGAGACAGGACGAACTTCGAAACCGGAATGCTAGTCTTCTCGCCGGGGCTTCGCAAGAGTCGAAGGATGCGAGCGGAAAACGGGCGTTATTGGCTTATACACTCGGCGTGTTTAGTACCTGCGCGATGGCGAACGCATGCGGCAACGCTCAGACGCGGAGCGTCGGGCTGTGCGTTCGCATGCGGGAGCGTGGAAACGAGACGAGAGAGTGGGCACGCGCTCAGCGGGTGCTGGCTCGCTGGTCCTCTTGGCCGATGGCGTAGAGATGCTTCTCGGCGCGCAGGAAGATCTGGCCGTGGCTGATGGCGGGAGAAGCGTAGCAGGGTTCGCCCAATTCGTTGACGGCGATCGCCTCGTACTTCTGGCCCGGCTTGACGATCGTCATCTTGCCTTCGTCGGACAGGAAGTAGGCCAGGCCGTTGGCCGAGACCAGGCTGGCGCTGTAGTGCGGTCCGATCCGCTGCTTCCAGGTGCGGCGGCCCGTTTCGGCCTCGTAGCAACTGGCAATGCCGGCGTCGGAGACGATCAGGAAGTAGTCGCCCACGGCGACCGGCGAAGGGACGTACGAGGTGTTTTCCTTGGTCCGCCACACGATGTGCGTGTCGGTTACGTTGCCGCGGCCGTCAGGGCGAATGGCCAGAATGTGATGTTCCGGAAAGCCGGCCGTCATGAACAGGTACTTGCCGTTGTAGACCATCGAGGCCACGAACTGCTCGGTCGGGCCGTCGATAATCCAGTGCCGAGATCCGGTGCGCGGGTCGTAGCTGGCCACCGAGAGCGATCCCGACAGGATCATCTGGGTGCGGCCGTCGATGTCGCGGATGATCGGCGTGGAGTAGCTGCGGGTCTTGTTCTCGCGCGGCGTCTTCCAGGCGATTTCGCCCGTCTGGCGATCGAGCGCCACCAGGTAGGCGTCGCCATCGTGGTCGCCGTTGACGATCAGCTTGTCCTCGAACAGCACCGGGCAACTGCAGTAGCCGTGCACGCTGGAAAACGGTCCCGGGCGGACCAGCCACTTGCGGTTGCCGTCGTAATCGTACGCGGCGACGGCCATGTTAGCGCCTTGGGCCACGCCTTGCTTCGTGCCTTCCAGAAACGTGACAAAGACCAGTTCGCCGTCAGTCGTGGGCGTGCTGGAGGCATAGCTGTTCAGTGCATGCTTCTTTTCCAGCGGCGACTTGAGCACCGAACGCCGCCAAAGCATTTTGCCGGTCTTGCGATCGAGGCTGAGCAGAACCCGGTCGTGGTCCGCCTCCACGCAACTGACCAGGAAGATGCGGTCGCCGTAGATGATCGGGGACGCATGTCCCTTGCCGGGGATCTCGACCTTCCAGGCGATGTTCTCTCCCTTGGCGCCGTCCCAACGAGTCGGCACGCCGGCCTCTTCGCTGGAGCCGTCGCCGCGCGGCCCGCGCCAGCAGGGCCAGTCTTCGGCAACCGCGCTTGAGGCGCCAGAGCAGCAGGCGGCCAGAGTGAAAATCGCCAGAACGCGACGGCAAACGAGCGACAAGCGGGGCATGGGCGAACTCGTGCAGGGGTGAATTCGGCGGGACGAAAGCAGGCGGTACCCTTGAATATAGCTAACACTACCGCGGGGGCGGGTCAAGAGTCAGGGCGCCCGGCGGTCGCCTGGTTCGCTGGCGGTCAGCGGGCGGATGCAACGCCGCGCAATAAAAAAACCGCGGCGGACTCTTGCGAGTTCGCCGCGGCTTTTAATTCAAACCTTCCGCCGATTGCGACGGTGGAGTCGCTGCGAGAAGAACGCGGATCAGACTGCGCTGAGCGCTAGTCTTTGTTGATCCGGGCCCACGCTAAATGGTTTGGCACCTCCGACGGAATACTAGGCAGAAGGTTTGTTGTCCAGAGATCGTGCTCGTGGCAGCATCATCTATCGACACTTTTTCGTCGCGGGTTCGAAGGAAATCAGATGACCAAGCATCATTTTTCCGGTCCGCCGCGTTTCCGGTCTGCAACCCGATACTGCTATTCTAGTCTACGAATCGCCCGGCGTCCTGGATCGCGCAAGGGATTCTGTAGCGAAAAAAATTTGAGCGTGGCCGAACGAGAAAATCTTTGCGGATCGCGCAGAAGAACCAGCTGCCGCAAGCCGTCATTTCGGTCGTGGTTTGCCGCGCGGTTGTTCTTCCGTGGCGAGCCGGTCGAGAAATGCGTCCAGCGCACGTTCCAGTTTTTCGGGCGTTTCGTACGTGCCCGCGGCGATTTGCCGGCGGATTTCGGCGACCTTCGCTTGCCGGGCGGCGTCATCAAGTTCGGGGAGTCCGGGCATCTGCGTCATTCCAAGGTCAGGTCTGCTTGTTCATCGGCCGGCAAGCCCGCGGGGAGAGAGAAAGCCTGGCCGTTTTTTATTTGACTGCGACTCACGGGGTCTCGAGCAGCCAGATATTCCGGAAGTGCACCGGGTTGTTGTGATTCTGCAGGTAGAGCGGCCCTGTGGGCGCTTCCTTGTCGCGTCCGCCCGGAGTCAGCTTTGGCAGCTCCACGTTAGTGTAGATCAGTACGCCGTTGTGCTTCAGCGTGACGCGGGCGTCGGCGGCCTTTTTTTCGTCCGCATCGAATTTGGGGGCGGTAAAGTCAAAATCGTAGGTTTGCCAGGACAGGGGCGGATAACACATGTTCAGCCGCGGGGTCATGATCTTATACAAACCGCCGCATTCGTTGTCTTTGCCTTCCAGACCGAAGGAATCGAGCACCTGGAACTCGTAGGTATGCTGAAGATAGACGCCGCTGTTGCCGCGGGCCTGCCCGCTAGCCGTGGGCATGAACGGCGTGCGAAATTCCAAATGCAGCCGGCAACTGCCGAACGATCGCCTGGTCTTCGTACCGACCTCCAGCAAGCCGTCGGCCGTCATCTTGGCGTCTTCCCAAGCGTCAGTATTCGTGCCGTCGAACAGCACGACGGCGCCGGCCGGGGGCTTGGCGCCGAGCGTCGGGCTTTTGCGTTCGACTTTCTTTAGCGAGCCCAGCGCCTCGCCGCCGGCGTTGAAGACCGTCAACACGCCTTGTTTGATTTCGCCGCGTCCCTTTTCGCCAGGGAACGAAGTGACGCCGTTGCTCGTCTGACCTTCGTAGCTCGCCGGCGCCTTGCCCGATTCTTTGTCCCAGCCATCGCCCGGCAGTCCGCCGCGGTAAGCCATGGCGCGGAACTTGCCGTCGCCCAAGGCGATCACCTGAACGCCCAGCTTCGCCTGACCTTCTTGCGTGCTGATCTCGCCCGAGTATTCCCCCTGCACGGCAAAGTCGGGGCCCGCCGCCGCAGGATCGGTGTAGGTCGGCAACTCTTTTTTGTCCTTCTTCTCGGCCTTGTCGGCCGCATAGGCCGAAACCGTCCACGCCGCCGCGAAGGCAAAACACCAGAAACGCAAAGAACCGCGCTGCAACATTACGTCAAAGCCTCAGAAAGATTGATAGAACCGTCTTGGTTGCCTGTTGAACGAAAGCAGCCTTCATTCTGAACCGCGGCGCTGCCGATCGCAAGTCGCTCGCACGAGGGACCGTCGCTGCGCCACTGCGCGGACGAAAAGAAGGCTTGGCGCGTGCGCCGCGACCGCTGAGGCGGCTGAATTTTGAAGTTCCTTGCCGTTAGGCAACGCCAGAGCGTCTTCCGACTTGGAGGCCGAAGTGCGGCGTGCGCGACGGCGCAAGTTGAGCTTAGGGAGCAGAGCGGGCGCTTTGGGCAACAGGCGGCTTTTGGTTGGCCCACCAACGCAGCACTTTCTCTCGCATATCCGGCGACGTGAAGCGATAGTCGGGCGCGCCCGACTCGGCCAGCATCCGATCTTCGGCCGATTCCAGCCCGAACTTCGTGAGCGGCATATCGTGCTGCATGAGCAAGATGGCCGCGGCCGTGGCGCCCAACTCGGGCGGGTTCTCGCCTTCCAGACGCAGCGGATCGGTCCGCTCGATCAGGCTGGCCAGCCAGGCCTGGTCTTTCGGACGCGGATCGCGTTCGGCGATTGACATCACCGCGATCCACGGCCAGTTTTCAGGCGATTCCGCAGTCGGCGCCGGAAATCGCTCAGCTTTGATGGCCGCCAGCAAACCTGCAATGGCGTCGTGCGTGCCCAACTCGGCAAGCACCTGGCAGAGATTGGTACACGGACTGGCCCGGCCCATGCGATGCTGCGCTTCGCGATCGGGCGGGACCGGATCGCCGACGGCCATGAAGTACGCGCCGGCGAACCGCGAGAGCGCCCCGTCGTCGAGATTCTGCACCATGCACAGTTCGGCTTCGCTCAGCGGCCGTTTCTGTGCGGCAATGGCCGCCAGGGTCCGTTCGCTTAGCTCGCGGAGCCGCACCGTTTCGTTGAGCTTCACCTGGTACTCGTAGGCCATCCGCCGCCGCGGCGTCGGCAGGTTGACCAGGTGAAACTGCGAGTTGGCGCGAGTCGCCGCCGGATGCGGGAACAGCACGCCTACGGGATATTCGCCGGGCGAGAGCGAGTTGCCGCTGACGCAATGGGCGACGTAATCGTTAATCTGGTCGAAGTGGCTCGGGCGCTGGGCGCCTTCCGATCGGCTGGGCACGCCGATCAGCAGATGCTGGATGCCCAGGTGATGCTTTTCCTCCCAGTATTCGGCGACCATTGCCGGACGGGTCATCTCGATCAGGCTTTCCAAGCGAATTCTGTCTGTGCTCTCCGCGTCGAGTTCTGCCAGCCGCCGCTGCGAGCGCGGCTTGGACGCGCTCGACGTAATCGTCGCGAGCCAGCAAGTCGAGGAGTTCCTGCTGGGCCGCATCCTGGCTTGAAGCGCGGGCCTGGCGAGCCTCGGAAGAAGCTTCTTCGGGCAGCGGTTCGGGAGTGAGCTGGTCGAGCCAGCGGCTGATTTCCGCCTCCGACACCTCAGGCAATTGCCACTGTTTGGGATCGCTGGTGAGCCACGCCTGGCGGGCCGCTTCGAAGACCGGCTGCCGCTGTTCGCGGGCTTCAGCCGAGAGCGACTGATCCGCCTGCGTTCCTTTCAGTCGCGTCATGATTCGGCAGGCCAGTTCCGGCCGCGTGACCAGCCAGTGCAGCCGCGCCGCGGCGCCTAAGCGCTGGGAGTACTTGTTCGCGTCCAATTGGCGAATCAATTGGCCGATCTGCTCGGGAGTTACGTCGGCCGGCGGAACCGGCAACGCGGTCGCCGGAAGTCTCTTTAGCAGCATTTCCAACTGGCTGCGGACCTCGAATGAAATCTCGCTGTCGAGCAAGCGCTCCTGGATGGCCGCAGCCAAATCTGGCTGGCACTCGTCACGGTCGGCCAGTTCTTCCAGCCGCGCCGCGGCTCGCCGGCGGACTTCGAACCGCGCATCGTCGAGTTGCTCGATCAACGCCGCCGCTTGCGAGAGGCCCTGTTCGGCGGCCGGCGCGAACGTCGCCGCCAGGCATGCGCACCCGAAGGCAGCCCAGACGGCCGGATGCCGGACAAGAGCGAAAAGCGGCGCCGGCTTTGGCAAGCCGGCCCGGGCGGAAATTCCGATCATGGTTGTTTCTCAGGTGCAGATCCGTCGAGCCCGCCTACTATGATAAGCCGCCGAAACGATCCCGGCCAAGGTCTTTTGGCGCCGCCCAACCCGGGCGAGTGGCGCCCGCGCGAGGCCCGGCCGAGACGTTCCGTCCCTGACGAACCGTTTACTCGCCCGTAATCCGGTCCGTTTCGCTCGTGATCCGCGTCATTTCGGCGCCCAGCCGTCCGCAGGCGATCAGCCCCCACATTTTGAAGTCGGCCAGCAGCGACCAGAGCGGGTATTTGAACGTGGCAGGGCGGTTCTTTTCGCAGAGCAAATGGCTGAGCCAGGCGAACGCGTACCCGCATAAGGGGGCGGCCAGCAGGAGCAGCCAGAGCTGCAGCGCGGCGGCCGCGGCCAGCAGCGCCAGGGCCAAGGTTGTGCCGCAGAAATGCCAGAACCGGGTGGCGGGGCGGCTGTGCTCGCGCACGTAAAAGGGCCAGAATTCCGCGAAAGTTTCGAACCGCGTGGAGGACATGCGTCTCAGATTACTACGGCTTGCACGGCGACACTATCCCCGGCGCCCCGCTGTCGGCGGGAGGCGTCGGCGGGCCGAACGCCGCGCCGGTTCGCTTGACACTCGGATTTCGGCGCGGATAGGCTCACTTGAGAGACCGTACCGCCCCCCTCAGACAGGCCCGTTCATGTCGCGACGCAGATCCGTAGGTTGGCCGATCACGCTGGGCGTGGTGATGATCGTGCTGCTGGTCTTGCTGCTGGTCGGCTGGATCGTGCTGTCGGTCGGCTACTGGAGCCTGCTGGCCGTCGGCACGACCTTTCTGGTGCTGGTGCTGGTCGGGGTGGTGCTGTACTTGACGATCGCCGTGACGCAGATCAGCCTCAATCAGCGGCAGTCGAACTTCATCGACAGCGTAACGCACGAGCTGAAGAGCCCGATCGCCTCGCTGAAACTCTACTTGCAAACGCTGAGTCGTCGCACGGTCACCGAACAACAGCAGGCGGACTTTTACCGCTTCATGCTGGACGATCTCGATCGGCTCGACACGCTGATCAACCACTTGCTCGACGCGGCCCGGCTGGACCAGGCGCCGCCGGACCAGGAGGCGAGCGACGTCCGCCTGGACGAGGTGCTCGAGGGTTGCGCGAAGACCGTTTGCCTGCGGCACCGGCTGCCGCTGGAAACGATTTCCGTGGAGGTCGTGCCTTGCGTGGTGCGGGCGCGGCACGTCGACGTCGAAATGATTTTTCGCAACCTGATCGACAATGCGGTTAAATATGCAGGAGCCCAGCCGCAGGTTTTGGTGGAGTCGTGGACCAACGGCCGCGGCACGGCGATCACGCGAGTCAGCGACAACGGTCCGGGCATTCCCGCCAAACTGCGACGCAAGATATTCGGCCGCTTCGTGCGGCTGGGCAGCGAACTGGAGCGTTCGCAAAGCGGCACGGGGCTGGGGCTCTATATCGTGCGGACCCTGGTCGGACGAATGAAAGGCAAAGTGAGCGTGCGCGGACGAGGTTCGCAGCCCGGCACGGTGTTCGAAGTCGAGTTGCCGGGCCGCTCCGTCGACCGTATCGCCGCCGGCAGTCAGCCGGCCGTGGCCGCGCGCAATTGACGCAGGCGGCGCGGGGGCCTCAATTCTTGGCGAGCCGAAGCGAAACACCTGAGCAGACGAGGACATTATCGTTCGGCCGGGCCGGCCGCCGGAGGCGGGCCTGGGGGGCCGCCGCCGGTTGAGCGCCGCCACGGCCGATTTTCTTGAAGATCATCATGACAGAAGCGCCCAAACACATCCTGGTCGTCGAGGACGAAGGCCATCTGGCCATCGGGATTAAATACAACCTGGAGGCCGAAGGCTACCGCGCCAGCGTGACGGGCGACGGTCCGACCGCGCTCAAGATCCTCGAAGCCGAGCCGTGCGACGTCGACCTGGTGATTCTCGACCTGATGCTGCCCGGCATGAGCGGCTATGCAGTCTGCGAGACGCTGCGCAAGGCGCAAAACAACGTGCCCGTGCTGATGCTCAGCGCCCGCAGCCTTTCCGAGGACCGGATTCGCGGTTACAACGTCGGCGCCAACCAGTACCTGCAAAAGCCGTTCGAGTTGGAAGAGCTGCTGGCCATGGTCCGCAACCTGCTGCGGCGCCAGGAAGCGCCGGCCGGCAACAGCAGCAAACCGCTCGGCTCCTACGAGTTCGGACGCGTCAAAATCAATTTCGACACCTACGAGGCCTCGGTCGACAGTTCGGAGCTGCGGCTCACCCCGATCGAGATGAATCTGCTGCGGTACTTTATCGACAACGAAGGCCGGGTGATCAGCCGCTCGGAATTGTTGGAACACGTCTGGCGTCAGCCGAACGTGGAGAATACTCGCACCGTCGATAATTTCGTGATGCGGCTGCGCAAGTACTTCGAAAGCGATCCCGCCACCCCGCAGCACTTTCTCAGCGTGCGCCGCGCCGGGTATCGCTTTGTCCGCGCCGGCGACAAGGAAGACGAAAGCTGACCCGCGCGGCTCTTGAAGCCCGAGGCTCCGTCGAGGCGGTTTGGCCTGGTCGATCCCGCACAATCCGTGCAAGCGAATCAAGCTGCGCAAGGCCGGCGACAATTGCCGCTTCGGCAAGGTTTTTCCGCAATCGCCGAGTTTGCGGAGTTCGATAACGAAACAGCGGGCGGCAAGTGGGAGAGACTTGCCGATCACGCACATGAGCGCTCGACTGGCGAGCAGAGACTCAGGGGTGAGTCGAGGCCAGGCGCCGCGCTAGGACATCGCAGCCGGGACTGGCCGCGGGCGTATTTATTTCCAGCTTGCGCCCGCGGCAGCCCCCGCGATGCCCTATCTCGTCTTTCAAACGCCTGACGCCCGGCGCCTCGCTCGGCCCTTTCGCTTGACACGTTCGCCCGCTCGGTGGATGGTGGGGCTTTCTCGGGCGCGTTCCAGGTGCGGCATTGAGAGTATTGTTGACGGAAGAGCAAGTTCAGGCGGGCGTGCGCCGGCTGGCGGGCGAGGTGGCGGCGCATTACGGCGACCGGCCGCTGACGATCATCGGCGTGTTGACCGGCAGTATCGTGCTGCTGGCCGACTTGATCCGCCAGCTCAACATGCCGCTGCGCGTCGGAGTGGTGCAAGCCCGCAGTTACCGCGCCGGCGCCACTTCGCCCGGGAAGCTGACGATCAACGCCGAACTTTTGCCGGAAGTCCGCGGCTGCGAGGTGCTGCTGGTCGACGACATCTTCGACACGGGTCAGACGTTGCGGGCTTTGATCGCGCAGTTCAAGCAGCTTGCGCCGGCCTCAGTCCGGTCGGCCGTGCTGCTGCGCAAGCTGGGCCGGCAGCGAGCCGAGATGGAACCTGATCATATCGGCTTTGAGATCCCAAACGAGTTCGTCGTCGGTTACGGACTCGACCACGGCGATGCATTTCGGAACCTGCCCTATATCGCGGCGCTCGAAGCGAGCGAATTGGGTGAAGGAACCGCCACGTGAGCCTGCGGCTGGTGCTGGTCACGCGCCGCTTCTGGCCGTTGGTGGGCGGGGCCGAAATGGTCATGGCCCGACTGGCGGCCGAACTGCATGCGCGGGCGCCGCCGTCACGCTGTTGACGGCCCGCTGGCAGTCCGACTGGCCGCAGGAAATGGAACATCACGGCGTACACGTCGTCCGGCTGCCAAACCCGGCCAGCCGCTTCTGGGGCACCTGGCGATACATGCATTCGGTTGCGCGCTGGCTGCGCCAGCATCGCGAGCGGTTCGACCTGGTTTACGTTTCAATGCTCAAGCACGGCGCTTATGCCGCCGTCGGCGAAGGGCGCCGCGGGCGGTTTCCGGTGGCGTTGCGCGCCGAAGGGGCGGGCTTGTCGGGCGATTGCCACTGGCAACTCGACGCCAATTTCGGGCGGCGCATCAAACGCCGCTGCCTGCAGGCCGACGCCTTGATCGCTCCCAGCCCGGCCATCGAGCGCGAATTGGTCGTGGCCGGCTATCCGCGTCAGCGGATCCATTACATTCCCAACGGCGTGCCGGTTCCGTCGCTCGGCGGCCTGGACACCCGATCAGAAGCTCGGGCGGCGCTGGCCGAGCTTGATCCGGCGCTGTGGCTCGAGCCCGACGCGCCGCTGGCCGTGTACACCGGCCGGCTGCACGACATGAAGGGTTTGCAGCATCTCGTCGCCGCCTGGCCCCAAGTGCTCCGCCGCCGGCCGAAGGCCCGCTTGTGGCTGGTCGGCGAAGGAAGCTATCGCCAGGCGCTCACCGAGCAGATCCAGAGCTTGGGGCTTGCCGGGCGCGTGCTGCTGACCGGGGCCTTCGACGACGTCGAGGACTTTCTGGCGGCCGCCAACTTGTTCGTACTCCCTTCGCTGGAAGAGGGCATGTCTCTGGCGCTGTTGGAAGCCATGGCCCGCGGTTTGCCCGTCGTCGCGACCGCCATTCCCGCCAACGAGGTTCTGGTTTCCGACGGCGAACACGGGCGGCTGGTCGCTAAGGCCGATCCTGCCTCGCTGGCGGAGGCCATGCTCGACTTGTGGGATCATCCCGACCAGGCCGCGACCTTGGGCGAGCAGGCGCGCCGCCGGGTGAGCGCCGAGTTCTCGCTCGCTAAAATGACGGACCAGCACCTGATCTTGTTCGAGCGGCTCCTGTCCGCCGCCCGGTGAAGCTTTGAGCAAACGCATCCTGCAAATCATTCCGACCTTCGACCGCTCCGGCGCGGAAAAGCAACTTGCGCTGCTGGCCGCCGGCCTGCCGCGAGACGAATTCGACGTGCATGTTTGCGCCCTGACGCGTCTCGGCCCGCTGGCCGCCGACGTGCAAGCCGCCGGCATTCCCGTCACGCTGATCGGAAAGTCGGGCAAGCTCGATCCGTTCGCATTCTTGCGGCTCAAGCGGCACATCGCCGAGTTGAAGCCCGATCTGGTCCATACGTGGCTGTTCGCCGCCAATAGTTACGGCCGCGCAGCGGCGCTGGCCGCCGGCGCGCCGCGGCTGGTGGCCGGCGAACGCTGCGTCGATCCCTGGAAGGTCTGGCACGAGTTGGCCCTCGATCGCTGGCTGGCCAAACGCACCGACCGGATTGTGGTCAACAGCTCGGGCGTGCGAGATTTTTATGTTCATCATGGCCTGCCGGCCGAGAAGTTCGCCGTGATTCCCAACGGCATCGGCCCCTTGCCGGCCAGCGAAGTCAGCCGCGCGGAACTGCTAGCAGAGCTCGGCTTGCCGGCCGACTCGCGGTTGATCGGCGCCGTCGGCCGACTCTGGCCGCAAAAGCGGCTGAAGGATTTGATCTGGGCCGCGGACCTGCTCAAGGTGGTTCGCGACGACGTCCATTTGCTCATCATCGGCGACGGCCCGCAGCGCCGGCGGCTCGAGAGATACCGAGACCAGGTGCGGATCGAAGACAAGGTCCACTTCCTCGGCCATCGCGGCGACGTTCCGCGATTGCTGCCGCACTTTGACGTGCTGTGGCTGGGCAGCGAGTACGAAGGACTGCCCAATGTCATTATGGAGGCCATGGCCGCGGGCGTGCCCGTCGTGGCGACCGATATCTCCGGCAATCGAGATCTCGGTGGTTCCCGGCGAGACGGGCTACCTGGTTCCGATCGGCGGCCGCGCGGCGTTTGCGAAAGAGACGAATCGGATCCTCGGCGACGACGCGCTCGCTCGGCGGCTGGGCGAAGCCGGGCGGCAGCGCGTGCTTTCCGAGTTCACGATCGAGAAGATGATCGAGCGCCACGGCGCCTTGTACCGCGAATTGCTCGCCTCATAAGGGGCCGACAATGAAAAGTCGTGGCTGAGCCTCGGTTGCGCAACATGGGCGAGGTTCCCCCGGCCACCGCCGCGGCAAGCCCGGATCCTGGCGGAGCAAAACCAGCATATCGCCGATGCGCCGAGCCGGCACAATTCTGCGCAGCCCGCCGTGCGGTCACATTTCTCTTGCCCCAATTCGAAGGGGATCGCCGTCCGCTCAGGGGTTGCGCTTCCCGGCTTTGGCCGGGCGGGCTAGGATAGGAAGCGCAAAGCAGGGGCGCTTCTGACGAGACGAGCGGATGCGAACGAGAGGCTGTCGCTCATGAGATTCACGCACGAACGGTTGTCTTGCCTCGCCGCGCTGATCGTGGCAGCCGGCGCCGCCTGGTCCTGCAAAGCGCCTCGCCGCCGAGCCGGTCGGCAGCCAGGCTGCCGCCGAGGATCGCTCGCCGGTCGATCTCGTCTTGTCAAAGGACGAACGGTGGTTGTTCGTCGTCAATCAAACCTTCCGACACGGTCTCGTTGATCGATGTCGATCAGGGGCGCGTCGTCGGCGAAGTTCCGTGCGGGCGCCGGCCGAGCAGCCTGGCGCTCTCGCCTGACGGCAGCCGTTTGCTCGTGACGGCGACTGATGCCGGCGCGGTGGACGCGTTTGCGTTCGAAAGCGGCAAGCTGAGTCGAGCCGGCTCAGTGCAGGTCGGCTTCGAACCGGTGGGCATTGCGATCTCGCCCGACGGCCGTCTGGCCTACGCGGCCTTGCAGGCGGCCGCGGAAGTGGCAGTCATCGACCTGGATCGACTCGTTGTCGCGGAGCGAATTGAAGTCGGCCGCTGGCCTCGCTACCTGGCGCTCACCCCTGACGGCAGCCGTTTGGCCGTCGGCACGAGCGGCGATCAGAGCATTTCCGTCGTCGATACGGCGACGCGCACGCTGGCGTTTGAAGAACACATCCAAGGCATCAATGTCGGCCACTTGCAGACCAGCTCCGACGGCAAGTACGCCTATTTCCCCTGGATGGTCTACCGGCACAACCCGATCAACGCCCGCAATATCCGCTTGGGCTGGGTGTTGGGCAGCCGCATTGCCCGCGTCCGGCTCGACGAACAAGCTCGCCGCGAAGCCATGACGCTGGACCCTCGCGGCGAGGCGGTCAGCGACCCGCACGGCATCGGACTGACGCACGACAAGGCCTGGCTGGTCGCTTCGGCCTCGGGCACGCACGAGCTGCTGGTCTATCGGACCCAAGGGCTCGCGCTGCAAGACTATGGCGGCCCGGGCGACCACATCGATCCGCAACTGGCCTTCGATGAAAACCGCTTCTACCGCGTTCCGCTGGGCGGCCGTCCGATGGGGCTGCGGATCAGTCGCGACAACCGCCGCGTGTTCGTGGCCAACTACCTGCTCAACGAGGTGCAGGTCGTCGATCTCGACGAGCGAAAGGTCGTGCGGGCGATCGGCTTGGGCGGGCCCGGGCACGCTTCGCTGGTGCGGCGGGGCGAGGCGATCTTTTACGACGGCCGGCGCAGCCTGGACCAATGGTATAGTTGTCACAGTTGCCATTACGAAGGCGCGACCAACGCCGTGGCGATGGACACGCAGAATGATGGTTCGTGGCAGACGTTCAAGACGGTGCTGTCGCTGCGCAACGTGTCCAAGACGCCGCCCTGGACGTGGCACGGCTGGCAGACCGATCTGGAAGCCGCGATGCGCAAGAGCCTGACCGAGACGATGCTCGGTCCGACGCCGAGCGACGACGACGTGCACGCGCTGGCCGCGTATCTCTCGCAGCTCAAGCCGGCGCCGAGCCCGTATCGCAGTGCGAAGGGCGAACTGACCGCCGCGGCCGCGCGCGGCAAGGCGGTGTTCGAAAGCCAGCAGGCCGGCTGTATCAACTGTCATAGCGGACCTTACTTCACCGACGGAAAAATTCACGACGTCGGCCTCGGCAGCCCGCGGGACGAGTACGAAGGCTACAACACGCCCTCGCTCGTCGGCGTTTACTATCGCGTCCGCCTGCTGCACGACGGCCGCGGCAAGAGTCTCGAGCAAGTGCTCAGCGGGCCTCATAACCCCGACAAGGTGACGGGCCGCGGCGAGTTGAGCGAGACGGAACTAAAGGACCTGATCGAGTATTTGAAGTCTTTGTAGGGTGGGCATTGCCCACCATGAAGCGCCGGTGGGCAATGCCCATCCTACAGCTTGTGGCGTTCCGAAACTAAGAGTCGACACCACATCCGGCCGATTCCCTCCCGCCCTTGTTCGCCTACCCCTTGGAGCTCCTCTCATGACGCGCTTGTTTACGCGACTGCTCACGGCCTCGACATGTTTGCTGTTTGCGCTCGGCTGTTCCGAACCCGCGGCGCCTGCGCCTGGCGATCAGGCGGCGGCTCCCGCCGCGGTCGACCAGGTTCCGTCGGAATCTGAGATCATGGCGGCGGCGCTGTCGCCGCTCAAGATCCAGTTCATGAATTACGATGAGGTTCAACGACTGATCAAGAGCCACGAGGGGAAGGTCGTGGTCATGGATTGCTGGAGCACCTGGTGCGAGCCCTGCAAAAAGGAGTTTCCGGGCCTGGTGGAACTGCACGAGAAGTACGGCGCCGACAAGATCGCCTGCATTTCTCTCTGCCTCGACTACGAGGGACTCAAGAAGGAAACTCCCGAAGAGCACGAACCCGAAGTGCGCCAGTTTCTTGAGCGGCAGGACGCGGATTTTGACAACGTGATCTCGACCGTGGCCTCCGACGAAATGAGCGAGAAGCTGGGCATCGCCACCGTACCCGCCATTTTCGTCTACAACCAGCAGGGCGAGTTGGCGCAGACGTTCAAGACCGGCGGGGCCGACGACAAGCCTTTCACCTACAAAGAGGTCGGCGAGACCGTCGCCGGACTGCTCAAGGACGAGGGGTGAAGGGCGAACAAGGCGACCGCAGGCGAGACAGCCGCCTGCCCCTGCGGCTGTCTCTTGACAGCCTTTGTTTCTGACGCCTCTTGCCCGACGCCTACGGCTGACCGATGTCCACGCTGGCTTCCAGCGCCAGCATTTCCGGCTCTGCCGCCAGCTTGAGCTGCGCCTTCTCCGCCAGCCGCGCGAGCTTGAGCAGCGTGTCGATCGCCAGTTCCGCCTCTTCGCGGGTGCGCCCTTCGCTGAGCATGTTCTGGGCGATCATCAGCTCACGATTGTCGGTTAGGATGGCGGCCAGCGGCGCTCCGATGACGCTCAGCGAGGCGTTGGCGGAAGTTGCAGCGGCGGCGTTCGTCTGCGCCAGCAGGTCGACCATTTGCCGCGTGATGCCGACGGTCGAACCATAGACGAACGCGTCGCCGACGCGAACGCAGGAGGGACTGAAGTTATAATTCACTTTCGCCTGGTCGGATTCCTCCTTGCCTTCCCGCAGGTAGGTGGCCTTGGAGATCATGGCGCCGTGGTACTCTTCCGTCGCCAGCAGCAACTGCGGCTGTCCCTTCTGTCCGCCCACGACGTTCGTCAGGCCGACGACCTTCTGATAGGCAATCAGCAATTGCGTCGAGAACTCTTCGGGATGTTTCATTCGCAGCACCAGGGCCATCGCCGGCAGTTTCAAGGCCGGAATCGGCTGCTCGGGCGAGAATTCCTGACGCGCGACGACGAACTGCAACTGCGGAGCAAGCTCGCCAAGCACTTCCGGGCCGAAGTCTCGTCCGGAGAAAAATAAGCCTAGCTGCGTGTCGGCTTGGGCGAAACCGGCGGTAACCTTCTCATTGAACAGTTCGTCGCGGGCCAGCCACAGCCCGGCCAGATCGCGGAACAGGCCGAACGCGGCGATCGTTTGCGGCGGACGCAAGGCGAGCGGCGCTTGCTGCTCGCCTTTGTCGGAAAAATACCAGGCTGCGCGTGGCGGCGGTCTTCGCCGCGTCGCGCGGCAATTCCGCCCGCAGCCGGAGTTTGCCTCCTTCCAGTGACAGTCCGGCGGTGGCGAACGGCGCCCGCTTCATGGCGTCGAGCACGCCGCCGATCAGCAGTTCAATCAGCGGATTGTCGCTCGGTCCGTCCAACGCTTTCTGCAGCTTGGGCGACTGGCGCGCGACTTCCAGCGAGACCCAGGCCCAGCCGAGCGCCTCGGCCGGCTGTTTGCCGTGAGCCTGTTCGAAAGCAGTCGCTGCGGAGAGCCCCTGAGCCGATGCATCTCCGTAGCGGTCGATCACCGCCTTCAGCGCCTCCTGCTTGTTGCTGACGACCAGCAGGTCGTCGAGTAGGGCGTGTACTTCGCCGGGGCCGAATTGCCAGCCGGTGACGCCCTGATATTCTTTCGATTTGACGGGCGACGGTTTCGATTTGGCTTCGGCGTCGCTTTCGATCAATTCGATGAGGCTCTCGTGGAGCTGCTTCAGCAACTCGGGCTTGCGACTGCGGACGACGAACACCGCCGCCTTGTCTGCCGGATCGAACGCCAGATAAATGCCGCCGCCGACAAGATCTCGCAATCCGGCCTGCCAGTCGACGCCGAGCTTCGCTTCAAGCAAGCCGACCACGCCCTGCAGTTCGCCATATTCCTTGGACTGAAGATATTTCTGATAGGCGTCGATGCCTTTGAGCAACTCGACGGTCTGCGGCGCCAGCAGCGGACTGATGAGCGCCTCGGGCCGCGTGATTTCGACATAGGCGGCGGCCGATTTGGGCAACAGATGCAGCGGATCGGCGGCCTGCGTTACCGCAGGGGAGGCGCCGATTAGCACGGCGAGTGCCAAGACGGCCGCCAGCGGCGCAAAGCGGGAAACGACGCGGCGAATGCAGGACGAGTTGTTCATGACTGGGTCGACTCGCAGGATGAAGGGCGGAAATGCCAAACGGCGTGCGCGGCGGCAGCCGCAGTTGTTGGGGGGACGGATTCGAAGGTCAATACCCGGCGCAGGCCCCCCGGGTTTCATGCTTTCGCCCGCGCCGCCAAAATGGTCTGGTCAGAAGCCATGACAAAATGCTTGAAACCCGTTGTCTGCCCGGCTGGTATAGTAGGGCGTATTGATCGTTGGCGGTGCGATCTTTGCTGGTCGGCGTCGCCGTTTCGATTTTTCGCTCGGGCGGCCCGGGGAGCCTGCCCCCCCGCAAATGGCTTGCTCGCGAGGCTGGAGAAAGCATGGCTGTCGATCGGAAGGCGCCAGTGGCGCACCCTCAAACAACGTACGGCCCTCGAACTCGTTGTCAGAACTCGACCCCGCGTGGGCTTGGAGTCCGTACGACGCCGCCCAAACCCCATGGACGCGGGAACTGGCGGCCCATCTGTTCCGTCGAGCGGGGTTTGGCGCGTCGTGGGCTCAGCTTGAACAGGCAACCGCCGACGGCTGCCGGCCGACGGTCGAGCGATTGCTGGCCGGCGAAGCAGGCAGCCAGGAGTTCTATGCCGACGCCAAGCGTTCGGTTGCGGCGCTGCTGGCCTCGGGCAACGCCGGCAACCTGGGGGCCTGGTGGCTGCACACGATGTTGCGCTCGCCGCACCCCCTGCAGGAGAAGATGACGCTCTTCTGGCACGGTCACTTCGCCACTTCGGCGGCCAAGGTGACGGATGCACGGATGATGTTCGCACAACACGCTGTGCTGCGCAAACATGCCTTGGACCATTTTGCGCCGTTGTTGGACGAGACTTCGAAAGATCCGGCCATGCTCGTCTGGCTCGATTCGACGACCAACCATAAAGCGCACCCGAACGAAAACTTCGCCCGCGAAGTCATGGAGTTGTTCTGCCTGGGACGCGGGCATTACTCCGAACACGATATCAAAGAAGCCGCCCGGGCCTTTACCGGCTGGGAATTGCGGCAAGAAACGTTTCGCTTTAATCGTTATCAGCATGACGAGGGAGAGAAGCGCGTGCTCGGCCATGCGGGCGCCTGGACGGGCGACGACGTCCTCAAGATCCTGCTCGAACAGCCGGCGACCGCGCAATTCCTGGTGCGCAAGCTGTTCCGCTACCTGGTCAGCGAAACCGAGGAGCCGACCGACGCGCTGCTCGAACCGCTTGCCGCCGGGTTCCGCCAGCACGATTACGACATCCGCTGGCTGCTGAAGACGATCTTAAGCTCGAAGCTGTTTTACTCGCCTCTTGCCGTTCGTCAGCGGATCAAGTCGCCCGTGGAGTTCGCCATCGGCTTGTTGCGCGATCGAGTCGCCCGTTAACGCGTACGCGCTGGCCGACGATCTGCGCGAGTTGGGCCAAGCCGTGTTCTATCCGCCGAACGTCAAAGGCTGGGACGGTGGCGCCGCCTGGATCAACTCCGCCACGCTGGTCGGCCGTGCGAACCTGGTCTGGGGCCTGCTCTCCGATCGCGGCGGCCGTTACAAAACGCGACCCGCGCTCGATCGTCTAGCCGCGCTGAGCGGAGCGGAAGAACCGGCCGCCGTCAGCCGCCGCGCGGCCGAGTTGCTGCTTGCCTGTCCGCTGCCCGATGCCGTTTACGTGCAGTTGGCCGCCATTGCCGCGGGCGACGACGAGCACAACCGGCCGCAACGCCTGGCGCGGCTCGTGCAAGCCGTCGCCACGCTGCCTGAGTATCAATTAGCCTGACGTAAGTTTATCGAACGACCGTATCGAAGCCTTATCTCGCAGGACCGCCGTCATGCGCACCACGCGAAGAACGTTTTTGCAGAACACGCTCGGTTCCTCCGCCCTGCTCTCGGTCGGCGCAACCGTGCCGGCGTTTCTGGCTCGCAGCGCCGAGGCCGCCGCTGAGAAGGCCGGCAGCTTGAGCGACAACATCCTGGTCGTCGTACAACTTAGCGGCGGCAATGACGGTTTGAATACCGTTATTCCCTTCGGGCAGGACGGCTACGGCCGAAACCGGATCGCGCTGCGGATTCCCGATGCTCAGATTTTGAAACTGAACGACGAGACGGGCCTCCACCCGCAACTCTCGGGCTTCAAGAAGCTGTACGAACAACAGCGCCTGGCGATCGTGCGGGGCGTCGGTTACCCCAACCCGGACCGCTCGCATTTTCGCTCGATGGACATCTGGCACACGGCCCGGCCTGAGCGCGAAGACAAGAGCGATGGCTGGCTGGGGCGCTGTCTGGATGGTGACCCGCGCGAGGCCGGCCAGGACGTGCCGGCGCTGCACTTGGGCCGCTCGCAGTTGCCGTTGGCGCTGGTCAGCCAGCGCACGCCGGTCCCCTCGATCGAGTCGATGGCGGGCTTTCGATTGCAGACCAACGGCGGCGCCGTGCCGCTGGCGTCGTTGAGCCAGTTGGCCGAAGCGGCGCGGCCCGATGCGACGCCGCTGCTGGACTTTTTGCGCCGCAGCACATTGAACGCTTATTCTTCCAGCGCCGAGGTGCAGGAGGCGTTGAAAGAAGAACGCAGCGCCGCGGAATACCCGAACTTTGCATTGGCGGAAAAGCTGAAACAGATCGCCCAACTGATCGACGCCCGGCTGAGCACGCGGTTCTATTATGTTTCGCTCGACGGCTTCGATACGCACGCCAGCCAACTGGCCGCCCACGCGGCGCTGTTGAACCAGCTCTCCGCCTCGCTCAGCGCGTTCATCGACGACCTGGCCCAGCGCGGGCATCTCGATCGCGTGCTTGTGCTCTGCTTCTCCGAGTTCGGCCGCCGCGTACACGAGAACGCCAGCCAGGGGACCGACCATGGGACGGCCGCGCCTGTCTTTTTGGCCGGCGGTCGAGCTGCAGGCGGCCTGATCGGTGCGCAGCCGAGTCTCGACGATCTCGACGGCGAAGGCGATTTGAAGTTCAACGCCGATTTCCGCCGGCTTTACGCCACGTTGCTCGACGGCTGGCTCGGCTGCCCCAGCGAAGCCGTGCTGGGGCGGCGGTTTGAATCGCTGCCGTTGATTGCATAGAACCGCGGCCCCTCGAGCGGTTGGATATGGACGCTGTTTATCTCCCTTACCTCGTCCACGCCTCACTGCTTCTCCCGCTGTTCGAGCAGATACGCCAGCAAGTGATAAAAGTCGGCTTCGGGAACAAGGTCGGCCACATTGCCGGGCATCGGTGAAAGGCTGGTGACGGCCCGTTCTTCAACGTCCGACTCAGGGATCCGCACTTCCTTACCTTGTGCGTCGGCCAGTACCAGCACGGCGCCTTCGTTGCGCAGCAGCAGGCCGCTCAACGTGCGGCCGTCGGAAGTATTGAGCACCGTGCTGCGAAAGGCCTGGTCGACGTTGCGGCTGGGATCGAGCATGTCTTCCATCAAGCGGTTTGGGCCGCGCAAGCCGACCCCATCCAGGTCCGGTCCGACCTTGCCGCCTTGGCCGGAAAGGCGATGACAGGCGGCGCACGTCTTTTGAAACACGGCCTTGCCTGACTCGACATCCGGCTTGGCTGCTCCAAACCCTTTGCGCCGCTCAGCGAGTAATTGCACGATCCGCTCGTCCGCCGGCGGCAGCCCGGCCGTCAGTTTGTCGAGCCGCGCGGCGAGATCTCGAACGTTGGCCGCGCGGAGCCGTTGCTGTACTGCCGGCTCTTGCAGCAATCGTGGAGAGGCCTTGCCGGCGGCGATTTCCGTTAGCAACAATTCTCCCCCATCGGCTTTTGCCGCCAGAGCCGCGGCGATTTCAATGGCCAGGCGATCCGAGGCAATCCGCAACTGCTTGACCAGCGCGTTGCGGGCGGCGCCGGAGCCCAAGTTCGCCAGAGAGGCGGCCGCCTTTTGCCGCAGCGGCATCGGTTCCTTCAGGTCGCCCAGAATGCCGCTCAACAGCTCCATCGACTTCTCGCGGTCGCTCGCCGTGCAACCGTCGATGGCGGCGGGCCGCAACTCGGCAACGCGGTCGTCCGACGATGACGCGATATCGGCCAACGCGTCAAACAGTTCCCGGGCGGCCAGCTCTTGAGCCAGCTCGAGTCCGGCTTTTACCCGCTCGAGCTTGGAACTGGCGAGCAGCCTGCTCGTCGTTTGCACCGCCCAAGCGCGAAATGCTTCAGGCAGCGGCAACAGCCGCTCTTGCGAGGCTCGTTTGAGAGCCATCGCAAACCGCTGGGCTAACGGCAAGTCGGCTGTTGAGCGGCCGATCGTCCAGTCGACAAGCGCGGCAACCCGCTCGGGCGGCAAGTAGCGTGCAGCGTCGTGAACATACTCCGGCAGACGCCCGTCGTTGTTGGGATTCGACTGGAGATAAGCGAGCAAGAACGCCGCTGAATCGGCCGTCCGTACGCCCAAGCTGACGTCGGCCAGCCGGGCCAGATCCGCTGCGCGGCCGTCCAGTAAAGGTTTCGCCTGCTCGTACATTCCGGGCGAAAGCAAGTGGTCTCTCAACGCCATGCGAACCACGTGAATCAAATGCGTGTCATCCGCCGGCGGCCGGACCACAATGCCAACAGCGGCTCGATCGATTCGACTTGCGGATGACGTCCCAGCGCATCGGCCGCGGCGCGGCGCACGAAGGCGTCGTCGTCGGACAGTTTACTTCGCATCAGGCCGGCCACGTCGAGCTTGCCGCCGGAGTCTGACCAGTTCTCTCGCTCGGCCAGCGCCTTGAGCAGATGCACGCGGACCAGGCGAGATGGATCGGCCGCCAGACGCTCGACCGACTCGTCGCTCAAGCCGCCCGGCGTGCGGCGCTCCGCCAGCCACAGGCCATGGGCGCGCGCCGGCGCCCGTCTCGCTTGCGTCGTCGGGCAGCAACTTGTCCAGCGGCAACGCGTCGGCGTGCGCTGCGCCAGTTCTTCGCTGGCCAGCGCCCGGACCGCCAGGTTCGCATCGCCCAGCCGTTCGATAAGTACATCCGCTGGCAGTTGCGTGAGATGGTCCATCCGCGGCGGCGGCGCTTTGCCGTCGGGGCCCTTGTAGACGACGCGCCAGATGCGTCCGCGAAACCGGTCGCGGCCCGGATGCGTCAGCGGCACTTCATAATGGCCGATGATCTTGTTGTAGAAATCGGAATATAGAGTGCGCCGTCAGGACCGAGCTTGAGATGCACTGGACGAAACCAAGGGTCGTCGCAGGTGATGAAGTCGGGTTGCTCGATCGCCTGGTAGGAAGAGCCGTGCGGCTCGAAGCGGTCGTGATTGACCCGCCCGGTGACCGGGTTGCCGATGAACACCGTATCGCGATACTCGGGCGGAAAGTGGTCGGCCGCATAGTAGGCCACGCCGCCGATGCCGGTCGAGCCGTGGTTGTGGTTGATCATCGTCGGGCCGAAGCCCAGCCCGTCGTGCGGCTTGCCGAAGCTGGGGTACCAGGCGCCGCGCAGCAGTATGATAGATCGGCAACGTGTGGCAGTCGGCCGAGTAGAGATTGCCGAGCGGATCGAAGCGAAAGGCCGAACGGATTGACCTGGCCGTGCGTGACTTGTTCCGCCCGGCTGCCATCGGCGCGAATCCGGAAGGTGTTGCCCGAGTTCATGCGGATGCTCGGGCCGTCGGTCGCCTGCGCACATCCGAAGAGTTCGAGAAGCCGTGCGTGCAGTAGATCCAGCCGTCGAGCCAAGGCGTGAACCAGCTGACCATGCCGTGCGTGTCGCGAAAGCCGAACTTGCTGTACAGCATGCGGCTGTCTTTTGCGGCGGAACCGCCCGGCTGCGGCGCGGCGGTTGCCGCGTCGCCCGTCCACAGGTAGATGTTCGGAATGCTGTAGTAAATCACGCCCCCGGCCACGGGCGTGACGCCGATCGGAATGTTCAACCCGGTGACGATCGGCCTGGCGATCTCGGCCCGTCCGTCCCCGTCGCGGTCTTCCAACACGCTGACCACGTCGCGGCCCGGCTGGTCCGTCGCGACCGGGAAAGGATACTCGAGCGTGCTGGTCACGTACATCCGCCCCTGGCCGTCGAAGCTCAGGTTCATCGGCTTGTGGATCTGCGGTTCGGCGGCCACCAGTTCGATGGCAAAGCCGGGCGGCAGATGGAACTTCTTGAGCTGCTCTTCGGCGGGAAGCGGGTCCGTCGGCGCAACCAGGATCGGGGGTATTGTCGCTCCTGAGCGAAGACGCCTGGCGCCGCCAAGGCCAGCAGAAACAAGCTCGCCAGAGACGGACAGGCACGGGCAATCAACATAACAGACACCACGAAGACGGGGGCGTTTACAAGACGGATCAAGGCGGGGTGCGCCGCCCCGTGCCAGTGTAGGCCGCGCGGCAAAGCGTCGCAATCACGCCGCCGGAGCAAACGCCTATTGCGCCGCCGCGCCGTTTTCACCGTCGACCAGCACGGTGTCTTCGTGCTCGTAGCCCGGCGCGCAGCAGCACAACAGCTTCAGCGTTTCCTGGCCGCGGTTGGTGATCTGATGAATCTGCCCCGGCGGAATGGCGATGGCGTCGCCCGGACGGACCCGTCGCGTTTCATCTCCCAGCCGCATCTCTCCCTGGCCGGCGAGAATGTAGTAGATCTCTTCGGTGCGAGGGTGATAGTGCAGCGACGTGCTTTCGCCCGGCGCCACGCGCGCCTCGGCCAGGCTCTGGTTGCGGATCGCCGAGTTGCGGTGCGCGAGCAACTCGCGAATCTCCGAACCGTCCAGCGTGATGAAAGCGGGCGCCTCGTCGATGTTGTGCACGTCCATGGCAAGCGTCCTCGTCAGTTGACCGAAGGCTTTTCGAGTACGCCGACATAGGCCGGCGGATACTCTCGCACGTCCCAATCGTCGGCCTGCGGCAACTCGCCGAAGTCGAAACGTTCGTCTGCCTCCACGACGAACTGGCTGCCCGCCGGCGCGGCTTCCAGCAGTTTGCCGATCAGTTCCAGCAGGTCGTCGCGCCGCGAGACGTAGAACTCATACGGCGGCGAGCAAAACGCGACCCAGGCGCACCGTTCGGCCGCGGGGCTGAGCTTCACTCCCCGGCGAAAGTTGATGAAGGTGTCGGCCGGCAGCACTTCGATCTGGCCGCCGAGGCCGAGCGTTTCGGCGTTGCGGCGAATCAGATCGGCGCTGGGGAAATGCCGTTCCAGGAACAGTGCATGCGCCGGCGCCGCGACTCGAGCGCTTCCAGTCCCAAGGCGCCGGTTCCGGCGAACAGGTCGATGACGTACTTGCCGGCCACGTCGGGGCCGAGCAGGTTGAACACCGCCTCGCGGACCCGGTCTTTCATCGGCCGGGTGCGCGGATCGCCGCTGTATTCCAGTTTGCGGCCCCGATGCACGCCGCCGATGATCCGCAGCACCGTCGGCGGCAAGGGCGCTCGCGGCGTCTCGGGCAGTGGCGGAGCGGCCGCGGCGTTCCGCCCCGAACGCCGGCGCCGGCGCGAATCGCCCTGTTCGGAATTTGGTTTCGACTTTCGAGCCATGACTCCCGGAGACGGGCGCCTCGAAGGCAAACGGCCAAGGCCGTGCGAATCAGAAACGAGCCCCGCGGGGCAAACCCGCATGAAATTCACATTCTCATCGGCCTGGGTAGGCTCGCTCAGGCTCATCCTACCCCCCGGCGCCGCCGGCCACAACCTTGCCGTGCGACGCAAGCGACCATCAAAAGCCGGCCCCGAAGCGGACGGCCCAAGGCTGATTCGGCCGCCCGCCGGAACGGCCGTCTCATCCGGAATGTCCCGAAAGCGCTTACCCCTGGCCTGACGAGTGTGATACATTTTGATAAGTTCAAGCCTTGGGCTCGCAGTGCGGCGCCGCAGCGGCGGCCGCGGCCCAAGTTGCTCTGCAAAAACAAGCGTCTTCGAATTCACACATAGGAATCTTTGACATGTTGCGACGGTTTTGGATTGTGCTGGCAATGATCTTGGCGACGGCGCCTTATGCACGGGCGGCAGACGATAAAGAGGCCGCGAAAGAGCCGGCAGCCAAGGCGAGCGCCGACGCCGTAGCCGACTTCGAGAAGCAGTTCGCCGAATGGAAGGATTTGTTGGCCCAACTCCGCGCTTTGCGAGCCAAGTGGCTGAGCGTGAAGCCGGACGAGCGAAAGGAAATTGAAGACGAATACGCCGGGTTGGTCAAACGCGGCGAAGAGATGGAGCCTAAGATTATCGCCGGCGCCCAGGCCGCCTACGATGCGGAGCCCGCCGAAGATCCGGAAATCGGCAAGTTTCTGGCGGAACTGGCGAATGAGGAGGTCGAGCGGGACGATTATGAGCCGGCCTTGAAACAGGCCGAACTGTTGATCAAGCACAACTATGACAATCCGCGGGTTTACAACGTCGCCGGCGTCTCCGCGTTCTGCACCAACCAGTTCGACAAGGCGAAGGAGTACTTGAACAAGGCCCAGAAGGCCAGCGCTGGACAGTACCGGGCAGACCTTTCTCAGCAAGATCGACGAATGCCAGGAACTATGGGAAAAGGAGGCCGAGCTTCGCGCCGCCGAAGCCAAGGCCGATGACCTGCCCCGCGTGTTGCTGAAGACTTCCCAGGGAGACATCGAGATCGAATTGTTCGAGAACGAAGCTCCCAACACGGTGGCCAATTTCATCAGCCTGGTGGAAAAGGGCTTCTACGACGGCTTGAACTTTCACCGCGTGTTGCCCGCACTTCATGGCCCAAGGGGGCGATCCCAAAGGCAACGGCACGGGCGGGCCGGGGTACAACATCGAGTGCGAGTGCTACAAGCCCGAGCGTCGCATGCACTTCCGCGGCAGCCTGAGCATGGCCCACGCCGGCCGCGACAGCGGCGGCTCGCAGTTCTTCATGATGTTCCGTCCTTCGGGTCCCACCTCGGGCTATGACTTGAACGGCAAGCACACCGTGTTCGGCCGCATCATCAAGGGCATGGACGTGCTCGCCGGGATCCAGCGCACCGAAGGCGCCGAAGGCATGCCCACCAACAAAGAGCCCGACAAGATTGTCGAGGCCAAGGTGTTGCGGCAACGCGACCATGAATACAAGCCGCGGCACGTCGGCGAACCGGAAGCCTCGGCCGCCAAGCCGGCCGAGAAGAAGCCGGCCGAGAAGAAGCCCGCCGCCAAGCAAGAGAAGGCCGAGAAGAAGGAAGAGGCCAAGAAGGAAGAGCCTGCCAAAAAGGAGTCCGCCAAGGAAGCAGCCAAGCAGGACGATTCCGGCGAGAAGGAAGCCAGCAAGGACGAAGGCGACAAGGACGAGGAGTAAAAAGGACGACAAGGCGGACGAGTAGGCTGCTTGCTCTGCTTCGCCAAACGTTGGACGCCAATCTACAAGGCGGCCAGACGCGGTGCATCGACTCGCCCGGCAAAGTTGCCGCGCCAACTTTTGCCGGACGAGATTGGGCGTCTTGGCGAGCTCGGAATTCGGAACGCGGAAGTCGGCACGGGAATCGCCGGCTTCCGTTTGGGCGTTCGCTCTGAAGTTTCCGGGTCGAAGTTGACCATCCCCATTTCCGGTCCCGCTTCCGGCTACTGCACGACGGAGCGGGACGGCCCCTGGGGGGCCGCGCGGAGGGCGTCTGGCTGCCGCCAAGGCCCGGTCGCACCCTTGCAGGCGGCATTTTCGGCTCTTTTGCCGACTTTCGTTTGGCCGATCCCCCCTTCTCCGCCAGGTTGCACTTCTTGCCTATTTTTCTTGCTTTGACTAGTTGGCCTGACTAAGATCGAAGGACGATTCGGGGTCGGTTCCTGATCTCGATCGCGCTTTACGAGCCATCAATCGCCCCCATCTCGAAGCCCTTTCCGGGCTGACTGATGGGGGCGTACCGGACAGTTTTCGCCGTCTTGAGGAGAGCAATGCTCATGTTCGCACGACTGCCCGCCGCGCGGGTCTTGCAGGGCTTGGTCCTGGCTGTGGCGCTGGGTGCAGTATCGACGACTTTCGCCCAGACCACCTCGGGCGGCGCACGGCGGCCGGCGGCTCAGGCGTTGCCGGAGTTGGCATCGACGCCAGCCGATTGCTGAAGTGCTATGTCGATGCCGATGGCGTGATGCACAAACAGCTCATGGGCGACCCGAGCGGCCAGCTCAGCCAGCAGAAGCGGGCCGCCGGACGCCAGGCAATGAACACCGAGCTGGGCAAAGAGAGCGCGCTGCGAAAGATCTCGCTCAACCGGCTGGAAAAGGCGATGGAAGAACTCGCCGCGGGCGGCCGCCGCTTGCCGGATGAAATGCGTTTCCTGGCCGGGCTGACCAGAATTCAGTTCGTGTTTTTCTATCCCGGACTCCGGCGACATCGTGCTGGCTGGTCCGTCGGAAGGCTGGTTTGATGATTTGACCGGCCGCATCGTCGGCGTCAACAGCGGCCGGCCGGTGCTGGAACTGCAAGACCTGGTCGTCGCGTTGCGGGCTTACGGCCCGGGCAAGAGCGAAGGCCCGATGATCGGTTGCTCGATCGATCCGACGCCCGAAGGGCTGGCCAAGATGCAGGAGTTCCTGGCTTCGGTCGGCGGCAATGCGACGCCGGCCGACACGCAGTTCATCGTCGACGGGCTGCGGAGCAGCCTGGGTTTGCAGAAGGTGAGCGTGCTAGGCGTCTCGCCGAATACGCATTTCGCCCAGGTGATGGTCGAGGCAGATTACCGGATGAAGTTGATCGGCATTGGCGCCGAAAAGCCCCCTTACAAGCGACTGGTGACGTACATCTCCAAGGCCGACCCGGCAACCGCCAATCGCAACGCGCTGCAGCGTTGGTACTTCATGCCCAACTATGAGTGCTTGCGCGTAAGCGAAGATCACCAGGCGATGGAGATGGTCGGCTGGGGCGTCAAACTGGTGGGCGAAAACGAATTCGTGGCCGCCAACGGCCAGCGCTCGCAATCGGGCGCCGCCAGCCGCGCCAGCATGGCGTTCACCAAGAGCTTCACCGAGTACTATCCGTACGTGGCGGCCCGCTCGCCCGTGTATGCTCAACTGCGGAACCTGATCGACATGGCGGTAGCCGCGGCCTTCATTCAGCACGAAGACTTCTACGGCAAGTCGGGCTGGGACATGCCGCTGTTGGGCGATGAGAGCCGGTTCCCGGTCGAAACGCACTACGCCCCGGCGCAGGTGGAATCGGTCGTGACCAGCGTCTGGAAAGGCAACCGGCTGATGACGCCCGTCGGCGGCGGCGTCCACATCGAGGCCGGCATGGCCTTGCAGTCGCAAAACGTGATGCCGGACGAAGGGGGCAAGGTCGCCGACGTCCGCAAGAAGACCCAGCTCGATCATCTCAAGCCCGGCCAGTGGTGGTGGGACTAAGCGGGCACGCTCCGTTGGCCGCTCTGCTACTGTGGAAACGCTCGCCGCACGGCGAGCGGGGACGTGAGTCCCCTGGGTGACGTAAGCCGCAAGCATTGCGGCCCGCGCCGGGCCCGTATACGTCACCGCATTCGCTTCTAGCGTCGATGGTTGCTGAGAACGGAAGCGGCGCCCCGGACCGCGGCGAAATCAGCCTCGTCGATTCGCGACGCTATCGACGCGTCGACTCGTCCGGAACCGACGCCTCCGGCTTTCTGCCTCGTTTTTCATTTCCTTGCTCGATTTTGATTGCGCGGGTAGGATCGGGAAGGTAGTTACTTCTGAACGTGCACTGGCACTTCGGGCTTCCTGCCCTGATTTGAGATGCTCACCCAAATCAAAGGACGGAGGACATGCTGGTTAGTCGCCGTTCTTCAAGGAGAGCCACTCTCATGTTTGCACTTACCCATCTCGCGCGGGCGTTTCTGGCATTCGCCCTGACTGCGGCGCTGGGCGCCGCGTCGACTTCGTTAGCTCAGACCACTTCGGCGGCACTGGCGGCGGTTCCGGCATTGCCGGGGTCGGCATCGACGCCAGCCGGTTGCTGAAGTGCTATGTCGACGCCGACGGCGTGATGCACAAGCAACTCATGGGCGACCCGAGCGGTCAACTCAGCCAGCAGAAGCGCATGGCTGGGCAGCGAGCGATGAACGCCGAACTGGGCAAGGAGAGCGCGTTGCGAAAAATCTCGCTCAACCGGCTGGAAAAGGCGTTGGAAGAACTCGCGCCGGCGGTCGCCGCTGCCCGACGACATGCGTTACCTGGCCGGGCTGATCCGCATTCAGTACGTGTTCTTCTATCCCGAGTCGGGCGACATCGTGATCGCCGGTCCGGCGGAAGGCTGGGTCGACCGATCTGGCGGGCCGCATCGTGGGCATCAACAGCGGGCGGCCGGTGCTGGAACTGCAGGACCTGGTCGTGGCGTTGCGGGCGTTCCCGCCCGGGCAAGGCGAAGGCGCCGGTGATCGGCTGCTCGATCGATCCGACGCCCGAAGGGCTGGCCAAGATGCAGCAGTTTCTGGCTACCGTCGGCCGCACGCGACGCCGGCGCAGACGCGCAGTTCCTTGTCGATGGGCTGCGGACGAGCCTCGGCTTGCAGAAGGTGAGCGTGCGGGCGTCTCGCCGAAGACGCACTTCGCCCAGGTGATGGTCGAGGCCGACTACCGGATGAAGCTGATCGGCATCGGCGCTGGAGCGGCCGCCGGTGCGAAGCTGGTGACCTACGTCGCCAGGGCCGACCCGGCGAGCGTCGTCGCAACGCGCTGCTCCGCTGGTACTTCATGCCGGACTACGAGTGCGTGCGGGTGAGCGAGGACGGCCTGGCGATGGAGATGGTGGGCTGACGGGGTGAAGCTGATCGGCGAAGACGAGTTGGTGGCGGCCGACGGTCAGCGTTCGCAAGCGGGCCGCGCCAGCCGTGCCAGCCAGGCGTTCGTCGACGAGCTTCACGAAGAAGTATCCCGAGCTGGCCGCGCGGTCGCCCGTTTACGCTCAGTTGCGGAACCTGATCGACATGGCGGTGGCGGCGGCCTACATCCAGCAGCAGGACTTCTACGCCAAGGCGGGCTGGGACATGGGCGCTGTTGGGCGACGAAAGCCGGTTCCCGGTTGAAACGTACCATGCCCCGCTGCAGGTCGCCTCGGCCGTGACCAGCCGTCTGGAAAGGCAACCGGCTGATGACGCCCATCGGCGGCGGCGTGCAGATCGAGGCCGCCAGGGCCTTGCAGTCGCAAAACGTCATGCCGGACGAAGGGGGCAAGGTCGCCGAGGCTCGCCAGAAGATCCAAGCTCGACCAACTGGCCAAGGCCAGTGGTGGTGGGACTAAGCGGCCGGGCTGCTGCTTGGAAACGCTGTCGCCGTTATTTGCGTTGCCGCCGGTCGAGCGGAAGTCACTCTCCTGGCGACGTCGAGCTGGTGCAGTAGTACGCCGGAGTAGTGCGTCTCTAAGCCGTGGGGCGTTTCCAGCAGCAACGCGCCGTCGGGCGCAATGCCGGCACAGAGGCCGGTCGAGCGCCGATTGCCGCTCTGCAGGATTAACTCGCGGCCGCGCTGCAGGCAGAGTTCATCGGTGCGCTGGCCGAGCGTCTCGGGCCGTTCGGCAAGCTGTTCAAGTCGCTGCTGCAATCGCTCCAGCACGCCAAGCAGCACCGCCGTGCGATGGTGCGTACGGGCCGTCAGATCGACCAGCGACGTGGCGATCGCTCGCAGTTCGTCCGGCGCCTGGTCGAGTGAGTTGTTGACATTGCAGCCGAAGCCGAGAATGTGGCGCCCGTCGGGCAGCGCTTCGACCAGCACGCCCGCCAGCTTGCGGCTGGCTACGAACACGTCATTGGGCCAATGGATGCCCGCCGCCTGCCCGGCGGCCAGCGAGGCGGCGGTTTCTGCGATGGCGACGGCCGCCGCCAGCGGGATCATGGAGAAGTACCTCCGCTCGATGCCGGCCGCCGCCGGGTCGAAAAGCAGACTGCAGGCCAGGCTGCCAGTTCCGGTCCACCAGCGATTGGCGCCGCGGCCTCGTCCGGCCGTCTGTTCGTCGGCGATGATCAGCAGCGGCAACTCGCCGCCGCTTGCGGCCGCCGTCTCGCGCGCATAATCGTTCGTCGAACCGAGCGAAGGATAATGTTCGACGGCGCACAGAAAGCCGGAGGCCAACAGCGATTCGAGATTGAGATCGGCGGCACGCAAGGGAATCAGGAAAGGCGGAATGTCGAAATCGAGGAGATTCTCTCAACAAGCTATCGCGCAGCCGGGAACAGGGCAAGCCGGGGCGACTGCCGCTTGCCGAGCTCATTCGCGCTTGCCGGCGGAATCGGGAGCCGTGCCAGCAGGTAGAGGGCGTGCGACCGGTTCGCCGACGGACAAGGCGCTAACGGCCGTCTTATTAATGATGGCCACTTCCGCATCGAGTTTATCCTCGCGAGGACCGGCGTACGAGACGGTCGCGTCCGTCAGCGGAATAAATGAACCTAACTCGGCGAGCAGGCGGATCGGGTCTCGTTTGGCCTGTAAGTGCAGGCGGCCCTGCACCTCGTAGCCGCCGACAATCGCCAGCGCGGAGAATTGCTGCTTGTCGATGTAGGCGAAGCGCCGCCTTTCGGGCGATTCATGTTTGCCGCCGCCTAACAAGGCGAGTTGGAGATCGGCCTTGCGTACGAGCAAGTCCGCGGCCGATGCAACGGCGCGGGCCTTGGCTGCGCGATGTACGACGTGGGCGCCGAACACTTGCAGCCAGTCGGCCATCGGATCGAGGAGCACGTCGAGCAGCCGATGGCCGCGAGTTTCCAATTCGCCGATGATCAGATGTTCTTGAACCACCAGAATGGCGGAAACCTTTTGGTCAGCCATACGGAACTATACGTTATGTGCAGCATGCACGCGAACGGCTCGCGATGTGCCTGCCGGCATAACGTGAACTTACTGCGCAATCACCCTTCTCGACGTAAGCGGCGCGAACAAGAAAAGGGCAAAGCTTGACGGTCCATAGCGACGATACCGACGACAGCGCAACCTGGGCGGATTCCAGGTTCTTGATCCGCTGACTTTATCCGCGAGGACGTCATGTGCAGTTCCGGTTCCTGCTCGTCGGCCGCCGGCGCGTCGCAAGCGAGCCAGGCGCTGCTTTCGCAGCAAGTCTCGATCGGCGTGGCGCGGCTGGCGCTTGACGCGCAGCAGCAACAAGGCGACGCCGCCAATCAATTACTCGCATCGGCCGCCCAACTGAGCCAGGCGATTGGCAAAGGCGAGCAGTTTGACGCCGTCGGTTGAGCGCCGGCCCGCAGGGGATTTCGCGAGTTGCGTCAGGCCTCGTCTCTTCCGCCGCATCAACACGCCGTGGCGGCGGCGTCTATTCGGTGCGGTGAAAAAATCGCCAATTCAGGCGAAGAATTATCCACCGCGCTTTTTGTGCCGTGCGGTGACGACAGTCTGGCCCCGCGTAAAGTGCCGCATTTTCTCGCAGAGCCGTTTCTGACGGCCTGGTGAACCGTAGGGCACGGTTCTTGCTTCTGGGGGGCGGCCAATGCCTAGTAGCAGACCGCCAAAGGCCGCTTACACTCGGAGTGCGTCCATGTTTGCCGATTGCCCCGTCCACGCTTTTCGCTCCCGCCGCTCAAACCGCAAAGGATTCACCTTAGTCGAGATGCTGGTCGTCGTCTCGATCATGGTGCTGCTCGCTGGTCTCTGCTGTTCCCGCGATCCTCAAGGCGCGAGAGGTTACGCGTTCCATGCAGTGCAAGTCGAACTTACGGCAGCTCTACCTCGGACTGCAGCAGTATAAAGACCTGTATGGCTGCTACGTGCCGTACAGAATCGAGATCCATCGTATGTCAACCCGTACGGCGTTGTCCGGCCGCGCTGGCAATGGCTGATCTCCCACCTGCTCGGACGTCCCGCTCAGAATCTGGACGCCATCAAGGCCGCCGGAACGGCCGATCCGACCTACACCGGCGTAGCCGTTGGACAATGAAATCTTTTTCGACCCCTCGCTGATCGACGTGCAATTAAGCGTGAACTATAGCCTGTTGGGGCCGACTCAGATGGGAGTTCGCAACGGCGCCTACGGCTACAATTTCGCCTACCTTGGCAATACCCGAAATCTGGTTGACGGCGATATCTCGACGCCGATGTTGAACTTCCCCGTGCGTAGAATCAAGGACCAGTCGCGGACGATTTGCTTTGGCGACAGCCGCGGTGGCAACATGCCGCACGGCGGCCATTCGATGACCTTGGATCCGCCGCACATGCGCGTGCGTCCGGACGGCTCGACCGTCGACAGTCCCTCTCCGCAAACGATTCCGGGCTTCGATCCTTACGGTCCGGATGAGACCGGCACGGACATCGTCGTCTATTTCTCTCCCGTTGAGATGCGGCACGAGGGCCGCGGCAACGTTGTATTTCTCGATGGCCATGTGGAAAGCCATACGCTCGAAGAGCTGGGTTACGTCGTGCAAAAGGATGCGCCGCTCGTCAACGCGTTGCCGCCTTCGCAGCAAAATGGCGTCGCGCTTCCCCAGCCGACGACCATGACGACCTTGTCGTTCACGTCTAAATGGGGAGACAACCGCCTGTTCACGGGCGTCGGTTACGATGAAACCTCGCCGAGTTTCCAGCAGGCGCAGAGCTGGTAAACGACTACCAGTCGGGCGGACGATCGCCGGAAACCGGAAAGTATGTTCGCTGCCGCAATTGGGGCGGCAGCGAGCGGTCGCGACCAGGCCGACTCGCTGCGCACGCCGCTCACGGCGCGACGCCTGGATGGTCCGGCGATTGAAACCGCGTCAAAACTCGGACAACAATCGTCGCCCAGAGTGCTCGTGATGAAGGAACCGGTTGCTCCGCAATCCGCTAACGCGCGGTATTGCCAGATGGAAGTGACTTGTCCGCGTTGCGGCGGTCGAGCGCTCGTTCCTTGGGCCCGGCTCGGCAAGGTGTTGCGGTGCAGCGCCTGCGCCGCCTGGTGCCGGCTCGATCAGTATGGCAAACCCTATGAAGCATCGGCGCCGACCGGATTGTGGGTCCAGGTACGATCTTCGTTCGCCGGTTGGGAACGGGTCCGCGTGCTGCTGGGCGCAACTGAAGAAGTGGGGATCTGGGAGGCGCTGAAAGCGAATTGGCGTTTCTCGGTCGCCGGAGCGCTAGTCGCGTTGGCCTGCATCGCGGGCGTTGGTTTCGCCACCACGCGTTCGCCGGTCCCGCCGCCCGCCGTCGCTGAGCCCCAGCAGCCGCCCGAGTCGCTGGAAGGCCGCGTCGAGTTCTGGGCCCAGGCCTGGCTGGCGGACGACACTTCCAAGCTGCTGATGCTTGTCGAGCCGACACGAGATCGCCATCTGCGCCGCTGGTTGTCAAAGCACCGACCGCCTCCCCGAGGCGACGGTGCGCAGCTTGAACGCCCTCGGATCGAGGTCGCCTCGAAGCCGCGCAGCCAACCGCACCTGGCCGACGTGAAGCTCACGATCTTCTTGAAGGAAAGCGACCAACGGGGCAAGAGGCAGCAGTTCGAGCAGCTTTGGCATCAACGCGATGGAGCGTGGTATTTCTGGCCTCAGTTCTAGCCGCCATCCGCAGAGAGGTTCAGCTCCGTCCGGATTCAGCCCAATTCGCTTTGCGCTCTTTCGAGCACCTTGGCGAACGGCGCATCGGCCAGCGAGCCGAACAGGGCGTGACCGCCGAGCCGGGCCGCACTGAGACGCGGGGAAGAAAGGCCGCAGAGAAAGCGCGCCAAAGCGCGCGTGGTTCGCCTAACACGTCGCGATTTTCGGCGGCCAGGGCGATCGCCCGGCGCCAATCACGATCGTTCAGCAGCACTTCGCGGCGCGGCAGCAGTTGGACAGGTTTTCGGCCGCCCGTACACCAGGAGCAGTGCCCGCAGGGCTGTTCGAGCCGTTCGCCAAAGTGTTCGGCCAGCATCGCCGTCTGGCAGCCGTCGCGCCCGGCGAGCGCCAGCACCTGCGCGAGCCGCCCAATCTCGCGCTGCTCCCGTTCGACCAGTCGGCGGAAAAGATCGTCGGCCAAGGCGTCCAAGTCGGCGGGCTTTTCCAGCAGGCGATAGGTCTGCCGCACGCCTTCGGCGCGTAACTCGATCAGCCGCTGCTCGGCCAGGTAGTCCATCGCCCGTACGATCCGGTCGCGAGGCTGGCCGATGGCCCGCGCGGCCTGGTCCAGGTCAATGTGCACCCAGGTCTTCGCCTTGCGAGTTTGTCGCAGCACCTGCGCGATGAACTCGCGCCGCTCGCCTTCGAAGCGGGCCAGCATGGCTTGCGACGAGATCAGCGGCTGAAAGCTGTAGCGAGAGTAGAACGGCGTGCCCGCCTGCAAATGTCCGGCCAGTTCCAGGTAGGCAAGCAGCGTTTGTACCACGAGCGGGCGGATGTCGTGCCGTCCGGAGCATTCGTAGATCGAGAGGTCGAAGTCGCGCCCCGTGGCAAAGACGTCGGCCAGCAGCCCGCGCACGCCCTGCCGGTTGGGCGTGTCGCCATGGGCGAAGTTCTCCAACGAGCAGAGATCGTCGGGGCAGACAAACATCTCGCAGACGGAAGGCCGGCCGTCGCGCCCGGCGCGGCCGATCTCCTGCGAATAGTTCTCCAGGCTCTTTGACAGGTTGTAGTGATAGACGTAGCGAATGTCCGCCTTGTCGACGCCCATGCCGAAGGCGATGGTGGCGACGACGAAGACCATGGTCGCTGCTCATGAACCAGTCCTGCACTTCAGCGCGGGCGTCGTCTTTCATGCCGGCATGGTAGGCCCGCGCCGCGAGTCCTGCGGCCGCCAGCCGCTGGGCAACCGTCTCGGCCGTGCGTTGCAGCGTGACGTAGACGATGGTCGGCCCAGGCGGCGTTTGTTGGATACGCGCGAGCAGCAGCGCGTCGCGCTGGGCCGCCGCGACGGGCGTGGTAACCAGCTTCAGGTTCGGACGATAAAAGCCGGTTCGCACTGCGCGAGAGGTCTCGATTGCGAATTCCCGGCAGACATCGGTTAAAACTTGCGGAGTTGCGGTGGCCGTCAACGCCAACACGCGCTCGGCGCGGCAGTGCCGCGCGAACCTGGCGAGCTTGAGATAGTCAGGGCGGAAGCTGTGGCCCCATTCCGAGATGCAATGCGCCTCGTCGACGGCGAACAGCGATATTCGGGTCCGCTCCATCGATTGGCGAAAGCGTTCGTTGTTGAACCGCTCGGGCGCCACGTAGAGCAGCCGCAGGCGATTCTCTCGAACGGCCTGCATGACCGCGGAGAGTTCTTCGGCCGAGCGCGTCGAGTCAATCCGTTCGGCTGCGATGCCGCGCCGCTGCAAGGCGTCGATCTGGTCTTTCATCAGCGCGATCAGCGGCGAGACGACCAGCGTCAGGCCGTCGAGCAGTTGGGCCGGCAATTGATAGCAGAGCGACTTGCCGCCGCCCGTCGGAAAGACCGCCGCGGCCGAATGACCGTCGAGCAGGTTTTCGATCACTGCGGCCTGCCCCGAGCGGAATTCCTCGAAGCCAAACTGTTCCTTGAGCAATTGCCGCGCGGCGGAGAGATTCATGATCATTCCTGCTCCCAATGATCGGGCGAAGAGAAAGACGCTTCGGTTATAGCCGCTGCGGAGGCGAAAGTCACTTGCGGCACAGCGAACAGAGCTTTATCAGGCCTGACCGTTGCGGTTGGCCATTTGCAGCAGCGCGGGTGGCTGGCGGCGGAGCGAAGCGGCGCCCCAGTGAAGCGAGGCTTCGCCGAAGCTCCAACTCCAGGCTCCCCGCTGCGACGGATTTGACACATGCCAAACACCCGGCGCCATCTCCGTGGGACGGCCTTTCCAGGTCGCTCAATCAGGCGCCAGCACGCCGCCGCCCATCTCCGAAGCCCGTCTGGATGCGAAGCAACCAGCTTGGTCCGGTTGCATACAGGCGCCTGAACGTTTACTCGCCAAACGACCAAGTCCGCTGCAGCAACGATTGAGCTCTGATTCAGCGCGCCGGAGTTTTTTTCGCGGAAGACAAAAAAGCAATGCAGCCTCTCGAACGTGGTACGGCGGTTGCTTGCCGCTTGCCCCGGCCAGTGTCTTTTCTTTCATGTTCAAGCCGGGGGGCGATTTTTCTGAGGAAGCAGTTCCATGCACCCATTGTTTTTGCGGACGACGTTACCGGGGACTTCGCGACGCAATTCACGCCTGCAGCGAGACGGGCGGCAGCGGCGCCATCGCCTGACGATGGAATCGCTCGAATGCCGCAACTTGCTGGCGACCGGCTACTTGGAAATGAACCTGGTTTCCAACCAGGCGGGCGCGGCGCTGCTGCAAGACCCGGCGCTGAACTTGCCGTGGGGGATTGCTCTGCCGTCCGATTCAGGGAACTTCTGGGTCGACAACGCAGGCAGCGGCGTCGTCACGCTGTACGGAGGCGACGTTGCCGGAAGTGCGCTGACCAAGGACCCGCTGACGGTCCAGATTCCGGGCGGCGCCCCGACGGCCGATGTATTCAATAACTCGGGCAGCTCGTCGGATTTTGTCATCAACGGTCCCGGCGGCGCCAGCGGCGCGGCCACGTACCTGTTCGCTTCGCTGGACGGCCGGATCAGCGGCTGGAACGCGGCGGTTTCGCAGAATCACGCGATCCAGGTCGCCCACGTCCATGGCGCCTTTTTCACCGGTCTGGCGATGGGCGACAGCAGCTCGGGCAACGTCCTCTATGCAGCCGACTTCCAGAACGGCAAGATCGACGTCTTCGACGGCAATTTCCAGCAGACTTCGCTCTCCGGCGATTTCACCGACCCCAACCTGCCCTCCGGTTATGCGCCGTTCAACGTCCAGAACATCGACGGCAAGTTGTATGTGACTTATGCCGTGCAGCAGAGCTCATCGCACCACTCGTCCGACCAGCACGACGGCGGCGGCGAGCGCGGCGTGTTCACGCCGGCCGCGACCGGCGGGATCGTCGACGTCTTCGATCTGAACGGCAACTTCGTCAAGCGCTTTGCCACCAATGGCGATCTCAACGCCCCGTGGGGTCTGGCCATGGCGCCGAGCGGCTTCGGCGACTTTCCGGCGACTTGTTGGTCGGCAACTTCGGCGACGGCAAGATCACCGCCTACGATCCCAACGGCTCGTTCGATGTCAACGGAACCGCGGCCGTCGATCAATTGCCAACGCAGCGGGCGACCCGATCGCCATCAACCACCTGCTCGGTCTGAGCTTCGGCAACGGCGTTTCCGCCGGCGATGCCAACACCTTGTTCTTCACCGCCGACGCCGCGTCGTTGTCCAACTCGGGCGGAACGATCAACTCGACCGGCAACGGCATCGTGTTGTTGGACCCATCCGGAGCGGGTGCACTGCGTGAAGTGGGCAACGCCAACGTGACCGTCGGCAATGGCGGCATCGCCGTCGATTCCAGCAACTGCGGGCGCCATCTTCCTGGCCGGCAATCCGCAGCTTTCGGCTTCGCAGTTGAATGTGGTCGGCGCACCCGGCCTGACCGAACACGGCCATCCCAACGTGAGCATCAGCGGCGACATCAACACGAACGTCTCGGCAGTCGCGGATCCGTTGCAGTCGCTCAATGCTCCGACGATGCCGAGCAACAGCTTCAATGCAGTGAATGCGACCGACCAGATGAACGTCACGCTGCAGCCGGGCGCCTACAGCGGCGGCATCAGCGTGAGCGGCAACGCCACCGTCGTGTTGTCGAAGCCCGCCGGTTCCGACGGCGTGTATTACCTGCAGGGCGGCATTTCCGTCACCGGGCAGGGGCAGTTGATCGCCGGACCGGGCGTGACGATCTATATCGCTTCGACCGGCGGCCAGCCGGCATTGATGGTTTCCGGCGGCGGCGGCGTCAAGTTGACCGGCAGCGCGGACAGGAACGGCGTTGCGCTGTTCGTCGCACGAGGTTTGTCGGGCGGCATCAGCATTACCGGTCGAGGCGTTGTCAACGTAACCGGTACTCTCTATGCGCCCGACTCGCAGATCAAGGTCGCCGGCAACGGCAAGTTGCTGCTTTCCGGCGACGCGCAGAACAACCTCAACTCGCAGTTGATCGCCGCCGATTTGAATGTGGCGGGCAACGGCGACGTAGACGTCAACGCGCTGGCCCAAGGGCCGTTCAGCCTGTTCGGCAGTTTGCAGCCGAGCGGTTCGGATCCTTTGAGCATCCTCGGCGCGAGCCTGGCGGCGACGGAAGGCCAGAGCTTCAGCGGCGCTGTCGCCGCCTTTACGGCTTCGGCTGCCGACGCGGCGGCCGCCGACTTTACCGCCACGATCGACTGGGGCGACGGCTCCTCGTCGACCGGTACGGTGACCGCCAGCGGCAACGGCGGATTTATTGTCAGCGGACGTCACGCCTACGCCGAGCAAGGCGCCCAGACCGCTACGGTGACCTTGCAAGACAACAACAACCATACGGTCACCGTCGCCGATGCCGTGCAAGTGGCCGACGCCGCCTTGCTGGCGCTCGGAGATCGGATTGCGGTCAGCCAAGGCCTGAGCGCCTCGGGCGTGACGGTGGCCAGCTTCATCGATACCGGCGGCGCCGACGCTGCCGCCGACTACACGGCTACGATCCATTGGGGCGACGGCTCGTCGTCAACCGGCACGGTTTCGCTCAGCAACGGCACGCTGAACGTGACAGGCAGTCATACCTACGCCGCCACTGGCCAGTATTCCGTCAAGGTCTCGCTTCAAGACGAAGGTGGTGCGACTGCCACGGCAAACTCCGTCGCAGTGCTGGGCATCTCTGACAGCGACGACATTTTCGTTTGCGACGCGTTCCAGAGCATCCTGGGTCGCGCCGTTGACGACAAATCATTGCTGTTTTTCGTGAATGCTCTTCAGCACGGAATGACGCGCCAGCAGTTCGCTTCGCTGCTGACGCACAGCGACGAATACCTGGACGACAAGATCGACCAGGACTATCAGCATTACCTGGGCCGGGGCGCCGACGGCGGCGGACTGGCCTATTGGCGCAGCCAACTGCGCGGCGGCATGACGGACGAGCAGTTGGAAGCGCAGTTCATCGGTTCGGCCGAGTATTTCGAACATGCCGGCGGAACGAACCAGGCATGGGTCCAAGAAATGTACTTCGACCTGCTCGGCCGGCTGCCCGATTCATCCGGCGTGGCGTACTGGCTACAGGTTCTCGGCTCGGGCGGGTCGCGAACAGAGGTGGCTGACGGATTTGCCGCCAGTTCCGAGCGCGAAGGGATGACGGTCGACGACGATTACCAGACGTTCCTCGGCCGCAACGCCGGCCCCGGCGAGATCCACTACTGGGTCTCCCAATTCCATCAAGGAACGACCAACGAGCAGGTCGTAGCCGGGTTCGTCGGCTCCCAGGAGTATTTCCAGGAGCATGGCGGTAAGCACGACAACGGAAATGGAAATGGCAACGGCAATGGGAGTGGGAATGGCCACGGGAACGGCCATGGAGATTGATGACTGATCGCCGGGGACGCCGAAAGTGCGAGCCGGCGCGTGTCGTGCGAAGCGATGGCTGCGCGCGACCGCGACCGGCTCGCTACGGGCGAAAGCTCAGGCTGCCAACAAGCTCATGACGAGTGCGCGCGGTAGTATTCCGACGAGGCTACGAAGCCGGCGACAACGTCCTCGTTGGATACGCCGTTCAAGAAGGCGTTCACCCAGCCGGCTACTTCGGCGCCGCTGGCCGTACGGCCGAGGTATCGGGAGTAGTCGTCCTGCACGCGCTGCGCTTCGCGTTCGGCACTGGAGGCAAAGCCGTAAGCAATCGTCAAGCGACTCACGCCCGAAGAGAGCAGCACGTTCCAGTGGGCCTGTCCCGGGCCGTCGGCCGAGCGGCCCAACAGGTCCTGGTACATGTGGTCCACCCAGGCCGCGTTCGTGCCGCCGCTGACGGCGAAGTATTCCGGCGAAGCAATGAACCAGGCCTCGACCCATTCGTCGCTCAGCCCAAGCTGCATTTGCTGCACCCAGAACGCCAGTCCGGCCGGATCGGCGTCGCGGCCCAGATAGTGCTGGTAATCGGCATGGATGATGTTCGCGTAGTACTCGGCGCTGTGGGCCAAAGCGTGCGTGAACGCATAGGCCGGCAGACCGGAATCGAGCGCTTGGCTCCAGGAGGCCAGACTGGCCGAATCGACGTTGCGGCCCAGGATAGCGCGGTAGGCGTTGGTCACGTAGATCTGAGTCGGCGTGCTGCCGGCGCCCGGAATCTCGTCGAACTGGATTAACGCCTGGCCCAATAGCGCCGCCGAGCCCTGACTGCCGCTGACATGGACCGTTACGGCATACGCGCCGGCGGTTTGATACGTGTGCGACCCGGCGACGTAATACAGGCCTCCGTTGGCCGAAACGACTCCCGGGCTGAATACGCCGTCGCCCCAATCGATGGTTGCTGAGAAGGCGCCGGCCGGCGCCGTTCCCGTACCGAACGAGAAGGCGGCCACCGTTGCGTTATTCAAGGCCGCTCTCGGTTCGCTGCGCAGCACGTTTCCGGCGCCTGCGATGCCTGCGGCCGACGCCGAGCTGCGCATGCCGTAGATCGCAAGTCCGCCCGCCGTGCCGACATAGACGCGGCCGTCGGCGATCGTCGGCGTGGTGAACTTGACCGCCGATCCCAAGCGGTCGAGTCCGCCGGCGGCCATGTCGCTGTTGTACAGTTCATCCGTCAGGTCGCCGGCATTGTAGGCCCGCAGTTCGTTGCGGCCCTTGTCCACGATCCAAACGATCCCCTGGTAAGGCCCATCGGATGAAATGGAAGGCGTGGCGCCGGGGTAATCCAGCGTATCGCCGGCCGTCGACCAGGGAGAGACGGAGATCTGGCCGTTGTTGATTTCCGTGGCGACCAGCGGATCGCCGACGCCGCCCAGGTAAAGATCGTTATTGATTTCCGCCGGCGTGGCGTTCGATCGCGAGATCAGTCCGACGATCACCTGTACGACCTGGTCGGTCGTCGGGTTGTACTTGCCCATGTTGTCCCGGTCGACCAGGTACAGCACGCCCTGCTTGCCGCCGGTGAGCAGCAGATTCGGATGCGCGGCGCTGCCGTATTGCGTTGGCAACAAGATCAGGCCGCCGGAGCCCAGGTCGATATTGTTGTAGCCGAGCGTCGCCTGGTTGTGCGGCGTGAAATAATCGGCGACCTTGAGCCCCCAGCCGTTGACGTTCTGATTCGCAGGGCCGGTGCTCGGGTCGCGAGTGATCTTCAGCACCGAATCGCCATAGTTTCCGTTGGTCGGAAAACCCTGCCCATTCAGATTCGTATCGAAGTCGCCGTTGCCCGTGCTGACGAACAGGTTGCCATCGGAGTCGACGGTAATGGCGTTGCCCGACTGCCAGATGGTTCCCAAACTGCCGTTGGGAGTCGTGTTGAGGACGCCGTTGAGGGTCATGTGCTGCGCGTCGACGGACAGCACCCAGCCGTGAGCGGTCGCCAAAGAACCATGCGAGCCGAAGGCGATATAGACGTTGCCGTTGTCCAAGGCCAGACCCGGCCGTTGTAGTTGCCAGAGCGCATTGAACGTTACCTGGCCGTTGACGCTGCCGCTGCCGATGCCATGGACCGCAGGTCCTGCAACGAACGAGTAGGAAATCCCGGCGCCCGCGTTGTTGCCCGTGACCGGCCCGCTCGCCAAGGTGTCTGCAATGAGCAGCGACCCGCCGAACTTTTCGGCGCCGTTGGAAAGATCCAGCGCATGCAGGCGATAGACGTAGTGGGGGCCGTCGGCCCTGACTTCCTTGGTGTACGCGACGACGTACAAGGAGTTCGTGCTCGAGTCGATGACCGGCGTGCCGGTGATGCCGTATTCCGGCGAAATATCGGTGGAACTGACGTCCGCGGCGGGCACGGCCGTGACGCCTTCCGATGGATTGATGAAGCTGGCCTGCCACAATGCGACGCCCGTGTCGGCGTCGATGCCGTAGACGCTGTCGTGTTCCGTGGCCGCAAAGATGACGTCGTGCACGCCTTGAGTCGGTCCGACCGTGATGTTGACGCCCGGCACGTAAAGCGGCTGCGCATAAACCTGGCCGTCCAAGGGAGTCGTGGCCAGCTTGCCGAAATCGGTCGGATTGACCGTCGTGGGCGTCAGCACGGTCTCGTTCGGATTCGAACCGCTGCTGCTCTGGTCGTAGTGAAAGCTGGTCACGGAAGCCGACAACAACTGTCGTGCTTCTAACATTTCGTACAAGCTGCGGCGACGGCGCCGGGCAGGCGGACGAGAGCGAAGGGGCGAAGGCATTTCTGTTCCGTATTCTGTTGCGATTGCCCGGCGTAGAAGCGGTCCGGCATCCTTTCAGCGCAACCCGCCGGGTAGCGCATCTTGGCTGCAGCGGACGGTCAGCCTCGCAGGACCCGCACGACGGCCAGGACGTGCCGCGGCAGGAGGATCACCCGGGCGTTTTTCAGTCCGGGTTCCATGAAGATTGGCGGCGCCTGGGATGTCAAGAGTTGCGCCAACGTAAATCGTTGGGAAAATCAAGGTAATGGATTCGCGGTTGCGGCATGCGCAGCCTGGACGAGTTGCCGCGGACCCGACAGCAGAACCTGTCCGGAAAAACGTCGAAAAACTGCTCTAGCCCCTATGGCGGTGGATGTGATAGACACTGCATCGCTTTCGGATCAATCCGGCCGTGGCAAGACGGGAAGAAGGAATGGTTTCGACGACGGATGGCTCGGCGGTTGTCGGCCGAGTGGGGGTATCGAATCGGCTGTTTGTGACCCAGGCGGCCATTGGGCGAGTCGACGAACGCTCAGACGGGGCGGAGAGGCGCCGGGTCGCCCAGGGGCTGGGTGCTTGCAAGTGGCTGGCGCGCACCATGCTGGCGGTCTCCCTGGCAGGCGTCGTCGTTTACCAACTCTGCCTCGTCTTCGACCTGAATCACAAGAATTACGGCGAAGGCCCGATCCTGGCGTTCATGGAGCGGATGCAGACGGAGCCGCTCTCGGTCGCCTGGGCGAATCAACCGCCCTACGGGCTCAGTTGCTACGGACCGGCGTTCTATTGGCTTGCCAATGCCGCGGCGCAGCTCAGCGGCTTGCAGCACAGCCTGATTCCCGGCAGGGCGATTTCGTTCCTGTCCGCCGTGATTGCGGGCGGCCTGGCGGGCATTGCCGCTGCGCGCGTACGCAGAGCCTCGAAAACGGCATGCTGGCCGCCTTGATGTTTCTGACGTCGCTCCCGGTGATGGAATGGTCTCCGTTCGCCCGAGTCGACATGCTGGCGATGATGTTCGTCGCGGCGGCTTATCTGGTTGCCGGCTCGGGCGGTCGGTGCATGACCTTGCCGGCCGTTTGCATTGTCGCTGGTTCGCTCGCCAAGCCCACGGCCTCGCTTGCCGCAATTCCGATTTGCTTGTACTTGTTGGCCCATGCCCGCTACCGCGAGGCAAGCCGCTTTGCGGCGCTGGTCTCGCTGCTGGGCGCCGCAAGCTGGGGCGTCGTTCAATGGGCGACGAACGGATTCTTTCTGACGTCCGTCCTGGTGGGCAACCGTAACCCGATGATCCTCTGGCGAGGCTATTCGCACACCTACGCGTTCATCTCCAGCCCGCTGGCCGCCGCCGCCGGCATTGTGGTCGCACTGCAGTTAATCGCCGCTCCGCAACGATTCGTCCGTTCGTTGTACAGTTTGGCCTTCGTGGTCAGCCTGGTGATTTCCGCGGTGATTTCCTGTAAGCAGGGCTCGGAAATCAACTATTTCCTCGAGCCGGCGCTGCTCGCCAGTTTGGCGGTCGCCATCGAAGGACTGCCGCGATTGAGCGAACTGAACGCTCGTCGGGCGGCGTTGGCGATGGCGTTTCTGGCCGCCGTGGTCGCCGTGCCCAATCTGCGTGAATTGAAAGTTCGTTATTGCTCGCCGCCGAAGCGTCCTGCTACGTTCGCCGCCGTGAAGCGGATCCTGGCGGACGAACCGACGGACGTAGAGGTGCTGGCCGACGGCAGAACGATCCCTATGGTCTTGGAGGCGGGCCGCCAGCCTTGGCTGAATGATCCGTACCTGTACACGCTGTTGGTGGAGAACGGCGCGCTCGATCCCGCGCCACTGCTGGACCGCATGAAAGACGGTCGGATCAAGTGGCTCATTCTCCGCCGCCCGGTCGATTTCCACGTCAAGTACCCCGGCTGCTGGCCGCCGGAAGCCTTGGCGATGATTCCGCGGCACTATAGGCTGGCAAGCAAAGCCGCGGGGCTTTCAATCTATCGCCACCGCTAGCGGAGGGGCTCGCTCGGGTTCCGTTGCGCAGGGCGATTCTGGTATTCTGTCCCGTAATGACTTCTGACGATCGCCCCTTGTCGCATCTTCACGACTCTGAAACTCCGCCGGCCGCCGAGAGGCCCGCCCCGCAGGGCGAGCCAGATCGCTCCGGCGAGCAGCCGGCGGAATGTTCCGAATCCGTCGCGGAAACGGTGCAAGCATCGCCCGGTTGTCGCCAGGTCGAAGATTCGTTGCTGTTAAGCAATCAAACCGTGGTCGTCGGTCCGCCCGCTTGCCAGTCTCCCTTGCTTGCCGGCGGCTCGGACGTGCAGGCGAACGGAGAAACCGCGCCAACTCACCACGCCGATCCTCTCTCGCCGGAAAGGAGTCTCGCCGGGAAACGGAGCCGGAACGCCGTGGGGCTCCCCAAGCGGCGCCGATCCGCGTGCCGTTGCCAGGCTCTCGCGGCCAGCGTTACCCTCGCAGTTCCCCGCTCGACGGCCGAACCCGCAGCCGCGTGCGTGGCGGCGGCCGCTGATGTTGTTCGTGCTGACGTGCCTCTCGACTTTTTGGGCCGGCGCCAGCGGCAACGATCTGCTGGCGGCGCTGACCGATCCGGGCGAGGTCTTCGTGTCGGCGATCGACAATGCCCGGCAGGGCCTGCTCTACATGGGCGCCGTGATGGGCATTCTGCTGGCGCACGAGATGGGGCATTTCCTGCAGGCCGTGCGGTATCGGGTGCCGGCGAGCTTTCCCATCTTTATCCCGATGCCCATCACGCCCTTGGGGACGATGGGCGCCGTGATCGCGCTGCGGGGCTCGCAGGCCAACCGCAAGGAATTATTCGATATCGGTTTGACCGGCCCTTGGGCGGGACTGGCGCTGGCGCTGCCGATGGCCGTGATCGGCATTCGCTCGGCTGAAGTCCTCCCGTTGGGAGGTGACGGATTGGGCGGCTATTTCGGCGATCCACTGGTGTTCAAGCTGCTGGTCGCCTGGCTACGCCCCGACGTCGCCTCGGGCTCGGAATTGGTCGGCCACGCTAACCCGCTGGTCATGGCCAGTTGGGTCGGCATGCTGGTCACGGGCTTGAACATGCTGCCGATCGGGCAACTCGACGGCGGGCATGCGACTTATGCCTTGCTGGGTTCGAACTCGCGCTGGCTGGCTCGAGCGATGGTGGCCGTGGCCCTCGCGTTCATCGTCTACGCCGAACAATACGGTTGGAGCGTGATGCTGGCCCTGGTCGTGTTTCTAGGGACCAGCCATCCGCCTACGGCCAACGACGCGGCGCCGCTGGGACGCCTGCGGTCGACCATCGGTTGGATTTCTCTGTTGATTCCCATCTTCTGCCTGACGCCGTTCCCGTTCGTGCCGAGTTGAGCCCGTTTTCACGCCAGCGGCGGTTGCGTAACCCGTTTGCCGTATCGCAAGGCCAAGCCGGCAGCGATCAGCGCGGCGCCGACCATCGTCCACCAGGCGGTCTGTTCCCCGTACGCCAGAAACGCCCAGAGCGGCGACATCACACCGGTTCCAACAGGCCGATATTGGCGGCCTCGTAACGAGTGATTTCTTGCACTTCTCGAGCGTAGAGCAGGTAGGGCCAACCTGTTTGGATCTATTCTGCTGACTCGTTCGGCCCCGAGTCTTTGCCGGCGGCGTCTTGTTCGGCCGAAGTTTCCTCAGCGGCGCCTTGCTTTGCGTCCGCCGCGGGTTGCTCGCCGTCGGCAGGCGACTCCTCGGCGTCAGGCTGGTCTGCGGCCGGTTCGGTCGCCGCGGGCGGCTCGTCCGTAGAGTAGTTCGGCTCCGCCGGCGCTCGCAGGGCCAGGTAGAGGATCATTCCCAGGATGCCGACCCCGACCACCACGGCGGCGATGATCGCCCACTTCAAAGCGGCCTGGTTGAGTTGCTCCTCCTTGCGGCGCCGCAGTTCAGCCTGTTCTTCTTTGAACTCAATGCTGTCCTGATATCGCAGATGGAATTGCGTGTTGCAGATCGGACAGAGAACGTCCTGGTCGACCATGTCCATCGGCGTTTGCAACTCATGCCCTTGCGGGCAGGGGATGCGAACGATCCGCGGTTCTTTCTTTTCGGGCTCCTCCGGCTTGGCCGGCTCGGCGGGCGCCGCGGGGGCGTCGCCCGGCGCCGCAGAAGGGCCGACATGAAATTGCGGCGCGGTTTCGGCGGCTGGACCGGGCGTGGCGTCGGTCGCCGGCGGCCCGCCGGGCGGAAGGCCCTGAAAACCTCCCGGCGATACGCCGGGAAAACCCGAGTCGGCCGGAGCTTGCTGGTGGCCCTCGGCCGCGGCCCAGCCGGCTTGAGGTCCGCCCGGCGCCGTTCCCGGATACCCTTGTCCCGCAGCGCCAGGATAGTTTGTCCCGGCAGGCGGCTGGCCATAACCTGGCGGGCCATAGCCCGGCTGGCCGTGCCCCGGTTGCCCGTAGCCTTGCGGTTGCCCGTAGTGCTGCGGCTGGCCGTAACCTTGCGGCTGACCGTAACCTTGCGGCGGACCATAGCCCTGAGGTTGGCCGTAGCCGGGCTGGGGCGCATAACCGGGCGGCCAGCCGGCGGGGGCGGCAGGACCGGTTTGCACGACCGGGACGACAAACACGGCTCCGCACATCGGACACTGACTTTGCTGGCCCATTTGGGACTCGTGTCCCTCCAGCAGGTGTCCGTTCGGGCAATAGAATTGAAAGGCCATCTGTTCAGCTTATCCCACGCTCGGGTCCGCACAAGCGAGCCGGTAGCAGTAATCGAACAGCAGTTGCCATTCTCGCTGCTGGATTTGCCGGCAAAGCTGTGCAGCAGGGGAGCGACCCGTCGATGCCGCCTGGCAAAGGTCGACAAATTGAAAATGATCCCAATCCGCCTGTTCGCTCAAAAATCGGGTCTCCGTCTCCGCCGGCGCCGCCTGTGCCAGTTCGTGGGCCGCCTGCGCCAGCTCGGAGCCGATCGGATGGCGGCCTACGCGGCGGAACCAGTACTTCGCATTGCCGAAGTCGGGCTCGCGGCGATGCATCAAGCCGTGCCAATAGCTGCCTTCCACCGTCTCGATTTCCTGGCTGATCGCGTGCGATTCGTCCAGAAAATCGTGGTATAGCCATAAACCTGCCAGACAAGCGGACGCCATGCTGCGCTTGGCTACGGCGTGCGGGGCGACCAGCGTCTCCGGCGTCAACGCCTGCAGTTGGCCGCGGACCTTTCGATTCGGTTCGCCCGGTCCCAATTCGTTGAGCCGCTCCGGCGAGAGCAAGTCGGCCGCCGAGCCGTAAGCCTGGGGGTCAAATCGAGTCATAGCGTTTCCCGGCGCCTCCCAGCCAGCGCCTCCTCCCGATTGGGGCGCCCGCCCTACCAACTCTCGTAGCCGCGAGGTAGATTATTATGTTTCGGACCCGGCGAACGCCAGGGCCTGTTTGTGTCCCGTGACCAACGAGCATTGTACGCGATGAGCAGCGATCCTTCCGCTTTGCCCCCGCAAGACGAACCGAAATCCGAACCGCAAACGAGCTCGGAGTCAAGCCGTGCCGATTCGCCGGCGCCGCCCGCCGCGGAATGCCGGGTCCCAGAGCCTCAGGCTGCGGAACCGCAGGCTGCGGAACCGCAGGCCCAGGCGGACCGCTGGCTCCGTCGCGCGTGAAGATCGGTTCGCAGCGTCCGAACAGCCCCAAGGTCAAGGCCAAGCCTCAGCAGGGTCGTTCCGAACCGCCCCCGGCGCCGAAGACGCCGGTGCCGAGCGTGCGGCAAAAGTTGCCGCTGGAGCTGGAGCTGGAAGTCGAAATGGCGCTGGGCGGCATGTCGCTGGAGGAAGTGCTGGAGCCAGCCGCGTCTGAACCGGCAAAGGAGTTGGAGCCCGACGCGCGTGTGCCAGGACGCGTGGCTTCGGTGCATCGCGACAACGTGTTCGTGGACCTCGGGCGGCGCAATCAAGGCGTGCTGTCGGTGCGGCTGTTGCCCTCCGTGCCCGAACCGGGCGCCGAGCTGGAGGTGATCGTTCACCGTTTCGATCCGGACGAAGGACTGTACCAACTCTCGCTGCCCGGCGGCGCCGTGGAGGTAGCCGACTGGTCGCAACTGGCCGAAGGCGTGGTGGTCGAAGCCCGCATCACCGGCCACAACAAGGGCGGTCTGGAATGCGAAGTGAGCCACATCCGCGGCTTTATTCCTGCCGGACAGATTTCTCTGTACCGCATCGAGGACTTCGCTCCGCTGGTCGGCGAAACGATGGTCTGCCTGGTTACCGAGGCAAATCCCGACCGCCGCAATCTCGTCCTCAGCCGTCGCGCCGTGCTGGAGCGGGAAAAGGCCGAAGCCAAGACCAAGCTGATGGAAGAACTGGCCGAAGGCCAGGTGCGCGAAGGAACCGTCCGCAGCCTGCAGGATTACGGCGCCTTCGTCGACCTGGGCGGCGTCGACGGTCTGTTGCACGTCAGCCAACTCTCCTGGCAGCGCATCAAGCATCCCAGCGAAGTGCTCACGGTTGGCCAGCCGATCCGAGTCAAAATCAAGAAGATCGACGCCGAGACGGGCAAGATCAGCCTCGCCTTCCGCGATTTGACGGAGAATCCCTGGACCGCGGCGGCGCAGAAGTACCCGGTCACCAGCACGCACCAGGGCACGGTGACCAAGATCATGGATTTCGGCGCCTTCGTCGAACTGGAGCCTGGCATCGAGGGGCTAGTGCATATTTCGGAGCTTTCGCACGGCCGCGTCTGGCGGGCCAGCGATATTGTTTCGATCGACCAGGAAGTCGAGGTGAAGGTGCTCTCGGTCGACGTCGAGCAGCAACGGATCAGCCTCTCCATGAAGGCCCTGTTGGCCCGGCCCGAACCGGCCAAGAAAGCCGGGCCGGAAATTCCCGAAGAGGAAACGGTCGCCGAACCGTTGCCCAAATTCAAAGGTGCGCTCAAGGGCGGCTCCGGCCGTTCCTCAGGCGGAGAGCAATTCGGCCTGAAGTGGTAGACCGTTAAGCTCCCTCTGCCTCTTCCTTTGGAAGCGGGCCGGGGCGAAGCAGAAGCGGCGCAGAACCCGCTGTGATCCACGCTCTCCCAGAGGCAGCGCGAGAAGCGCTTCTCAGCGCGGCTGCATGCTCAAACTGAGCCAGCCGCTCTCGACCGCCACGTTGACGGCCATCGGCGATGGCTCGTCGTCGCCGGACTTGCTGACTTTCGAGCGCCAGGGGATTCGTTCGCGACCGGTCAACTCTCGCCACCACTGCTCTGGCCGCCCGGTCCGCGCCGCTTGCATGGCGGTGAGCGCCAGCGGCAAATCGATCACGGCGGTCGGCAGCCAGAGTTTGGCCCACGTATCGGCTGCCGGTTCGGGCGGCATGGGACTGCGCGGTTCGCCGCACATGCTGGCCATGCAGACGTAATCTCGCGACGTATGGAAGTGGAACTTGCGCCGCTCGGGATGATCCGGCGGTCCCCCGCGCAGCAGTTGATGAGTGAGGACCGTCTCCGCAGCCGTCGCCAGCGAAGTCATTTGTTCCTCGAAAGCCTGTGCAATGCGTTCTTGGTTGTGGCAGGCCGAGATCCGTTCGGCTTCCGTGTGCGTTTGATCGCTGCGGCGCCGAGCCAGCCGCACCGCAATCCGTCCGCGCAGCCCGGGCCACTCGCTGGTGATGTCGGTGACGGTCGAATTCGTTTCGGCCTGGCACTGCACGGGGAGCGACGTCAGGCCGTCATCCGTGAGATGAAAACGTTTGGAGGCCGTAAAGCGGGTCACGCCCTGGCAATGGATGCACACCGGCCCGGTCTTGCCGGTCGTCCGCGAGCGCGCCACGCCCGTCAGGACGACGTCAAACACGGCGCGCTGCTCGTCCGGCGCCAGGACCACGCGCATCTCGCTCTTCGATCGGGCTTTTCCCGAGAAAGAGATTCCCAAGATCGTATCTTCGACCGGAAACTCTCGTTCGATGGGCGGTTGGGTCAACTGGTCGAGCAAGCGAGCCGAGACATGCACGCGCATGTGATCCAGCAGCGAATCGAGAAACCGCTGCCGCTGAAGTTCGCCGAGCGGCCGGGTCGTTTGCCCCGGCGCCATCGCAGCCAGCCAGGAAAATGTGGAGCCGGCAGGCGCCGCTTCGAACTTGCCGGGCGATGGTTTCTCAGACGCCTGCACCGCGTCGGGCGGCTGGCGCACGGGCTGAGGCTCGGCTGCGTCGGACAACCCGGCCAGGCAGAGCCAGACGGGCGCCCAAAGGCTTCGCCGAATTGTGTTGCGAAGGCTGGAACGCATGATTTGCCGCCCTCTCTAGCGAACCGACGAACGAAGAGTCGCGTCCACTGCGCTATTTTGCAATCGTAGTTCGCGAGATCGCCTGACGCAACAATATTGCGCTCCAGGCGCGGAAAGGTTGGTTGGGCGAGCCGCCGCTTGGCGGATCACCACTTCTGTGCGTCGGCTTCCAACGTACCGAGGACCGCGCGTTGCCAACGGGCGCAACGCACATACTGCTGCTCGAGCACGTCGATCAGCTCCTCCTGGTCGATGGGCTTGAGCAGGTAATCGCTCGCGCCGTACTCAATCGCCTCGGAGATTCGCTCCCAGGTCGAGTAGGCGGTGATGAAGATTACCTGCGTCCAGGCGTTCCGGCCTTTCGCATAGCGAAGCATTTCCAAGCCGCCTGAGCCCGGCATTTCCAGGTCTGAGATCAGCAAATCGCAGCAATTCTGATCGAGCCAATGCTTGGCCCGCTCCGAATCGGTTTCGCCGTGCACGGCCAGGCGATCGCCGAGTCGGCGCTCGACCACGTGGCACAGCAACCGCACGATGCTGGGGTCGTCGTCGACCGCCAATAGATTCAATTTCCGCGCCAAAGCCGCTGACATGAAGGCGTTCTCTTAAAAATAGCAACCAGGTGATCACGCCTAACCAATCCCGCTTCGGTTGGCGCCCTGATAAAAGCATAGCCCATAAAGATCCCCAAAATGTGGGGAGCGAGACGAGTTTCGGAGCTGCGCCGTCGCGTGATGACGTAAATCATTAAGGGGCAACTGAATTGCGCCGGTTTGGCGGACCCTGCGTCGGCTCGGCCGGTGACCGTCGGCTTGCCCCCGGCGACTAAGCTTGTGATAGGCGGCGGGCCAATTTCTACTCGAGCCCGGCTCTACGAAAATGTTTTCCCATGTAATCGACCGCAGTGACGAAGAGTTGGCGGCCGAGGCGGCCCGAGAGGGCTCCGACGGACCCGCCTTCGGCGCGCTCGTGGATCGCTTTCGCGACCGCGTCTGGCGGATCTGCTTTCGGCTGATGGGCGACTCCGCCGACGCCGAAGACGCGGCGCAAGAAGTCTTCGTGCGGTTGTTCTTGAACCGGGCCCGATTCGACGGCCGCTCAAAGTACGCGACCTGGCTGCATGGCGTGGCCGTGCGCAACTTGTTTGACGTTGCGCCGCACGCGCGGACGACGCAGGCGGCATGAAGGTCCGGGCGGAGAACGGGTCGCCGGCGCCCAAGCCGCCGAGCGCCACACCGCCCCGCCGGGTCTATCGCTCGATCTGGGACAGATGTTGGAGTCTCTGGACGAAGAGGACCGGGCGCTGGTGATTCTGAAGTACGCCGAGAATTACAGCTACGAAGAACTGGCTGAAATATTCGGCTTGTCCGTCAGCGCCTGCAAGATGCGAATCAGCCGGGCTCGGCGGCGAATTCGAGAAAAATTCGGCGAACCAGGGTGACCCTCTTCCCGGCAGCGGCAACTAACACATCGGCCCATCCCGAGGCGATTGCCATGAATCAAGATTCGCTCGAACAACTGGCAGCGACCGAAATCCCGCCTGTACCGGCTGATTTTGACCGCAACGTACATCGCCGAGTGAACCATGCCCTGACGTTGGGGCAGGCGGCGGAATTCGCTTTGCACGTCTTGCCCTACGCCGTCATGCACATGGCGCAGGCATTGTGCGGTTGGGCTGCGCTGACGCTTTCGGGCAAATACCCGGACGATACGCCCGTTCAGGACCGCTGACTTTGTCAGCCGCGGCGCTCCCGCGACGCGGCATTCACTCAATCAGGAGGCTTGTCATGCCTACGTTCAACTTTCAGGAATTCAGCACCTGGCAGGAAGCCCTGGCCGCCAGTTTCAATCGCGCCTTCGGACAGATCATCAGCCTGTTGCCCAACGTGGTCGCCATGCTGGCGGTGATTGTCGTCGGCTACATCGTGGCTCGCGTGCTCGACCGCTTCGCCGCGGCCTTGAGCCAGTCTCTCGGCCTGGAGACGGCGGCCGAGCGGAGCGGACTGATGGCGTCGATGAAGCAGGTCGGCATCCAGCGTTCGGTGCCGTCGATCGTCGGACAGATCGTATTCTGGCTGACGATGTGCGTGTTTCTCAGCGCCGCCTTTAATCTGCTCGGTTTACAGGCCGTTTCCGCGGCAATGGAAAAGATCGTGGCGTATATTCCCAACCTGCTCGTCGCCACCATCGTGGTGGTCGTCGGGTTGCTGGTCGCCGGCTTGCTCCGCGGCGTGGTGGCGACCAGCGCCGACCGGGTCGGCATCAGTTACGCGGAAAACCTGGCCAATGGCGTGTACTACGTGCTGGCCCTGATGACCTTCATCGGCGCCTTCGATCAATTGCACATCGAGTTCGGCTTGTTGAAGGAACTGATTCTGATCGCCTGCGGCGGGCTGGCGCTCGGATTTGGCCTGTGCCCTCGGATTGGGCGGCCGCGACGTGATGGGTGGCATTCTGGCCGGCTACTACACCCGGCAGCGGTTGCACTCCGGCGATCGGGTTTTCGTGGCCGGCATGGAAGGGACGGTCCGCGAGGTCGGTCCGGTTGCAACCGTGATCGAGACGGAAGAAGAAGGCTTGCTGAATCGCCACAGCGTGCCCAATACGCGGATGCTGAGCGAAGCGGTGCGATAAATCTCAGGCGGGGCCCTCGAAGCGACCGCTGGCGAGCCGTTCGGGTGCGCGAGCGGTTGCGTTGCGCTGCCGAGCCAAGGCGGCGCGGTGCGGTTCCGGCCGCGGCTAGCCCTCGCCCCGCCCCGGAGAGAAAAAGGAATCTTGCTGTCAATGGGCCGCCGCGGGGCGCCTCGTTTTCTTACGGTTCTGCCCGACGGCAGCGTTCCTCGCGGCTTCTCGCGGTATGATTCCTTGAGGGCGCATCGCCGGCGCCCTCTTTTTCAGGAGCGGCACGGATTTCGCAAGGGGATTTTCTCGACGCGACCTGCCCTGTGCGAAACGCCGCGCACCGCTTATCCTAAGGCAGCCGAAGCCGAGATGGTTGGATCGAAGGCGCTTTTTGCCGGCGTTGGAATCGACCGTCTGCCCCGCCCTAACGCCAGAACGATGCCCCGCACAACTTCTACCTCGCCCAACAGTCTGAGCCTGGCTTTCATTGAAGGTCTGTACGCAGACTTCCTCCAAGATCCCGACTCGGTCGAACCGGAATGGCGCGACTATTTCGAGCGGCAGGCAGCCGCCGGCAACGGGACTGCGGACTGGAAGCCGGGGCCTTCGTTTCGCAGCGCCAGCCTGTTCAATCCCCGCGGCGGACGCGGCGGCAACGGCAAATCGGCCACGGCGACGGCCGTGTCGCAAGCCGCAGCGCTGCAGGATCGCGTCGACCAGTTGATTCGCGCTTACCGGGTGCGGGGCCACATGGCGGCCGAGACCAACCCGCTCGGCCTGCCTCGCCCTCGCCAGCCGGAACTCGACGTCGACTTCTACCGCATGACCGAAGCGGACCTGGATCGGCGTTTCTCGATCGATACCATTCCCGGCGGCGACACGCTGACGCTGCGTGAGATCATCGAGCATCTGCACAGCACGTATTGCCGATCGATTGGCGTGCAGTTCATGCACATCGACGACCTGGACGTACGCCGCTGGCTGCAGGACCGGATGGAATCGACTCAGAACCGCCTGCAGCTCAGCCGCCAGGAACAACTGCGGATTTGGACCCGGCTGACCAACGCCGCGATCTTCGAAGAATTCATCCAGAAGAAGTTCATCGGCGCCAAGAGCTTTTCGCTGGAAGGCGCCGAGAGCCTGGTTCCGCTGTTGGACCTGGCGATTGAAAAGGCGGGCGATCAGGGGGTCGACGAGATCGTCTTGGGCATGGCCCACCGCGGCCGGCTCAACGTGCTGGCCAACATCATGGGCAAGACGCCGCAGGAGATCTTCCGCGAGTTCGAAGACGTCGATCCCGAACTGCACATGGGACACGGCGACGTCAAGTACCACTTGGGCTACAGCACCGACTGGCAAACCGTCGGCGGCCATAAAGTGCACCTGTCGTTGTGCTTCAACCCCAGCCACCTGGAGTTCGTCAACCCCGTGGCGCTGGGCCGCATGCGGGCCAAGCAGGACCGCGCGGGCGATATGCACCACGTCCGCGGCATGGTGCTGTTGATTCACGGCGATGCGGCCTTCGCCGGCGAGGGCGTGGTGCAAGAAACGCTGATGCTCAGCCAGTTGCAGGGCTACGCCACAGGCGGCACGATCCACGTGGTGGTCAACAACCAGATCGGCTTCACCGCCACGCCGGAAGAGGCGCATTCCAGCGTCTACGCCACCGACGTGGCCAAGATGCTGCAGATTCCCATCTTTCACGTCAACGGGGAGAGCCCCGAAGCCGTGGCTCAGGTGGTGCGCCTGGCGCTGGACTTCCGCCGCGCCTTTCAGCGCGACGTGGTGATCGACATGTACTGCTACCGCCGGCGCGGACACAACGAAGGCGATGAGCCTTCGTTCACCCAGCCGCTGTTGTACAAGGCGATCGACAAGCGCAAAAGCGTCCACGAAGGTTACCTCGAGCATCTGCTCAAGCTGGGCGGCGTGACGCGGGAAGAGGCCGATAAGATCGTCGCCGTCCGCCGCGAGCAGCTCGAACAGGAACTGTCGGTGGCCCGCAGCAAAGACTATGTGCTCAAGAACCCCGCCCCGCCGCGAGTCTGGAGCGGTTACTACGGCGGCGTCGAGCCGCGGATCGATCCGCGCACCGGCGACGTCGATCCGATGGCGGCGCTGCTGGAGTTTCAGACCGGCGCCGACCGCAAGCGGCTGCAACGGCTGCTCGAATCACAGACGCGGCTGCCGGCCGACTTTCACCCGCATCCCAAAATCGAACGCTGGCTGCAGGCCCGCGCGGAAATGGCCCGCGGCGAGCGCCCGCTGGACTGGTCCGCCGCCGAGGCGTTGGCCTTCGCCACGCTGGCGACTGAAGGCGTACCCGTCCGCCTGAGCGGGCAGGACAGCGCACGCGGCACCTTCAGCCATCGCCACGCCGTGCTGCACGACTATGAAAACGGCCGCACCTACGCGCCGCTGGCCAATCTGGACCCCGATCAGGCCCCCTTCGAAGTTTACAACAGCCCGCTCTCGGAAACCGGCGTGCTGGGCTTCGAGTACGGTTACAGCCTGGATTGTCCCGACGGTCTGGTGCTGTGGGAGGCGCAGTTCGGCGACTTCTGCAACGCAGCGCAGGTGATCATCGACCAGTTCATTGCTTCCGCCGAGGACAAGTGGAACCGCCTGAGCGGCCTGGTGCTGCTGCTGCCGCACGGCTTTGAAGGCATGGGCCCGGAGCATTCGCACGCCCGGCTGGAGCGTTTCCTGTCGCTGGCGGCGCAAGACAACATCCAAGTGGTCAACGCCACCACGCCGGCGCAGTATTTTCACTGCCTGCGACGGCAGGTGAAGCGTTGCTGGCGCAAGCCGCTGGTGATCATGACGCCCAAGAGTCTGCTGCGCCTGCCGTCGGCCGTCTCCTCGCTCGACGAGTGTGCCGTCGGCGCTTTCCAGCGGATTATTCCCGACGCCAGCGTAGCGGATAAGAAGGCGGAACGCGTCTTGCTTTGCTCGGGCAAGATTTATTATGAACTGGCGCAGCAGCGAGAGAAGCTGGGCCGTTGCGACGTGGCGATCCTCCGCCTCGAGCAGCTCTATCCGCTGCATGCCGAAACGTTGGACGCCGCGCTGGCGCCGTTTGCCGACGGGACGCCCGTCTACTGGGTGCAAGAAGAGCCCGAGAACATGGGCGCGTGGACTTACCTCCGCGTGCGCTTCGGCGAGCGGCTGCTCGGGCGGCTGCCGTTTGCCGGCGTGTATCGCCCGGCGGCGACCAGTCCCGCCACCGGTTCGGCCAGCAGTCATCGCTTGGAGCAGCAAGCGTTGCTGGCTCGTGCGTTTGAATAAGGGACAAGACGAACGGCGAGATCGGAGCCAGCAGTGCGCCGCCGCCTGCCGTCTCGCGAACCAGCCGCTCGGCTCCTGAGTTGATACTCCTCATTCCAATTGAAATTCGTTTGGGAAAAGCCAAAGCAACCATGGCCATCGAACTGAAAGTGCCTACTGTCGGCGAGTCGATCACGGAAGTACAAATCGGCCAGTGGCTGAAGGCCGAAGGAGACTGGGCGGACAAGGACCAGCCGCTCGTCGAGATCGAATCGGACAAGGCCACCGTCGAGCTGCCGGCGCCGCAGGCCGGCAAGGTGACCAAGGTGCTCAAACGAAAGGGCGAGACCGCCGCGGTCGGCGAAGTGATCGGCTACCTGGAGGAAGCGGCGCGGCCGGCGGCGGACGGCGTTGCCGGTGAAGCGGCGCCGAAAGCGACCTCGGCGGCGCCCGCCGAGCCGGCAAAGGCGCCAGGCGAAACGCGCGTCATGCCGGCCGCGGCTCGAGCACTGGCGCAGAGAGGTTTGCCGGCCGGCGAAGTCGAGCCTTCGGGCCCCGGCGGCCGGTTGCTCAAGGAAGACGTGCAGCGGCACGTCGCTCGTCCGCCTGCGGCGGCGCCCGTCGCCCCGGCCCGGATCGAGTTGCCGACGCCGTTGGTTGCAGGCGGCGCGGCCGAGGAAGAGGTCGTGCCGATGAGCCCCTTGCGGCGCCGGGTGGCGGAACGGCTCGTCGAAGCGCAGCAGACGGCGGCGCTGCTGACGACCTTCAACGAGGTCGACATGGCGGCCGTCATGGCGCTGCGGCAGCAACACAAGGAAAGCTTCCAGCAAAAGCACGGCGTCAAGCTCGGCTTCATGTCGTTCTTCGTCAAGGCGGTAATCGAGTCGCTCAAGCAGACGCCGCAGATCAACGCGGAGATTCGCGGCACGGACGTCGTTTATCACAACTATTTCGACATCGGCATCGCCATCGGCGGCGGCAAGGGGCTGGTGGTGCCCGTGCTCCGCGGCGCCGACCGGATGAGCTTTGCCGAAATCGAACTGACGATCGAGGATTTCGGCCGCCGCGCAGGCGAAGAACAAGATTAAGATTGAGGAGCTGCACGGCGGCACGTTCACCATCTCCAACGGCGGCATTTACGGCTCGCTGCTCTCCACGCCGATCATCAATCCGCCGCAAAGCGGCATTCTCGGCATGCACGCCATCCAGGAGCGGCCCGTCGCTCGCGAGGGGCAGGTCGTCATCCGCCCGATGATGTATCTGGCCTTGACCTATGACCACCGCATTGTCGACGGCCGCGAAGCCGTCCTCTTCCTGCGGCACATCAAGGAACTGGTCGAAGAACCGTCGCGCATGCTGCTCGAAGTCTGAATCCTGCCTCAACTTCGCCCGCGCAACAGCCGATCTCATCGATAAGCCTTTCTTCTCCGCCCACGATGGGTCGATGCGATATGCCGCCGCGTTCTACGGGTCGATCGCCTTCAGCTCGCCAGCGCCGCGCAAGCGCCCTGCCGGAAGGTGCGATCAAACAGCTCGGCCCCTGGCGGCTGACGCGCCTGGCAGGCGAGGGAAACCTGTGCCGCGTGTACCAGGCAAGTCCCGCGGACGTGCCGGCGGACCGGCCGGCGAGCTACGCGCTAAAAGTGCTGAAGGAAGAGTGGCAGGAAGACTCCGCGGCGGTGGAGCTGATGCGCCGCGAGGCGATCGTCGGGCGTAAGTATCGCATCCGCACTTGATCTCGGTGCTTTCGGCCCACGTCGGCGCCGCACCCTACTTTGTGGTCATGCCGTGGCTGACGGGAGAAAGCTTGGCCGCGCTCTGGCTCGCGGCGAGCGGCCGTCCGTGCCGGTCGCCTTATGGTTCGTGCGGCAAGTGTCTGAAGCGCTCGACGCGCTGCACGGCGCAGGCTGGATGCACGCCGACGTCAAGCCAAGCAATATTTTCCTGGCGGAAGACGGCCATGCCACGCTGTTGGATCTCGGGTTCGCCCGGCAGCCGGAAGAAAGCGGCTCGGCGGTCGACCGTTGCGTTTGCGGCACGATCCACTACATCGCTCCGGAGATGGTGACTTCGGCGTTGCGGCCCGACATCCGCAGCGACATCTACAGTCTGGGCGTCACGCTTTACGAGCTGCTCTGCGGCCGGCGCCCGTTTGTCGGCGCCGATCTGTCGACGCTCGCCGAGCAACATCGCCAGGCCGAGCCGCCCGAGCTCCGCTCGCTGGTTCCGCAGTTGTCACCCGGCATTTCGCAGCTCGTCCATCGCATGCTGGCCAAAGAGCCGCTCCGGCGTCCGCAAACGCCGCGCGAGCTGATCGACCGCCTGGCGGCGCTTGAGATCGAAAGCTTCTCCGAACGCCCGTAAAGCGCTTGGTCGCGCCGCTGGTTTCCCGGGCGCCCGCTCTTCGTCCGGCGCGGCCGCCCACCAGCGTGAAACCAGGTGTGCCGAATCGCTCGGGATCGCACATTCGGCGGCCGGCTGCCGCGGTGCGACAGGCCATCGCCCGACGGCAAATGCTCGCGAGCGAGCCCCGTCGCAAGACCCCAACTCCTGCCATTTGCAGTGTTTTGGTCATTGGAGATAGTAATCGCGCCGATTAAACGGCGCCTCTATTTGCTCATTTGGTATGCGACATGCTCCTCGCAGGGTAGTTGCCGTAGTGATCGGCGCATCAAGGGAAGCGCATCGATGAGCGTTGATTTGAGCACGACCTATCTGGGGTTGAAGCTGCGTAATCCGCTGGTGATTTCCGCCAGTCCGATTTCGACGCAGTTGTATTCATTGCAGCGGCTGGAAGACGCCGGCGCCGCGGCCGCGGTGATGGCCTCGTTGTTCCAGGAGCAGATCGAAGCCGAAGGCGTGCGGCCTCATACGGCGCCGCCGCCGGGAAGCTGCTCGGCGACCGAGCTGTTCAGCTATCGCGACATGTACGACTACAACGCTGGCCCCGACGCCTATCTGCGGCACCTGGAGTCGGCCAAACGCACGCTGGAGATTCCGGTAATCGCCAGTCTCAACGGCACGTGTCCGGGCGACTGGGTTCACACGGCCGCGCTGATGCAGGAAGCCGGCGCGGACGCGTTGGAACTGAACGTTTACTTTCTGCCGACCCGACCGGAGCAAACGGCCGAAACGGTGGAGAACCTTTACCTCGACCTGGTTTCCGCCATCCGCGACGCCATCACTATCCCGTTGGCCGTCAAGATCGGCCCGTTCTTCAGTTCGCTGCCCAACATGGCGCAGCGGCTGGTGCACGCTGGCGCGGACGGGCTCGTAATGTTCAATCGCTTCCTGCAGCCCGACATCGATCTCGACACGCTGGAAGTCTCGCCCAACCTGGTGCTCAGCAGCCGCGATGAATTGCGGCTGCCGCTGCGCTGGATTGCGATTCTGCGGGAGCAACTGCAAGACGTTTCGCTGGCGGCGACCAGCGGGATTCACTTTGCGGAAGACGCGTTGAAGCTGATCTTCGCCGGCGCCGACGCGGCCATGCTGGCCTCGGCCTTGATTCGCAACGGCCCCGACCATCTCCGCACCATGCTGGCGGAAATCGCCTGGTGGATGGAGCACAAGCATTTCGCTTCCGTCGAACAGATCAAAGGCTGTCTGAGCCAGCACCGCAGCCCCAACCCCGGCGCCTTCGAGCGCATGAACTACATGCGCACCGTGACGTCGCTGTCGACCGAAGGGGAGTGAGGGGGGGCTCATCCTTTCGCCAGATTCAGCTTCGCCTCCACGGCGTCCGGGGCGCCGGAATAGTCGAGCTCGAAGCCGCGGCGTTTGAAAATAGCCAGCATGCGCGTGTTGGCCGGCGAGGTCTCGGCGAAGACCTTACGGATCTTCCAGTCGCGGGCGATCTCCAGGCAATAGTCCGTCAGCAGGTTGCCCAGGCCGCGGTTTTGCCATGGGTCGGCCACCAGCACGGCGTACTCGGCTTCCAGATGGTCCGGATCGGCGGCCAATCGCACCACCCCGGCCAGACGTTTCTTGCCTTCGTGCTCCAGCTTCGGCCACGATGGCCAGCTCGCGGTCGTAGTCGATGAAGCAGAACCGCGTGGCCATCTCGTGGGTCGTTTGCTTGAACAGGTAGCGAAACCGCGAACCAGATCGATCTCCGGCGAGCAGCACGCCAAGCAGCTCGTGCCACAGCGGCTCGTCCTCCGGCTTGATCGGCCGCAGCAGCGACGTGCGTTCCGTCAGTGCAGCGTCCGTTTGACGCACGTATTCCTCAGGGTAGGGCCGGATCGCCAGGTGCGAGATACGGACGCACCGGCCGGCCGATCCGCTCGCGGTCGACGACGATTCGGGCGTCGAGCGCGATCACCCGCTCAGGCGTGACCAGCAGCGGGTTGATGTCGAACTCCTTGATCTCCGGATAGTCGGCCGACGAGGTACGAGAACCGCATCAGGATCTCGATCAGCCGATCGATGTTGCACCGCCGGCCGGCCGCGATAGCCCTGCAACAGCGGCCAGGAACGCAGCGATTCGAGCATGCCGCCGAGCCAGGCGCTCGTTGAGCGGCGGCAGGCCCAAGGCCCGGTCCTGGAACACTTCGGCCGCCACGCCGCCCATGCCGACCATGATCACGGCGCCGAACACCGGGTCTTGCTTGGCGCCGACGATCAGCTCGCACGCCGTCGGCCGCCACGACCATTGGCTGCACGGTGACGCCCTCGATCTCGCGCCTCGGGACGCTTCTGCGCGGCACGACGCGAGCATCTGGCTGAAGGCCGCTTCCACCTCGGCGTCGCCTGCCAGGTTCAGCGTCACTCCGCCGACGTCGGTCTTGTGCGTGATATGCGGGCGAAGCGATCTTCAGCACCACCGGGTAGCCGATCTCGCCGCCAGCCGCCACGGCTTCGGCCGGCGTGGCCGCCGGCACGCGGCGCGTGACCGGAATGCCGTAGGCTTCGAGCAGGTCCTTCGAGTCTTCTTCGGAAAGGATCGGCTGCTCCTTGGCGGCCAACTTTTCGAACCGGCTGCGCAGCGCGCTGCGGTCGACTTTGAAGGTCAGCGGCACGTCGCGCGGCGTCTCGTAGAGCGTTTCCAGGTTGCGGGCGTAAGTGACCAGGTACATGAACGAACGCACGGCGTGCTCGGGCGTTTGATAGGTCGGCACGCCGAACCGATTGAGGATCTGCACGCCTTCGTGCACCATCTTGCCGCCCATCCAGACGGCCAGCACCGGCTTTTGCGAACGAGTTGCGGCTTCGGCCACCGCCTTGGCCGCCGCCGACGGATCGGTCATGGCTTGCGGAGTGAGAATGGTCATCACGGCGTCGATCGTCGGCTCGGCCAGCAGGCAGGCCAGCGCCTGGCCGAACCGCTCGGGCGGAGCGTCGCCCAGAATGTCGACCGGGTTGCCGTGCGACCAGTAGGCGGGCAACACCGAATCGAGTTTGGCGATCAAGGCGTCGGGCAGCGCGGCCAGCATGCCGTGCCGGTCCAACAGCGCGTCGGTTGCCATCACGCCTGGCCCGCCGGCGTTGGTGACGATGGCCAGCCGAGGCCCCTTGGGAATCCGTTTGCGGCCCAACAGTTCGGCGCAATCGAACAGGTCGTCGACCTCGGTAACGCGCACGGCGCCTGCCCGTTGGAAAGCGGCGTCGTAGACGGCGTCGACGCCCGCCATGGCGCCGGTGTGCGAGGCGGCGGCTTTGGCCGACTGAGCAAAGCGGCCCGCCTTGTAGACCACGATCGGTTTGCGCCGCGCAAAGGCGCGGGCCGCCGACATGAACTGCCGCGCTTCGGTGATCGATTCGACATACAGTACGATCGATTCGGTGCTCGGATCGGCGCCGAAGTAATCGATCAAGTCGCCCACGCCGACGTCGAGCATATTGCCGATCGAGACGAAGTGCGAAAAGCCGATCTCTTCTTCCAGGGCCCAATCCAGCACCGAAGTGCACAAGGCGCCCGATTGCGAGAGAAAGGCCACGTGCCCCGGCTTGGGCGTGGCGGCCGCAAAGCTGGCATTCAGCCCCGTACCGGGGACGATCACGCCCAGGCAGTTAGGGCCGATGATGCGGAAGCCGTCGAACCTGGCAGCTTCTTCGCGAACTTGCCGTTCCAACGCTCGCCCTGCTTCGCCCACTTCGCGAAACCCAGCCGAGATGACGATGGCTCCGCGCGTGCCGGCCTCGCCGCACTGGCGAATAACCTGCGGCACGGTGGCCGCGGGCGTGCAGATTACCGCCAGGTCGACCGGATGGGGCAAATCCGCCACGCTGGCATAAGCCTGAATGCCTTGTACGCTGTCTCGTTTGGCGTTGACCGGATAGACCACGCCCGCAAAACCGGCGGTGATCATATTGCGCAGCAGCGTGAAGCCGACCTTGCCCGGCTGATCGCTGGCGCCGACGATGGCCACGCGATGCGGCCGAAAGATTTTTTCCAGATTTCGAATGGCCACCGACGCTCTCCTCCTCAAAACGGCCGAACCGGCCGAACGGTTTCGATATTCGCGAGCCATTCACCTGGATGGCAAGCGAAGGCCAGGCGGACCGCCGAAGCCCCGTTTCGGCTCCTCGACCATGCGTTTTCCGTAACGCGAAATGGCCGAGGCGCCAAGGCGCACGCTGTCAGCGTCAGCCTAAGTCTTGTCGCCTTGCCAGCTCTTGGCTCGCGATTGCAGTCCGCTCAATTCGGAGACCAGTAGAGCCATTTGACTCGGTTGCAGCAAGCGATCGGTATGTCGCTCGACGTGCACCGTCAGCCGTTCGATCTCTTTGCCCGGGGCATTTCGAACACAGATGCCGCACGATTCGTGCGGAATGGCGCGCTTGCTGTGCGGGCGGCTCATGCTCAAACGCCCTGGCGATTCCGGTTTGTGGCGGGCCTGGCTTCTAGTTCTCGTTTGAATGAGCGAGCGACGCTTGCAAGTCTAGGCGACCAATGAGGTCCCTGCCTCCTATCGCCCCTTCAGGGGCTTTGTGAAACTCACGCGTTGGATAAGTTCCAGGGGCTTGCGCCGCTGGCTACGCCCAGGCGTCCCTGCGGGACTAGTTTGCCGTTCGTGACTCTGACGCAGGAGCAAAGCCAGCCGCGTAGCCAGGCGACATGATGTAGCCAGCGGCGCAAGCCCCTGGAACTGCGCGAAGGACGCAGCGTTTGGCCCCGTTAGGGACGATAGGAGATTCGCAACTTGGGCCAGCGCCGCTTGGCCGTGCCTGTTTTCTCATGTTCCGCGGCGCTAACACGATACGGCTCACTCTGGCATTCAATGTGCTCAGAAGGTGAGGCCGCGGCGGAACTCTGAGCCGTACAAACCGCCCGTTGGGGCTGGCGGACGGCACTCTAAAAATCCATCAGCGATGCGCACATACCGACCTGCGGGAATAGGCTTTGATGAGAAACTGCGACCCACGGTCCATCGCGTGCGTATTAAAGATAGAGGGCAGGGGGAAATGGCGGCTGCGGCAGGGTTGGAAGGCCGAGGCGACTTTCCAACGGCTGAACGATGCTTCTTGCTTGGGGAGGCGATACGACAACGCGACGATATAGCGGAAGGGAGCCTCGCGAGCGGAGAGCCGAGCTTCGCTCTTACGTGGCGAGAACCTGATCGGAAGAGGCGGGGGTTCTCGCATCCTGACATTGGGGAAACGGCGACTCGCACGCTCACGAGGCTCGGGATAGTGGAAAGCCGCGAATTACGCGGCTTTCTTCGTTGTTGCAGGGCTGCCTATTCTCGCTCGTCGCTGCTTGCCGGAATGCAGCCGAGCGGCTGGAAGTTGGAAGGGAGGCATAAGCCATGACGGCGAGCCCCATGGCTGCTCAATTCAACGAAATTCAGAGGCCGCCCAAGGCCGAGCCTTCGCAAGCGCCCGTCTTGCTGGCGATCCAAACGCTCGCTTGTCTGTGTTGCTTGCTGCTGGGCTGGTCGCTCGGCGGTTCTCCTTTTGCGACTTGGGCCTACGTAGCCGCCTATGCGGCAGGCGGCGCCGCCACGCTGGCGGCGGCGGTCCAAACCCTTGGGCGCGGGCAAGTCGGCATCGATCTGCTGATGTTGCTGGCCGCACTGGGCGCCGCGGTCATTGGCGACTGGATCGAAGGGGGCGTGCTGCTGTTTCTGTTTTCGCTCAGCAACACGCTCGAAGCCTACGCCACTTATCGCACCAAGCGCTCGATTGAATCGCTGATGCAATTGCGGCCTGGCGAGGCCAGTCTGGTCCGCGACGGCGAAGAAACGCGCGTCGGCATCGCAACGCTCGAGATCGGCGACGTCGTCCGGCTGCGCCCCGGCGAACGCGTGACGGTCGACGGCGAGGTGATCGAAGGGGAAACCTGGATTGACGAAGCGACGATTACCGGCGAAAGCGCGCCCGTCTACAAAACGGTCGAATCGTCCGTGTTCGCCGGTACGATGAATGGCCGCGGCAGCGTACTGGTGCGAATGACTCGAGCGGCCAGCGACACGGCGCTCGAACGCATCGTGCGAATGGTGCAAGAGGCCCAGGCGAAAAAAGATCCGACGCAACGCTTTGTCGAAGCCTGGCAGCAACCTTACGTGCTGGCGGTGTTGCTCGGAGCCGCGGTCACGTTTGCCGGAGCCTGGCTGTTCCACACCAAGGATATCGAAGACGCCTTCTATCATGCCATGGTGCTGCTGGTGGTGGCCTCGCCGTGCGCGGTGGTGATCGGAGCGCCGGCGGTCATCCTTTCCGCGATTGCTCGCGCCGCGCGGCACGGCGTGTTGTTCAAAGGGGGCCGCTATCTGGAACTGCTCGGCGGCGTGGACGTCGTGGCTTTCGACAAAACCGGCACCATCACGCAAGGTCGGCCGACGATCGCTGAGATCTGGACTCCGCCGGGCGTCGCCGTTGATACATTGTTGCGACTGGCGGCCGCCGTCGAACAGCGCAGCGAACACCATCTGGCGGAAGCGGTGCTCGAAGAAACGGAACGCCGCGGCATGGAACTGCCCGCCGTCACCGAGTTCGAGAGTCACATGGGCGCCGGCGTACACGGTCACGTGGACGGGGCGTGGGTCGGCGTAGGACGCGAGACGCTGTTTGAAACGCACGAAGTCGCCATTCCGGAGCAAGCCAGGCAGGCGGCCGACCGGTTGAGAAACGACGGGCAAACCGTGCTGCTGGTCGTCGCGCCGCAAGAGAACGTCTGCGGCGTGCTGGCGCTCAGCGATTTGCCGCGGGCCAACGCGGCCGAAGCGCTTGCCAGCTTGAAGCGACTGGGCGTCCGATCAAACATTATCCTGACCGGCGATCACGAGCGCGTGGCCGAGATCGTAGCCCGGCAAGTCGGGGCCGACGAAGTCTGCGCCGGCTTGCTGCCCGACGAAAAAGTGCTGCAATTGCGGCGGCTGCTCGACAACGGCCAAAAACTGGCCATGGTGGGCGACGGCGTAAACGACGCTCCGGCGCTGGCGACGGCTCAGGTAGGCATTGCCATGGGAGGCGCCGGAACCGACGTGGCGCTGGAGGTCGCCGACGTCGTGCTGATGAGCGACGATCTCAAGGCATTGGCCTTTGCCGTCTGGATCAGTCGCCGGGCCCGGCGAAGGATTCGCCAGAACTTGACGTTCGCCGCGGGCGTGATCGCGCTGCTGATCCTGCTGAGCTTCATGAACCTGCCGTTGTGGGCCGGCGTTCTGGGGCATGAAGGCAGCACGGTGCTGGTCGTGCTCAATGGCTTGCGGCTGTTGTTCGAATCGCCCAAGTCGCTCTGACGTTCACTCCAGCGGCCACTGTTTGCCGAGCGTCGCTTGCTGGAACTCGGTCAGCTTGCGGATGCCGCCGCGGGCCAGCTTGACCAGCGCGTTGAGTTCCTGCTCGCTGAACGTCGCTTCTTCGCCCGTGCCTTGCACTTCGACGAACTTTCCTGCGCCGGTCATGACCACGTTCATGTCGACGGACGCGGCGAAATCCTCCTGGTAGTCAAGGTCCAACACGGCTTTGCCGTCAACCAGGCCGACGCTGACCGCCGCCACGCTGTCTCGCAACGGCTGGCGGCCGGCGAGTAAGGCCTTGATGGAATGCAAGGCGTCGACCAGCGCGACGAAGGCCCCGGTAATGCTGGCGGTGCGCGTGCCGCCGTCGGCCTCCAGAACGTCGCAATCGACGGTAATCGCCCGCTCGCCGAGCGCTTCCAGATCGACGACGGCCCGCAGGCTGCGGCCGATCAGCCGTTGGATCTCCGTCGTGCGTCCGTCGATCTTTCCGCCGCGGTCGCGAGATTTTCTTGGGCTGGTGCTGCCCGGCAGCATGTTGTATTCGGCCGTCACCCAGCCGCGGCCTTGGCCTCGCATCCACGGAGGAACCTGTTCTTCGACGCTAGCCGTACAGAGCACCGTCGTGCGGCCGGCTTGAAGTAACACGCTGCCCGGCGTGGCGCGGGTATAGCGTCGTTTGATTTTCAAGGGGCGAAGTTCATCCAGCCGGCGGCCGTCATGTCGCATCGTTTGCAGTTTCCGTTCGAATTAAAGTAGCCAGGCGTATTACGCGCATGCGGCGCTCATCGCGCAGCCGTCGCATGTGCCGTGGAGATTGAATGACCGCGTCGACTTGTCGACGAGCGTCAAGGTCGGGGCTCGGCTTGCCAAAGCGCACGACGCGCCGTCAGGGGGCCGTCCGCTCGCTTTGCGTCCGCCGCCGATCATACCAGAACAGCGCGGTCAGCGTTTTGGCGTCTTGAATGCGGCCGTCTTCGGCCATGGCCAGGGCCTCGGACCAGGGGACGAGCCAGGTTTCGATCTGTTCGCCCGGTTCCAGGCGGGCCGGCCCCGGCTTCAAGCCGCTCGCCAGGTAGACGTGCATTCGCTCGTTGAGAATGCCGGGCGACATAAAGAACTGGCACAGCGGCTCAATCGTTTCGGCACAGTAGCCTGTCTCTTCTTCCAGTTCTCGTCGGGCGGTCGCCTCTGGGGGTTCAGGCGGTTCCAGCGTGCCGGCGGGCAGTTCGATGAGCGTCTGCCCGACCGCCGTCCGAAAATTGCTGATCAGGCACACCCGGCCGTCAGCTAACAGGGGGAGAATCACCACGGCGCCCGGATGCTGGACGGTTTCGCGGACATGGGCGCGCCCGTCCGCCAACGTAAATCGTTGCCGGACCACGGAAAAACGCTGGGTCTTGAGTAGGATTTCCGGGTCTTCCATAGGGCGCTGCCGCTCCGCACGATTGCCCGCGTTTCGAAGGAATGATAAGATAACTCGGTCCGCACTGTGCATCCAGCATGTCGGCAACCGTACCGCAGTCAGATAAACGCCATGCGCGATTTATTGACCTGGAACATTTCACTAGGACGTTGGGCCGGCGTGCAGGTTCGTCTGCACGTCTTCTTCGTGCTATTTGCCGTCGTGGCCCTGCACCTGGCCTCGAAAGCCCCCAATCCGCAGCCGTTGTATGGCGCCGCCGCCTGTCTGGGACTGCTGCTGGCGAGCGTGCTGGCGCATGAGGCGGGGCATTGCTTTCTGGCCCGCCGTTTGGGCGGGCATGCCGACCAGATCGTAATCTGGCCCTTTGGCGGGCTGGTAAATGTCAATGTGCCGCACGAACCTCAAAACGAACTGGCGGTGGCGCTTGCCGGGCCGCTGGTCAATCTGGCGGTCTGCCTGGTCACGGCGCCGTTGCTGCTGATCGTTTACCGCGAGCCGATGTTGCCGCTGCTGAACCCGCTGACGCCGCCCATCGGAGAAGAGGCCGTCTTGAGCTGGCAGGCCGGCTTGATGTGGGCTTTCTGGATCAACTGGTTGTTGGCGCTGGTCAACCTGCTGCCCGCCTATCCGTTGGACGGCGGACGCGTGCTGCGTTCGTTGCTGTGGGCCACCACGCGGTACAGTTTCCGAGATAGCGCGGCCGTCGCCGCACGAGTCGCCAAGTTTACGGCCCTCGCCCTGTGGCTTGCCGCCTGGCTGGTGAACGGAGACCCGGAGTACGCCTTTGCGGCGCTGCCGCTGGCATTGATCGGCGTGTTGCTGTTCTTCGGCGCAAGACAGGAAACGGAACGGCTGTCCGAGCAGGAAACGGAAGACGCCTTTTTCGGCTACGACTTTTCGCAAGGCTATACCAGCCTGGAAAAAACGCTGGCCCCGCCCCGCAGTCCGCGGCCGGGCATGTTCAAAAAATGGCTGGCCGAGCGCCGCGCCGCCCGGTTGCTTCGCCAGCAGCAGTTGGAGGCCGAGGAAGAACGGCGCGTCGACGACGTGCTGGCCCGGTTGCACGCGAGCGGGCCGCACTCGTTGAGCGACGACGATCGGGCCTTGCTCGATCGCGTCAGCGCCCGCTACCGCAACCGCCCGCGAAGCTGAGCTTGCCGCCGGGCGCATTCTTCCGCAGGTTCTCTGCAGCTCATCCGGTCTGGACTGACCGCTTGCTAAGCCCGCTCGCGGCTCGTGTTTCTCCGATGCTGGTTGTCCCCAGAGGCGGGGGAAACGGACTTTTTTTGTCGCCGCGACCCTAACTCGGGGGCGTCGTGCACCGTATAACCGGCGCCCTCCCCGCAGGCGATCGCAAGATCTTACCCAAACTTTGGCGTTGTGCCTGGGGTGACGTAGGTTTTTTAACAACGGAGTAAGTGACCGCAATATCGACTAACGGGCGGAAGTTGGACCTCGAGGGGCGTTGAGCCTGGTTTCTTTCAGGTCGCGAGAGTTATGTCTTCGAGTATGGCACTGGATTCCCTGACGATTTCCGTTCCCGCTACATCGGGGCTGTCTGGCCGGGAAGCTTCGGCGCGGATCGAGGCTCGGGTGGAGTCCTTGCGTTGCTGGTTCGCCGCGGAGTTTTCGTTGCTCGACGGCGAGACGGGCGAACTGTTGAAGCAGGCTTCCGAGCACGCCCGGATGGACTGGACGGTGCGCGCCGAACTCGCCCGCGAAGTTGCGCGGAGAGGACAGGCCGAGTTTATCGAAGAAGAAGAGCCATGGTTGCTGCTGGCGCTGCCGGTCGGCGATCGATCCGAAGAGCGGTTGGTGGCCGTGGCCGGCTTCTTGACGCGTTCTCTCGCCGGCGACGAGGACTACGCCCGGCTCGCTCGAACTCTCGGCATGCAAACAGACGACGCCATCGCGTGGGCGCAGCGCCAGACTCCGGTTAACGCCGAGTTCCTGCGTCGCATGGCCGATCTGGCCGCGGCGAAGATGGCGGCGGATCAAGACGTCGAACAACTCGAAGGCGAAGTCGAAAAGCTTTCCGTCCATCTCGGCTCGACCTTCGAGGAAATCAGCCTGCTCTATCGGCTGACTCAGAACCTCAAGCTCTCCAGCAACGATGAAGAGCTCGGCCAGCGCGCACTGGAGTGGCTGGCGGAGGTCGTGCCGGCCGAAGGGCTGGCGCTGCAATTCACGCCGCACGCCGATCGGGATCTGATCACAGCCGACTCGCGCTCTGAGCCGGTATTGCTGACCTACGGCGAGTGCCCGCTGGACGTGGCCGGTTTCAGCCGCATTGTCGCGGAGCTGGGCCTGAACGTTTCCAATCGGCCGCTGGTCGTCAATCGGCACGAAGACGACGTGTCGCGTTGGGACGCGCCCGGCATTCGGCAGTTGGTGATCGTGCCGGTCGCTGAAGGCGAGCGGCTGTTCGGCTGGTTGGCGGCCTTCAACCACACGCGAAACGCCGAGTTCGGTTCGGCGGGCGAGTTCGGTTCGGCCGAGGCCAGCTTGCTCAGCTCGGTCGGCACGATGCTGGGCATTCACAGCGGCAACATCGATCTGTATCGCCAACAGGCGGAACTGCTCGCCGGCGTGGTGCGGGCCATGACTTCCGCCATCGACGCCAAAGATCCGTACACCCGAGGCCACAGCGACCGCGTGGCGCGTCGCCGTCCGGTCTGCGCAAGAGCTCGGCTGCGACGCCGAGACGCTGCACACGATCTACTTCTCCGGGTTGCTGCACGATATCGGCAAGATCGGCATCAACGACGAGGTGCTGCGCAAGCCCGGCAAGCTGAGCGACGACGAATTCGAGCACATCAAGACCCACGTCGAAATCGGCTACCGCATCCTGGTCGACTTGCGGAAAATGTCGCACATGCTGCCGGTCGTGCTGCATCACCACGAGTCGTGGGACGGCAAAGGGTATCCTCACGGCCTGGCCGGAACGGAGATTCCGTTCCTGGCACGCATCGTCGCCGTGGCCGACGCTTACGACGCCATGGCCAGCGATCGTCCTTACCGCGCCGGCATGGAGGACGAAAAGCTGGACTCCATCATCCGTTCCGGGGCCGGACGGCAGTGGGATCCGCAGGTGGTCGAGGCCTTCTTCCGCGCTCGCGAAGACATCCGCGCTATTTCGGGCCGAGGCTTGCGCCAACCGGAGCTGAACGACGTCAACTGGACGTAACTCGGAAGGCTTGCCGAACGCGCTGCTCGTCCGGTCGTGGAATAATCCTCTCGCGTCCGATAGGATCGCAGCATGGCGAGAGAGGAACATGACCGCGAAGATCTGCTGGCGGAAGCCACCGCGTTGACCGAACGGGCGGAGTTGCAAGTCGAAAGCTTCGCGGCGCCAATCGTGATTGGTTTTCGCTCGCAAGGCGCCGCCAGTTTCTACTTCGGCGCCGACCCGGCGTTCCACTTCAACTCCAGCGGCGGGCTGCGCGGCGCCTTCGTGCGGAATTTGCTCTACAAGGCCGAGCGCGGCCGGTTGGTTTCGCTCGACCGGCGCCGTGCGGCCGGCCAGGTGCAACTCCTTCGTCACGAGCTCGACGCCGCCGAGTCGGACCGCTTTCTTGAAGAAGCCCGCCAATGCCTGATCGCCTTGCGAGACAAGCTGAACCGCCGCGCGTTCCAAACGGTCGGCCAGCATCCCCAACAAGCCGACGTGGTCGGCCGTGCGCAAGAATGGTTGTCTCGTCATGTCGAACTTCTCCAAACGGCCGATTCAGCGAGAGTGGAATAGGATGAGGAGTGGGGCACGCCAGCGTGCCTGGCGGAGTCTGCGCTGCGCCGAGTTGTACTTGTTCGGCAAATCAACGTGACGCCAATTCTGGCTCGTCCGTAATGGCGCGAGATTAGGCCGAAAGTCATTCCTTGGATCTATGTGTTGTTGCAATCCTGGACAAACTACGACCCCATCGAGCTTGTCTCGATGGTGAAGAAGATGGCGAACTAGAGGACGCTCTCGCGACATATTTTCTTCGACCCCATCCAGCTCGCCTGGATGGTGAAGCAGCTCCGCACCCTTGCATTTCGCACGATCATCTTATTCACCATCCAGGCGAGCTGGATGGGGCCTTCATTCATTCTCTTGCGCGGCAATTGGCTAGTTTGCCATCTTGTTCACCGATCCGCGCAAGGCGGATTGGGCCTCATGACGTCGGTGCAATTCCCGCATTAATCCGACCTTGCTTCTGGTCTCGCGTCATTAGGACTCGCCGCGGCCGGAGCGGTGATTGGCCGGCTAGAAGTCTCGCCCCCGTGGCAATGTCGACACGGCAATCGCACTAGCTATAAATCATCGCCCGATCGGGACAAACCTGAATCTTGGCGGAGTGGAACTCGAACTGGCACAAGGTTACCGATCCCCCGAACCCGAGACTCTCGAATTTGTTTAGCACATCCCAGGGGCATCTCCCCTTAGCGGTCCTCTCCGGCGAAACCGCCTTTGCTCACTTCCCTTGTGCCGCTGCGACTTTCTCGCCGCCAAGCAACGAACCGAGCCCTCGCATGGTCGGCAGGTTTTGGGCGCCGGAGGAATAGCCGACGGCGACGATCGACTGTGCCTTGCGGGTTGTTCAGAGCCGCTTGCGCCGGCTGGCGGTATTGCGGCGGCACGACGTACTGCGGCAAGCCGCGGTCCTGGTTGAAGCAGATCGTCGCGCGGTCATAACCGGCCTGGAACTCTTGCTGCGCCGAAAAGTCGCGGTTGACGATCGCTTGCTGCACCTCGCGAGGAATCGAGATCTCCATGTCGGCCCACCAGGCGCTCAAATCGGCCGTCTGCTGCAGGTCGACCAGGTACCACGACTTGAGCAACTCGCGAGCGGGCAGCGGCACGCGGGCGACGCCGGTGCCCAGCACGCGAAGCGAAGGCAGCATCCGCCGTGCGTCCTGGGCGGTCAACGACATGATAAAACCGCCGACGTAGCTGCGGCGACGCGTGTTTCCCGCCTGGCCCAGCTTGTCGCCGACGTACAGCTTTTGATAGTCCATTTCGGGCACGGGCGGAAAGTAGCTCGGTTCCGCCACCGACGCCTGGATGGCCAAGGCCAGGTCCGCCGGCGTCTTGACCAGCCGCAGATCGCACAAGCGTTCGGCATCGGGGATGCGCTTCAACAGATCGAACATGCTTTGATCGACGAAGCAGGTGCAGGCTTTGCCGATATAGGGGCTGGCCCCCAGCCGCAGGTTCGGGTTTTCGCGGGCGAACTGCGCCGGGCGGCTGCGATAGAAGTCGTAAACGTCGGGCTTCCACGAGACGGAGAAATTCGTCGGATCGAACTGCTTGAGATCCTTCGAGCTGAGGGCGTTGCCCGGCGCCCGGTTGTCGAGCACTTCCTTGTTGGCGGCGACGATCATCAACGGATAGTGCGGCGCCACGCGGCTGCGGCGCACGACCTCGGCAATGTCGCGGGCGCTCTGCCAGTCGCTGACGCCGAGGGCAAAGGCGACGTACTCCTTCAGGTTCTCCGGCGAGATTTCCGTCGGCTTGTTGAGCAGCAAATTGCCGGCCTTCTTAGCGGCGTTTTCGTTGCCGCGGATGGCGCGGGTGTCGGCGTGCTGGATGCGATAGGCGGCATAGTCGACGCTGGTCTGCGTGAAGCCGAAGCAGGAGAAGTAAACGGCCAGCACCGACCCGCTGCTGTTGCCGGTGACAATCACCTGGTTTTCAGCCACGCCGAGGCCACTTCATAAGCTCGCTTGACGACTCCCGCGTCCCAAGCAAGGCTCGAGCCTTTGCCCTGGAACGAAAGCAGCAGTTTCTTGTCCGCCAGCGTTTCGGCTTGCGGCGGTCGAGTTGAGCTGGCGAACTGCGTGCGTTCGGCGGCGGATGATACGGTGCAAAGCATCAGGCAGGCGACAAGCAGCGAGAAGCGAGTGACGTTCATGGCGAGGTTCCTATACGTTCGGCGTGTGAATGCGGTGAGGATTGCGGCGGGGAGCGGGCGGGAAGTTAGCGGGCTGGAAGTCTGTCGGGCGGAAGTCTGTCGGGCGGAAGTCTGTCGGGCGGAAGTCTGTCGGGCGGAAGTCTGTCGGGCCGCGACGCGTCCGGCGGCGGCGTTCTGCGCGTCGAGCGTCATGGCCAGCGTGAACCAGCCTTGTTCCATGCTTAGTTGGCCGACGGCCAGCGGAGGCAGCGTGGCGAGGGACGGATTGCTGGAAAGGCCGGATACGGCTCGATCGATCAGAAAGCGAGCCAACGCGGATTGCAGCATCTCGACGCCTGAGGCGCTGTCGGATTGCACGCTGATCGGCGCCGTGCGAACCAAGGCCACTTTGCCGCCGGCGAACTGCGGCTGATACGAAGTGCGAACCGTCCAGACGCGGCCGTCAAACGTCATGCCTCCGCAGGAGAAGGCCTTCAGCCGCAGCGCCACGTCCAAGCGGCCGTCGGCGATGCGGGCCTCGAGCGGCTGCTCGTCGGCGAAGGTGATCGTGGCGGGAATCTGCGCCTCCGGCTGCTCCTGAGCGGCAAGCATGCCGAACGTTTCGAAGACCAGTTCGCGGAAGTCGCTGTCGCCGATCGTTTGACCCGCAATCCAGTTCTCTGAGTTGTTGATCGCGGATTCATGCACTTGCAACAGCACGGCGGGGTTCGACGACTTGACGGCCGGGGCCGGCGTCTCGGCGCCGAACTGTGAGACGGAAGCATAGCGGCCGCGTAGTGGGAGGCGAGCTCCTCCTCCGGGATGTCGTCCACCCACGCGCGGACCCAACTCGCCCAGAAGCTGTCGCCGGGCCTCGCGGCTCGACCGACTCGGCGATGACGCGGATCGCGTCGCTGGGTTCGATGAAGCAGAGTGCCATCGAGAAGGAGAATCGCTCCTGGCGCTCGAGGGGGAAGGAAGCACCGCGCACCGTAGGGATGCCGCCGGACGGCATCGTGGTACGCCGGGGCTAGCGGTCGCCCCGCAGGATGCGGGCCCGTGCCTGCTCGACCGCCGGGTGCGCCTCGGCACGCAGCGTGGCGAGGGGGCACGTCGATCGCCGGGCGCTCGGCCAGCGCGCGGTCCCGGTTCGCTACGAGGTAGGACAGTGGGCCCGCAGCGCTGTGGCCGCGCGGTCTGCCTCGCGTGCCTCGATGCCCTCGAAGATCGCGCGGTGCTGGGCCGCGACGCGGTCGTAGTCGAGGAGCTCCATGAGCACCGTGTTCGTGTACGGCCGTACGAGGTGCACCGCCTTCATGGCCAGCTCGAGCACCGCGTTGTGGGCCGCACGGCTGACGGCGATGTGGAAGTAATCGAGGCGAGTCGATGGCGAGGATGTCGTCGAGCGCGGCGGGGCGTCGGCTCGAGAGCCTCGACGGCCGCGCGGATCGACGCGACGTCCTCGTCGTCGCGCACGACTGCGGCGAGCCTGACGCAGCCCTCCTCAATCCACGCGCGTGCGTCGTCGACCTCGCCGAGGCTCGTGCTGCCCGTGTTGAACCACAGCGCGAGCGTCTCCGCGACGGTGGCGGCGAGCGGCGCCTCGGGGTCCGGGTGGCGGACGAAGGCCCCGCGGCTGCTCCGCGCGCGGGCTGCACGAGCTGCGAGGCCGCGAGGAGCTTCATCGTCTCGCGGATCGTCCCCCTGCTCACGCCGAACTCCTCGGCCAGCTCGACCTCGCTCGGCAGACGATGGCCGGCGGCCAGATCGCCGCTCAGGATGCTCTCGCGGATCTGGTCGGCGATCTGCTGCGCGGCGCTCGCGGTCCGGATGGGGCGGGGCTCGAAGGGGACCGCTGCGCCGGGGTCGACCACCCATCCATCGCACGGCTGCCCGACGATCTCGACTGCCGGTCGGGGTCGATCTGGACCGAACGCGCAAATGTTGGGCTTTTCCGTGCGAGTGGGTAGCAGCTTCTCGTCACCGACCGTGAGGGGGGTACCCGCGCCTCGACATCGTCGCCGGCTTCCGGCGCGCTGCCGCCGCTGGACGTGTCATACGAGGACGACCCGCGCGTGGTCAAGGAGGCAGCGACCGAGGATGACTCCCTACACATCGTCCCGAGTACCTGGCGGATGAGCCGGTGGCCGCTGACGATGGCGTGGTTCGCCGTGGCGACGGCGTTCTTCTACATGTACTTCGCCGCGTTCCTCGCGCTCGCGTACGGCACCTGGAACGCCCTCATCGGCATCTGGCCCTCACGGTCATCTACGTACGCGCTGGTCAACTAGCGTCACTCCTTCGGACCGTCGTCTACGCAGCGGGCTCACCGTCGCGCTGTTCCTCACGCAGCATGTTCGGGTTCGTGGGCGCGAGCTATCGGCGACGCTCATCTTCGCGGCGACCTGCATCTACTACCTCGTGTTCGAGGGCTCGGTCATCGCGGTCGCGGCGCTAGGAGTTCTTCGGCGGCCCGCTCGACCCTGTGGTACGCGATCGTCATCGCCGTGACGGCCCCGCTGGTGTGGAAGCGGCGTGCGCACCTGGTCCCAACCGCCGAAACGGCTTCCTGCTGCCGTTCTACATCATCGGCCTGATCGCGCCGGTCGTCGTCTGGGCGCTCGCCGACTTCGGCTACAACGGCTTCCTGGGCCGGCACCGAGGCCGCGCCGGGCACCTATCGCTGCCCGGCTGCAGTGCTTCGCCGCCTACATGGGCGTCTGGACTCTCGATGATGTTCACGTTCGACTTCGCCCGCTTCGAAGCCTCGGGAGGAGCGAGGGGCGACCACAGGGGCGATCACGTTCGGCTGGCCTGTACTACCCTGCTGACGTTCCTCGTGAACGGCCTGGATCGGCATCCTGCTCGTGTCGACGTTCGGCATCTCCTTCGACGAGCTCGCCGGTCAGGAGAGCGCGCTGCCCGTGGAGATCGTCGGTCTCACAGGGATCCCCTCGGCCTGGCGCTGATCACCCATCACGCAGATGCGCATCAACACCGTGAACCTCTACCTCGCGTCCACGAACCTGCAGAGCTTCTTCTCGCGCCTCCCGGGCACCTGAATCTGCCGCGCACGGTGTGGCTCGTCGTCGCGTGCGTCTCGGCTACCCTGCTGATGCTCACCAACATCTTCTCCTACGTGGTCGACGCGCTCGTCCTACCAGGGGATCGTCTATCGTGGCGTGGGTGGGCGGTCGCGCTGGCGCACGTCGTCTACCTGCGCCGGCACGGCCTCACCGCCGCCAACACGGAGTTCCGCCCCGGCCGTATCCCCGCGCTCAACCCCGGTGGGATCCTGGGCTGGGGCATCGCGAGCGTGGTGGGCATCGTGCTGAAGATCACCGACACCACGACGAGCCAGTTCTTCGACACGTGGGGGTTGCCGCTGACGTTCGTGCTCGGGTTCGTCATCTATACGGCCGCCACCCACTTCGCGAAGCCGTCCTGGTTCGCGATGCGCCGCGAGAACGACCCCGCGCTCGAGGTCGACGACGCGGACGAGGCCCGCGTCCGCTGCCACTCCTGTGACAAGTCCTACCTGGCGCGGGAGATGGACCGCGACCCGTCGGCCGGTCAGCAGGCGATCTGCGCCGAGTGCGGTATCACCAGCGGCCCCTTCTACCACGCGGCGCGCGTGGAGGCGAAGGCGCTCGCTGACGGCGGGCAGGCTCGCGAGCCGGCCGGCGCGGCGCGGGAATGACCGCCAACGGCGGCGTGGCCGTGTCGACCTTCGACCTCAACTGCGACATGGGCGAGAGCCTCGGCAACTGGGTCATGGGCTCCGACGAGGAGATCATGCCCTTCGTCACCACCGCGAACGTCGCCGGTGGGTACCACGGCGGCGACCCGGTGACCATGGCCGGACCGTGGCGCTGGCAAGCAGCCACGGCGTCGCAGTCGGGCGCACCCCGGGCTCCCAGACCTCCTCGGCTTCGGCCGGCGGCGGATGGACCTCACGCCCGAGGACGCCGCCCGGGTACGTGACCTACCAGACCGGCGCGCTGCAGGCGTTCCTCGATGCGGCAGGACATGCCGCTGCACCACATCAAGGCGCACGGCGCGTTCTTCGCGTTCCTGCGCGACGAGCCGGCCGTGGCCGAGGCCGTGGCGAAGGCCATCGCCGCGTTCGGCGACGACCTGCTCTACTGGCCGGCCCCCGCGGACGGCGTCGCGTTCTGCGACGCCGTGCTCGCCGAGGGCCTCGAGATCGTCCGGAGATCTACCCTGACCTCACCTACGCGCCGGACGGCAGGCTCGTCATCGAGCGCCACAAGCAGGCGGCGGACCCGCGAGTTCGCCGCCGCGCAGGTGCGCCAGTTCCTCGAGGACGGCACCGTGACCGCCAACGACGGCTCCACCAGGGTCTCGTTCCCGGGCGCGCGCAGCGCGTGCGTGCACGGGGACGCGTCCAACGCGGTGGCGGTGGCCGAGGCGGTCGGCGCCGCCGCCAGGGCGGCCGGGCGCGAGCTCGCGGCGGTGATGCCATGACCGCGCCCGCGACGCCCTCCTCCACGCTGTACACGTTCGGCGGCGACGAGTGGATCGTCGTCCAGCTCGACGAGGCGATGAGCGTCGGGGTCAACGCCCGGGCGCAGGCGATCACCCGCCACCTCGCCGAGCTCGCCGTCGACGGGGTGCTCGACATCTGCCCCGCCAACGCGGCGTACATGATCCGCATCGATCCCGACGTCGTCGATCCGCGCGCGATGGTCGAGCAGCTCCGGAGATCGAGGAGGAGGTCGGCGACGCCGCCGACGAGCACCTCGCGACGCGGATGATCGAGATCCCCGTCTTCTTCGAGGACGAGTGGACGCACGCGACGCTCATGCGGTTCCGCGACCGCCACCAGACGCCGGAGAAGACCGACATCGAGTTCGCGGCCGAGCGCAACGGCTATCACAGCTCGCAGGCGTTCATCGACGCGATCTGCGGCGCGCCGTTCATCGTGTCGATGACCGGCTTCGTCCCCGACCTCGCCTGGGACTACCAGCTCGTTCCCGAGGAGCGTCAGATCGAGGTGCCCAAGTACGCGCGGCCGCGGACCGACACGCCTGCGCTCGCGTTCTCCTGGGGCGGCGCGTTCGCCGCGATCTACCCGGTGCAGGGCGCCGGCGGCTACCAGCTGCTCGGCATCTGCCCCGTCCCCGTCATCGACCTCTCGCAGACGCTGCCGGACTTCAGGGAGAACCCGTTCCTGCACCGCGCGGGCGACCTGCACCGCTACCGCCCGATCGACCGCGAGGAGTACGACGCGATCCGCGCGCAGGTCGGCGAGGGCACCTACGCCTACGCGATGGCGGAGGTCGAGTTCGTCCCCGGCGAGTACTTCGAGGACCCGGAGGGTACGTCCGCCGCGCTGATGGAGCTGGCGACATGAGCCTGCGCGTCGTCAAGGGCGGCCTGCTCACCACCGTCCAGGACGAGGGCCGCACCGGCGTCTACCACCTGGGCATGCCGCCGTCGGGCGCGATGGACAAGTTCTCCTACCGCGTCGCGAACATGCTCGTCGGCAACGCGGCCCGGCGCGGCCGCGCTGGAGATCACCTACATGGGCCCGCAGCTTGAGGTCACCGCGGACACGGTGTTCGCCGTCACCGGCGCGGACATGCCGGTCAGCGTCGACGGCGAAGCCTCGGCGTGGACCTCGCACGCCGTGAAGGCGGGCGACGTCATCTCGTTCGAGTACCTGCGCAGCGGCGCGCGGGCCTACCTCGCGCTGGCCGGCGGCGTCGACGTCCCCGAGGTCATGGGGTCGCGCTCGACGTACACGCTCGTCGGGATGGGCGGCTTCGAGGGCCGCGGCCTGGCCGAGGGCGACGAGCTCGCGCTCCTGGCCGACGGCGACGGCACGCCCGGCCGCTCGGTGCCCGAGGACCTGCGGCCCGTCTTCAGCGAAGGAGACCGAGCTGCGGCTCGTCGTGGGGCTGTCCGCCTACCGGCTGCAGCCCGACAGCCTCGCCGGCGTTCTTCGAGACGACGTGGCAGGTCACGCCGGACGCCAACCGCATCGGCTACCGCTACCGCGGCGGCGAGCTGCACTTCGTCGACCGCACGCCGCCGCACGGGGCGGGCAGCGACCCGGCGAACGTCACCGACATCGGCTACCCCATCGGCTCGATCCAGGTGCCCGGCGGCGTCGAGCCGATCGCGCTGCTGGCCGACGCCGTGACCGGCGGCGGCTACGCGACGATCGCGACCATCATCTCCGCCGACCTGGACCGCGCCGGGCAGAGCAAGACGAACGACTCCACGCGCTTCGTCGAGGTCGACCTCGACGGCGCGCTGCAGGCCCGCCACGAGGCCGCGGAGCGCCTCGAGCGCGTCCGCGAGGCCATCGGCGCGCATGACGATCACGAGGGAGGACTGACGTGGCGGAGATCCGCTCCCCGATCCCCGGGATCTTCTACCGGCGCCCGAGCCCGGACGAGGACGAGTTCGTGCAGGAGGGCGACGCGGTCGAGGCGGGCGCGGTCATCGGCCTCGTCGAGGTCATGAAGCAGTTCCACGACGTCGTCGCGGAGGAGGCGGGGACGGTGGGCTCCTTCCAGGTCGAGAACGAGGGCATGGTCGACGCCGGTCAGACGATCGTGACGGTCGAATGACGGGCCTCCCAGACCGCGTCCTGGTCGCCAACCGCGGCGAGATCGCGGTGCGCGTCATCCGCGCCTGCCGCGACCTCGGCATCGAGGCCGTCGCCGTGTACTCCGAGGCCGACGCGGACGCCCTGCACGTCGCGCTCGCCGACGAGGCGGTCGAGATCGGCAAGGCCCAGGCCAAGGCCAGCTACCTGCGGCCCGAGGCCGTCGTCGAGGCGGCGGTGTCGACGGGATGCGGCGTCGCTGCACCCGGGCTACGGGTTCCTCGCCGAGGACCCGCGCCTGCCGACCGCGTGCGCGGAGGCGGGCGTCGCGTTCGCCGGGCCGCCCGCCGACGTCATGGCCGCGGTCGGCGACAAGGTCGACCGCGCGGGCCGCCGCCGAGGCGGCCGGGGTCCCGTCGTGCCCGGCACGGGCGGCTCGAGGACGCCGCGAGGCCGCGCTGGCCGCCGCGAGGAGATCGGCTTCCCGGTGCTGCTGAAGGCGTCGGCCGGCGGCGGCGGGCGCGGCATCCGCCGCGTCGACGACCCCGACGAGCTGGCGGCCGCGTTCTCGCGCGCGTCGGCCGAGGCGGAGGCCGCGTTCGGGGACGGCGGGCTGTTCGTGGAGAAGTGCATCCAGCGCCCGCGCCACGTCGAGGTCCAGGTGCTCGCCGACACGCACGGCAACGTCGTGCACCTCTACGAGCGCGACTGCTCCGTGCAGCGGCGCAAGCAGAAGCTCATCGAGGAGGCGCCCGCGCCGAACCTCGACGCTCGCATGCGCGAGGGGCTATGCGACGCCGCGCTGGCGCTCG
>CAWAYY010000041.1:0-47479 GCA_963786255.1 Pirellulales bacterium
CGTTTCTCTCACTGTCACGCCATGCGAGGGCGTAATAACCGTTTCCCTGCCTAACGCTCATCGGGTTGGCGCCACCCCGTCGGCTGCTTCGGGCTGCCATTCGGCGCAGTTTGCCATCTTTTATTTCCGCGGTTCGGTGAAATCGACCGGAGCACCTCCGCGGATTCAAAAATCGCGACCGAGCGACATTCCGCCACAGTTCGGCCGTCGCAAGCCTTTCGCGCAGAGGTCGATGCCCCCCATTGACGAAAATGCGCGCTGCGTTTCGCCAAAGCAAACGATCAAAGGGACGGCCTGTGGAAATCTACAGTCAAGGCATGCACTTTTCCCGGCTGGAGCTTTTGCTCCGGGCCGCCAACCGTCTGGCGGGCGAGATTTGCGGCGCGGGTAAACTGCAGCTAACCCACGATCCGACACCGGCAGGCGTCCGCCGCGCAGGCAGCTCTCCGCGCCATTGCATCCCGAGAGCCAACGTCAGTCCGCGGAGGACCATTACTCCACGAATAAACCGCCAGCTAGCGGCAAGAATTAGCGAGAGGGCACAGGGGTGGAAAACCAACCTCACCCCCCCGCCGCGGCACTTTAAGGTCCACCTTATGCCGTTCTTTCGTCTGCGTCGCCCAACGTACCGGCTTAAGACACTATTGCTGGCGATTTTAGCCCTCAGTGTTGCGTTGGCCTTCTTGGCCTCGCGCGAGCACCGATATCGGGTGCGCACGCTCGGCGTTCCGCGTACTTCAGGAGGAAGGCGTCTCCGTCAGTGTTCGAAGCGACGAACCTGGTTACGCAATCGCCGGCCGGCAGTTGGGGTGGGAGGACGTCTTGAAACGCGGCGATGTTGTCATCGCCGTGAAAATGTGGGAGGAACTTCGGACAGAAGCCTTTCGGCACTCCTATGTTTCCCGACGGTCACGGCGCTGGGCGTTGGCGAATGTGGCGTCACCGACGCGCAGGCTCGGCGAGATTGGCAGGTTCGCGCTGATTGAGGAGCTTGATCTTCACAAGAATCCCATCACCGACGCTGGCTTGGCGCACTCTCGTCGATGCGGGAGATGCGCAAGCTGAATTTAAGCTACACGAACGTTTCCGGGGCTGGCTTGCGCACCTCTCGTCGATGCGGGAGATGCGCAAGCTGAATTTAAGCCACACGAACGTTTCCGGGGCCGGTTTGCGCATCTCTCTTCGATGCGACGACTGGAGAACCTAGACTTGGCAGGCGACGAGGTCGACGGGGCATCGTTGCGGTATCTTGCGGCCCTACAAGATCTGGAGTACCTAAATCTAGGTGAGACGCGGGTGAACGACGCGGGCCGCATCATTTGGCGGGTCTGCACTCGTTGCGTTGGTTGTCCGTCCGCGACACGAGAATCTCCGGCGCTGCATTGTCGCATCTTTCTTCGATGGAGAAACTGGAGTCGCTTGCGTTGTCAGGTGACGACATCGACGACAAATCGCTCGAGCATCTGCACCCGCTTGCCAGCCTAAGGGATCTGTCGATCGATATGACACCTATCACGGACGAGGGCCTCGCCTCGCTTTGTGCCCTTAGCTCGCTTCGCGTGCTTACGCTCAACTTCTGTAAAATCTCAGACGAGGGGCTTCCGCAGTTGGCGAAAATAACAGGCCTCACGCATGTACTTTTAATAGCCACCTCGGTGACGTCCGAAGGGGCGGCCCGACTGCACCGCCTGAGGCCGAAGGTGCGTATCTACTGGGGCTCTCCAAATTTTGAGCAGATGATTGAGCCCGAAGAGTGAGGCCGTGTGGTCAAAATATTGCGACGGCGGCGAAAGCGATGGAAAATCGCGAGTTGGCGGCGGTAGTAGTCCAATAGCCCGCTGAGAGGTTCACGGCAATCGAACTCGCCCGTCACTTGGCCGACTTCTGGGCCTGGTTCGCTCACCTTGTTGCCCAGCCCTTGATGGGCCGGCGGCCCAGTACACATTAACCTGCGGCGGTCGATGCCGCCGCCGTAGGAAAAGGCGAACTCAATTTCGAATCGCGGCCCCTCGACATCCTACGTGAGCGATCAACGGCAAGGCCCACCGATATCTCAACAGCTGCAAAGCGGATTATTCGCCATTTAGTCCCACCAGAACGAAAATCGTCGGCTCGCAGCTTAAGTCTTTGGCGAAATCGGCTTCGTCATCGAAGCAGTCTTCGATTCCGGGACAGAAGTCGATCATCCGCCGCGCAAGAGTTTTGGCGCGCTGGATGCCGGTGGTAAACTCTCCGGCGAGACAATCGCCGCTGATGCCGGTCAAGATAAACGGCTGCCGCTTTTCCGTTTCGCGCAGCCAGTGAAGTATGTCTCCCGTCGCCAGCTCATAATTGGGGCCAGCGGTTTGCATCGCGGCGACGGCGTCGTACTTGTCGGTCGTGGGAAAGCACAACAGCCGTTGCGGCGGCATGGCGGCATCGAAAAACCCCAGGCTACGAGATACGCGCCATCTTTCAGCAAACGCTCCTGCAATGGCGCCACATCAAGCTCGCGGCCGACCGGCACATGGAATGAAAAGGCGCCTTCGACTCCGTTCAATCGCTGGCGACTCGTTCCGCAAAGCTGCTCCAAGTCGTCAAGCGCCGCCAGATATTTCTTGCTCCGAGCGCCTTTCGACAGGTCGGGTGGCGGCGCCTCTTCGGCTTTCCATTCTGCTTCAGCTTTGTTCGTCTTGGCAGACGCCTTGCCGGGCTGCGTGCCTGGTGCCTTCTTCCCTTGCCGCGGCGCTGCCGCCTTGCCGGCGTAGCTTTCGAGCAGTTCCAGGAACTGTTCGTCTTCTTCGTCGGGCTTGTTGTAATAGTAGCGAGCGAACTGAAGCACGGTTCGGTCGTCGTCGTTTTTCGCCATAACGTCGGCGCCATGTTCTAACAGCAGCTTGGCCGCATCAAAATTGCGAGTCGCCACCGCACAGTTCAAGGGGACGCCAAGAGCGCCTCGTCCCGCGTTCACGTCCGCCCCCAGCTCAATCAGACGCGAGACGACGCGCAACAGTTTGGGCTGTGTTTTGAGGGCGGCTTGGCCCAGCGGCACGCCTCCCTCCTCGTCGGCGCCATTGACATCGGCCCCGGCTTCCACCAATGCCTCGACCGTCGCCAACACCTGATCCTCGGTGGGAGGCGACATGAAGTTCCACGAAAGGATCTTCGTGAACGCACTGGCGAAGGCGGACGCATCCGGTTTGAAGTCTCCGCGAGCGAATAGCAGCTTTACCAGATCGGCGCGCTTCTGGCTGCACGCGATTTCCAACGGGCTGCCGTCGTCGCGGCTGGCGACGTTGGCCTTAGCGCCGTGCGCAAGCAAAGCCGCGATCGTCTCCGCCGACCCGCTCGACGCGGCGCCGACCAGCGCGGAGCCGCCTTTGGGGCCGCGGGCATTGACTTTGGCCCCGCTTTTCAACAGCTCCGCCGCCGCCTCGTTATGTCCGCCTCGCGCCGCCAGATATAGCGGCGAGCAGGAGGCGAAATCTGCGGAGTTCACGTCAGCGCCGGCGGCGACAAGCACCCGAATGGCTCCGATGCGTCCGGCGGCGGCGGCGAACATCAAAGCGGTTCGGCCCAGCCGAAACTCGTCTTCGACAGCTTCCAATCCGCCGAGATTGAAGCACGGCTTGAAGCCGGGGCCAGGCTGGCCCGAGGGCTCGTCGGCGGCGTTGACATTCGCCCCGGCCTTGACGAGAGCCGAAATGACATCGGCATGCCCGCGGCCGGCGGCCAGCATCAACGGCGTTCGCCCGACGGTCGTCTTTCGCTCGTCGCGCGCCTCGATCGCGGCTCCTGCGCCAATTAGCCGCCGCACCTCGTCGACGCTGCCCGACTCCGCCGCGGCCAGCAACTGTTCGTCCAGCGTATCGCGCCGACTCTCCGCGCCCGCCGCGCGCAACACCTCTGCCACCGCCGCGTGTCCTTTGCGGGTGGCGCATTCGTAGGGCGTAAGGCCTTCGGCATCTTTGAGGTGCAAGTCGGCACCCGCATCAGCGAGCAGCCGGGCCGCTTCCGCACGCCCGCAGAGTGCCGCCACGGTCAACGGGCCCCCGTGACGATGGTGGCGTTGCGCAGTTCTTCCAGGCTATCGATCCAGGCCTGGGGAACGCCTGGCGGCGGGGGAGTGTCGGCAGCGTCTTTGCCGGGATTGTCAGCCGCAAACGTGGCCTTGCTCGGTTGGTTGAGATCGGCGCCTTTCTCGATCAATAGCGGCAATACAAGCAAGTCGTTGCTCGCCACCGCTTGTGCGAGCGGCGAAACATTGCTGACCGCGGGAGCGATGTTAACTTGGGCGCCGGCTTGAATCAGCGAAACAGCAATCTGCGAGCGTCTTTCCTTGATGGCGGCGACCAGGGGGTGCGCCGGCATTGAGGTCGGCGCCTGCTTCGATGAGCGCGTTGACGATCTCATTGTATCCGCCCTGTGCCGCGATCTCCAAGGGCGTGCCGGACAGGCTGGCGGCGTTCACGTCGGCCCCTGCGGCGATCAGCTTCCGCGTCAGTGCGACGTTGCGACGAGAGAGAGCCCAGGTGATCGAATTGCGCAACGGCGTCAAGTCGGCGCCCGCCTGACCAGCGCCATGACCAGCTCGTCGACGTCAACCGGCGAGTGAACCGCCTGGCCTAGTGCGGGACCATGTACATCTGCGGCGTCGGGATTCGCGCCCTCGACCAAAGCGGCTCGCAGACGCCGCACATCGCACTCTTTGACGGCGGCCAGCAGGGCGGCGTCCGACGCCGTGAGTTGCATCGAACGAGCTGACTTGCGCTTGGCCATGGGATACATCGCCCCGGTAAAAGTTAAGAAGCAGCTTGGTGAACGTGCGGTTTGTGCGAGCGCCTGGTGGCGCGGGTTCGGCCGCGTTGCGGGACTTGACGTTCATGTTCTGGCATGGCGTAGCGGCCCGAGACTAATTCCTTCAATCAGCTATGCGCATTAGCCAGTTTGCACCACCCCCGCAGCGAGAAGTTGTCGAACCTGCATGCATGCGATTGGTTTCAGCCGCCATTTTGCGTGTCGACGGCCGCCGAATCAAGGAATCATTGCGCTCAGGGTCCGGCGCACCCCGGGAGGAAACTGCAGGAAAGCCGGGAGGCATTTTTCGGGCCTCCGAGCGCCAGAGCCGGCGACGTCGGGCTGGCTGGCAGGGCGATAAAACTGTCGATTGGCTATAAAACGCCCGGTGATCACGCAGGTCGCGGGCCGCGAATTCCGTGGTTCAACTCGATTTTGACCGCCGTGAAGGATCTGGCCTTCGAGGTCGGGCCTCAGGCCATTTGCAGATCGGGGGCGCTTCTGGCTTTTCTTTCCGGCCTCGCGAACCTAAGCTGAGCGTTTTTGTCACGCTTCCTGAAGTATTCACAGGCCCCAACAGTTCGGTTGTTCCATGGTTCGCACTCGTTTCGCTCCCAGTCCTACCGGTTATTTGCATATCGGCGGCGTCCGCACGGCGCTGTTCAACTGGCTGTTCGCCCGCCGCCACGGCGGGCAGTTCATGCTGCGGATCGACGATACCGACCAGCAGCGCAACGTCGACGCGGCCCTGGCCCCCATCCTGCACGGGTTTCGCTGGCTGGGCATCGACTGGGACGAAGGGCCCGAAGTCGGCGGGCCGTACGCGCCCTATTATCAGTCGCAGCGGCTGCCGCAGTACCAGGCCGCCGTGGAAAAGCTGCTGGCGGGCGGATTTGCCTATCGCGATTACGCCACGCCGGAAGAGATTGCAGGCCGAACGACAGGCCGCCGAGCAGGAAAAGCGGCCGTTCCTCTACAGCCGCCGCTGGATGGCCGAAACGCCGAGGCCGACGCCGCCAAATTCGAGGCCGAGGGCCGCAGCGGCGTGGTCCGCCTGAAGATGCCGCGCGAAGGCAAGCTGGTCATTCGACGACCTGATCCGCGGCGACGTCGAGTTCGAATGGGCCCGCGAGCAGGACCACGTCATCCAGCGGGCCGACGGCTCGTGCCTGTATCACCTGGCCAACGTGGTCGACGATTACGATTTCAAGATCACGCACGTCATCCGCGCCGAGGAGCATCTGTCCAACACGCCGCGGCAGATCTTCATCGCCCAGTCGCTCGGCTATCCGCTGCCGGAATACGCCCACTTGCCTTACGTGGCCGAGCCGGGCAGCAAGAACAAGCTCAGCAAGCGGAAGCTGGACAAGTACCTGAAGAACCGCGACTTCGCGCTGGTCAACGAGCACGGCCTGGCGATCGCCCAGGCGCTTGGGCCTGGCGACCACGGCCGACACGTTCAATCCGGTGATCGTCGATTTCTACGAGCAGGTCGGCTACCTGCCCGATGCGATCATCAATTACCTGATGCTGCTGGGCTGGTCGCTGGACGACAAGACCGAGTTCTTCACGCGACAGCAGATGATCGACAACTTCTCGCTCGAGCGCGTCAACAAGGCGCCGGCCAGCTTCGACCCCAAGAAGCTGTGGGCCTTCCAGGATCACTACATGCAGCAACTCTCGACCGACGAAAAGGTCGAGCGGATGCTGCCATTTGTGATCAACGCGGGCCTGGTCGACCAGGCCGGCGTCCTGCGCGGCGCGAGACGCTGTCCAGAATCGTCTCGGCCGCGGGCGACCGCTTGAAGGTCAGCGGCGACATTCTGGCCTATGCCGATTTCTTCTTCCTGCCGGACGATGCGTATCCGTTCGACGAGGCGGCGGTCGAAAAGCACCTCAGCAAGCCGGAAGCGGTTGAACGGCTGACGAAGTTCCGCGACCGGCTGGCGGCCTTGCCGTCGTTCGACATCGAGTCGCTGGAGCGGATGATGCACGAGTTCCTGGAAGCCGAGCAGCTCAAGATCGGCGCCGTCATTCACGCCGTGCGCGTCGCCGTGACCGGCAAGCCCGTCGGCCCGGGCCTGTACGATTGCCTGGCGATTCTCGGCAAGGATAAATGCGTCGCCCGCATCAACCGGGCGCTGCAGTTGCCGTCATAGCCGCGCCTCTCGATTTTCCTCGTGCCCACGCTCTGCGTGGGGCACGCATGCTTCGACGCTCCGCGTCACAGGCGCCGCAATAGAGCCTGCTCTCAACAGAGCGCAAGCGCGCCGCGCGGTCGGTTGATGACGTCGCCCCAGCCGAAACGACGCGGAACGTCGGCTGTTGCCCTCGGCGCCAATTCCCATCCGGCGTGTAACGGCATAAACTGAACTCTGCCGGGAGCTACCGCTTGAACTGCAGGAGGCGATCGATGTTGCGATGGTGGAAGAGGCACGGCGTACTGGCCCTGGGTTTCATGGTGTGGTGCGCTTCTCAAGCCGCCGGTCAGGCGCCGCAGGCGACGGGCCGTTTGCGCTACTCAGGGCCGTGGAACGTGGCGGAGCTGAAACAGACGCCGCAGTTCGAGCGAGGGCCGCAAGCCGAACTGGTGCAGCAGGTCTTTTACGAAGGCGAACCGCTGGACGGGCGCCCGACGCGAGTCTTCGCCTACTACGCCCAGCCGATCGAAGGCGAAGGGCCGTTCCCCGCCATGGTGCTCGTCCATGGGGAAGGGGGCAAGGCGTTCCCTGAGTGGGCGACTCTATGGGCCCAACGCGGCTATGCGGCGCTGGCCATGGACCTGAGCGGCCGCGGACCGGATGGCCGGCGGCTGCCCGACGGCGGTCCGGAGCAAGGCGACCGGAACAAATTCAAACCGTTCGAGGCGGACGGCGTGAGGGAAACGTGGGAATACCACGCGGTGGCTGACGTGCTGCGCGGAGTGTCGCTGTTGTCCGCGCTCAATGAAGTCGACCCGGAACGGATCGGCGCGACGGGCATTGGTTGGGGCGGTTGCCTGACGTGCATCGCCGCGGGCGTCGATGATCGGCTGAAAGCCGCCGTGCCGGTCTATGGCGGCGGTTTTCTCTACGAGGATAGCATCTGGCTGCCGACCTTCCGGACGATGCGGCCGGACGACCGCAAACGCTGGATCGAGAACTTTGATCCTTCGCGTTATTTGCCGGGCGTGCGCTGTCCGATGTTGTTCGTCAGCGGCGCGAACGATTATGCCTTTCCGCTCGACAGCCTGCAAAAGTCCTATCAGCTTGTGCCCGGCCCCGTGCAGCTTTGTATTCGCACGAAGCTGCCCCATACGCATCCGGATGGCTGGGCGCCGAAGGAAATCGGGCGGTTCGTCGACGGCATTTTAAAAACCGGCGCGCCGCTCTCGACGATTTCGGCGCCGACGATTCGCGGCGGCGAAGCAATCGCCGACGTCAAACCGACCGCGCAGATCAGGCTGGCCGAGCTGCACTTCGCCGCGGCCTCGGGCGATTGGAGCCGCAGGCCCTGGAGAACCATCCCCGTCCGTTACCACGGGAATACGGTGACGGCTCCGCTGCCCCCGCAGCGGCCGATTGTTTTTATGTTCACCGTTACGGACGAACGCAATGCGGTCGTCAGCTCGCCGCACGTCGTGCTGGAGGAGCCGTAAGGGGCGAGTCGAAGCCAGAAAGAAGCAAGCAGACGATGCGTTTCTGTATTTGATGGCGTGACGGCGGCGTCGCGCCGAGCCGGCGCTCGGCGGACGCAGGGGCGGAAGACGGCTGTTGCCGGATCATCGCCGGCGAGAAAAGCGGCGCACCGTGTTGCCGAAGAAATGGCCCGGACGGTTGGGACGGGCGACCATCGGCATGCTGCGGATCTCAGCGCGGCTCAAGGTGCGGTTGGCGGCTTGTGAATCGTCAGCGACGACGAAGGCCGAGGCGACGACGACAAAAGCGATCAAGAAACGTGCCATGAGTGCTTTCTCCCAGGTGTTTGCTTGGATGACGCCGAAGAGCGAGGATGATTCGCAACAGGCGGCGCGCCTGCTCCGTGCGTGCGACAAGGGGCTGTCGTGCGGAGCAAAGCGAGGCGGGTGGTCAAGTAACTGGGGAAAGATAGCCGGTACTTTTTGATCGTGCGGGCGAATTGGTCTGCCCGATCGATTTTTTTGCTCGCGGGCGGCGCCGCCCGCGACGGATTTTTCCGGTCGCAAGGGCGGCGCCGCGCGAGCGAGCTATCTTGAGGCGTCGCGGCGGAGGAGCCTACGACTTCTCGTGTGGCAACGAACGCAGGCCGAACGAGAACATCACCCAGGCCCAGCCGTTGAAGATCAACTCGATGCCGATGAAGATGCCGATCACCACCAGCCCGGAGGCGGGCCAGTGCTTGTAGATCATCACGCCCAAGAGCACCGAAATCACGCCGTTGAGCAGCGGCCAACCCCACAGCGGAAAGCGCAGCATCGCGCTGACGATGCGGAAGATGCCCGAGATGATGAATAAGAACGCCAGCATCAGCGTCAGTTCGATCGTGCTTTCGACCGGATGGCCGATGATGAACACGCCGGCCACCATGTACAACAGGCCGATGAAGATCGTGAGCAGGAAGCCGCTCCACTTGCCGGCCCAAAAGGCGCTGATCGTTTGCACGATTCCGCCGGCCAGCAACAGCAGCCCCAGGTAGACCACCGCCACGGCCGAGGCCAGGAACGGGGAGCCGAGCGCCAACACGCCGAGCACGATCAGGCCGATGCCCAGCAACAGAAACCACCACCACTCTTTCTGCAACTGCGCCAATTCATGGCGCAGTGCCTTTCCCAACGGCCCGGGGGCGCCGGGAAAGCCTCCGACAGGCATTTCCGGCGGGGAAGTTTGTTCATCGCTCATGACTTATTCTCCTAAATATTTTGGCTTTAGCGTCGCTGCTCGCTAGGAAAAGATAGGTCGCAGTTTTGCATCGAAGGCAAGCGAGAGCCCCGCTGGAGCGGGTCGGAAGCAGGGGACCGCTCATCTCCACGGATCTCCGCTAATAAGAGCACTGCTTTGAGTTGCGGCAGCCGTACACTTTTTGCTGATCAGCGTTAATTAGTGGGAATTAGCGGTTCTGTTGGCAGGCTGTTCCGGGGGGTAGGCCGGTTCGGCGTTCCTCCCGATTTGGCTGAAGCCAAGCTTGCTTCATATACGATACAAATGTATACTCCCCCGAGCCATGAGCGATTCCCAGCCACCCCTTGACCGTGAACAGCTTGTCGCCGAACTGCGAGAGCGGTTGCGCGGCCTGGAAGGGACGCATCGGACGGCGGAAAACTTGCGGTATTCCACCGGCTGCAATTCGCTCGACCGGCTTCTGCCGGCAGGCGGGCTGGTTCGCGGAGCGCTGGTGGAATGGCTGGCCGCAGGCGAAGGAAGCGGCGCGGCAAGGCTGGCCCTGACGGCCGCCTGCCAGGCCTGCCGGGATCACGGTCCGCTGATCGTGATCGACGGCGAACGATCCTTTTATCCGCCGGCCGCCGTGGCGGCCGGCATTGCCGCCGAGCGGTTGTTCGTGGTCCGGGCGGCGCAGTCTCGCGACGAGGCGTGGGCGCTCGACCAGACGCTGCGCTCGGCGGGCGTAGGGGCGGTGTTTTGCAGCAGTCCGCGGCTGTCGTCCTCGACGCTGCGGCGGCTGCAACTGGCGGCCGAGTCGAGCGGCGCGGCGGGCATGCTGGTGCGGCCCGCCGCGGTGTGCGACGAACCGTGTTGGGCCGAAGCAAGGCTGCTGGTGCAGCCCTTGGCAGGCGCCGGCGGACGAAGGCTGAGGGTCGAATTGGTGCGAGCGAGAGCAGCGACGGCGGGCGGAAGCGTGGAACTGGAATTCGACGATGAAACGGGCGCTTTGCATCTGGTTGCCGAACTGGCGCCGGCAGCGGCCGTCTGGCGACCGGGAGCGTGAGCTGACCGATCGCGAGGCGCTGTTGCGATTGGTCCCCTGGTGTGAGCCGTTCAGCCCGGCGATTGGCTTGGAAGACTCGCCTGCGCCGGAATGCCTGCTGCTGGACGCCACCGGCGCCGTCTCGCTCTTTCACGGCGAGGCGGAGCTGGTCGAACACGTCGTGCGCGAGTTTCGCCGGCGCGGGCTGATCGTCCGCGCGGCGCTGGCCGACACGATCGGCGCGGCGTGGGCTGCGGCGCATTACGCAACGGACGAACCGCACGGCGCTCGTCGCCCCGGCGTCGTGCTGCCGTCGGGACACGGTCTGGCGGGGCTGGCGTCTTTTCCGGTCGAGGCGCTGCGTCTGACGCCGGAAACGGTGCGGCTGCTGCGCGAATTGGGCCTGACGCAACTCGGCCAACTGGCGGCCCTCGCGCGAAATAGCCTGGCGACGCGGTTCGGCCCCGAATTGCTGCGGCGACTTGACCAGGCCGCGGGCAAGGCGGCCGAGGTGATCGTCGTTCAGCCGCAGCCGCCCGCAGCCAAGGCCGATTGGACTTTCGAGCAGCCGACCGATCGCCAGGAACTGCTTGAAGGAACCTTGGACCGGCTGGTGGAGAACCTCGTCGGCCAGCTTGCCGACAGCCGCCGCGGCGTGCAGCAGCTCGAATGCCGGATTCGAGGCCAGACGACCAGCCGCACGCAGTTCACCGTCGGCCTGTTCCGCCCGAGCGCCTCGCCGCGGCGCCTGAGCGAACTGATCAAATTGCAGTTGGAAAGCCAGCGGCTCGTCGAGCCGACGGCCGCGCTGGAACTTTCCGTCACCTCCGCGGCGCCGGTCGAACAGTGGCAACAGGAACTGTTCGACGTCGGCGCCAGCCGCGACGATCCGCGCGCCTTGGCGCTATTGATCGATCGGTTGAGCAATCGTCTGGGGCGCGAGGCCGTGGCTCGCGTGCGTTTGCTTCCCGAGGCGCAACCGGAGTTTGCCTGGCGCTACGAGCCGGCCATCGGCGCGTACGGCGCGGAAAAACTCGATCGCGCCGAGCGGCTCGCAACGGCGCTCGCCGCGCCAGCGCTCGGCGGCGGCATCCTCGGCGCTGCCGCCTGCTCTGCGGCGGCTGGCGGCCATGGCTCGCCCGCTGCGTTTGTTGGCCCGCCCTGTCTTGTTGTCGGCCGTTTCCGTGGCGCCCAATGGTCCGCCGCTGGCGTTTTCTTGGAAAGGGGGCGAGCGGCGGATCGCGCGTACGTGGGGACCGGAGCGAATTCAGACGGGCTGGTGGCGCGGGCAGAGCGCACTGCGCGACTATTACCGCGTGGAAACCGCCGAAGGTCAATGGTTCTGGCTGTTTCGCCAGTTGTCACTTCGGCGCTGGTTCTTGCACGGCGTCTTCGAGTGATTCATGCCCGAACAGCCTCCCAGCAAACGACGTCCCCTGCTCGATGCGCCGGCGGTCAGAAGCGGCGGCCCGCGTTACGCCGAGCTGCACGCCAAGACCAACTTTTCGTTTCTGGAAGGCGCCTCGCACCCCGACGAACTGGTCAACCGCGCGGCGGAGTTGGGCTATCACGCCCTGGCCGTGACCGATCGGCAAAGCCTGGCGGGCGTGGTCCGCGCGCACGCGGCGGCCAAGGCGGCGGGTCTCAAGCTGCTCATCGGGGCTGAAGTTCTGCCCGGCGACGCTCCGGCCGCCGTGCTGTTGGCCACGGACCGCGCCTCTTACGGTCGCTTGAGCAGGCTGCTGACCGTCGGCCGCCGCCGCGCCGCCAAGGGCGAGTGCGAACTGGCCTTCGACGACGTGGCCGCCCATGCGGAAGGATTGCTGGCCTGCGTGCTGGGCGGCAACGCTCGGGCGCTGGCCGATTACCGCGAGATCTTCGGCGACCGCTGCTACGCCTTGGCGGAGCTGCACCGCGGGCCCGATGATCGGCGCCAACTGGCGGAGCGAATCGCCGCGGCTCGCCGCGCACGAGTGCCGGCGGCGGCGGCCAACGACGTGCGCTATCATGTGCCCAGCGCCGGCGGCTGGAAGACGTGTTGACGGCCATTCGCGCCGGCACGACCGTGGCCGAAGCGGGCGAACGGTTGTTCGCCAACGCCGAGCGCTATCTCAAACCGCTCGAAGAACTGGCCCTGCTCTTCGCCGACGCGCCCGAGCTGCTGCGGAGGACCGTTGAGATCGCCGACCGCACGGCCTTTTCTCTCGATGAGTTGCGTTACGAATATCCCGAAGAGCTTTGTCCCGTCGGTACGACGCCGGCCGAACACCTGGCGCGGCTCGCCTGGCAAGGCGCCGGGCAGCGCTATCCCGGCGGCGTTCCCGACAAAGTTCGCAGGCTCATCGAGCACGAGCTGCAACTGATCGGCGAGCTGCACTACGAGGCTTTTTTTCTCACTGTTTGGGACCTGGTACGGTTCGCCCGCTCGCGAGGCATTCTGTGCCAGGGCGCGGCTCGGCGGCTAACTCCGCCGTCTGTTATTGCCTGGGCGTGACTTCGGTCGATCCGGAGCGGATGGACGTGCTCTTCGAGCGGTTCATCAGCCGCGAACGGAACGAGGCCCCTGACATCGACGTCGATTTCGAACACGAACGGCGCGAAGAGGTGCTGCAGTACGTTTACGAGAAGTACGGCCGCGAGCGGGCCGGACTGGCCGCCGAAGTCATCACCTACCGGCCTCGTTCCGCCGTCCGCGACGTCGGCAAGGCGCTCGGCTTCGCTCCCGAGCGGCTCGACGCGCTGGCCAAACTCGTCGACGGCCGCAACGACGCCCCGCTCGAAGAACGCTTGCGCGAGGCGGGCTTCGATCCCGCCGCGGCCGAGGTGCAACGGCTGGCGTCGCTGGTGCGCGAGCTGATCGGCTTTCCGCGGCATCTTTCGCAGCACGTGGGCGGCATGGTCATCACGCAAGGGCCGCTGTCGGAGCTGACGCCGATTGAAAACGCCGCCATGCCCGGCCGCACCGTGATCCAGTGGGACAAGGACGACCTGGACGAACTGGGCATTCTCAAGGTGGACTGCCTGGCCTTGGGCATGCTGACGGCGATCCGCAAATGCTTCCAACTGATCGAGCGGCACGCGGGGCGTCGGCTGACGCTGGCCAATACGCCGCAAGAAGATCCGGATGTGTACGCGATGATCAGCCGGGCCGACACGATGGGCGTCTTCCAGATCGAAAGCCGGGCCCAGATGAGCATGCTGCCGCGGTTGCGGCCGAAGACCTTCTACGACCTGGTGATCGAGGTGGCCATCATCCGGCCGGGCCCGATCCAGGGCAACATGGTTCATCCCTATCTGCGGCGCCGCAACAAGGAAGAGACCGTCACGTATCCCAACGACGAAATTCGCCGCGTCCTGGAAAAGACGCTCGGCGTGCCGATCTTTCAGGAGCAGGCGATGCAACTGGCCGTCGTCGCCGCCGGCTTCACGCCCGGCGAGGCCGACCAGCTCCGCCGCGCAATGGGCGGCTGGCGCCGGCCAGGCTTGATCGACGAGTTCCGCCAGAAGCTGCTGGCCGGCATGGTTCGCCGCGGATTGCCGCAGGAATATGCTGAGCGGGTGTTCGAACAGATCCGCGGCTTTGGCGAGTATGGTTTTCCCGAGTCGCATTCGGCCAGCTTTGCGCTGCTGGTTTACGTTTCTGCCTGGCTCAAGCATCATTACCCGGCCGCTTTTACCGCCGCGTTGTTGAACAGCCAGCCGATGGGGTTTTATGCCTCGGCCCAACTGGTGCGCGACCTGCAGCAGCACGGCGTCGAGGTGCGGCCGGTCGACGTGAACCACAGCGACGAAGACTGTACGTTGGAAGCGGCGATTACTGAACGTCCTGAGGAATATCCACCCGCAGGACCGCGCTGGGCCCTTCGGCTCGGCTTTCGCGAGTTATCCGGCATGGCGACGGCCGATGCCGCGGCGATTGTCGCCGCGCGACGCACAGGGCCGTTCGGTTCGCTCGAGGACTTTGCCCGGCGAACGAAACTGGGACGAGCGGCGATCACCCGACTGGCTCAAGCCGACGCTTTCGGTTCTTTGGGGCTCGGCCGCCGCCGCGCGTTATGGCAAGCGCTCTCGCAGCGCCGAGACAAGCCGCTCCCGTTGTTCGCCGAGCTCGACGAGGAAGAGGAGGAACTGCGGCCCGCGAACTTGCCGGCCATGCCGCTCTATGAAGAGGTGCTGGCCGATTACCGTACGGCAGGGCTCTCGCTCAAGGGGCACCCGATGTCGTTCCTGCGAGCGAGCTTGGACCGCGAAAAAGTGGTGCGGGCCGAGGAGCTGGCAAACCTTCCCACGGGCCGCTGGCTGCGAGTGGCCGGTTTGGTGCTGGTGCGGCAGCGTCCGGGGAGGCGCACGGCGTGACCTTCGTAACTTTGGAGGACGAGACCGGCGTGGCCAACCTGATCATCCGGCTCGACGTCTGGGAGCGTTTTCGCAGCATCGCCACGACCGCCGTCAGCATCATCGCCCACGGACGCCTGGAACGTCAAGGCGAGACGATTCACATCCTGGTTGCCAAGCTCGAAGCTTTGCCCTCGCTGCTCGACAGCCAATCTCGCGACTTTCGTTGAAAGCAGCTCACTCCTTCACGCCGCCGGGCTCGCGCACGCCGGCGCCTTTGCGGTCGAGCACCGTATCGCCTAGATCGGCTCGGCATTGCTCGGCCAGGTCGAGTAAGCGTTTCACAATTTGCGGGTGTTCCGCGGCAAGGTTGTGTTTCTCTTCAACGTCGCCGCGCATGTCGTAGAGTTCAGGCTCGAGCACCGGCTGTTTCACGTACTCGCCGGGCCAGCCGTCCATGCCGGGTTTGTGGCCGCCGAGCGTGCGGTACCCGTGCGGGACAATCAGCTTCCACTCGCGCATGCGCACCGATTCCAACTCGGCGCCGCTCCACGAGCCAAACGGAACGCCGTAGAAGAAATACGCCTCGTGCGGATTGCGCGCTTCCTTGTCGCCGGCCAAAAGCGGCCAGACGTCGAGACCGTCGATTTTATGCTCCGGAAGTTTCGCGCCATTCGCTGCGCCAGCGTCGGCAGCAGATCGATGGCGCACGCCATTTCATGGCAGACCTTACCTGCCGGAATATGGCCGGGCCAGCGAGCGATAAACGGCACGCGCGTGCCGCCTTCCCAGGCCGTCGTCTTGCCTTCGCGCAGCGGCAGCGCGGAGCCGCCGTGATTGCCGTACAGCAGCCAAGGACCATTGTCGGACATGAACATGACCAGCGTATCCTGCTCCAGCCCGTGCTTCTCGAGCGCCGCGAGAATCTCGCCCGTGCTCCAATCGATTTCCGAAACGGCGTCGCCGTACAGTCCGCGCTGGGTCGTGCCGCGGAACCTTTCGCTCACCGCCAACGGCACGTGCGGCATGGTGTGCGCAACGTAGAGGAAAAACGGCCGCTTCTGATTCCGCTCGATGAAGTCGACCGCGCACTCGGTATATTGCCGGGTGAGCTGCTCCATATCGCGGTGGCTCACGTTCGGATTGACGATCTTGTCGCCCTCGTAAAGCGGCAACGGCGGAAACTTGCCGGGCTTCTCCGGATGCAGCGGCCACTGGTCGTTGGAATAAGGCAGGCCGAACCATTCATCGAAGCCGCGATGCGTGGGCAGAAACTCCGTTGGCGTTCCGAGATGCCATTTGCCGGCCATGCCGGTCGCGTAGCCTTGTTGCTTGAACATTTTCGGCAGCGTCAGTTCGCGCTCGTGAATGCCGAACTGATACCACGGCTCCATCGCCCCCTCGATGCCGACGCGGTTCGGATAGCAGCCGGTGATAATCGCCGCGCGCGACGCCGAACAGACGGCCTGCGCGACGTGAAAATCCGTGAAACGAATGCCTAGCTGCGCCAGACGGTCGAGGTTTGGCGTAGCGAAGCCCTTGGCGCCGTAGCAGCCGACATCGGCGTAACCGAGATCGTCCGCCAGGATCAGAATGACGTTCGGCAAGCGTTCTTCCGCCTGCGCCTGCTGAAGTGAAAGCAGCAACAGGCACGGCACGACGCACAGGCTGAACGTCCGCCTTGTAGATCGAAACTTCATAGAGAGCCCTCACAATGCAGGCCGGCAGTCAGGCACTGCCGGCAAATTATCCCCCGTTCCACGCGAACGATCGCCGCATCCCGCCGTCAAGATCCAGGGCCTTTCACTTTTTCATGATGGGTAAGAACCTGGTTATAGGCTCGGGTGCCTGGGGCTGAGCCTAGGCGAAGCCCCAGAGTGAGTTCGGTCTGGGGCACGCTGCGCTTTGCCCCAGGCACCCACGGCCATTTTGAAAAAAGGAAAGGCCCTGCGCAAGATCGGGTACAAGGCAGTTGCGCAAGTCGTTTAGTCTAAATCGACTCTTCGCGGTTTCCCAGGCGCAACGATAGAAACTCTGCCAACCCTGCCGGCGAGCCAGGCGAATGCTCCAAGGAGCGGAATTTGTGAAAATTCCGAGGGAGCGACGTCGGCGTTCCCAATCGTGTTGGCGTTTGGAAATCGCGAGGAACGTCCGGAAAGCTCACGATTTCCGCTACCGCGTCGTGTCGCCGGATCGGCAACCGGCGAGCGCAATACCAGGCGCCGCCCAATCCATCACGCCAGGATCGCCTTGTGGACCGTCCCTTTAACGTTGGTCAGCCGCATGTCACGCCCTGCATAGCGATAGGTCAGACGCTCGTGATCGAGCCCTAGCAGGTGAAGAATGGTGGCATGCAGGTCATGGATGTGCATCGGGTTTTCGACGGCTTCGTAGCCTAAGTCGTCAGTCTGACCGTACGCGATTCCCCGTTTTACGCCGCCGCCGGCCAGCCACAGCGCGAACCCTTCATTGTTGTGGTCGCGACCGTCCTCGTTCTGTCCGTGTGGCGTGCGGCCGAATTCGCCGGTCCAAATCACCAGTGTTTCATCGAGCAGGCCTCGCGCACGCAGGTCGGCCAACAGGCCCGCGATGGGCCGATCAACCGCACTTGCGTTCCGCGCATGCCCAGCTCGCAGGCCGCGGTGCTGGTCCCAATCGCCATGCGTAAGTTCGACGAAACGAACGCCTGCCTCGACGAACCGCCGTGATCAGCAAGCTTTGTTCCGGCTTGCCGGGCACGACGGCCGCGCCCGAATCGCCCTCCATGCGAAGACCCGCCGCGGCTGTCGGTTCGAAGTCCGCCTCGCAACTCTTCCGCGGCGCTGGAATGACACTTGCCGCACCGGCTCGCCAAGACAGGCCGGATTTTTTCCTCGAAGAACTTCTCCTGATCGGGCGTAACCTTTGCCGCCGCCTGGGCGCCCGGAATCGCCGGATTCTCTTTAGAGCCATTCGCTTGCCTGGACTCGACGCCCAACCTCCGCCGAAAGGTCTTGCGATACTCCGCTAGAGAGAGGAAACCGTTGCGATCCGTATCCAGTCGCCGGAACATGGGCTCGATCTTCGCCGCGGCGTACCCCATGCGTCGCGCCTCCGCATCGACTCCTGGTACTCGTCCAGCGAGATGCGGCCATCGAGGTCGGCATCGCCCATTGTGAAGCCGCGCTCGGCGTCGAACGTGAAACGCTGGGCGACCGCCTGGCCCGTCAAGAACAGAACCAGCGCGACCGCGATGCGCGGCGAGGATCGAGTCATGACGGCCTTGCCTTCTGCGTTATGTGCCGGTTCAGCGTTAAAGGTCCTTCGAACGAGGGCCGCGCGGCAAGAATCATCGTACGGCTCCCGGAGATCATTTCAACGATTGCAGGTAAGCGAGCAAGTCGGCCAACTGCTGGGGCGTAAGATTGGCGATCAGGCCTTCGGGCATGACCGACAGCTTCTGCTGCGCCGCTCTTCGATTTCGGCCCGCTTGAGCGCTCGCTCCACGCCGTTGGCTTCGCGGATGCGGATGGCCGCAGCGCTTTCGCTGACGACGAAACCCGCATACGCGTGGCCGTCGACCGTGCTGAACTGATACGCCTCGTAGCCCTGGGCGATCTTCGCGCTCGGTTTCAACATCGACTCGATCAGCTCCGCGGCCTTGTACCGCTTGCCGATGTCGACCAGGTGCGGCCCCTTCGGTCTTTGCCCGTCGGCGGTCGTGTGGCACGCCGCGCACGACTTCGATTTGAAGAGCGATTCGCCCTGGGCCGGGTCGCCCGATGCGGACAGCGTTTGGTTCGCCGCCGCGTCATAGCTCATGTTGCCGATCTGATTCGGATCGTCGGGATCGGCCTTCGGCAGTGCGATGGGCTGCTGCGGTTCGTTCAAAGCCGCCGTCGGAGTGAGCGGCAGACCGGCAAGTGCGACCTGGTGTCGCTCCAGTTCGGCCTGCAGAAAGGCTATGGAGTTTGGGTCGGCGTCGAGCGCGGCCGCCGTGACGACGGCGCCGATTCGCTGGCTCATTTCCCATTCGACCGGCTCATAGTAAGGTCCCGTGTTGTCGGGTCGAATGCCCCACCAGGTTCCCTGATAATCGGCTTCGCGGTGATTGAGCCGGATCAGCGTGGCAAGAATTCCGCGGCGCAGCTCGGAGTCGCGCCGGTCGCCAGCTTCTTGATCAATTTCTCGACCGCATCCGGCTGGTGCATGGAACGCATCGCCCAGAGGGCCCCCTCCCGGTGCGGACCGTCCAAGGCGGCAATGCAGGCGTCGACGGCGCCGAGCGAGACGAGAGCGCGCACGGCCAGATGCGGGACGACGCGGTCAGCGTCGGGCTGATTTTGAACCGGCCGGGTCGACGGCATCGTCGAGCCTTGCGGACGGCTCGTCAGCTTAATGATGTCCTGCCCCGCAGCCGGATTGCCAAGACGCCCCAAGCTGATCAGCGCCTGGGCCTGAACGCGAGGCGACTCATCGCCGAGCGCCGCGATGAAAGTCTCAGGCGCCAGGCCGTCGAGTTCTTGCCGGCGATCGGTCGAGGCTCGCAACGCGAACTCGCGCACCGCAGCCGTTTCTGCCAGCTTGAGCAACAGCTCGCGAGAGGCGCCGCCGTCGAGCTGCTTGATGGTAAAGATGGCGGCCACGCGGCCTTCGAGCGGCGCTGCGCCGTCGGCGCCAGCCGGTCGAGAGCTTGCAGCGCCTCGCTGCTCTTGCCTCGCCGCAGGATTTCTCCCTGCACATGCAGCCGCGTAACCGACCGCGGCGATGCCAGATAGCCGACGAGTTCATCGATACCGGCGGCTTTGAGATCGGGGAACGGTTCGGCTTCAAAACCTCTCGGCGTGATGCGGGCGACAAAGCCGACGTTGGGGCCGACGAACACGGCCGCTTCGCCCCCCTGCCAACTGGCGACGAACAGCCGGCCGCTGCCGTCAATGTCCATGCCCGTCGCCCGCGGCAGCGTCAGAAAGACTTCCTGCTTGAGATCGAACGTCGGACCGTGCGGCGTCAACTCATGCCGGTAGACCTGACTGCGCCCCCAGTCGCCGGTGAACAGCGTGTTGGCATAGCGAGCGGGCCAGGATGGTTCCTGCACAAACAGCGCTCCCGTGCCGCCTCCGCCGCCAAACGTGCCCAAGGTCGGCATGATCTCGTCGGTAAAGTTGGCATACAGTTGCGTGTAACCGTACAGAGCTGACTGTCGCAACAGACTGACGCGCGTGTCCCAACCGCCGCCGTCGTTGGTGTTGTCTCGCGCGAAGAGATTCATGAACGGGTCGATCGCCAGGTCGAACGGGTTGCGCAGTCCGCTGCAGTAGATTTCCAACTCGGCGCCGTCGGGCCGCACGCGGACCACTCCGCCGCCGCGCAGCGTGATGGCGGTTCCATCGGTCCCCACGGCCTGTTTGATGCCGTAATCGCCCACGCCGATATAGAGCCAACCATCGATGCCCATCCGAACGCAGTTGGTGGTATGATCGCCGCCGCGGTTGTCGATCTGCTCGGTGGTCAGGCCCGTCACAAGCACTTGCTGCCGGTCCGAAACGCCGTCGCCGTCGTCGTCGTGAAAAACAGAAAGAACCGGAGGGTGCATGACCCAGAGCGTGCCGTCGCGATAGACCAGTCCGCGCGGATGGTCAACCTTCGCATAAATGGTGACCGAGTCTGCCTTGCCGTCGTCGTCCTTGTCGACGCAACGCAGAATTCGGCCGCCGCCGGGCGTACGGCCCAGCGAGCCTTGTTCGTCGACGGCCACGTAAATGGCGCCGGTCGGTTCAGCAGCGATGGCCACGGGGTAGCTCACGCGCGGCGGCGCGGCGAACAGCGTGGCCTCGAACTCGGGCGGAGTTTGCACGCTCTCGCGGAACGTTTCATCATCCATGGGTCGGGCGGCGCCCTGTCTTCGCGGCGGGCCGAATCCGCGTCCCCCTCGCGGACCGAACCCGCCGCCAGCCGCGCGCGGCCCCAATCCGCCGCCCGCTGGCGGGCCATTGGGCCGCCCGGCGCCCGGACCCATGCCGCCGCCGCCCGCCCGGTTGAAACCGAAGGGCTGCGGCACGAATCCTTCGCTGTTGCCGGCCAACTGCGCCGCGATCGACGCCGAGCGTTGCCGGACGAACGTCTTGAGATCGGGCGCCTGCGGGCCCTGGCCCGGCTGTCCGCCCGGTCCAGCCGGTCCGCCGAAGCCCGGCGCCGGCTCCTGCCGTGCGGCCGCCGCCTGGGCTTCCCTGTCGCGAAGTTCCTGCGTTTCCGTTTCGAGTTTCTCGATCTGTTCGAGGAGCCGAGCATTCGTGAAGACGGTTGAGAAGAGTTGCTCGACCAGAGCGAGATACTTCGCTCTCACTTCTGCGATGGCCAGCAGCCGGTCCGGCAGCTTGTTTTCTCCCGGGTAAGGCCGGGTCAGACTCAAATCCATCAACTGCTTCGGCGAGCCCAGCATCAGAAAGTTGGCGAGCGAGAACTCCAAATCACCCGGCAAGAAGCTGAACTTGCCCGTTTGCGAGTCGAGATACAGACCGTAGTTGTGCCCCAGGGCGAAAAAGCTCTGCAGGTTCGAAGTCAGAGCGTTGGCGGCCAGAAACTTGAGAAAGGCGTCGACGTCGAGGAACGAATCGATTCGTTCCTTGAATTCCTCGTCGTCGGCCTGGTTGACGAGCCGGGCGAATTCGATCACACGTTTCGCCTCGTCTTCGGTAGCCGTCCGCTGCGGTCGATACTGCGTCTGGTAACGCTGCCAGTCATCGCCCAGATAGTCGATCCCGCGCACGCCAAACGGGTGCATAAGCAGGCCGGCCCCTGGCGGAAAATGATCGGCCAGGAACGGCCCGTCCATCTCTTCGACGACGGTATAAAGCCCGAGGAACTTTTTGTCGTACTTGCCGGGCACGGTCAACGTGACTTCAGCGAACGACGTGCGCGGCGTAGGCACGCCTGCCGCGCGGAAAGGGCGCTGGCCAACTTCTCGCGAGCTTTCGTCGCGTCGAGCGCGGCGGCGTGCAGGTTGATGGCCTTCAGCCCGTGGAAGTCGTTGCGGCCGAAGCGTTCGAACTCGATCCTCAACGGCCGCTTCAGACCGCGCGCGGCGGCAAAGTAGCCGGCGTCGCCGGCATACCGCAGCCCGACCTTTGGGTAGGCCTTGCCGTCGGCGGTAAGCTCGGCTTCGACCCAAGGGAACTCAACGCCAAACAGGTTCCGTTCGCTTGCCCGCTCCGGCTTTCGCTTTGGCGCCGGCCGCTGAGGCGGCCCGCCGGGAAAACCGCCCCCCGCAGGCGGCTGCATCGCCTGATACTCGTCGGCCGAAAGCTGCAGGTGCAGCTTCCAGATCAGCCCATCGGCGAATGGGTTTGAATCGCTGGCGCCGGCGGCTTGTTCGGCTGACGCCGCTGCTTCTTCGGCAACAGCAGCTCGATGGACAACCGCTCCGGGCCATCCCCCGAGCGCAATAACGATGCCGCAGACTGCCACGGCGAAGACTCGGCAATTCATCGCAATGCCTTTGACCAACCGGCCATAAAGAAAAGAGCTGCTCCTGAGCGCACGCCTGCCGTAGCGGCGGGATTCGCCTATTTGAATAGGACGCGAAAGCGCAGCCGATCGAGCGCGGCGGTTTTGCTTTTTTTGCCTATGCCGCGAGAAAATAGCGAAGGCGCCAAGATTGAAGGAATGCCATTGGGAGCGAATCTTTAGGATTGAATCCACATCCCGGTCGCGGATAGGTCAGCGCGTCTGGGCAGATGCGGCCAGACTGACTAGGTTGTAGTTTGCTTGCTTTGTCGTTCATCGCCAAATCCGCACGCACCGATGAAATATTCGATTGGCCGACGCCGACGAGCAGAACTCGAACTCGCGCACCTGCGGCGGAGTGAAAGAATGATAGAGCAGGTCTTGAAACCGCAGCATGCAACCACAATCGCTCGTCGTGGCCGTCCGGTTGGGTTAGGGCTGCTTGTCGCGGCCCAATTGGCATTGGCCGCCATTTTCTCGCCAGCTGGAATCCGATCCGGGCAGTGGGAGGCGCCGGGACTGCCGTACCCCGACTTTCTGGTGGAGCTGGCTTCCGGCGCCATCGTAATCCATCCTCTCTTGCTCTACCCGCTTTGGGCCGGCCTTGGCCCTGGCAACGTGTTTCGACGCTTCGCGATCACTCTGCTTTTGTGCCTGGCGATTTTCGGGGCCTGCGAGATCAGGAGTTCGTTTCGAAACCACTCCGAACCGCTGGCAGTTCTGACAATCTTCCTGGCAACGAATTTTTCCCTGACGGCACTCGGCTTTTGGGCGGTTCGCCGTTTTGGGAAGCGGCGAATTGGTTTCTCTGATGATCCGCCGGCACGCTTTCGCACGTCGGGACGCCCGGTTCAATTTCGCCTGCGGCATCTGTTTGAGTGCATGGCCTTAGCCGCATGCGCCTTGGCCGCGTACCGCCTGTACTTTCCCGACGGATTCCCCGCCAAATGGATTGCGGAGTGGCGGCAACAATTCGCCAGGGCCGGTCGGGACGTGCCAGTTGCGGTCGTTGCCCTTCTGCCCACAATTCTACTGCCCTGGGCGGCGTTGGCCGTTCAAGGCCGTGGCGTAAGGCGCCTTGTTGCTACAACAGCGGCCATCATCTTCTGGGCTGGTTTAGACTTTGGCATTGTCCGGTTCGGAGGCGTTATCAGGGCCTTCATCTGGCCAGAGCTCGTGGCCATACAATTGGCGTAACCTCGGCGGGCCTGTTTTCAGCGATTGTCTTGCGGACTTGCGGCTACCGGATTCATCGCGTCGAGAATGGAACGACCCCAGTTGCTTAACCCTGTTGCTCAATGTACGAGTTAGAGCGGATTGCGCACGACGGACAACAATCCGAAGCGCAAGTTTTAGATGTTGCGCGTTCGACCCCAGCGAGCTTGCCTCGCTGGTGAAGCAGATGGAGAGCTAGCAGGCGCTCTGAGGAATTTCGTTGGCGACCCCGTCCAGCTTGCCTGGACGGTGAAGGAGATCATTACGCCGCAAACGGCTCGCATCTTATTCGCCATCCAGGCAAGCGGCTAGTCTTGCGAGGAAGGCCAGGACTCAACTCAAGATCCCTTCCACGACTTTCGGCTGCTCGACGCCGGTCAGCTTCTCCTCGAAACCATTGCGGCGGAAGAAGAGCTCGTCGTGGTGCAGGCCGAGTTGATGCAGGATGGTGGCGTGCCAGTCGGCGACGCTGACGCGGGTTCTCGGCGGCGCGGTAGCCGATCTCGTCGGTGGCGCCGTAGACTGTGCCCGGCTTCGAATGCCGCCGCCGGCCATCCAGATGCTGAAGCCGGCCGGGCCGTGGTCGCGGCCCGCCTTGGCCGGGTCGCTGCCGGGCTTCATCTGGGCGATCGGCAAACGGCCGAACTCGCCGCCCCAGACCACCAGCGTGTCATCGAGCAGCCCGCGCTGCTTGAGATCCTTGAGCAGGGCCGCCACCGGCTTGTCGGTCTCGGTCGCAGATCGTTCTTGAGCGACGTGCCGATGTTCGTGTGGTTGTCCCAGACCTGGCCGCGAGTGATAAAGCTGCACGAACCGCACGCCGCGTTCGATCAGCCGCCGGGCCATCAGGCAGCGGCGGGCGTAATTGTCGGTGTCCGGCTCGCCGATGCCGTACATCTGCTGCGTGGCCTTCGGTCTCCTGGCTGATGTCCAAGGCGTCGGCGGCCCGCAATCTGCATCCGCGCCGCCAGCTCGTAGCTGGCGATCCGGGCGTCGAGCTGCAGCCGCCCCGGCGCTGCTTCTTGTGGATCCGATCGAGCCGCGCCAGCAGGTCGCGGCGTCAGTCGCACCACCTCGTCCGGTTCTTCGACCGCCGGCTGCAGGTTGAGAATCGGCGAACCGGTCGGCGCGCATCCGCGTGCCCTGGTAGAGCGGCGGCAGATAGCCCGACTGCCAGTTCTGCACGCCGTTGGCCGGCAGAGCCGATTGCGGATCGTCGAGCACGACGTACGCCGGCAGGTTCTGGTTCTCGCTGCCCAGCCCGTAGACGACCCAGGCGCCGAGCGACGGCAGCCCCGGCAGCAGCTGGCCCGAGTGGATCTTGAACAACGCCGGCTCGTGGTTGGGGTGCGAGTTGAACATCGAGCGGACCACGGCGATGTCGTCGACGTGCTTCGGCCAGGTGCGGCAGCAGGTCCGAGACCCAGATGCCCGACTCGCCGTGCTGCGCGAACTTGAACGGGCTGCGCATCAGCCCGCCGGCCGACTCCGGCGACGAGACGTCGGCCGCCAGCTCCTTGAAGACCGGCTTGCCGTGATGCTTGTCGAGCATCGGCTTGGGATCGAACAGGTCGACCTGGCTGGGCCCGCCTTGCATGAAGAGCTGGATGACGGCTTTGGCCGGCGGCTCGAAGTGCGGCTCGCTTGGGCTTCAGATCGTAGAATCCGACGGTGGCGGCCGGCTCCGCATGCGCTCGGCCGCCTCGCAGCAGATCGCGAGCGCTGCCGTGCAGGCCGTCCGACAGCAGCGAGAAGCAAGCCGCGGCGATGCAAGATTCCAGTTCTGCATTGTCGCTCTCTCGAAGATGCCGCGGCGCGTGATCCGGCCGACGAAGCGGGCTGGAAGACACTCGAACCTCAGTCGAGATAAAGAAATGCGGCGGAGTTCAATCAACGTGTGGCACAGATTCGTCAGGCGCGCGCTGGCTCGGGCTTCGTTGTCGCGGATCGACTGCTCGCCCGCTCAGTTCCGCGTTGGTCCATTGTTTCTGTCACGTCTGCGGTCAAGCGTCTGCAGCGCTGATCTCGCTCCTTCCTCGTCGCTCGGGCTGCGCGGCTGAGGGCGATCTGGAAGACGCGCTCGAGCTGCCGATCCGGATCGTGCTCCGATCCTCGGCGGCCACGCGCTCGGCGAACGAGTCGGCCAGTTCGCGGATCATGCTGTTGTTCAGCAGGATGCAGCGCCTGCGGCGGCGACGGTCGAATCGGGCCGCTCGATGCAGTTCGGGTTCATCTGCGGCAAGTCGAACGTTTCCAGGATGTCGGCATCTTCCTTGCGGCGCTGCATGACGTAGATCGATCGCCGCCAGCCGCCGTCGACTTCTTGGCTCGTCACCAGCCCGTCCTTCGCGCACGCCGACCGGATCGGGCTTTCCGAACGGACGATCGACCAGCCGCCCGGCGACGGCCAGCAGCGCTGTCGCGCACGGCTTCGGCGTTCGAGCCGCCGAAGCGGCAGCCGCGAATAGAGATCGTTTTCCGGATCGAGCCGCTCCTGTTCGGGCGTGACGGTTGATTGACTGGCGATAGCGCTCGAGGTCATCATCAGCCGGTGCATCTGCTTGATGCTCCAGCCGCTGGCGACGAACTCGCAGGCCAGCCAGTCGAGCAGTTCGGGATGCGTCGGCGTCGATGCCAGTCCGTGCCGAAGTTGTCGAGCGTCGAGACGATCCCGCGGCCGAAGTGATGTCGCCAGATGCGATTGACCATCACGCGCGCGGTCAGCGGATGGTCCGGCTCGACCAGCCACCGCGCCAATGCCAGCCGCCGGCCGGTCTTGTTCGCGCCGGGCCAGGGCGGTGTCGACTTCAAACGGGAGTCTGCCCATCGGTCAGCACCGAGGGAACGCCCGGCCCGACCAGGTCGCCCGGCGAGGTGACTTCGCCGCGGCGATAGATGTAACGTCGGCGACGGCTCGCCGCGGTCCCAGAGGGCGCGAATCTGCGGTCCGGCGGGATGCTCGCTTTCAGCTTTTTGACTTGCTTGTCGACGTCGGCCTGCCAGGCGTTTGTAGCCTGCGTCGAGCTTCTTGAGTTCCGCATTGTCGATCGTCAGCTTCTTCTCGAACTTGTCGGCCAGGTATTTCTGCACTTCGCTGCGCTGCTTCGCCGGAGTGGACAGCATCGTGCGAAGCTCGTCGCGCAATTCTTCCGGCAGCTCGCTTGAGCCGTTGGGCGAGCTGCTTTTCGGTCAGTTCCGCCTGCCGTCTGCTGCAGTTGCTTCTCTTGTGCGGCAATCTGCTGTTCGATTTGCTGTTTCTCCTGCCGCCAGCTTGCCTGTGCCTCGTCGGGTCGCGCAGCAGGCAACAGCCGCCCGGCGCGATTTCCTTTTGGTCTGTCCCGGCACGGAGGCCGGTTTGAGCCAGTCGTGCTCGTCGTACGCGCCTTTGAAGATCGCCGCCAGACGGTAGTAATCGCGATGCGGAATCGGATCGTACTTGTGGCTATGGCATTGGGCGCACTTCATCGTCAGCCCGAGCACCGCCGCAGCCGAAGACGTTGATCTCGTCGGCGATGACTTCCATCCGTTCGACGGCTGTGTTGACCACGTCTGAGCCGGTGCCGTCGGGCGCCATCCGCAGAAAGCCGGTGGCGACCAGATTGTCCGCCAACTCGGCGGTCAACACGTCGGCGTTTTCGGCGTCGGCCAGTTCATCGCCGGCAAGCTGCTCCAACAGAAAGCGGTCGTACGGCTTGTCGGCGTTGAAGGAGCGAATGACGTAGTCGCGATACCGCCAGGCGTGCGGACGGATCGGGTCGGCGCTCCGCTTGCCTTCCGAGTCGGCATAGCCGGCCACGTCGAGCCAGTAGCGGCCCCAGCGTTCGCCGTAGTGCGGCGAATCGAGATAGCGGTCGACCATCTTCTCGTAGGCGTCGTCCGACTTGTCCGCCAGAAAGGCTTCGACTTCGGACCACGCTGGCGGCAGGCCGGTCAGGTCGAACGCTACGCGGCGGATCAGCGTCAGGCGGTCGGCTTCGGCCGAGAGCGTCAAGCCTCGCTCTGTCAGCCTGGCCAGCACGAACGCATCGATCGGGTTGCGCACTGCGCTCGGCGCCTTTGACTTCAGGGACCTGCGGACGCTTTGGCGAACGGAACGACCAGAACTGCCGGTCTTCGTCACTGACCAGCGCGATCAGGCTGTTCTGTAGGGATGTCTGGCTGCTCATCAACTTCCGGTGCACGGCGGCGATCCACTCGGTGAGCGATTCGATCTCGGCCGGTTCCATCGGTCGCACGCCGAAGCCGACGAGCTTTGTTGGCGGCGGCATCTCGGCGGCGTGAATCCGTTTCAGGATCAGGCTCTCGTCCGGTTTGCCGGGTGCGATCGCCGGCCCTGACTTGCCGCCTCGCAACATGGCGGCCTTGCTCCGCAGGTCGAGGCCTCCTTCTTGCACGCGCAACCCGTGGCAGACCGTGCAGCGCAGATACATCAGCGGAATGATCTCGTGCTGCGTGACCGCCGGTCCGGCGGCCACTGGCGTCTGCGCCGCCGCGCCCGTATTGATCCAGCGGGCGATGGTCTCCATTTCTTGGGCCGTCAACGGAGTCTTGTCTTCGGGCGGCATCAAGCCGTCGTGCATCATTTCGTAAAGCAGGCTCTCGTCGGCTTTGCCTTTGACGAGAATCTCGCCCGACTCGCTCCCTTTCAGCACGCCGGCCATCGTGCTGAGATCAAGATCCGCCTTTTTCTTCTGCGAGCTATGGCACTCGAAGCACTTGGCCTGCAGGATGGGCAACACGTCCCGTTCGAACACCGGCGCCTCATCCGCACGCGTCATGGCGGGCAAAACGGCGAGCAACGCAAACACGACGGGCACGGAGCGGGAGTTCAGCATGGCGTGCGGCTGGCGGATTAGGCGGGGAGCAAGCGGAAAACGTCATCATATAAACTAACCGACATGCGTTGCCGGAGGCAACCTGAGGCGTTTACAATCCAAGCCCGGAATGGACGCCGGAATAGATGGACGAGGACCCTTGACTCCAGGAATCAGCATGAACGCAGCCGCCGACGGCTTCCGCCGACTTCAAGAAATCGCCCGCCGAGCCATGATTGAGCGCGGGCTGGAACCCGACTATCCGCCTGCCGCGCTGCGGCAATTGGAGTCGATCCATTCTCCAGCGGACTGCCGCCAGGGTGCGCTAGACTTGCGAGAATTGCTTTGGTGCTCGATCGATAACGACGATTCGCGCGATCTCGACCAACTGACGGTCGCTGAGGAGTTGCCCAGCGGCGAGACGAAGGTGCTAGTGGCTATTGCGGACGTCGACGCGCTGGTCGGCGTCGGCTCTGCCATTGATCAGCATGCCCGGCACAATACGACTTCCGTGTATACCGCCGCGCAAATCTTCGCCATGCTGCCGGAGAAGCTTTCGACCGATTTGACCTCGCTTGCCGAAAACCAGGACCGCACGGCCGTGGTGACGGAGTTGGTAATTGCGCCCGACGGCTCGCTGCTGGGCGGCGAGATCCAGCGGGCGACCGTGAGAAACAAGGCGAAGCTGGCGTACAACAGCGTGGCCGCCTGGCTCGATGGAAAAGCCGCCATGCCCGGCGCCGTGGCCGCCGTCGCCGGAATGGCCGATCAGTTGCGCTTGCAGCACCGCGCGTCGCAAGCCATGAAAGCGCTGCGGCACGAGCACGGTGCGCTCGACCTGCGAACGTTAGAGCCGAAGGCAGTGATCAGCGGCAGCGAGATTGTGGGCTTGGAAGAGGATGTCACCAATTTCGCCAGGGAACTAATTGAAGATTTCATGATCGGCGCCAACGGCGTTTCGGCCCGGTTCCTGGATCGAAGCGAGTCGCCCAGTTTGCGGCGGGTCGTGCGTTCGCCCAGGCGGTGGAATCGCATCGTCGAAGTCGCCGGCGAATTGGGCGAGACGTTGCCGGCGCAACCCGATGCCTTGTCGCTGTCAAATTTCCTGCGCAAGCAGCGCGAGGCCGATCCGCTGCGGTTTCCGGACTTGTCCTTGACCATCGTCAAGCTGTTGGGCCGCGGAGAATACGTGGCGGAAATGCCGGGCGCAAACCGCCGGGGCATTTCGGCCTGGCGGTCCGCGACTATACCCACTCTACGGCGCCGAACCGCCGCTATCCGGATCTGATCACGCAGCGCCTGCTCAAGGCGGCTCTGGCTATCGCTCCCGTGCCGTATGGCGAGGACGAACTCGACGAACTGGCGCGGCATTGCACGCTGCGGGAAGACGCCGCCAATAAGGTTGAGCGGCGCGTGCGCAAATCGGCCGCCGCGTTGTTCCTTGCCGACCGCATCGGCGAGACGTTCGACGCCTTGGTCACCGGCGCCGCCGACAAAGGAACCTGGGTCCGCATTCTTGCTCCGCCCGTGGAAGGCAAGCTGGTCGAAGGCATGCAGGGGCTCGACGTCGGCCACCGCCTGCAGGTCCAACTCGCCAGCGTGAATATCGATCAGGGGTTCATCGATTTTGTGCGAGCCTGACCGCTCACGGATCGCGCGAGCGCTCTTCGGCCAGCAGCTTTTTCAACTCGGCGACGCGCTCGGGCTGCGCGGCGGCCAGATCCTTGGCCTCGGCGGGGTCGTCGGCCACGTTGTAAAGCTCAACCTTCGTCTGCTTGCCTCCGGATACGATCAGCTTCCAATCGCCGTGCAGCAGCCCGGTCGCACGGCCGACGTTCCAGTACAAGGTCCGTGTTGCGGGCTTGTCTTGCCGGCCGGTCAACAGCGGCCAGACGTCGCGGCCTTCGAGTTGCCAACCGGCGTCGGTCTTTCCGCCGGTCAAAGCCGCAATGGTCGGGAGCCAATCGAGAAAGCTGATGGTCTCGTTAACTTCGTCCGGCTGCAAATGGCCGCGCCAATAGGCGAAGGCGGGTACGCGGACGCCCCCTTCGTAGAGTTCGCCTTTCCAACCCCGCAGCGGCCGGTTGTCGCCCAGCGTCGGATAAGGACCGTGTTTGCCGCCGTAATCGGTTTTTGAGAAGTGGTCGCGCTGGCCGCCGTTGTCGCTGACGAACAGGATGAAGGTGTTATCCATCTGTCCGCTCTTCTTCAATGCGTCGATGATGCGGCCGATGGCGGCGTCCATGTGCGTGACGCTGGCGGCGAACAGCCGTCGCGAAGGATCGCTGATGCCTTCTTGATAGGGCGCCACCCACGGTTCGTCTTCCTGCAACGGGCAATGCGGCACGCTGAAGGCGGTCCATAGCAGGAACGGAGCGTCGCGCTTCGCGGAGATAAAGCGCACAGCTTCGGCCGCGATCAGGTCGGTGGCATGCCCCGGCTCGTCGATGAATTCATCATTGCGATGCCAGGTGCGGTCGCCGTTCTTGTAGCGATGCGTGAGCTGATCGATCTGTCCGTGCAGATAGCCGTAGCTCTGATCGAAGCCATACTTGCGCGGACCGACTTCCGGTCGCAGGCCCAGGTGCCATTTGCCGCACAGCGATGTTTCGTAACCTTGTGCGTTGAGCAGGCGGGCCAGCGTCGGCGCGTCGAGCGGCAGCGAATGGGTGCTCCGCCCGCCGATCGGCGCGTGAATGTTGAGCCGGCTGGGATTGTGCCCGGTGAGCAGCCCGGCACGCGTCGGCGAGCAGGTGGGATAGACATAGTGCCGCTGGAGCTTTACGCCCGCCGCGGCCAGGCGGTCCAGATTCGGCGTGCGAATCTCCGAGCCGTGATAGCCGATATCGTTCCAGCCCAGGTCGTCGGCAATCAGAATCAAGACGTTCGGCTTTTCGGAACCAGCCTCCTCTGCGGCCCAAGAGCTGCCAATCAAACAACTCAGCGCCGCCGCAAACAGCAAGCTCCGCAGAAGACAATGCAGCATGATCAACTTCTCCTTCAAGGGCGCCGAACCGACGATGGGTTGTCAACAGCAGAAAGAATGCAGGAACACTGATCTACGCTAATAAACGCTGATCGGAAATAGTGAGGATCAGTGTTGATGAGTGGTTTCTTTTGTTCGTCTATTTCAAGTCAAGGTTTTTTCAAGCAGCGGAAAACCGAGGCGGCCGCTCCACTGGTGGCCGCCGTCGAAGCGATCGACTTGCAGTTGGTCTGCGGCGCCCAAGGCTCGGTAGACTCGCTCCATTCGGACCAGTGCGTTCTCGGCCCAGTCAGGCTTGACCAGGCTGTCGTGCAGACCGGCCTCCCAGACGCAGGGCCGCGGGGCAATCAGAGAGCCGATCTCGGGTGTGTCGCCGTATTCGAGCAGGCCGGGGATGACTCTGCGCCGCAACTGTATCGCACGGCAACCCGCTCTTGCATCACGTTCAGCGCGCCGGAGACGACGGCTGCGCGAATCCGCGGCTCGAGCGCCGAGGTCAGCATCGTCATCCGCCCGCCATAAGAGAGACCGACGCAAGCCAGCCGCTCGGCGTCGACCCGTTCGTGGCGAGCCAGCAGTTCAACGGCCCAGAGGCAGTCTCGCAGGTTCTCGGCAATCAGCAACTTGCCCAGCAGTTGCAGCCGCACGAAAGTGACTCCGCAAGGATCTTGCTGACCGTACGCGGCGCGATCTCCCAGTCGGCGGCCGAAGGGAGTCAGGCACGGGACGGCCACGGCATAGCCGCGGCGCACCAGTTGCCGGCCGTAGTCGTAATTGCTTCGCTTGATCTCCTCGGCCACGCCCGGTAGATCGTCGCGACCGGCGACCGGATCGTAGCCGAACTTGCCATGACCGTGAATGGCCAGCACGCCCGGCAGCGGCTTCTTGTCGTTATCTCGCGGCAAGAGCAAATAGACCGGCAGCGGCGGGAAGCCGGCGGCGACGAGCACGAGCTCTTCGCGGCGATGATCTTCCAACTCCACGCTCCGTTCGACCACCGTCTTCCACTCGGCCGGCGGCTGGTGCGGGCCTAACAGCGTTCGCAACTGCGCGGCGAACTGCTGTTGCCAACGCGTACATTCTGCGGCATTGCCGCCTGGGAACTGCATGGCCTGCGGCGCTTCGTCAGCCAGCTTGCGGATTCGCTCGTCGATCGTCGGCACGCCGGCCGGCTCTTCGGCGTACAAAGCAGCCCGCGAGGCGCCCGCGAGCGTGGCCGCGGAACCGAGCAGCAGATGGCGGCGCGAAAGCGGGTGATGCATCGGGAGGAGACTCCGCGTATGAAAGTCGCTGGGAAACTATCGACTTCGGTGCGCCGTAGACCCACGCGGCGCCCATTGAGGGTAAGTCATCGGAGGGCGCGCGGCAATGGCGCCGGGCCCGCGTTCGCGCAAACAGGCGATTCCGTTACGATTGAAGATGGTTTCCCTCGGAGTGGCGGACTGAGGAGGGAGCTATCAGAGAACGAGGCGCCGCGGCCTCTTCATCGACGGCAGGCGTGCACTCGAAACACGGTTTACTCAAACAGACTGGCCTGGACAAATTCCCCCAAATCGCACGAGTCTTCGTACCAGGCCGGCGCCCAAGGAGCCGCGACGGCGCGCAGCGAGCGGGCGCTGCCATCGTCGCCGATCTCGAACGTCAGTTGCCAGTCTTCGAGCATCGGGTTGGAAAACTCGGTGCGAAACACATCGTCGTGCCAGTGCTGCAGCGGTGCAACGTGCCGGGGACCGAATTGAAGTTCAAGGCCGTCAGGCGTGTGAAGGATCACGAGGCGACCGTACAGCTCGCTCTCGTAAGCGCCCGCATAGTCTGAAAGAGGCAGGCTGGGTTTCATGCCTGCACGGCGCCGATTCACGTAGGCGGCTTTCGTCTCGCGCAGCGCTTTCTGCCAACCGCCCGCATAATCGTTCTTGACGATGGCGCTCCAGTCCTGTTCCGGCTGCCCGAGATAGGCATCGAGGATCCGGTGGTGCAGCGCGAAATTGACGCCGGTTTGATGGACGTTGGCCAGAATCACAAAGCCAAGCTTCTCCTCGGGCAGCATCGCCACCCACGCCACGAATCCATTGTGTGCGCCGGAGTGCCAGACGAGCTTCTTTCCGCGAAAGTCGTCCACGAACCATCCCAGCCCGTAGCTGCGAAAGTTCGGCTTCGGATACACGGCGCCGTTATCATGCGCCGGCATGACGATTTGCGGCGAGTGCATCTGGCGGAGCGCGGCGGTCGAAAGAACGCGGCGTCCCTCGATTTCTCCGCCGCCCAGGTTCAGTCGCAGCCATCGGGCCATGTCGCTCGCATTCGACCACATCGCGCCGGCCGGCGCGACGGACTCGTTGTAGGCGCGCTCCAATTCCAGAGGTTGTACCTTTCCAGCGATGTCCGCATGAGGCCAGGCAAACCCGGAAGCAGCCGGAAAGGTCGTGGTCGTGGAGCGCATGCCGGCAGGCTGCAGGAGTCTCTCCTGGACGAAGTCGCCCCACGACCGACCGGAGACTCTTTCCACGACCTGGCCGGCGACAAGATATGCGAGGTTGTTGTAGCTGAAGCGGCTGCGAAAACTGTATTTCGGCTGCAGGAAGCGCATTCGCCGCACAATCTCGTCGGGCGCGAACTCGTTCTTGCTCCACAGCTTGTCGGCCGGTTGCAAGCCGGTCCGATGAGCGATCAGATCGACGAGCGCCGCTTCGCGCGTCACGAACGGATCGTACAATTCGAAACCGGGAAGGTGCTTTCGCACGTGATCGTTCCAGCCGAGCTTCTCTTCTTCGACCAGCAGGCCGATCGCGGCGGCGGTAATACTCTTGGTGCAGGAAGCGATCGGAAACAGCGTTTTCGCCGTCACGGGCTGTTCCTCGCCCGCTTTCAGAGTTCCGTACCCGGCTTCGTGGACGACCTGGTCATCCTTGACAATCGCCATCGCCAACCCGGGGACCTGCCAATCCGCCATCGCTTTGGCGACATACTCGTCGAAGCTGACGAGCGGGCTGCGCGGAGCCGCTTGCTCCTGCGCCAAGGGGAGGCGAAATGGCTAGTGTGACGGCGAGGGCCGGCAGCAGACGTATCATGCGTCGGCCTCGCGATCTGCGTCGTCGCTATATTGCTTCATCGATCGGTCCAGTTGTGCGCCTCCGGCTAAACAGTATCGCGAGTTACCCTGGAGTGGTCCCGATTTCAGATCCTGTTCCATGCTCTGAACTCCTCGAGCGTAGGCATCCGCTGAAATCAAATGGAGACAGGAGCAATCCTTCTTTCGATACGCGGAAATTAATAGTTGGCATCTTCAAGGAACCTCATCCAAACGGATACCGAGGCAACCAGCATGAAACGCGATTTGGTTACTTTCGCTTGATCGGCTCGCCCAACGCCGTGATGAATCTATCCCGTCTCAGCACAACTTTGCTGGAAGCTTTCTGCGACGCATCGAACAGGTCGAGTTCGACGGTTGCTCCAACGGGTCCGCCGAGCATTTGCAGGCATTCGTTCAGCTTTTTCCCTTGGGCGGCAACGCCGTTGATCCTTTCCACCAGCAGGCCCGTCGAAATGCCGGCCTTTCCGGCGGGAGAATGGGGATAGACCGTGACGATCCGCGGCAGGTCCATTTTGACGTCCGACTTCAGCACGATGCCAAGGCCCACCGTCTCTCGCACGGCGTAAGCAATGTTCTCGCGCGACAGCGGCAGACCTTGAAGAATCGTCCAGCCGATGCCGTTGGGAAAGACCTTCATCTGGTTCGTAAGCACGACAATGCCTCGCCGGTTTTTCTTGTCGATGCCGACAAACGCCACCGTGCCGTATCCGCCGCCCGCGTGCCCCAGAAGGTCCGTGCCTGGCGGGTTGTAGACTCCGTGGTCGACCCAAGGCATTGCGGTTCGTCCGAAGACGGGCGCCCCGGCGTGTTGAGTGACCTGCATCTGCTGCATCAGCGGCGTCAAATGGGAATGCGTCAGCCCGAGATGGGCGGCCAGGAACTTGAGCATGTCGTCCGCCGTGGAGAGCAGCGCACCGGCGCTGGCAAACGCCTGAAGCCGCCAATGTTCCGTCGGCGCCCCTTCGGCGAAATGTCCTCTTGCCAGCCGGAGCTTCTGTTCGGGCGTCAAAGAAATGCAAGTGCTTTGCATCCCCAGCGGTTTGCAGATCCGCTCGACGACCAGCGACTCGTAATCGACGCCGGTTCTGCGTTCGATTACATGCCCGAGCAGCGCCATGCCGACATTGGAATAAACGAAGGCGTCGCCCGGCTGCTGCGGCAACTCGTATCCGGAGAGAAAGTCGTACATTTTCTCGACCGTATAAGCATCCGAACCGTCTTTCTTCTGCTGCAGCGTAAGTTCCTTGACGGGCGGGTCCAGCAGGTTGTCCGGAAACATGGGAAGTCCGGAATCCTGGGAGGCGAGGTTAGAGAGCGAGATCTGTTTGCCGCCGCGGGCCGGCGCCCGCACCTCGTCCGGCAGGTATTTCGCCACCGGATCATCGAGTTTCATCTCGCCGCGACGAACCGCGTCCAGCAACAACAGGGCCGTAAAGACTTTGGTGATGGAGCCGATCTCAAAGAAGGTCTCGCCGTCCGCCAATCGGTCGGTCCCGTTGTCCAGCCGGCCCGTGCTGAAAATGCGGCTGCCGTGCTCGTCCACCAGCCCGATCACCATGCCGCCAGCGCTATCGGCAAGCTGTTCGCTCAGCATTGCTTCGATCTGGTCGGCATAGGCATCGATAAAGCTTTCGTCGGCTCGTGCCTGAGGGCGCCCAGCGAGCAAGAGAAGAGCTGTGAACGCAACGATGTTGCGGATCGGCAGATTCATGCGTTTGCACCCATGCCCGTGGACGCATCGATTCCCAGCACGCGGCCTCGCGGAACGAGACGGGCCAGTCGCGCCGTCAGGACGGCGTCGCCGCATCCAACGTCCAGGATCGCCTCGTCGCCCCGCAATGCTAACTCGGAGATCGGCCGCATTCCCCATTCCTTCTGGTGTGTGGATGATTGGCGATACCGTTGACCGTCGAACTCAAAGGAAACCTTTTCCGGCTGACTCCCTGCTGGTCCGCCAGTCGGATCGCGGTTCGTCATCTCGCAATACTTCTTGGACCACATTGCCAACTCGCTGACAGCGGCAGGCTTGCCGCTGCTTGAGGGCGCGACTCCTCGTTCATGCAAACTCCTCCGATGGCTCGTTGGCAGGCTTCTTGAACAGGTACAGGCCGAAGCCAAGCGTGTCTCGCCCCCACGCCAGATAGGCGTCGATCCACTCGCGGCGCTGAACGAGCCTGGCCGCCAGGGTCGGATCGTTTGGGCGATTCGCAGCTTTTCGCTCGACGATCCGCTGATAGGTCCATTCAAAGTCGTCCCATTCTTCGTCGCTGCTGGTCCAGGCGGCCAACGGAATCAGCCCGAGTTTCTTGCCAGCGCCGACGTTGGCCGCGTGCGTCATCTCGTCAGGCATGCTCTCGCCCAGGAGTCCGCGGTATTCAGGCGCGGCGGGCCGCTTCATGTAGCCGTCGGCCACGAGCAGCATTCCTCCTTCGGCGATCCAGGGGACCATTTGTTCGATAGCGTTTGAGTAACAGGCCTCGCCGCTTCCTAAAGCATGCGTGGCGCCGATGCAGATGACGAGCCCGAAAGAACCTGGCTCGACGGGAAATTGGCGGGCGTCCGCCTCAACAAACTGGATCGCGCCTTGGGTGCTTCGTCCTGCGGCCCTTTTCCTGGCTTCCGCGACGTACTCCAGTGAGACGTCGATTCCGACTCCTTGAGCTGAATGCCGATCGCACACTCGAATCAGGACCTCGCCGCAGCCACACCCCACGTCGAGAACTCGCTGACCCAGTTCAAGCTCCAGCCATTCGAGACATTTGGTGATTTTGGCTTCGCTGAGCGGCGCGTTCCAGAGGAGTTCAATCATCGCGGCGGTCCTCACGGGGAGATTGTGAATCGCCGGTTGCCGTCGCTTCGACGTCCGGCGGAGCGAACTTGCTTTGTTGAAAGAACCGGCACAACCATTGGCCATCGATTCGTGACCAGACGGAAGTGGCCCACCGCTCGCGCGGCAGGATTGGTTCGCCGCGACAATGACCGTCGAGCGTCAAGTGATAGGTGAGAATCGCGTTGTTGTCGTCGAGCGAAATGATCTTCGGCGAATCGATGACGTAGCCTGCGATATCATCGATCTGGGGCGAGGAACTGACGACGTCGCTCGGCTCGACTCGTTTTCCCTCCAGCGTGATTTCGACGTAGTCCGTTGCGAGCAGCCTGGCGAGACGATCGCCGTCTTTCCGGACAACGGCATTCCACAAACTTTGTTCCAGCCCGATGACGAAGTCGGGAGATGCACTCTCGGTAATCGACGGCAAATCCGCAACTTCTGCGCGGCGAATCGTCGCATTCATGCTCGTATCCCGCTCCATAACGCCCGATCGGAGCTATTCGTAAAGCCGCTTTCCCATGCTCACTCGCTCTTCGACGCCGTACCCGAGCGTCTCGTAGAATGTCACCGCGTCCGCATTCGAAGCGACAACCTGGAGATTGACCTTCAAACAGCCCCGCGCAATCAAGGCCTGCTCCATCTGCCGGATCAAAGCGCTGCCGATTTGCCGCCGCCGGCAGTCGGAACGGACGGCGACGGAGTAGAGCCATCCCCGGTGACCGTCGTAGCCGCCCATGACCGTCCCCACGATCGCGCCGTCAAGATCGGCGACGAGAAGCAAGTCGCGATCGACCGCCAGCTTCTGTCGAATGGCCGTCGCCGGGTCGTTATGGGGGGCGTTGCCGACTGAAACAGACTGCCACAATTCAATCACCGCCTGCGTGTCGGAATCATTGAACGTGCGGATCGTTACGAGCCCGTCAGACGCTGGGCGCGAGACGTCCTTGTACCGTTTTGCCAGCAGTCCGGTCGCTGCGGCGAGATCGATGTCTGCAATCAACAATCCTTCTTCGCCGTAGGGTTGGTAGGACAACAGCGTGCCGTCCGGGCGAATCACCGCCGAGGTGGTTGGCGAACCAGGGCTGGCGCAGTTGACGGTGGCGAAATAGCACATGTTCTCAGCGGCACGGCACAGAGCCGACTTCTCGTGGAACGTGTTGGCAGGATCGGCGAACGAAGTGGGCCGGAAGGCGCCGGGCTCCGCTTCGTCGAAGTGCGGGTGGAAGACGACATGCGCGCCTCGCTGCGCGGCCCAGCGGACGGTTTCCGGATAGCGAAAGCCTTCGTGGCAGATGGAAATGCCGAACGCAAGCGGACCGGCGTAGAACAGGCTGCGGCCGGCGCCGGGCGAGAAGGTTTCCTCCTCCGAAGGGTCGAGTTGCACCTTGTCCTGAAAGCCGGCGATCGAACCATCCGGATTGATGACCAGGGCGGAGATTCGGCGCGCGCCGTCAACGATCCGCTCGGTGCCGAGAACGACCGTGATATTCCCCTTCGCGGCGGCTGCGGCAACCGACGACCAGGCTCGTTCGAGGAACGCCTGATCGGGCGCCTGGACGTTTTTGCCGATGCGGTAGCCCGGGATGAAGCACTCCGGAAAGCAGACGATCTGCGCCCGCTCGCGGCAGATTGCAGGACGCCCTGCTCGGCGAGCGCGATCGATTCGTCAAGCGTGGCTGGAAAGCGGAGATTGGCAAGTGCGATTCGAATTGAGTCCACGAGGTTTTTCTCCGGAAGCAAACGGCCCGCTTGAACAGCGTTACAACCTAGCAGACGTCCTTCACCCCCTGGAATCAGCCGGGATTCGTCCTTTCGTCTGATACCTGTCGCCTCATCCTTCCCGCTGGGCCTTCAACATCCATAACGGCCCCTCATCAAACGCCCGGAAGCCCCACTTCTCGTAGAAAGGCGTCATCTCCGGCTTGCAGCGGAGCGAAAGCGTGCTGACTCGTTGCAGCCGGGGATGCTGCGACACGGCATCCATCAACTTCCGTCCAAGCCCCTGACCTCGGCAGCTTTGTGACACGATCACGTCGTAGATTGTCGCACGGAACACAAAGTCCGTCAGAATTCGGCAGAAACCGACGAGCTTTTCGTCCTCATCCACGAACGCGACGACCAGGCTCGAATTCTCCACCATCATCCGCACGTCATCAAGGGACCGCTCTTTCGTCCACCATTCGGACTGAAACAGGGCGTGCAGATCGGCGACTTGCCCTTCCGCGAGTTTTTCGACCTGTCGCAGCGGCATTGCAAACCTCGGGCTCGGAAGGAATGTCAGCGAAGGCGGCTGTTGCCTGCGCTCGACCTTGTAGCTTGGACAACTCCGCGATGACAGCATGCCTGACACCGGTCGCTCTGGAGAGGTTCGTCTCGACTCGCGAAATTCTCATGCGCAAACTGCTGTCAACAGACATTCTGCCGGCCCACAAAGAAAAGACATCGGCAAACTGCCACATTACGACGTTTGGCGGCGGTTGCTCTTGCTTTGGACGAACGCCACAGGTTAAGTTTCGTCGCCATTTCAGCAGTCGAGGGCGGCGTCGGACGAGCGTCCGGCGGAGCAGGACGCCTTCATCGTACCAGGCAGGAGGCCGATCATGGCGACTCTTCGCGGCGCGTGGGCATGTGTGTTGGCGGCGACTCTGGCGGGCGCGGCCTGGGCGCAGGACGAAGCGATGCTCGTCAAGCATCGCGGCGATCTCGAGCGGCTCGCCATCCGCGGCGCCAAGACCTTCAGCGAGGCGGAGATCAAAGCCGCCCTGGCCGTTGAGATCGACGTGGCCGTCGCGGCCCGTTCCGACGCGCTTTTGGATAATCTGCGACAAACGCTCGCTGAAAAAATACGGGACGGCTATCTGTGTAAAGGCTTTGCCGACGTCGAAGTGGCTGTGCAATTGGACGGGGCGGCTGACCAACTCGTGGCGGAGATTGACGAAGGCCCGCAATATCTGGCCGGCGAGCTCAAGATCGAAGGCCTCGACGCGTCACTCGCCGATCGACTGCGCGATGACCTGACTGGCGGCATGGCGCCGGCTGAGGGCGAGCCGCAGGCGACTCCGACGAATCATTCTGGTGAAAGTGCCGCGCCGGCGAATAAAAAGCGAACGGTCTGGGCTACGGGCAAGCCCGCGCAGCTCGATCGCTATTCGCAAAACTGGATGCGCGAGCGGACCGACGCGATGCTGAAAGATTCTGGCTACTTGCGTCCGCAATTCACGCTGGAACTCTCTCCCGACCGGCAGCGGCGCACCGTCGAGCTTAAGGTTGGTTTTACGGAACTCGGCTCGCCCGAGCAGCTCGAGGAACTGACCGTGCTGGGCAATGAAAAGTTTCCGCGCGATGAGATCCTGGAGTTTCTTGACATGCAACCGGGCACGCGCTTGACGCGCGAAGTGCGAGAGCAGATTGAGAAGATGCTCGCACAATCCGGCCGATTCACCAAGGCCAAGGCGGGCGTCTCGGAGGCTGAAGTGCCGGGCAAGCGGCTTTGGACGTGGGTTGACGTTGCCGAGTACGCCAAGGCCCCGCCCCTCTTGCAGCCCCTCTCTCGCGAGGAGCAAGCGTTAATCACATTGAGCCAATGGCTCCGCGACTTTCCCCAAGGCGACGACGACGTGACGATCGAGGCGGAGATCGATCAGTACGCCATCGAGACGGTCGTCTCGCCGCGGTTGGGCGTGTTGCTTTTCGTTCGCGATCGCGGCGACGCCGATGCCAAACAGCCGGGACCGCTGAAGTGGGCCTTCGTTACCTCTGACGACCAGATTGGCTTTTATTCCATGCCCCGCGGCCGCAAGCTGGTGGCGATTCCGACGCCCGCGCCGCTGGTGGCGAATGTTGAGTTGAAATTGCACGACGGGCCGCCCAAGCTCAAAGGGCGATCGCAGTTCATGTTCGGCCTGGGGATGGCCTCGGCCGGCAAGCGCAGCCGCCGGCGACATTGCGAGTTTCGCTTCACCGATTCGCCCGTCTCCCTACTCTCGCTGGCTCACGAATACGACTCGAAGCTCCGCTGGGAGGGGGACGTGCTGACGGTCGAATACAAAGAACGGTTGCTGAAGTTCGATGGCAAGACGGGCCGATTGATCGAGTTTGTTTCGCACGACGAGGATGAAGGTTGTCGGCTGACCGCGGCCAAAGGCCAGTTCAAGGCGCAAGCTGGCCGAGCTCGAAGCCGCAACCAGCGACTTGCCCAACGACGCCGCGGAGAACGTCGAGAGGCCGCTGAGCTCCGTGCTGGAGTTTGTGGCCGAAGAGGCATTGGCCTTCGGTGATCTGGAGCAACTGACCGCAATGCATCCGCAGATTCGCGTGCTGAAAAAGCTGGTTTCGCTTGGGCTGTTGAGGCCGTTGGACCGCCTGGGCGTCGCCGCCTGCCAGCCGCGGTCGGAAAAGCAGCAGTTCACGATTCCTCGCAACACGTTCAACTTTTACTTTTCCGAAGAGAATCTCACTCCCGAAGGTTTCTTTGACCCGAAAATGCAAGACACGCTGCAAGGCGTGGCCGAGCACTTCGGCCTGCGCTTGACGCGCCGGTTGTTGCCCGCGGACGGCTGGCTGCAGGCGGTGGCGCGCGAAGCGATTTACGCTCAGACGCAAAAAGCCTCGCCGGCGGATTGCGGCGTGGACCTGACCAAGCTCTGCGCCTCGCCAAACGCCGGGCCGCTTTGCTGCCTGAGCGCCGCCGCGGCGGCCAAGATGCTCCCCTTGGGCGTGCCCGCGTCGCTGATTGCCAACTTGGGCAAGACCAAGCTCTCGCTCGCCGAGTTTCAGCGAGACTTTCGCGTGCTGCTCGACGCCGATTCGTTCCTGGGCGAATATCTGCTCTGCCTGGCCGAAGCGCTGCGCGGGCTGGAGGCCGACGAGGTCAAACTGCTCGTGGAAATGTTGGCGTCTTGCGAATGTCTCGACCGCGAGACGCTTGACGCCCTCGTTGCGGTCGCCGCCGTCTTGCGACAGCATCGCGAGGCGCCGATCGCCGAGGCCGTTGCGAAGGCCGCTGAGAACCTGTGGCGGCTGGGCCTTCGCGCCCGTGTGGCGGCGCTGCTCGATGCTCTGGCGGCGGAGTCCGAACTGCCGGCTCCATCTTATGGCACGTATCAAGCAGCATCGGACGATTCAACAGGCGGATTTCATGGCGGTCCGGCTGATGCCGTGCCGGAGTCCATTCCTGTGGCGACGCCGCGGCTTGCCTTGGAAGGTTATTGTCCGGTGACGCTCGTCGAAAAGCGAGAGTGGCGGATAGGCGACCCGGATTTCAGCGTCGTTCATGAGGGACAACGCTATTTTTTCGCAACGGCAGTCGAGCGGTTGAAATTCGCGAAGAGCCCGGGGCGTTTCGCGGTGTGCTTCCTCGGTTACGACGCGGTGGAATTCGTTGATCATGAGCGCGTGACGTCCGGCAAACGCGAGCACGGCGCATTTTGCGACGGTAAAATCTGGTTGTTTGAAAGCGAGGCGTCGCGTCGCAAGTTCGAGCAGAATCCGAAGGTCTACATTTCGGCGGAGTTCGCCGCGCCGGTCGCAAAGGAAGGCGGTGACGCGAAGTTGATTGAACCGTCGAAGCCCACGCATCGCGAGGCCTTTCCAAAAGTCGTGGTAGACGGGCCTTTTGCGAAGCCGACGCCGACCGACAAGTTCGTGCAAAGAGGCGCTTACGATGCCGGCTCATCGGAGGCTGCTGAGAGCAAAGCCGTTGAACTTACGCTGCCATCGGAATGCGGCTACCGTGAATTTCCGCCGGTCGATCCCAGCGACGGTCCCGCGCCGAAAGCGGAGCGCGGGCAGTCCGCCGCTGGCTCTCGACGGCTACTCCACGGTGTCGCTGGTCGAACTGCAGAAGTGGCGGCTCGGAGAGGCTCGCTATAGCGCGGTTCGCGGCAATCGGACCTATTGGTTCGTCAGCGAGTTCGAACGGAAGGCGTTTTTGAAAGAGCCCGAACGGTACAGCATCGGCAACGACGGGTTCGACATCGTCGAGCAAATCGAGCATCACCGCCAAACGCCCGGCAAACGCGAATGGGGCCTGTTCTGCAACCAACGCATTCTGCTGTTTGCCAGCCGAGAGTCGCGGGCGCGATTCGAATACGATTGGCGGCGCTTTGTTGATACGCCCCCATCGCCCTCAGGCGGAGGGCGATACGACGACCAGCCGGCTACCGCCGAACCGACGACGACTGGCAAGTAGACCACGTACGACGACGGCGTAGCGGAAAAGCGTGAGAGGTCTGTGCATCTTGCGTGTCTCGCCGTGTCCAGGCGGCTCAAGACGCAAACGCGGCTCGTCGGAATCTTCACAGATTCCGCTACGGTTGCAAAATCATCGCTGGCCATTTGCACGTCTGCTACGCGATCTGGCTGCAGGCCAGCGAGCGAATCTCGCCGAATACTCGGGGCAGTTCTGCGCAACTGTCTCCGCCGTCGGCCGAGTGATAGACCTCGCCGCTGACGCTGTAAGCATACACGTTGTCGGGCGCCGCGGCGTCGAAGGCAAAATCCCAGATGGTCGAGTTCGGCACGTCGGGCAAAGCCAGCTTGTGCCAGCTCTCGCCGCCGTCCAGACTGCGCCACCCGGCGCCGATGCTGCCGGGAGGGCCGTCGCCGTTGCCGAGAAACAATGTCTCTGCCCGGTCGGGTCGCTGCTTCAACCCGCGGCAGTAAGGCAGGCCGAACTGTTGGCTGATGTTTTGCCGCTGCCAGGTAAGCCCGTCGTCGAGGCTGACGTTCAGGTCGTTGTCGGTCGAGGCCCACATCACGCGGCGGCCGTCGCGCGGAACGATCACCAGTCCGTGAATGTCAAGCGACGACAGCCCCTGACCGACGCGGCGGAAACTCACGCCGCCGTCAACGCTGGTCCAGACGCCGTCGATTTCGACGCCGGCCCACAACCGCTCGCGATCGATGGGATCAGCGAGCAACGTTGTGACGCGAGTGTAGCGAATGCCCGGACACTCCTGGACGGGATGGGCGTCGGTCTGGCGCCAGTTGCGGCCGGCGTCGCTGGAGCGAAAGATGCTCGCCGGCCGGGCGCCTGCCAGCATCACGTCCGGCTGGTGCGGCATGATCAGCAGCGACCAGGTGATCAGCCGATCGAGCGGGCCTGCGAGCAAGGTCCAGTCGTCGCCGCCGTTTTCGGTGCGATAAACGCCTTCGTTGGTTCCGGCGTAAAGCGTTTGCGGCCGGCTCGGATCGACGGCCAATGCGCGCACGTCGCATTCGACGAACATTCCCTTGCTTGCCCGGCGCCACTGGGCGCCGCCATCGGTGCTGCGCCAGATTCCTTCGCCGACCGTGCCGACAAACAAGGCGGTTTGACTCATGATCGCTGTTTCCTTTCCGCAGGCGGCTCGATTCGTTTTCTGAAATTGTAGCGGATCGCGCCCTCCGCCTCCCGGCTCGCAGCCGCAAATCACTCGGCTCGCCTGCAGGGGAAAGAAAGTCAAAATGCAAAACGCAAAATGTAAAAGTAAAAATGATGCGAGTCCAACTCCGGTTTTGCATTTTGCATTTCCTGCCTCCCGCCAGTCGGCGCTCTATGCCGAACCGCGAGATGCCAGAAACGGGCAGAGGGCTCCCGCAAGATCGCCCTCGCCCAATCCGGCCGTTGTGACTGCCAGCGACGTGCATTACGATACGCATACAGGATTTCCCTGCCCCCTGTCGCACGCCCGTTGCAAAAGAGCCGAGCGGTGCTGATTCCCTGGAATACCAACGCGCCGATTTATCATCCGCCCTGGGCCACCGGCGGATTGATCTTGATCAATACGGTCGTGTTCGTGGCACTGTTGGCCAGCGGCGCGTCCGCGGAAGCGATCGAGCCCTGGATGCTCGTCTATGGCGATGGGCTCCACCCGCTCCAGTGGCTGACTTCCATCTTCCTGCACGCGGGGTTCTTCCACCTGCTGGGCAACATGGTTTTTCTATGGGCCTTTGGCCTGGTCGTCGAAGGCAAGCTCGGCTGGCTGCGATTCACGACTGTCTACCTGGGGATCGGATTGCACAATCCGCCCTGGAACAGCTTTGCATGCTCGGCGCCGACGGAGGCGGCTCGCTCGGCGCTTCGGCCGCCATCTACGGACTGCTGGCGATCGCCATGGTCTGGGCGCCGAGCAATGAATTGAGCTGCATCTTGCTCGTCGGCATCAGGCCGATCAGCTTCGATATCTCGATTCTGGCCCTCGCCTTCATCTATCTGGGCATCGAGATCATCACGGCCGCAGTGGTCGGCTTTGGCTGGGGATCGAGCCTGCTGCACCTGTCGGGCGCGGCGCTCGGATTCGGCGTCGGCGTGTGGATGCTCAAGACCGATCGCGTTGATTGTGAAGGCTGGGATCTGTTCGCCGTGCTTGCCGGCAGAGAGGGCGAAAAGGCGAAGAAACGCAAGCAGCGAAAGTCTGCCAAGGCGGAGGGCGAAATCCCCGCCGGCGAACAAGCCGCCGCGCAACGCGACGCCGCGCGGGCGGAAATCCTGAGACTGCTCAAGGAAGGGCACGCCCGCGGCGCTCATGCGCTAAATAAGAAGATGACGCAGACCGACGGCGACTGGCAATTGCCCGAAGGCGATTCGCGCGAGCTGACCCGAAAGCTGTTGGACTCGGAGGCCTGGCCCGAGGCGGTCGAGTCGATGGTCGACCACCTGAGGCGTTTTCCCGACGCGGTGCGGGTCCGGCTGAAGCTGGCGCGAAATTCTCGGTGCGCAATGAACGTCGCCCGGCCCAAGCAGCTGCGCGTGCTGGAGAAACTGCCCGCAGGCAGCCTGCCCGAATCGCTGCAACCGGTGCGCGTCAAGCTGATCGACGAGGCGACCAGGCTGCGGGAGCAGGCGCCGGTCGAGCTGGCGTGCGAAGACTGGTAGGGACGGCGTTGGCTCGCAGACGTTTGCCCGAACTCAGGGGGTATGCACCGCGCGGCATCGCAGCGAACGGCGCCGATTCAGTTCGTTATGCACAGCTTCAGTTCGTTATGCACAGCACGCGGAAGCCGAGCTTGTCGGAACGGGTGGAGCGGGGGAAAAAGCGGCGGACGGAGCTGCGGCAGGTCTGGGCGTAGGCGGCCCAGTTGCCGCCGCGGACGGCCGGATCCAGACCGATGCCGATCGGGTCGGTGACCGATTGACTCGTGTAGTCGCGGTGTCCGTCCCGGCACCACTCCCAAACGTTGCCGTGCATTTCGTGCAGGCCGAAGGCGTTGGCCGGCGATGCTCCGACGGGAATGGTCGATTTGCGAAATTCCGCTCCCCTCTCGCCGATCGCTTCGCTGCCGTTGAAATTGAATTGCTCCGACGGAAGCCGATCGCCGAACGCGAACGGGCCCAACGTCTTGGCGCGGCAGGCGAACTCCCACTGCGCCTCGGTGGGCAGCTCGTAAACGCGGCCGCCATTCTGCTCGTCAGGCATGGCGCTCAACCGGCGGCAGAATTCGACCGCGTCGTCCCACGAGACCTGCTCGACCGGACGGTTGTCGCCGATGAACCTGGCCGGGTTGGCGCCCATGACGCGACGGTATTCTCCTTGCGAGACTTCATGGATGCCCAGGTAGAACGGCTTGGAGATCGTCACGCGATGCTGGGGGCTCTCCTCGACGTCGCGAGAAGGATCCAACAGCCGGCTTTCCGACGTTTCGTCGTCGTCGTCGCGGTATTCGCCGACTCGCGAGCCCATGGCGAACTGGCCGGCGGGAATCAGGGCCATTTCATGCCGAGCGAGTTCTCGATGATCGTCACACCGGGAGGGGCTTCCCCTCCTTGGAGGGCGTGACGGGAATCTATCTCGCGGATCGGTGCTCGCGAGCTGGCGCGAACTCCATGATGCCTTCGCTCGACTCATTGATCACCGGCGTCTGGGTCACGCCAAATCTTAATGGCGGCATTGGGCACCGTGTCATTCAGATAGCGATACAGCTCCAGGTGGTCGACGATGCCGTCCTTGTCGCGGTCTGCGCGCCCGCCCAGGCCTGAGGTGAGATAATAGGTGAACAAGCCTTGCTTCTTGTCTTGCCACTCGTGCGACTCCTCGTCCTTGGAGCAGCTTGAGCAATACTAGTTGTTGAAGGTGTACATAACACAA
>CAWAYY010000042.1:0-121605 GCA_963786255.1 Pirellulales bacterium
ATTGAACCTTACACCCTCTAAAACCAAGGTTCTTCACCAATATGAAATCCTCGATATTTGAGGAACTAGCAAGATGCGTAGAGTGGGTAGAAATAATAACAGGTTGTTCTCTTTGGCGTGCTTTGTCAAGAAAATCATTAATGAGTCTTTGTAGATGTGGGTGAAGATGTGCTTCCGGCTCCTCTAAGGCAATAATTGGAATAAATCTTTGGTTCACTGCAGAACGTCTAATTTCTTGTTTTTCCAAGAACAACGCTAATAGAGTTAGATAAATTTGACCGCTTCGCCTGGCTCGTCGACGACGCCATTTCGTACGCCAAGGATCAGGTCGTCGTTGCCATTGCCCAGCAGCCGGTTGATGTCCATACGCAGCCCTATCACGACCTCTGGCGCAAGCAACGGCCAAGCCGGCTGGGCGGGAAACGCGAAGGGTTGACGAAAAGATTGCCGAACAACGCCACGTCGGCGGCGTTCGGCGTCGACGAATATTGCGGCAATCCGGCGTTCTCGGCGAAAATCCTGGCGCCATCAAGTCGGCGACGCTCAGATTGTTGAAGTTTAACTGCGCCTGCAGCGGCCCCGGAGCCGCGAACTTCGCATTGAACGCGGCGATATCTTGCATCTGCGACGGAGTGGGGGCGACATTCGGAACCGGCATATCCCAGCTCTCGGTTGTCAAAGACAATCGCAGATTTGCCAATCCGATTCGGCCGTCGGCGGCACGGGCGGGCTCAAGGGATAAAGTCGACCCAGACGCCGTGCCTTCGCTTTTGAAGATGCCCTGCAACTGGTCGAGACGCGTCCGATATCCAGCCGCGTCCGGATTCTTACTCGCAATAGCCCCTCGAGCTCGTTGGGCGTGAACGTGTTGTCGATTGAGGTAATCAGGTCGTTGTTGCCGGTATTGCTTCCCTCGTGCTGCGCCGAGGCTGACATATCGAGTTCGAAGGGCTGTCCATGACGTCGTTAAGCGCGTTGATCGAGGCATCGTAGAGCGGGTTGCTGCTCGGCGGCGAGGGCGGCGCCGGCTGGAGTGACGGCGGCCGTCGGCAGCCCCGGATCAGTCGCTCCGACCAGAGATTGAGAAACAGTCGGCGGCATTGTAGAGTTTCCACCGTGGTTTTAACGCTCATGATCCAGGGTAGATTCTGCCGTACCTGCGTAATAAGGAACGCCGCGGAAATCTAGTGAGCAGCACGCCGCGCCCTTGCAGGTCGTAAGGACTGCCGTGAGCAGTAGGGCAGATGGACCGTGGGCTCGCTGGGGGCGTCGATCGCATGAACCGCCCATGGTGTCAAGTTGTGCGAAACGAAGTCGAAGAAGATCCCCTGTTGCGAGATTCCCGTGCTTTGCAGTTGCGCACCGGGGAGAGCAAGTAAGGCCGATAATCCGACATCCGGGCGAGAGTCATCGATCGTTGACCCAGTCGTAACCCGTGCCGCTTGGATTAAACGAGCGAATTGCTGTAGGTGAGCGAAGTCATGAAAGGATCAATCCAGCGAGACCAGCCGGGCCGCGGGCCGCCAAAAGGTACGCGTTGAAGTTGAAGCCAGGCGGCGTGTACGCGGGAGTTCCAGTGAAGGGATTTCCAGGCGTTAAGACGCCAATCGGACTCGTATATGGGGCGGTACGGCGAGCAGACCCGCGGAAGGAAGACTGGCTTGTTAGGATAATAGTACCGCGCCAGATTCCCCATACTTTCCGTCAACCGAAAAGATAGAAGTTGTACGTGTACGGAGTCGTCGTGGTGTTCGACCTCAACGTAGGCGTAGCCCATCATCAAGTACGCACAGATAGTTCAACGTCTGCTTGTCGAGCTTGCGCCGACTGCCGTGCTCGCATAGAATCGCGAGCAACGGATACGCCGGGTTGATCTCGGCGGCGACCATAACCCTGGCCGAGCGGGAAATTGCGCGTCCCGTTGCCAGGCGGCCGCAGGGCATACAACTTGCCGTTGTTGGAAGTCGTTCCGGTTAGCGGCGCATTGATGGAGCCGTCCCCATCAACGCGGCATTTGGAAGTTTGTGTAACGCGAGGGGTCAAGTTGCGCAATCGCGCCATGAGCGTTCAAGTTGATCTTGCCGTCCATGTCGATGCACAAGATGGCCGCCAGCGTCTTGTATTTCGTACCATCAGGCAGCGTCTTCACCGGCAAGCCCACGTCAACCCAGATGCTGTCGTTCTCGCCGTCCTGGTCGTTGTCAATGTCCCAATCGACGCTTTATCCGGCGGCAAAGCTCACAGGGGTATCGGGAGCCAAAACCTCGGCCCCGCCTATATTCTGGATGTAATACGGTCCGGTGACGGGATTAAAGAGATTGCCGGTAAAATCGACATCTCCCGGCGGTGTAACTGCCGTCCCCATTGAGATCGATATATGTGTCGCCTGCTGCAAGATTAAAAATGCCGTCGCCATCGTTGTCCATCCACGGCTCTCGATAGTCAAAGAACCTATTGCCGTCAAGATTCGTCCAACTCGCCTTCGCCTGGTCCATCGGCTCGGGCCGGAGGATCACCTTGCGACGCAGGTTGGGACCTGCCCCGGTCCCAGCGTTTGGCCCTGTTGCGCGTACCAAGCCACCAGTTCGGGACGGTGTAACGAGGGAACCGGAGTGAGTATCGTTGTCATGGCGTGCCGCCGCTGCCCACGGCGTGAAGGGACGTGCAACGCCAGCAGCATGTTTTGATGGTCGATCGCGTCGTGGGTCTCGTTGGCGCCGCCAGGCCCGGCCGGATCGCTATAGGTCGTCGGCGTGCTCGACGAGGTCAGTTGAAGCTGAGCGTGGTTCGGCAAAAGCGCGTACGGCATGCCCGTGCCGGGTGGCTTGCCCAGCGTGGTGGTTGCGCCCAACGGTTCTCTCGCCGTGAGCAGCGGACCGTCCCGCCTGCAGAAAACTGATACGGCGCCACCAACGGGCTGGGCGGATTCGGGCGGAGCTGACCGCCGTGTTGAGCATGAGGTTTCCCATCGCGTCGACCGAGTTGGTCAGGTCAAAGCCGAAGCCTGTGCCTGAAAAAGCCCGGCCGTTGATGACGAACTGGTCGCCGAGATAGTTTCCGTTGCCAGGGTTCGGCGCCAGCCCGTCGAAAGACATGACCTGGATGGCGGCATAGGGCGTGCCGCCGCGGACGGGCATGTATGCATAGCCGACAATTCGGCTGGTGTAGCCTTGCGCGGGGCCTTCCAGCATGGTGATCAACTGCCCGCAATACGCGCCGTTGTAAGGCGGCAAAATGCCGCTCGAAGCCGTGATGTTCATCTGGATCAATTGGCCGCCCGCCAGCAGCGTGACGTCGGTTAGCAGCCGGACTGTTGGAGTTGCTGACGTAGCCAAAGCACGACGGGGGACCATAAACGTCTTCCAGCAAGCTGTGCGCCGCAAGACCGAGTTCGGATCGTTGCTGCCGCGCAAGATCTGATAACACCGTCTCCTTCATCGGAGCGTCGGGCCGCTCTGCGGCAGGGTTCGACCGAGCGGCCGCTTTGGCGCTGAGGCGGCCTTGCGCCGTTGTCAGCACGAGCGTGAGGCCCATCAGCGTCAGCAGCGACAGCAGCGCCATCACGACGAGCAGCAAGACGCCGCGGCGATGGCGGCGCCGCCTTGAAAGGCAGTGGCGCCTGACGAGAGCGTGAGACGAGGTGTGAACAGGCATGTTCCTCATTCCTCCAACAGCGAAGCGTTCGTCTTGCCCTGGCCCGCTTCGTTTTTGTTTTTTGCCGAAAGCAGAATCTGCGGTTGCCGCCGAAGATCTTTTTGCTGAATCAACCCCGCTAATCGCGAAGCAGCGAGATGTTCGACCATGATGACGTCTTCATAGACGGCAATGGCGCCATCGGCGATCGTGCAATAGCCGTATCGCCTCCGTTTCCGTCGGCGTCATTCCAGACCGTCGTGTTTCCGTCAAAGGTGACACTTGCGGGCCAGTCGGGACCACTGACATTCACAATTCTCGTTGCAATTCCGCCGCTGACCTGCGGTTCTTCGTCAACCGAGATGATGCGGTACCAGGCCAACTGCGGATAGCCGCCTGCACCCGCGGCGGCATCCACAAAATTCGCGCTGAGCATGATGTATTGATTCGGCTTTAAGCCGTCGAGCCAGTTTGTGGCGCCTACGCCGGCGATCGTCCGCAACTGAAGCGCGCCGCCGCCAAAATAAGCGCCCACCGCATTCGGCGCGACCGTAAACGCCTGATTGGCAAAGGCTGGCGACTGCAGGAAGTCAGCATATACAATCCGCTCGGGCGGCGGCTCTTGCTGCGTCGGCAGTCCCGGATAGTCTGCTGGGTTCAGGTCGATTTGTCGCTTGTAGAACACAACAAGCGAGGCCACAAATCGCTGCATGCCTGCGGCATTGCTGAGATTATTGTTGCTCGCCGCAGCTATGTCGGCCGGCGGGTGCGAAAGCGTCAGAAACCATGAGAAATCGCCATTGTAATCTGGCGACAGAGCGCCGCTGGGAGTCGACGGGCGTTGATCGGGACGATCAGGGCGGTCAAAAACCAGGTCGTCCGTTGAACGAAAGATGCGGTCGGCCACCTGGTACGGCATCGCCACGAAAGCGCCTTTATTGGGCTGCGCTGGCGACGCGTCGTTCCACAGGTTGGTGACGTCGATACTTCCACGAAAAACAACGGGCGCCACGGCCACCGGCGGATTGACGCCGTTGCTCGGAAATGCGGGGAAGTATTGCGGCTGAGTCGTTCCATTCGCAATGGCGTAACCGTAAGCCAACGGGTCGATGACGAAGGCCGCGATGTTGGTATAGGTGAAGGCATTGACGTCAGGCTTGGTCCATCGCTTGATATTCAAATAGCCGCGGATCTGCATGTCGTGGTACGCCCGTTGCCCAAGGGCCGAGGCTCGGTCAAACTTCGAAGCCTCTTCGGAATAGTATTTCGCCAGCGGGAGCATGGTGGCAGCCCCGAGGAAACCCACAGACAACACGCCGATGGAGACCAAAACCTCAAGCAGCGTGATCGCGCGTCGAGATTGAGCGTTACGCCGTTTCATCTCACATACCTCCCATGTCCGAGCCTTCGCGGGCAAATTTCCTTGCCTCGTAGACTTGTGCGTTTAGATAGGCGCGAAGCTGTACAGCGCTGCTCCCGGCCGGCGCGAACAGTCAAGTCAGGCGCGACATTCTCCGTGGTTGTGATCATCCCTGTGCGCGGCTGGATCGCGATCCACAGGCTGGTCGGATCCTGCATGTTGAACGCAGGGTTGATTGGCGCGGAACCGTTCTGCAGTAGCCCCATCGCCTCGGGATCGCCCCCAGCCAACTCTTGGCTGCCAATCAAGAAGTAGATCGGGCTCGTCGCCAGGCGGCCGCGGTATTCTGAGTAGTTCGGGATGGCGGAGGCAATTCCCGTCGTGTCTTGGCGTAAACTGCCGCTCGTCCCAGCTATAAACGCGGTCGACAACTCCACTCGGATCGAAAGTGATGATGATCGAGCGATTGAAGCGAGCCGCCGCAGTTGTGCTGGGCGCCGTGTTGATTGACGGGTCGCAGATCGGATGGGCCCGGAACGTTGCAAAGTTCCCAAGATAGCCCTGACCTGGGGCAGCCGCCACGACCATGTCGAGCCCGGAGCCGGGAGCAGCAACAATGTTCGTTGAGCCTGCTGGCAGGAAATTGACCCCCATGTCAATGACAACCCCGCTCGGCAACCCGACCTCGGGAGTCAACAAAGGAAGCGGCCTCCGGTTAAAGCTGAAGGCGTAGCTCGCGGGTTTCGTCACAATGCTCTTTGGCGGCGAACATCGGCATATTTCAACGGTTTCGATATCAGAAAGGTGCTTCCGCCTGATGAAAGCAATAGGCGTGTATAGAGAGGATTCCGCTGGCGTCGACTTGACAACCAAAAGGGTGCATGGCCATTGCCGCAGCGATCGGGTCAGCAAAGGTGTAGGTGATATAGGCCGAATTGAGTTCCATCCGACCTGCGGCCAACTTCCGAGCGGCTGCCCTATGAACATTCCCGAATCGGTGTCGATCGTCGCTGGATTGGGCGGCGTATACGTGCCATTGCCGTCAACATCATTGAAGGGCTCGTTGTTGATCGCGAGCGGATTTGTGTTCGGCACTCCTGGAGCGCCGCTAGGCTGGTCCCAGATCCCGTTTCCGTTGACATCAATAAACGGCTCGCCTGCATAGATGCGGTAGAGCACCATATCATTGGCGCCAAGATAGAACGTGTCGCCTGGTGCAAGGTTCCCGACCCAGCCAATGTCGCCCCCTGGAAAAGGCGACCCGGCAGCGACGACTCCCAACCCGGAGTAGCATACGGCGGATAAGTAGTCCACTGACCGAATCCTCCGTTGCCAAGAATATACACCTTGGAAGTCTGGTAATCGCCCGCCCAAGGATCGGGCTGCTCCACCAGCGACACGGCATCGCACAGCCAGGGCTGGTCCTCGTCTACTTCCAGGCGGACGCCGACAATCTTGTTGTCGGCAATCGCCCGGTTACGCGCGCTGTTCAAGTAGACCTCGACCATCCGAGCGCCTTCGCGGATTTTGCGTCCTTCGAGCCCGGCGTGATGGCGGGTACGGTGACTGCCGTGATCATCAACATGATCAGGATCACGATCAGCAATTCGACCAGCGTTACCCCGAGGCGTCGCGTGCGGTTATGGCGAGATAGAGCTTTCATCGTCCTGTACGCGTATCCAGTTCTTGATTGGTGATGTTATCGCCCGCGCCAATGGATCCGTCGTTGTTCGTGTCGGCCGGCGTGCCGGCGAGGTACGTGTTTGGCGTGCCCCCGCCGTTGAAATAGGGAGTCGCTGATCCGCTGACGCTGTAAATATCGTTGACGCCGTCCGGACCGGCGGAATAGATGAGCGGAAGAATGCGGTATCCGCGGGGAGCGGGCGGCGTCTGCGGCGCGGAAAAGGGAACATCTACTTTCAGCGGGTCAAACCAATCGTGATGCGTCACCGAGAATTCAATTGCGGACGGATAGTTGGGGTTCGACAGGTATTCGGAGTACGCAGAGTCCTGCACGCTCGCGTCGGAATAGTAACCGGCTGGCCAGCGAATGAACGAGATCGGCGAGTTCCTCTTCCCTTGAGCCCACCAAGGGAAACTTCGCCATGCTGCCGGAAGAGGAGATAGCGCCGGACCTGCTGGCGGATATTTGGTGTAAGCAGACACCCACGAGTCTTGAAATTCCAGCAGGCCGTCTCCGTCGACGTCCCCTACGTCTTTTGTCGGCAATTGCTCGCCAAACATGCCGCCATCCGTCGAGCCGATGGTGAGAATCATTGTACAGGCACTCGGCGGACTCGTTCTCGAAAATCTCGCCGTCCGAGGCGCCGCGTTGATGGGCCAGGTTCACCTGCTGGAGGTACGTCGTTGTCACCGCGGGGGCGACGCTCAGCACATTTGGCTTTCGCATCGTCCAGCCGGTTGAACTGACGGGGATGGTCATGTCTATAAAGTCGGCGTACCCCTGCGGCATTTCGTATTGCTGAAGTTCGCGGATCGCAAGCAGACGCACGGCCGCCACCTGAAGCGCGCTGGGTAAACTGAGCAGACGCAGTGGAAATGGCGAGGGCATCGCCGGGAACGGCACGCCGCTGGACCATTGACGTTCCGATCGCCGGCGTTGCCCCGCCAATCCCGATTTGCTGCTGGACGTATAGATATAAAGTCCCGCCGCTCGACTTGATGTTCTGAAGAATCGCCTGCGGGTCGATCGGCAGCCGGCGGTTGCCGATAGGAGTCGCAGGCGGTCCATCAGCGAAGCGTTCGAGCTTGGCGACGGTCGATTTCGTGCTGGACGAACTCGGGCTGCGGTACCGGCCCGTGCTAAGGCGCCGAGAACAGCGCCGCGAGAATCGAGATCACGGCGATCGTGACAGCAACTCAACCAGCGTAAAGCTCAGCCGAGCGCAGCTGCGGCGCGATGCTGCGATGATTTCCGCCCGCTTCCGATCCGGCGTTCGGTTCATGGCATACGAGTCCTGCAAGCGGCCGTTGGAGAAATTCGTGATGTTGTCGTAGTCGGGCTCCGTGTAGTTCGTGCCTGCGGGAAACGCGGAACGGGTCAGGTCGTCGCGCCGGGAGTGGAATACGTCGAGTCAAGCGAAGCCGAAACGATCTGGAATTTTTCCGGGTTGTACCAAGCGAGCTGGGGGAGTGGCCGTAGCGTTGTAGGTCGGCGCGTAGGGATGCCGGCGCCCCAGAGGCTCCCGTAGTCGTTTGCGGCTGGGTGGGCATCGAACCGCCGTCGGCGGGCGGATACTGGCCTGATTGCGGATACGAGGTGAAACTATTGTCCGGGGTAACATTGGAATACGAGCCCGCGTCGAAATAGACATATGGCGCCGTCGGATTGCCGGGAGCGGACGCCGCGCCGGTGGGCTGTGGCACCGAATCGATGGCGGGATAGTATTCGGGCCAGCCGTCGCCGTCGGCATCGCCAAAGCGCTGGTCAAGGAACGCAAACGGGCCTTTCAGCCGCGATGAGTCGCTCAGATTGAAGGGGTGCAGTTTGTTGGCGCTGAAACCCCTTCATGCGATAGGCCCAGAGGCCCGTCGAGGTGTCCTTGATCGGCACGTCGGGCAAGCCGCCGAGCCAGAAGACGAGCGCTTCGGCCGCGTCCAGGTTGTCCATGTTGCCCCACGTGTAGCCGCCGGGGGTATTCGCCGGATAGGGGACAGGGGGCTCGAAGGTTGAACGCTGTAAAGGCGCCTGCACAACTTGCTGGAGCGCCGGTCTGTGGCGCGGCCGTAGCCATTGACGTAGAAGCGTGGGAAAGCCTTGCGGAGATGCGCCAGAATGCGATTGTTCCGGGCCGTGACCCAGCGGTCGTGTCCCCAAGTACGTGCAATCGGGCGGATAGGCGCCGCCGATCTCGTTCTTGGAGTTCTGCACCGCCTGTCGAGCATGCCGACCTCGACGTTGACCCGAGCAATGTTGGCGGTCACGATCGCCCGCGATGAGCGCCGGCGATCAAAAACGCCATGAGCATGCCAATGATGGTGATGACCATTAACAGCTCGACGAGGGTAAAGCCCCGGCGGGGATGGGTTGCGACGGACTTCATGGCCGGCTCCGCGGTAGGGGGAAGTAAGTCGGAATCGGAATTCGGAATTCGGAAGTCGGAAATGAGGAAGTCGGAGCGGCATGGGCGCTCCTCCTCACTCCTCCCTCCCAACTCTCTCTCTGGCTAACGGCACACGGAGTGTGCCGGCTACTTTGGGCTCACGTCAATTTCTCGATCAGGCTCACGAGCGGCAGGAACAGGGCGATGACGATGAAGCCGACCATCACGCCCAGGACCACGATCAACAAGGGTTCCAACAGGCTGATCAAGCTTTCCGTCAAGACGGCCACCTCTTCGTCGTAGGTGTCGGCCACCTTGTAAAGCATCATGTCCAACTCGCCCGTCTCCTCGCCGACGTCGACCATGTTGACCACCAGGTCGTCGACGATCCGCTTGTTCCAACGCATCAGGTAGATCAAAAGCCCACCCCGCCGACGAAGAACACCAGAAGAAGGCCGCCACGGCGTTGAACGCCGGTGCGCGAGTATTCCTTCATCGGCTTCGAGATCGATTCGCCCTCGCGGATCGATTCGTAAACCTTGCTGTACATCCGCTCGAAGACCGCGTTGCCGCTGGTCTCGCGGGTGATGTTCAAGGCCTCCAGGATCGGCACGCCGCTGGCCACCAGCGTGCCCAGGGTGCGCGTGGTGCGGGCCACGATGTTCTTCTCGATGATCTGGCCGAAGACCGGCATCTTGAGGATGAACGTGTCCCAGCCGGCGCGGCCGTAGCGGAACTTGCGGATCAGCTTGACCAGCAGCCAGACCGCCGTCGGGAATCAGCGGGATGGTGTACCAGTAGTTGCACGCAGTAGTCGGAAATGCCGATCAACATCACCGTCATGGCCGGCAGGTCGGCCTCGAAGTCGTCGAAGATCTTGCTGAACGCCGGCACGATCTTGATCATGATGAACGTCAAGATGCCGACGGCGACCAACACGACCACGACCGGATAGACCATGGCGCCCTTGACCTTCCGCTTGAGCGACTCGGGCCTGTTCCTGGAACTCGGCCAGGCGGCGGAGAATGGTTTCCAGGGCACCGCCCGCCTCGCCGGCCTTGATCATGTTGACGTACAGGCGGTCGAAGGCCTTCGGGCACTTGCGACATCGCCTCGCTCAAGGTCGAGCCCGACTTCGATGTCGTCGCAGACGTCGATCAGGCTGTTGCTGCAGCCGGCCGGGCTTCTGCTGCTCCTGCAAGATCCGCAGGCTGCGGAGGATCGGCAGCCCGGCGTCTTGAAGGATGGACAACTGCCGGGTGAAGGTGGTCAGCACCTTGGCCGTTCACGCCGCCGATGGCGAAGGTCTTGCCGCCCTTGTCCTTTTTCTTGTCGGCCGCCGCCTTCTTGGCCTTCTTGACGGAGATCTTCGTCACGAAGTAGCCCATCTGGCGAATTGTCGCTTGCGCTTCTTCTTCGCTGGGGGCGTCGATGACGTCCTTAATCTCCTGGCCGGTGGCGTCCATCGCCTCGAATTGATAGGTAGGCATGGCAGTGTGTCGGGGATTAGGGAGTTGTTAGTAGCGGAGTAGGGAGCAGCGAGGAGTCAGGAGTAATAACGTGCGAGTTCAGTGAGTCCGCGTTCGATCAACGCATTACCGAATTCCGCATTCCGACTTCCTCTCAGCCTTCCATAATGGTTTCGCGGACGACTTCTTCGAGGGTGGTCGTGCCGTTGTAGGCGGCTTCCATGCCGGCGTCGCGCAGGGTGACCATGCCGAAGCTCCAGGCGCGGTCTCGCAGCTCGTCGGTCGAGGCGTTGCGCATGACCATGTCTCGCAGGTCGTCGTTCATGATCATCAACTCGAACAGCCCGACGCGGCCCTTGTAGCCGGTGTTGTTGCAGACCTCGCAGCCGCGGCCGCGGTAGGACGTTTTGCCGATGAAGTCTTCGGGGGTCGATGTCCAACTCGGCCAGCATATCGGCGCTGGGCCGGGTCTCGTCGCGGCATTGGCGCAGACGCGGCGGACCAGCCGCTGGGCCAGGATGGCTTCGACCGTGGCGGTGATCAAGAACGGCGGCACGCCCATGTCGCGCAAGCGGGTGATCGTGCCCGGCGCGTCGTTGGTGTGCAAGGTGCTGAACACAGTGTGCCCGGTGAGCGAGGCCTGCACGGCGATTTCGGCGGTTTCCGATGTCGCGGATCTCGCCGACCAGGATTTTGTCGGGGTCTTGCCGCAGGATGGCCCGCAGGCACTGGGCGAAGGTATTGCCGATCGAGGCGTCGATCGGCACCTGGATGATGCCGTCGATATCGTATTCGACCGGGTCTTCGGTGGTGATCAGCTTGTCTTCGATCTCGTTCAGCTCGTTCAAGGCCGAGTAGAGCGTGGTGGTTTTGCCGGAGCCGGTCGGCCCGGTCACCAGGATGATGCCGTTGGGCCGGGCGATCATCTCGCGGAAGCCCTTCAAGGTGGTCGCGTCCATGCCCACGGCGTTCAGGTCCAGCTTGACCACGGACCGATCGAGCACCCGCATGACCACGCTCTCGCCGAACATGGTGGGCAGCACGCTGACGCGCAAGTCGACCGGGTGGCCGCCGACGGTCAGCTCGATGCGGCCGTCTTGCGGCAGCCGGCGCTCGGCGATGTCGAGATTGGCCATGACCTTGATGCGGGTGGTGATGGCAAAGGCCAGGTGGCGCGGCGGCGGGACCATTTCATACAGCACGCCGTCGGCCTTGATGCGGATTTTGAACTCGCTCTTCGAACGGTTCGAAGTGCAAGTCGCTGGCGTGGTCCTTGATGGCCAGCAGCAGCACCATGTTCAGCAGCTTGCGCACCGGGGCGCTGTCGGCCAGGGCCTCGACGCTGGTCAGGTCGAAGGCGTTGGCGCGGCCGGCCAATTCGGCCTGGGCGGCCAGCTCGGCGTCGTCGGCCAGGTCATTGATGATCGACTCGACGCTCTCGTTGCTGGCGTAGTAGCGTTCGAGCGCCTTGAGCACGTCGTGCTCGGTGGCCACCACCCGCGGATGTCGTAGCCCAGAAAGGTCCGCAGCTCGTCCAGAATGGAGAGCTTTTGCGGATCGCACATCGCGATCGTCAACGTGTCGTCGCGGAAGGCGATGGGAATGATCCGGTAGAGCTGGGCCATCGGCTCGGTGATGTAGCCGAGCACCTCGGGCGGGATCACGACTTCGCCGAGACTGATGGCCTGCATGCCCATCTGCTCGGCCAGGGCCTGGGCCAGTTGCTCGTCGCTGACGAAGCCCATGCTCTCGGCGATGCGGCCCAGCATTTCATGCGGGCGCTGCTCTTGTTCATCGAGCAGGATTTCGAGCTGCTCGTCGGTGATGAAGCCGAGGTCGACCAGGATTTGTCCGATGCGTCGAATTGCCATGAGAGTAGATCGGAGTCAGGAGATAGGAGTTAGGAGTAGCGGAGTAGTCAGGAGTCCAAAGTCTGAGGTCAGGTCTTAGTCGATTTTGCAATTTGCATTTAACCTTCCACACTTGGGACGTGGGACTTTCCGACTTGGGACTCTCTTAGCCGGACTTTATTCATCGTCGTCCTCGTCTCCGTCGCCTTCTTCGTCGTCGAACATGCCGCGCTCGGCGCGGGCGATGCGCGTGGCAGAGATCGTCGGGTTTGTTCGATTTGACCATGGCGTCTTCTTTGCTGATGCTGCCTTCCTTCCAGTGGCGGAAGATGTGGTCGTCCAGCAACTGCATGCCGAACTTGGCGCCGGTCTGAATCGACGAGTTGATGCGGAACGTCTTGTTTTCGCGAATCAGGTTGGCGATGGCCGGCGTGACCACCAGCATCTCGTAGGCCGCCACGCGGCCGCCGCCGATCTTGGGGATCAACGCCTGCGACAGGATGCCGATGATGGAGGTCGACAACTGCGTGCGGATCTGGTCCTGCTGACTGGTCGGAAAGACGTCGATGATGCGGTTGACCGTGCCTTGGGCGCCGGTGGTGTGCAAGCGTGCCGAACACGACGTGGCCCGTTTCGGCCGCCGTGATGGCCGCTTCGATCGTTTCCAGGTCTCGCATTTCGCCGACCAGGATCACGTCCGGGTCTTGCCGCAAGGCGCGGCGGATGGCCTCGGCAAAGCTGGGCACGTCGACGCCCACCTCGCGCTGGTTGACCGTCGACAGCTTGTGGTTGTGATAGAACTCGATCGGGTCTTCGATCGTAATAATGTGGTGGTCGACGGTCTCGTTCAGATAATTGATCATGCTCGCCAGGCTGGTGCTTTTGCCGGAGCCGGTCGGCCCGGTCACCAGGAACAGCCCGCGGGGACGCATGATCAGTTCTTTGCAGACCTTCGGCAGCCCGAGCTGTTCCATCGAGAGGAACTTGTTCGGGATCTGCCGCAGCACCATCCCGACGTTCCCCTTCTGCTTGAAGATGGAGACGCGGAACCGGGCGGCGGCGCCGAAGGCGAAACCGAAGTCGCTGCCGCCCATTTCCTGCAGTTCGGTCTGGCAGCGGTCGGGCGCGATGCTTTTCATCAGCGCCACGGTGTCTTCGGAGGTGAGGACCTTGGTTTCCAGCTTCCGCATCCGCCCGTGCAGGCGGACCACCGGGGGCTGGCCGACAGCTATATGCAAATCGCTGGCGCCTTGGTTCACCACCGTATGCAACAGCTTGTCGATTAGGATCGTACCCATAGACGTGTCTTTCTCGCGGGCCTCGGCTGGGTCAGCCGTGCCGGAGAGGGTTGCCCTGAAAACCCTCACCCGGAGCGCATCCAAGTGGCGGTCCAGTTAGAACAGCAGCCCTGCCCAGCCAGGTGGCGAATCAGCCCGAGCTAGTCCGAAGCGCAAGCAGAGAGAACGAGCCGTCTCGTTCGTTTACGCTTTACTCTTCGGACCGAGCATTACTGACGGCATTGCGTCAGAACTGATGAACCAACTGCACTGAACTGAACCAACTGCGCTGAACCAGGCCTTGAGCCTTGCATCTTTCGGGCGGCAGCGAGCCGGACTGGCCGGTCTGATGGCTCAACGCGCCTTGAGATGCTATTCACTCAGAAGTGTTCCGCGCCCCCGCACGAAGCGATTATTCGCCGCGCGTGCGGCGAACTCAAGTCGAAGGGGCATTCACGGTGACCTTGTAGAAAATCCAAAATCAGAATCGTTTGCGATCTCGTCGGCAGCGGCGGCCGGGCCAGCCGACGGCACAACGGAGTGCGCCGTACTTTCACCCGGACGTTCCACGCTTGCCTGGCGGCCTTGCTGCCGCTGGGGTCAGCCAGCCGGAGAGGCAGGGCCAGGCAGACCGTTTGACGGGGGGTGAGCAGCGGCGCACGGCCGCTGCGCATGATTTAGTCCGACACCTTCTTGGCTACCCGGTAGACCTCCTCAATGGTGGTAATTCCTTTGAGAACCTTTCTGATGCCGTCTTGGTAAAGCGTGTTCATTCCTTGAGATACAGCCGCTCGCCGAATATCCTGCGTGCTGGCGCCCTGGAACGAAAGCTCGCGAATTCGCGGCGTCATCATCATCAGCTCGTAAACGCCCAGGCGTCCGCGGTAGCCGGTCTTGGAACAGTGCGAGCAGCCTTTGCCTTTCATAAAAGTGGCGTTGGCGGCCATCTCGGGGGTGATTCCGGCGGCCTCCAGCGTGGCCTCTGACGGGGTGTACGGGCTCTTGCATTTCGGGCAGACGACGCGGACCAAGCGCTGAGCGAGGATGGCGATCACGCTGCTTGCCACCAGATAGGCGGGCACTCCCATATCGACCATACGTGTAACAGCACCGGGCGCATCGTTCGTATGTAGTGTACTGAAAACTAAGTGTCCAGTCAAAGAAGCCTGAATCCCCATCTCCGCCGTCTCGCTATCACGCATTTCACCCACCAAGATCACATTAGGAGCTTGTGCAGACATGGCGCGAATAATCCGTGCGAAGTCGAGCCCGATGCTGTGCCTGACTTCGACCTGGTTGATACCAGGCAGGTAGTACTCGACCGGATCCTCGGCCGTGATGATCTTGCGATCCGGCCGGTTCAGCTCATTGAGCGCGGCGTACAGCGTGGTGGTCTTGCCGGAGCCGGTCGGGCCGGTCACCAGGATGATGCCGTTGGGGCGCTTGATCAGGCTCTGGAAGGTGCGGAAGTCGTCTTCCCCCAGACCGAGCTGGCGGACGCCCACCCGAATGTTGTCCTTGTCGAGCAACCGCATGACGACCGACTGGCCGTGGCTGGTGGGCAGCACGCTGACGCGAAGGTCGAGCTCCTTCTCGCCCACGGTTACCTTGATACGGCCGTCCTGCGTGCGGCGGCGTTCGGCGATATCGATCTTGGCCAGAATCTTGATGCGCGACAGGAGGGCGCCCAACAACCTTCTCGGGGGGCTATCGCGTTCCTGCAGCACGCCGTCGATCCGGTAGCGGACGCGGACCCGGTTTTCGAACGGTTCGACATGGATGTCGGAGGCGCGGAGCTGGACGGCCTCGGTAATGATTAGTTGGACCAGACGGACGATCGGGGCGCTCGTTTCGTCGACGACTTCATCCGCGGCGGCGCTCGTCTCCTCGGTTTCGGTGAAATCGATGGCCGTATCGGTGAACTCCTGGAGCATGGAGTCGGCGCTTTCCCCCTCGGTCAGGCCATAGTGGCGGTTGATGGCATCGACGATGCTCTCGCGGGGGGCCAGGGCGATTTCGACCTTGCGGTTGAGGATGAAACGCAGCTTGTCGAGCGTTTCGAAGTCCATCGGGTCGCTGATGATGACCTTGAGGGCATTATCCTCTTCGGCCATCGGCAGAATGGCGTTTTCACGAGCAACCGACTCGGGCACCAACTCGACGACCGACGGGGGAATGACGACCTCGGAAAGATCGACATAGTCGTAGCCGTGCTCTTGGGCCATGGCCCGCATGACTTCTTCGCTGGTGGCGTAACCGAGCCGCACCAGCGCATCGCCGACCTTGATGCCCGATCCGCGGGCCATCTGCTGCGCCTCGGCAAGCTGGTTGGCGCTGATAACGCCCTGCCGGATAAGAATTTCCGTAAAATCGCCCATACTCGTGGCCATTTTCGGCTCCGAAATCGCGTGGTTACAGACAAGGACCGTGCTGATTTCCGGTCAGCAACAGGGGAAGGCGAGCGCCTCGGTCCAGAATGAATCGAGTAAACCCTATGAAGATTTAGACTAATGGCGTCAAACGGCGGTGTCAACAAGCCGGGGGAGTAGGGAGGAGAGGAGGGAGGAGCGGCGCCGCGGCGAAGAAAGTCAAAATGCAAAACGCAAAATGCAAAACCGGATATAGTTTGCCGTCATTTTGCGTTTTGCGTTTTGCGTTTGCATTATCGGCCTCGCCCCAAGGGTTGGCGCCATGGTTGCCGGCCGACCGGCGCTTCCGCGAACCTTCGACCTTACGAGCCAACCTTGCCGACCTCCGACTTCCGACTTCCGACTTCCGAACTCTCCTGCAGTCGGACCGTGCCGCGGCGGTCGCCGGCGCTGATCATGGTTCCCCAAGCGGGCTGGCCAGGCGGGGCTTTGAAGACGTCTTTCAGCGAGCGGGCTTTGACGCGAGCCAACTCCAGAACCAGCTCTTCGCGAATGATCGGCGTACCGCTCAACCAGGCCCGCCACAAGACTTGAAGGCAGGCCGCCTGCTGGGCGTTGAAGCGGTATGCTTCGCCGAACCAGACCGCAGATTTGAAATCTCGGGCGTGCGAACAGAGTGGCCGAGGCGATGCTGCCGATACGGAGCTCTCACGAGTTCCGCTACCTGTAGAGGATGATTCCGATGGGGAAAGTTCCATGGGCCGTTTATCCGAGAGCGACCGGTTCGGGTTCGTGGCTCTCCGCCAGGGCGGGCCGGTCATTGGCTAGCGGGAGCGAAGCCCAGTGAATGTCGAGACGCGTGAGCACGCGCAACGCCGCCGCGGCGTAGTCCGGCCGGCCGCCGATCAGCGCCGCCGCCGTCTTGGACAGCGAGAGCAATTCCGCCTCGTGACAGAAGACCAGGTCACTGTCCGCATCGGCGATGCTCAACGCCACGCGCGGCACGCCCGCCTTGAGGGCCTCGGCCACGGCGGCGCCGCCGGCGGCGTCGGGGACGAGCGTGAACACGCGATGGGCCGCCTGCCGCAACGGCAGCGGAGGCGTCGCCCTTTCGGCCGCCGACGCCAGATGTTCGATCAACTGGGCTGGCTGCGGATGGCGGTCGACGAGCAGCGCGGCGGCATTCACCTCTTTCATTGCCAGCAGCACGCTTTCGCGCGCGTATAGTTGCAACTGCGTCCGCAGGCATTTCCATTGCTCGTTGTTGGCCGCCGCCAGGCCCATCAGGCCGCCCTGAGGCGTCAGCACGTCGTGCTCGAAACGTTGTTCGAAGGTGGCGAAGTACGCTTCATTCACCGGCTGGCCGGCCAAGGGCGCCGCGTCGGCGCCGCAAGCCCGCTCGCCGACGCGAGCCGGGCGGCCGGCGCCCTCAACGGCCGGCAGCGTCGACGCAAACGATCGCTCGAGCTGTTCCAATTGGGTGCGCAATTGCTGAAGTTGTTCGTTGAGCGCGGCCAGGCTGGCCGAAACGGACTGCAGCAGCGCGGAAAGTTGCTGCAGGACCAGCGCCCGGAGCCGGGCCTGGCAATACTCCGCCAGGCACTCATCGACGCCCTGCCGTGGATCGGCGCCCCACAATCCGAACCAACGGCGGGCGCGGCCCGGCACTTCGCCCGCCTGCAGCTTCGCACGCACCTGCGCCGTCTCGGCGTTGAGCCGCCGGAACTCTTCGTCGGCGTCTTGCCGGAAGCCGCGCAACTGTTCCTGGAACATGCGGACGGCCAGCAGCGCGGCGGGAAGCCGATCGCGAGGATTCTGGACCATGGCCGTGATCGATTTGACGATGGATCCGCTGAGCGCCGCCGCCAGTTTTTTGGCCGTGTCTTGCAGCGCCGATTCCAGGCGCGTGGATTCCGCCGGAGAAGGATGGTTGGCCGCATCGGGCGCTCCGACCAGGGCGTGAATTCGCTCCAGGTGCTCGGCAAAGGGGCCGCCCTGTTCGGCGCCGGGCATGCAAACCCGCGAGATCATGTTCCCTTGCTCGATGGCGATCCGCATCTGCTCCGCCGCGCTGCCGCCCAGCGCCTTGTCCGCCGCGGCGTACAAGCGTCGGATCAGCTCTTCGATCTCAAGTTCCGGCTTTTCGGGCCGCCGGCGCGAGTGTTCCTCGGAGTGCCAGCCGCTTACCAGGCGGTGGCAAAGCCCATCGGCCTGGGCCGCGGCGAGCGAGTGCTTGTCGCAGCCGATCGCATGGATGGCAAAGCTGCGCAGCCGCGGAACGCCGTCGTCGGCTGCGATCTGCTCGCGCGTCGCCTCGCGGCACTGGTCGAGCAATCTGCCGCAGGCCGTCGCGACGTCGAGATACAGATAGCGTGCGATCGCGCTGCAGCCGGTCTCCAACTCCGCTTCGGAGAGATTATCGCCCAGGTTGATCAGGTACGCATCCGTGAAGGGCGGCTCCGAGAGTTCGCCGGCGGGCAGCACGCTGGCGGCCCCCGTCTTGAACCCGCCGCCGCAGTGATTGAAAAAGTGCAATTCCGTCAGCGCCGCATACGCGTTCGCTTTACGCAGGTCATTGGCGGCGTTCTTGTTGAGCGTGGCGTGGGACATCACGCCGCAGACGTCGCGCTGGTCGAAGCCCATCTCAGCCAACAACTGGCGCACGGCATAGGCGGCGTCGAACAGCATGCCGCCGCCCGTGCCGCCGGAAATCGACGAGAGCACGAAGACCCGCGGCGCGTCGGTACGAAGCCCGACGCCGGCGGTCTGGACGGTCTTGGAGAGCGATTCCGGCGAGACGCTTTCGGCAAGCGCCTCTCGAATTCGCGCTTTGACCAGCTCGGCATGGTCGACGTACGCCAGGCGACCGAGCGGCCGCAGCCCCTCCGTGCGGAGCGAACGCGGTATGTTGTAAAGCCAGCGCCGGCTGAGCCAGCCGAGGATTTTGTCCGAAGCGGCCCGGTACTCGGCCGGCTTGCGCAGCGGCAGGTAGAGCGTTTCTCGCGGCAGCAGCGCATCGTCAGGGTCGCCTTGTTCGGCGGCGCGCAGCGCCTGCGGATCCGTGTCGAGCAACAGCAATTGAAAGGCGGGGACGGCGTCGCGGTCTCCGAAGCGCTGCTGCAAACGCCGCCGGAGCCGCCGCAACACGCCGCGCGGCCATGCCGCCGATGCCGATAATCACCGTCGGGCGAATGCCGGCCTCGACGTTCGGCGCCGGCAGCGGCGGCAGCGGCAACTCATGCTCTTCCGCCTCGACCGCGCCGCTCGTCTGGCGATGGTTGCTGGTTTCGTCCAGGAATGAACCGCAAGGCGTGGACCGCAGGTCCACGGTGGAACGGGGCTGCCCGCCGTCGCGGACGGTCTCGGCCTCGTCGTGCTGCGGCCGCGCCTGCTGCGGCGCTTCTCGCGGCGAGTCTTTCCGCTCCGCCGCGCCGGCCAGGTGATCGACCATCTCCCGGCAAGAGCTGAAGCGCTGGACGGGAAGTTTCGACAGCGCGCGGGCGATGGCCGGGCGATCTGCGGCGGGCAGCGAATTGAGCAGCGGCGGGCTGTGCATGTGCTGCACCGCCAACTGCACGGCCGTCAATCCCGGGAACGGCAGCGAGCCGGTCAGCATTTCCTGGTACACGATCGCCAGGCTGTACTGGTCGCTCTGTCGGCTGGCCTTGCCGTCGAAGGCTTCGGGCGTGGCGTACAAGGGGGTCACGCCGCCGATGGCCGTGGCGTGGGCGTCCTGCAGATCCTTGACCAGGCCGAAGTCGGCGACCTTGATCCGCCCGCCGACCAGCAGCAGGTTTTCCGGCTTGATATCGAGATGCTGCAGGCCGTACTTTTCGCTCATGTAATCGAGCGCGTCGGCGGCGTCTCGCAAGTGACCGAGCAGTTCGCCGCGGGGAATGCCCGGCAGTCCTTCGTCTTTGCATTGGCGGAAGCGGTCCATCAAGCTCATGTCGGCCAGTTCGGTGACGACGATGAGCTGGCCGTCCAGCACGTCGAAGCGTTCCAGGGACAGCAGGAACGGATGCCGGACCTCCTTGATTCTGCCGAGCGCCTTGAGTTCGCGGCTGCGCGCTCGTCGTCCATGCGGCCGTAGACGAACTTGATGGCCTTGGTCAATCCGCCCGGGGCGGACACCTTCCAGACCTCGCCGTAACCGCCGACCCCGACCCGCTCCTTGAGCAGGTAACCGGGGATCGGTTCGGCGTTTTCGCAGGGATGGACGGTCACGACGGGAATCCTGACAAAAGTCTATGAGGACGGCGCTGGGGCCAGATCGAGCTTTTCGGCGAGCAGCGATGACAACGGTTGCGGCGCTCCGAACCAGGCGCCTTGCGCCGCGTGGCAGCCGGCCGCGCAGCACTCGCGCGCCTCGTCATCGGTTTCGACGCCCACGGCGACCGCTTTGACGCCGTGTTCTTCGCAGCCCGCCACGATCTCGCGGAGCTGCCGTTTGCGGGGCTCCGAGTGAGGCAGGCCATGGACGAGCGACTTGTCGAGCTTGAGAAACTCCGGCGGCGCCTCGGCCAGTTCCGCCAACCGGCTCTTGCCCGCGCTGAAGCCGGCATAGGCGACGGCGATGCCGTGTTCCGAGAGCCGATCGAGCAGCGGGCCCATGAAGGCGCCGTCGCTGACGGCGGCTTCGGGAATTTCGACCACCAGCGTGTGATCGCTGGTCAGCGTGGTCTCCAACGCGCACAGCGATTCGAGCAACGACTCGTGGCCCACTTCGGACGGATGGAGCGCCAGGAACACGCGGGCGCCGTCGGGCAAGCGGCGCGCTTCTTCGGCCGCCGCCAGCCGAGCGACGTGGCTCAAGCGGTCGGTGACGCGAGATTCGGCCGAGAGCAGGAATTGGTCCGCGGGCGAGCGGCTCAATTCATGGTCGCCGCCGCAGCTTGCCGCATAGCCCAGGGCGCCCTCGGTCTTCAAGTCGACGACCGGCTGGAAACAGGTCCTGACGACGCGGTGGACGAGCATCTCCTGCAAGCGTCGCACGGCGCGGTACGACGCAGGCGGGCGAACCCAACTGCGCAGGCGCGGGCTTCGTGAGGATCGAGCACTTGCGTGGCGACCGGCTTGCTCTTGATGGTCTGCCCGCTGAAGTAGATCAGCTCCGCCGTGGCGACGTGCACGATATCGCCGTGTTCCAGCCGCGCCTCTTCGATGCGCTGTCCGTTGACGAACGTGCCGTTGGTGCTGCCTAAATCCGTGATTCGCAGCTCGCCTTGCCGCTTGGTGATGCGGGCGTGCTCGCGCGAGACCTGCGTCGAGTCGATCCGCATGCTCACGCCGTCGCTGCGACCGATGGTGAACGGCAGGGGAGCGATCGCCGTGCGCTTGATCGGGCCGCCGGTTTTGGGGTGGTACTCCAGGTAGGGAACGCCGGGTTCAATCTCATTCATACTCGAAGACTGCCTTGCTTCCGGCGCGATGTCATGGCAAGGAACTGCCAGCCGCGTCGCCGCACAAAAGCGGAGTGTCTCGCCCGTCTTGGTTCGCTGCTTGATTCGACCAACTCAACTCTAGGACGAAAACCGACGCAGCGCGGTCCGCAACGCGGCAAAATCGCAGGATCCGACCGGCCGCCCCAGTCGCTACGGCCGGAATCTTCGCGTTCTTCCGCTACCGGTAGCGGAAGAGCGTGACAATTCCGGGCCCTCTGCACGGTTCTCCTCTCCAAACGCATGCGCCGCCGCTACGCGAATCTCGCCTCCCGGAAGCTTCACAGCTTCCGTTACGATTTGCCTGCTCCGGACGAGCACGGGCGCGGGCGGCGCACTATAGTTCATTCCAGCGGGCGGACCGTCTGGCACATCTCCATGCACGCTTTTGGGCTCCGAGCAGCCGCGAACGTTTCGTTCGGCGCAGCGACTGTCTGTGCACGCGCGGCTCGCCATCGTCCCGCGAATCAAAAAGGTCATTGCTGCGATGAGTTCCAACGAGTACAGGATTCTGGTTGTCGATGACGAGCCTGCCGTAGTTTGGGCGCTGTCCCACTTTTTGAATCTGGCGGGATACGAAGTGCTGCAAGCCGGCGCCGGGCTGCAGGCGCTGTCCGCGCTTGATTTTTTCCACCCGCACTTCGTGATCGCGGGCTGGGATCTGGCGGATATGAGCGGCGCCGAGTTTTGCCGCCGGCTTCGCAATCGCAATCTGGCCGATTACTCGTATCTGCTGTTGCTGACCTCAACGGCCGATTCCAACGCCTTGGTCGAGGCGCTGCAGGCCGGCGTCGACGACTTTCTGGCCTTGCCGCTGGTGCACGGCGAACTGCTGTCTCGGCTGCGCCAGCCGGCGCCCGGATGGTCGAATACGAGCGCCGCGTGCAGCTTCTCCGCCGCACCGACGCCCGGCTGCCGACCGGCACGCGGCTGTCGTTTGACGAGACGTTGCCGCGCCGGCAGGCCGCCGCCGCAAGCCGCGGCAAAGAGCTGTCGTGCGTGCTGGCCGACGTCGATTTCTTTCGCCGCGTGCGTCGCGTGCACGGGCAGGCGGCCGCGGACGAGGCGCTGGGCGCCATCGTTTCTCGTTTGCAAGATCATTGCGGAGCGGGGCGTCCCCTGTTTCGCCTTGGCGACAATCGCTTCGCCTTGCTCTATGAAGGAGAGTCCGAAGCGGATGCCGTCGCCTGGGCGGACGGTTGCCGCAAAGCGATTTCGGCCATGGACGCGACGCGCGGAGGCGAGAGCGAGCCGCTCACCGTCAGCTTCGGCGTGGCGGCGCTTCCGCCGGCGGCCAACCCCGAGCAGGCATTAGGGCTGGCGGAGCAAGCGCTGATGATCGCCAAACAGTCGGGACGAAACCGCGTGGTCGGCGCCGGGCACATGGCGGCCATTACCTCCCGCCGGTCGGGCGGCGGCTCCGACCCGCTGCGCAGCGCCGCGGCGCGCGACATCATGACGTCGAACGTCGTTTCCCTTACGCGGCATGAAACGCTCGAAGCAGCTTCGGAATTCTTGCAGGCCTGCCGGCTTTCGGCGCTGCCCGTGATTGATTCCGATGGGCAACTGCTGGGCCTCGCATCGCAGAGCCAATTGGAAGAGCATCTGGCGGAGCCGTCGCTGACGCCGAAGAGCGTGGGCGAGATTCTGGCGGCGGAGACGCCCTGCTATGAAGAAGACGCGACGGTGCAGACGTTGTTTGAATTCTTCCAGCACAACGAAGCCGAGCGCGTCGAGATCGTGGTGGGCGGCCGGCCGACGGGGTTTGTCACTCGCGGCTCGCTGGCCGCCTTGGGCAAGCCCGTTCAACCGACCGACTTTACCTGCGAAATTCCGGCCATTGACCGCAGCGACTACTTGCTGGTTCCCGACCTGGCGATCATCGAGGCCGCCGCGAGCGACGGCTGAGAAGCAGGTCTGGCAAGTGTAGCGGAAGCGAGTGAAGATTCCGTGAGGCAATCGTGTAGCGGAATCTGTGAAGATTCCGGGGGCGAGGGACGCCGCAGAGGCGCAGGGGGTTGAAAAACCGTGCGGAGGGCCCGGAAGGCTCACGCTGTTCCGCTACAGCGCCGGCAATTGCAGCGATGAAACCTCGAAATCGGGCGTTGGCCCGTCCGCTGGGCCGTGATAGAATTGCGGACTTTCCCGGGGTTCAAAATCTTCTTGTAGTTACGAGTCGATGGGTATGTGGCTAGAGTCATTCATCGCCGTGTTGGCGATTACCGCCTTCCTGATCGTGGGTATCGCTTTCGTCGGCTGGCTGGTGCTGAGCGAGTGAGCCGGATGCCGCGGGCTCACGCGCGCCGACGGCTCACGACCGCTCACGGCGGACAGGCTTCGAAGAGAGCGTCTTCCGGCGGGTTATTCCCCCGGTTCGAGCCCCGCCTTGGGGCCTGCGGTGCAGGTCTCTTCGCTGGCCTCGTCGGCGTATTGGGCGAAGTGCGCGCGGAAGGACTCGGCCAGTTTGCAGGCCGCATGGCGATAGGCGGCCGTATCGGCCCAGCTATGGCTCGGCATCAGGATGGCCGTCGGCACGCCCGAACAGCGCTTGGGGACGTGCAGCCCGAAGTACGGCTCTTCGACCGTCGGCGCCGCCGAGAGCTCGCCCGAGTGAATCGCGTCGATGATGGCCCGCGTGTAGGCCAGCGGGATTCGCGAGCCGGTATGGTACGAGCCGCCGGTCCAGCCGGTGTTGACCAGCCAGGCGTCGGCCTGGTGGACCTGCATCCGCTCGGCCAGCATTTTGGCGTACTTGGTCGGATGCCAGACCAGAAACGCCGCGCCGAAACAGGCCGAGAACGTGGCCTGCGGTTCGGTCACGCCCATGTTCCGTGCCGGCCACCTTGGCCGTGTAGCCGCTGATGAAGTGATACATGGCCTGCTCCGGCGTCAGCTTGCTCACCGGCGGCAGCACGCCGAAGGCGTCGCACGTGAGAAAAATGATGTTCCGCGGATGCCCGCCGACGCAGGGAATCTTGGCATTCGGCGATGTACTCGATCGGGTAGCTGGCCCGCGTGTTTTCGGTGATTGAGCCGTCGTCGTAGTCGACTTCGCGCGTGTACGGGATCGCAAATCACGTTTTCCAGCACCGTGCCAAAACGTATGGCCTGGTAGATTTCCGGCTCTCTCTCGGCCGAGAGATCTGATGCACTTGGCGTAGCAGCCCCCTTCGATATTGAACACGCCCGTCGTCGCTCCAGCAGTGCTCGTCGTCGCCGATCAACATGCCGCTGGGGATCGGCCGAAAGCGTCGTCTTGCCGGTGCCGGAAAGACCAAAGAACAGCGAGACGTCGCCGTCGGCGCCTTCGTTGGCCGAGCAGTGCATCGAGAGCACGCCCTGCTTGGGCATCAGGTAGTTCATGATCGTGAACACGCCTTTTTTCATCTCGCCGGCGTATTCGGTGCCCAGAATCACGAACTCGCCGCTCTCGAAGTTCAGGTCGACGCTGGTCTTCGAGGTCATCTGCCGCGTGTGCAGATTGGCGGGGAAATCGCCCGCGTTGTAGATCACGTAGTCGGGCTCGCCGAAATCGGCCAAGTTCCTCGTCCGTCGGCCGGATCAGCATGTTGTGCATGAACAGCGCGTGGTAGGGCCGGGCGCAGATCACCCGCACCTTGAGCCGGTGCTTCGGGCTCCAGCCGGCGAAGCCGTCGACCACGTATAACCGCGAGCGGAAGTTCAGGAAATCGATCGCTCGCTCGCGGTTGGTCTCGAAAGTTTCCTGGTCGAGCGGCATGTTGACCTCGCCCCACCAGATATCGCCCGCACTCGCCGGATGTTTGACGATCCGTTTGTCTTTTGGACTGCGACCCGTTTTCGACCCGGAGAGCGACACTAAGGCGCCCGATGCGGCGATGATCGCCTTGTCGTGCTCGACGGCCGCTTCATACAGTCGGGCCGGGGCTGCGTTCCGCCAGACATCGCCGACGGCAATGCCATACTGCTTCAAATCCAAGCTCTGATCCGTCACGAGCACTCGCTCCCACTAGCGTCGGTTGATGTACCGAGGTCCGCCCTCCTCCCGTGGCGGAATTATAGCCCCATCGGTCAAATCAGAGACAGCCGAATCGAGCGAAGTCGCAAGGCGCAGGATTAAAGCAGGCGAATACGCCATTCTGCTTGCATCGCCTTCCAGCTTTTGCTATGTGTTACATAGTATGCGACGCAAAACACCAAGCGGCGGCGAAAGGAGCGGATCATGCGAGTCGAACGCGAGTTGATGCGTGGCGCCGGGCCGGCGGCGGTGCTGAAGCTGCTGGAAGGGGAGGCCAAGTACGGCTACGAACTGATCGAAGCCCTGGCCGAGCGTTCGGCGGGCGTATTGGCCATGGGCCAGTCGACGCTCTACCCGATGCTCTACAACCTCGAGGCGCAAGGCCTGATCCGCGCCGAGTGGCGGCAGAGCGAGTCGGGGCGGCAGCGCAAGTATTACGCTCTGACTGCGAAAGGGAAGCGCAGGCTGGCCGACGACACGCGCCAATGGCAGGCCGTGGCCGAGGCGATGACCGCCTTGGGCATCTTGACGCCGCCTTCGCCTTCGCTGAAAGGAGCTCCCGCATGAGTTTCCTGTTGCGATTCTTCCGTCCCGCGCCGGCCGTTTCCCGCGAGCCCCTGCCTGCCGAGGCGCCCGCTGTGCCCTGGCCGGCACAAGGCCTGTGGGCTTATGCAGCTTACGCGCCGCTGCAAGACTTGTTCCGGCAAACGCCGAAAGAGACGCTCGACCTCCGCAAAGTGATCCATGACGCCCGGCTTCCCGAACCGCTGGGCGGGCTGCTCTATCTGGGCGTGCGTCGATCGCGGCGCAGACGTCGACAGCGCGTCGCTCTGGCGCGTGAGTTGATCGCGGCGTTTTCGGCGTCGCTGGCTGCGGGCCGCTCTCCGCAGCAGGTTGCGGACGACTTTCGCCAAGGCGAGGCCCGAGGCGACTATCGGTCCGCATCGCAGCGGCCACTGCGCATCGGCGGCGATTTGCCGCAGCCCGTTGTGCAATGGATCGAGCGGGTCGCGGCGCAGGCCCGCCTCGCTCCCGCCGCCTCGCATGAAGCCGCGGCCGAATTGGCGGACAATTTCGCGGCGCACCTGGCGGCAGGAGAATCGCTCGACTCGCTGCGCGAGCAACTTGGCGACGTGGACCAAGCGGCGCGTCTGCTGCGGCAGGCGCGACTGGCCCTGGCCGTTACGTTGCCGAGCCCGTTGTGCGCCTTACTCGACGAAGTCCTTCGCCGCGCACGGCTGTGGCCAAGCGAACGCAGCGACGTGGCGCAGGAGCTGAGCGATCACTTCAGCGACGGCCTGGCGGCCGGACGTTCGGCGGAACAGCTTGCGACCGATTTTGGCAATCCGCGGCAGGCGGCTCGCTTGATCCGCCGCGCCAAATTGCGCAATCGCTCGCTGGCATGGCGGATGCTGCGTTATTCCTTGCAAGGCTCGGCCCTGCTGATCGCCGCGCTGCTGCTGACCTACGGCGTGCTGTGCGTGCGCTACCTGACGGCCCAGCCGACAATTTCGCACAATTACATGGCCGATATCAATCGCCAGCAGCAAGCCATCCCGCCCGATGACCGCGCTGGCCGCTCTATCGCAAAGCGCTGTTGACCTTGCCGCGCGAAGGCCGACCAGACGCTCGCGGTTTTGAACGCAACGCCGAGGCGAAAGAATTCTGGCCCGAAATCGTCGCCTATCTCGATAAGCATCAAGAGACGTTGTCCCTAATCCGCAGAGCAGCGAGTAAGCCGGGGCTCGGCTTCGTGTTCGGCGACCCGGCCAATCGCGAGTTCCTGCAAGAATTCGGCGGCGGCGCCGGTCAGCACGGCGAATCGCCGGAAAGGTACAACCCGCTGCTCATCGAATGCGTGATTCCGCAGCATCAAGAAATTCGTTTCCTCGCTCAGTTGCTTGCCGCCGATGCGCAGCGGGCGTCTGAAACGAGTGATAGCTCGACGTTCGTCAATGACATTCTCGCGCTCGTCGCCATGGCGGAGCAAAACGAACGTGACGCGCCGTTTATCGTCGTCAATTTGATGTCGTCGGGGATTTATCGAATGGCCATCCGCCGTACAGCGGCCGTTGCGGTCGAGCAACGGGAACTTTGCAGCGACGAACAGTTGAAGCAGTTGGCGCACGCGATTGCCGGCTTTGCGGGCAGCGGAACGTTGCGATGGCCCCTGGATGGCGAGCGGCGCATTTTCGATGACTATTTACAACGGACCTTTACCGACGATGGGCATGGGGACGGCCGTTTGACGCCCGAAGGATTCAAAAGCCTGAATCGGTGGCACTACAAGGCAAATGCTCAAGACCGTTTGGCGCTCGCCTGGAAAACCTGGGGCGTGGAACAGGGGCTGGGCGGTCCCATCATGTCGGTGGAGATAGCGGGTCGCAAGGAGCAGGCCGAGTTAGCTAACCGGCTGTGCGACCAGGTAGAAGTCGATTACGCTCGACCGCTGTGGCAATGGCAGGAATCTTCGGCCGGAAAGGATTTGGGGGCATGCAACACTCGCCGCGGGACTACACGCGGTATTGGCCGGTTCTGACATTTCTTTGGGGAACGACTGCGTACAACGTGCAGCTTGTTGCCGAATGGAACATGCAACAGCGCGATGCCGTACTGACCGCCATCGCCCTGGAACTTTTTCATCGCCGCCACGACTCCTGGCCGGCGACGCTCGCTGAATTGACGCCGGGATTGTTGCCGACCGTGCCGCTCGATCGCTTCACGGGGCAGCCGCTACGATATCAGTTGGTCGACGGCCGGCCGCTGCTCTATTCTTGCGGAACGGACGGCGACGATGACGGCGGGCGGCTACCGAAGGAAGGCAACGACCATGCCAGCTTGTGGGCGCCAGAGGCCAAGCTCGACGCCGACACGATCTCCACCGAGTGGGCCGCATCGCACGACGGCGATTGGATTCTCTGGCCGGATCCGGCCGAGGAAAAGACGAACTGAAGTCGCATTCGAGCGGATGCGGGCAAAGGCTTCTCGATTCCGTCAGTTGAACAGACTTCGAACCTGCAAACGAAATCCGCCCAACCAGGCGGGAAAGGTGATTTCCTCGTCTACGGTGAAGGTCTGGCCGGGTTGATGGGCGTCGTAAACCACGATGGTTTCCTTCTCCGGGTCGACGACGCAGACCATCTCGACGCCCGCTTTCAGATATTCCCCCGCCTTCGCCACAAGGTCAGGCCAGCGATCGCTGGGCGAAAGGACCTCAAACGCCAGTTCCGGCGGCGCTGCAGGATAGCCGATCGGCTCGGCGCCTTTCGGCACCCGAGCAAAACTGCAAAAGGAAACGTCCGGGCCGCGCACGGTGTCGGGGCCGCGCTGGGTAACGACGCCTGAGCGGTTCACAGCACATCCCAAATTGCTGCAACAGCGAACTCGTAAACGATCTGGCCGAGCTTGCCGCATACCTTGCCGTGGAGAAAACCGGGAATGTCCCGCGGCGTCACTTTGCCGCGCACCAATTCCGAGGGGCAGCCCAGGTCCGGCAGTAAGAAGTACTCTTCAGCAGTGCGCGGAGCGTCGCTGGCTGGCATCGTCATCTCGCCTTGCAAAACTAAGCGAATTGCCGATTCGTCAGGCCTCTATTCTATCGCATGGCCGCCACAAGTTGACGATTGCAGCCGCCGCGCGGCGCCGATAGCATGAACGCCGGCGTTACGGTCCGTTGCGCGAATAGCCAACGTGCTCAGAATCTTGTGCATCGGGCGGCGATTCCAAACGGAGACTCACGCCTCCGGCTCGCCTGATCGATCCGCCTTGCCCATCAAACATCTCCGCCGGCCCTCCTTCATGCTTGACCTCGACTATCTCCCGACGATGCCGAAACGCAAAGACGTCGGCATCGGCTGCATCGGCGCCGGGTTCATCATGGCCGATTGCCACTTGGTCGCCTATCGCCAGGCCGGGTTCCAGCCGGTGGCCATTACTTCGCGCACCCGCGACCGGACGCGGGCCGTGGCCGAACGGCATGCCATCCCGAAAACCTACGAGACCTACCAGGAACTGCTGGCCGATCCGGAAGTCGAGGTCATCGATATCGCCGTGCCGCCTGACGTACAGTTGTCGGTGATCCGCGAAGCGGTGAAACACAAGCGACATCTGCGCGGCATTCTGGCCCAAAAGCCGCTGGGCATGAATTACGAGGAGGCGAAGCAGATCGTCCAGCTTTGCCGCCGGGCGGGCATTACGCTGGCCGTGAACCAGAACATGCGCTACGACCAGTCCGTGCGTGCGCTGAAGTGCCTGCTCGATCGGGGCGAGTTGGGCGAGCCGGTGTTCGCCAGCTTCGATATGCGGGCGATTCCCCACTGGATGCCGTGGCAAGAGCGGCTCGGCTGGGTCACGCTGCGAATCATGAGCATCCACCACCTCGACACGTTCCGCTACTGGTTCGGCGACCCGGTGCGCGTGTTCGCCAGCGTGCGGCCCGACCCGCGGACGGCCAAGCAGTTCAAGCACGCCGACGGCATCTGTCTCTACATCCTGGAATACGCCAACGGATTGCGGGCCGCCTCGTGGGACGATGTCTGGACCGGTCCGGCGTTGGAAGGGGCGGAGAGCGATATCTCGATTCGCTGGCGCGTTGAAGGGACGGAGGGCCTGGCACGCGGCACGATCGGCTGGCCCGACTATCCGCGCCGCACCCCCAGCACGCTCGACTTTACCACCACGCACCGGCCCGGCTACTGGTTCCAGCCGCGCTGGAAAGAAGTCTGGTTCCCCGACGCCTTCGCCGGCCCGATGGCCCAGTTGCTCTGTGCCCTGGAAGAAGGGCGCGAACCCGATATCAGCGGCGCCGACAATCTTCAGACCATGGCGCTGGTCGACGCCTGCTACCGCTCCGTCGCCGAACATCGGGCCGTGGAAATCTCGGAGATTACAGGACGCAAGCGAGCCACGGGAAAGAAGCGGACGGCGAAAAAGCGGTGACGATCTGCGCTCGGGCTGCGCCGTTTATTCTTCAAACACGTTTCCTTCGTATTCCATGAACTCGATCACGGCGCCGTCGGCCGCTTGGTAAAAGCCAACGCGCAAGCCGGCAAGCGGCTCGAACGGTTCAATCAAGGTCTGCATGCCGCGAGCCGCCTCGGCGATTGATGCGACGCGATAGGCCACGTGCGGCTGCGTACGCACGGCATTGGTCACCGGCGAGTCGGGCTCGAACCGCAACCACTCGATGTGATACGGATGCTTGATGAAGTCCGTGACCCAGACCCGCGTCGCTTCAACGAAGACTTCGCCCTCGTGCGGCTGGTCAGTAATTAAGCCGACGTGCGAGAACTCCATGAGGCATACTCCGGGGAGAGATTGTGGCGAAAGGATGATCGAGCTGAGCTATTGCTTCGAGCTCCGAGTTCCGCCGTCCGAGCTTTTGCCGGCCTGTTCGATCGAGAACTCCAAAATCGCCGTGCCGTCGGCATAGTTCGTCGAGTGGCCTGTTTCCGCGCGATCGATGAGCAGCACGTCGCGGCCCAGGCGTTTGAGCACGCCAGTTAGTCGTCGCACGCTGTCGGGCGGAACGACTTGGTCCTGCCCGCCGAGCGAAAGGCCGAGCGGCATGGTCAAACGCTCGGGCCAGTATTCGGCGCTACGCCGCTTGTACTCGGCGGGAAGGGCGGCTTTGGCGCCGCCGAACGATTCGGAAATGGCCTGTTGAAAACCCTCGAATTCCAGCAAGTTGGCCGTGCCGTTCATGGCCGCAACGCCCGCGACCAACTCGGGATGTAATGCCGTAAACGTCAATGCCGCCGTCCCGCCCATCGAGCCGCCGCAGAGGAAAACCCGTGAAACGCGAAACCGTTGCCGCAACTCGTCGATGATTTGCAAGAGATCCGCTTCGGCCTTGGGGCCCATCCACGAGGTGCGGGCGCGATAGTCCGGCGAGACATAGATCATGCCATGCTTCGCGGCGACATCGCGCACCGCCCGGCACTCGTCGCGCGGATCGCGCACGAACTGCCAGCGGTCGGAACCATGCCCGTGCAGGGCGATCAACACATCGTGCGGCAGATCGTCTCGAAAACCCGCGGGCAGCAGCAATACGTAGCGCTGCTCGGAGCCGTCACAGCGGGCCTTGAATGCCACGTCTTCGATGTTTGCTTCGGGTTCCGCTGACCACGCTGAATTCAAAGAGAATGCGAGGCAGAAGACGAACAGCCATCTCACGAGAGAAACTCCCAGGAACGGTCAGCGACTTGTGGCGCCATGCCCGTAGACCGTCGAGTACATCAACCCGCCGATCGGCGCGGCGCGGTAGAGTTCGTGCGGGCGGCCGTCGACGTCTTGCCACTCGGCAGTGCGCGGGATGCCGAGGGCGGAGTAGATGGTGGCGACGAGGTTCTCCGGCGTCTGCCGGTCGCTGGTCGGGTAAGCGGCGATCTTGTCGGTCGAGCCGATCACCGTGCCGCCGCGCACGCCGCCGCCGGCAAAGAAGCTGGTCATCACCGGGCCCCAGTGATCGCGGCCCGCGTCCTTGTTGATCTTGGGCGTACGTCCGAATTCGCCCGTCATCACTACCAGCGTGTCGTCGAGCAGACCGCTGGCGGAGAGATCATCGAGCAACGCGGCCACGGCCCGATCCGTGTAGGGGAACAAGTTGTCTTTGAGATTGACGAAGTTCCGGCGGTGCGTGTCCCAAGATGAATTCTTGCCCAGGTTGACCTGCACCAGATTCACGCCCGCTTCGACGAGCCGGTAGGCCATCAGCAGCGACAGTCCGAACTTGTTCTTGCCGTAACGCTCCAGCGTGATCGGATCGGCTTGTTCCACGTCGAAGGCGGAACGGACCTTGGCTTCCGACAGGACCGAGACGGCCTGTTGCCGGTTACGGTCGAAAGCGGCGGCCTCTGCATCCATTTCCAAGTCGCGCTGCTGATGCTCGATATACTCGAGCAGTCCCAGGCGTCCGGCAAGTCGGGCCGCGCCGCCTTCCGGAAGCGTGAGCGCCGGCGTGTCGAAGATGGTGTGAGAGCCGTGCTCAAACGGCGTCCCCTCGAAACGAAAGCAATGCGGGCAGGCGCCGTTGCCCAGCGCACAGGGCGAGGCGACGTTCAGCCGCCACGGTTCGTAGCGTTTGCCCAGCTTTCCGGCGTACTGGCCGGGCCGCACGTTGCCGATCTCGTTGACGCTCGGCTGCGGCAGCACGACGGCCGAAGGGAGATTGTTGCGGCCGCGCGTAGCGTAGGTCACGTGCGAAGCGATCGTCGGCCATTCGTTCGGGCTGGGAGACTTGCCCAAGGCCGCGCGGGCGGGGATGTCGAGCCGGCCGGAAAGCAGAATGTGACACGCGTCTTCGTGTCCGTTGGTGTTGGTGGCTACCGAGCGGACCAGCGCAAATTGCTCGCTCCGCTGCGCCAACAGCGGCAAGTGCTCGCAGATTTCCATGCCCGGCGTGCGCGTGGCGATCGGTTGAAACTCGCCGCGCACCGTGTCGGGCGCCTCGGGCTTGAGATCAAAACTGTCCTGATGCGCCAGGCCGCCGGTCAAAAAGATGAAGATGACCGACTTCTGCGGCAAGACTTGGGCGGGCGCCCCCAGACTCCGCAGCGCAAACAGGTCCGAAAGTCCCAGGCCCATCAGCCCGATAGAGCCCGCCTGAAGCGCCGCACGCCGTGAAAATGCAGCCTGACGAGCGGCTTGCTCGAGATCGATAGCAGCCATCCAACAACCTCGCTGATGCAGGTCACCCGCTCGACAGAACGCGACGCCGGTCGCAGCCTAACCTATCAGCGAATATTGATGCAACAGCAAGGCGCTACTTGGTCGCCGAGGACTCCTTGATCTCGGCCGCCATCTCCAAGAGATTGTCCAGCAGTTTGGTCGAGGCTTGCGGTTCGAGGCGATTGGTTCCCAGCCAGGTTTCGTAGCCTCCCAGGCGATGTTGGGGGGGCGTAGGCAGGTAGCCGTAATAGCCGTGGTTCAACGAGACCATGAAGGCCGGCTGCAGCGGGCTGCGGTTCTTGAACTCCAGGCCGATCTCGCAGAACACTTCGCAGGGCATGCTGCCCAGGCAAACGTCGCCGATGCGCAGCACCTGCACGGGGACGGCGGTCGTTTCGGGACACTCGGCCATCCGCAGCGTGCGTTCGGCGTAAATCGCGCGAGAGATCCACCTTGCCCTCGGTTTTGGGCGCCTCGGCCAGCGTCTTCTTGGCCCACTGCAATTGTTCTTCGGTCGGATGCCGCCAACTGAGCGTCGGCTCGCGATAGCGGGCATCAAGCTGGGCATGATCGCGGTATTCCAGGTCGTCCATCGCGGCGTGGACTTTTTTCGCCACGTCGTCGGCCACGAATCGCATCTGCTCGTACGCCGCCTTTCGCGGCCGCGGTTGGCGGAAGTTGATGTTGTTGATGTCGCCGCTCGTGCCGTTGGCCATCATGGCCACGAACGGCGGCTCCTGCTGCTGCGCATCGAGCAGCCGCGTCAGCTCCTGGCAGAACATGGCGAAGTAGTCGGCCGAAATATGTCCGGCGCCGACGCCGCCGACGTAGTGCAAGCTGTAGGCGGCGAAGACCGAGATCGGCCGCCCGCCCGGCTCTCGCAAGGCGATGAACGAAATCGTCGGATCGGTCGGCCCGGCGGGTTCGACCAGATTAGCGCTGCCGCCGGGCGGGTTCATCTTGACCATATCGAGCTCCGCCGAACGGATTCGTCGGGACCGTGCCGGGCTTCATGTACCAGCGGCGATTGAACACGTGTTCCGGCGCCTCGGCCTTGCCGAACGCAATTTCGGCCGGCCGCAGATTGTTCGCCGCGCAACGCACGCCGTCGGCAATCCGCCGCGCGACAAAGCTCTGGTACTCGTTCAGAGACTGTTCCGGCTGATAGCGGCTATCGCCCAGCGCGCTGCAGGCCGAATGCGTGTGCGTGGCGCTGATCTGCACCTGCTGCGGCGGCAGACCGATGCTCTCCTGGATCAGCTTCCGAGCTTCGTCGCTGACCGCGCGATGGATGCCCAACAGATCGCATACCACCAGCGCCAGCCGGGTCTGGCCGTCGTCCAGCACCAGGCACCGCGCGTGCAACTGGTCGTGAACGTGTGTGGCGGGATACGGCTTGAAGCCGCCGACGATGTTGCTTCCCAGCCGCGGCGTGATGTTGCTGGTCGCGGCCCCGGCTTTCAACGCTTGCGCTGCCGCCGAGCCGCTCAGCAACGGCAAGCCGGTAACAACAAGGACCATGGACAGGATTGCACGCTTCATAGGTTTCTCCACACGAATCGAGCGAGGCGAATGTCTTCGTTTGTTGGCGAGCGTAAAGCGGTCACGTTCATTTGGGACGGCGGACGTCGAGGCAGACAATTTCGGCGTTGTCTCGCATATAGAGCAAACCGCCGGCCAAGGCGGGCGCCTGCCGCGTCGAACCGAGCACCAGGCTGCGGCCGAGCTCGTCGAACTTCTCCGGCGTCGCCCGCAGCACGACCAGTTCGCCCTTCATCGTGGAAAGGAACAGCTTGCCGTCGGCGGCAATCAGGTTGCCCTTGCCGAAGCGAGGCTTCTGCCATGCCCGTTCGCCCGTATCGGCTTTGATGCACGTCAAATGGGTGATCGGCCCGGCGCCGCCTAGATTATCCATGCCGTAAAGATAGCCGTCCAGCAGCACCGCCGTCTGCCACTCGCTGCGCAGCACGCTCTTGGGCCCCAGCGAAGACCAGACTTCATCAACGCCGAACTGATCGCCATCGGGCGCCAAGGCGAGCAGCACGCTGCCATGATCCTCGCCGGCGGAGATAAAGACCCGGCCGTCCACGGCCAGGGGCTCGGCGATATTGCAGTTGAAATTCGTTTCGAACGGATACCGCCACAGCACGGCGCCGGTCTTGGGCGCCAGGCCCAGTACGGAAACGCCGGTGGTCGCCACGATCTGCTTTCGTCCGCCGAGCGTCAGCAACGTCGGCGAGGAATAACCGGCCGGATCGTCGCCCGCCTTCCAGGCCCGCTTTCCGCTCGCTGCGTCAAAGGCCGCGACGCTCGCCCGAGGAGCGCCGATCGACACGACAACCAGCTCGCCGACGACCAGCGGCGAACAGGCCATGCCGTACTCGGCCGGTTCGCCGTTGAGTTCGGCGGTTACGTCGTGCGACCAGAGCAGCTTGCCATCGGCGAAATTAACTGCCGCCAGGCTTCCTTCTCCGGTGAAGGCGAACACGCGGTCACCGGCGATCGTCGGCGTTCCACGCGGTCCGTCGCCCATCGGATTGCGATATTCGGGCGCCAACTCCGTTTGCCAGAGAGCGGTTCCTTTCTGCGCGTCATGCGCCACGAGCCACTGCTTGCCGTCTCGCTGCACGAGCGTGACCAGTCGCCCGTCGCGAATGGCCAGGCCGGACATGCCCACGCCGCCGGCAACTCGCCAGACTTCCCGCGGCCCGGCTTGCGGCCACGCTTCCAGCAAGCCGGTCTCCGTCGAGACGCCGTTTCGCTGCAGACCAAGAAACTGCGACCACTCGCCCGCCGGCCTGGTTCGTCCGCCCGGTTCAGCGCCGTCTGCAACGGCCACGAACGTTCCGGCGGCCAACCACGCGGCAACGCAGAACTGCAAGGAGAACGGAAAACTGCCCTTGCGGCAGATCGCTGTCAAACGGTTCCGGTTCCGTGGACTCATAGGGCTCATCCTTTGGGCGAGAGTAGGCGAATCAGCGGGCTCGGCTCCACGCGACGCCGCGCGGAATATGAGAATCATGACCTGCTAAGCGCCGGCCTTCAAGCGCCGCACGACCGTCGCCTCCACCAACTCCGGATTCGGCGCCACGATAGAAAGGCGGGCGCCGAAAAGCGGCGCAGAGACGCTCGGCGAGCCTGGGACGCTGGGCGAGTCTGGGCGCTCTTGCGCCAGACGCCCATGGCAGTTTGCAAGCCGTTGCCGGCGGCCGCGGAAAGCAATCGCTAATGAATGCCGACGGCTTCGCCGCGCCAATCAGCGCCGTAGCAACGACGCGTCGAATGACGCGCGTTCTTCCGGCGCACTCGCTTACGCGCCGGGGCTCAATGGCCGAAAGCGGCCAGCGCCAACAAGTTCATCGCCGAAGATACGGTCGTCCGGCAACTGCCCGCTTCACGCCCCCAAGGGGTCATTCATAGCCGGCAGGCACATTGCACGACGCCGCTTCTTCCCTACCGAAACCATCGATCGACGTGTCGTGCATCAATTGAGCAGTCCTTGCCAACAGGTGTTCAATTTGCTGATCCAGCAAATCAACCTGGTGCTCAGGGACTGCGAGAGCTTCAACAGCCGCTCCAACGTCGGTTCGTCGCCATAGCTCATCACGCAACCTCCAGCGCAAAAAAACCCGTGGATCGGGTTACCATGCCTCTTGTTCGCCGCCGAGCTTGCCGCCAAATAGAAGGGGGCAGCTTACCGCGCCGGTCCAAATGCGTACAGACGATTCCGGAGCAATAAAAACGCAGGCATCGACCTTTCTTTATCTGCCACTTCGCCGATGCCTGACCTGCCGCTTCGCCGCGGGATCGAAGCGGGCATTGATTGGAAGGCTTCGCCCCGCCTGGCGTTATGAGCCAGGCAATGCTAGCAGAAAAAAAAAGCCGCCGCCGCTGAAGCTCGGGAACTTACTGAGTTCCCGACCATCAACGGCAGCGGCTGACGCTATTTCAAGCCGGATGAGACGAGCGCTTTTCCGCACCATTTCGGCGCAGCACTTTTTCGGCGCAGCAGGAAGCTTGCGCCGCGCTCGAACCGGCGATTTCTACTCGCGGGGACGCACAGCGCCGGTCAAGCCGCTGTAGTCGGCCCGATCTTCTGGATGCCACAACGGCACGCCCATTTGAATTCGGCGAGCCAGGGTATCCAGCTTTTCAGACGAACCGGCGGGCGCTTCCGTCGGCAAGAATTCGTCGGTTTCCACCGGTGCGAAATCTTCGTCGTGCCCAAACTCCAGAATCGCATCAAACACATTCCGCATTGCTCTAACAGCTCCGTACCACAAACAACCAACATTGTTACCTTGGAGGTCAGGCCATCACGGCGCTGGAACCGGGGAGACGCTCAACGGGGTTTTACGCTAAGCGGTCTCTGCTCCGATAGAAAAAACCGACCAAGGAATTTCACAAGACGCCATAATCAACGGAAACATCGTTGTTACGTCGTTCCGTCAGCAGGCGGGATGGCGTCAGTCAGGTAAAGCATCACATTCTTGTCACCGGCCGCTAAAAGTCAAGTTTTCTGACTATTTTTTAAGCCTTGCCCAGGCCGGCTTTACATCAATACAACCGAATACGAAGCAGGAATTCACCATGCCCTGGCTGCAACGCGTCATTCAAGTGCCCCCCCAGCGTCGAGGTTTTCACCTGATTTCGCGGACAATTCTCGAAGCCCTGCCCGAGTTACGACAGTTCAACATCGGCCTCTTAAATGTTTTCATCCAACACACTTCCGCTTCGCTCTCGATCAACGAAAATGCCGATCCCGACGTTCCCGAAGACCTGGAGAGCGCATTCAACTGCATCGCTCCCGAAGACTTTCCTTTTCGTCATACTTGCGAGGGTCCTGACGATATGCCGGCACACGTGAAGGCTTCGCTATTAGGAAGCTCCGTGACCGTTCCGATCAGCTCCGGAAGGCTCTGTCTCGGGACATGGCAAGGCATTTATCTGTGCGAGCACCGCGATCGGGCCAGTGGGCGAAGGCTGGTGCTGACCCTACATGGCGAGACCCAAGAGCAATAAACACGAGCAAGAACCGCCACCCAACTCACCCAACAACCCCACAGCACCCCCATCAGGAAGGGGTCGAGCGGCGGTGTTATTCAGACTTCGGCCGTCCGGGCTGCGGAGCATTCGTCGGGCCGGCCTGATCAGGCTGCGCGGCGACCGACCAATTGGGCGAGATCGCCGGCCCAGCATTCAATCCAGGTCGCCTGGTTGGCGTTGCGGTCGATGTGGCTCAAGGCATCGAGCGATCGCTCTGCGCAAGCCAGCGCGAGTTCCTCGTTAAAGCTTTTCCCGGCCAACGTCCGCGCGATGCTGTCGCGCAGCTCCTCGTCTTCGGCCAGGGCGACGCCCGACAGGGCGCGGCACAACTGGCGGTAGAACTCGACGGCAAAGCTTACGGCCAGGCGGCCGCGGGCGCGGCGAGGCGCGGCGTCTTTGCCGCCTTCTTCCACAAATCCGCCGACCAGTTTGCCGAGCGCCACGCCTTCCAGCCGCGGTTCCGCTAGCCGTTGGAACAGTTGCCGGCGAAAACTCCAGATGGCCGGATCGACCAACTCGGCCGCGCGAGCCAGACTCCCCTCGCCGAAGGCGGCCAGCCGCCGCGCCTCGTCGGCTTCGGCGACGAGGCCCTGGCTCAACAACAAATGCTCCAGCAGCACGGGCTCCAGCGGCCGGAAACGGATGATCTGAGATCGCGAGCGAATGGTGGGCAACTGCCGGTCGACGCTCGTGCCGATCAGAATCAGCACCGATTTCGGCGGCGGTTCTTCCAAGGTCTTGAGCAGGCAGTTCGCCCCTTCCTCGTTCAACTGGTCGGCGTCGTCGATGATCGCAATCCGTCGCCCGCCCATGAAAGGCTTCAAGGAGATGTCATGGCATAAGCCTTCGTGCATCCGCCGCTCCCCGCTGCCGATGAGCAGTTCCACGGGAATCGTGCTGCGATCACGCGGCTTGCCGATCTGCAGCAGATCCGGATGCGTGCCTGCCGTCGCCTGCGAGCAACTGGCGCAGCCTCCGCAGGGCTCGAGTGCCGCCGCCGGACGCGTCTGACATAGCAGGGCCTGGGCCAGCTTGACGGCGAAGCTGCGCTTTCCAATTCCCTCGGGACCAACAAACAAGAACGTGCTTGCCAGCCGGCCTCGATCCAGCGCGCGACGGAATTGCGCGGCGACTTCGTCGTGTCCTTCCAATCCTTGCCAACTCATGGGCGGCGACTCAGCGGCGAAAGGTTCCTCAACCCGGGTCATTCATCAGCCCATACGAACCCAGAGCGCCGGCGAGGCAGAGCAACGCATTTACCTCGCTGACGCCTCGGGTTCGTGTCGAGCGCTTTGTCAAATCATCTCGTGGACTGATGAATGATCCGGAGTAGAGCAAATGCAAAAACAGGATCCCGTTCAACGGTACGCCAGTATCCGGCCCGCCAGGCTGCGCAGCTCAGCCTGCACGGCGTCGATCGAGCGGGCGGCATCGACCACAACGATCCGATCCGGGCTGCGGGCGGCCTCGGCAAGGTAGCCCGCTCGGAGCGCTGCGCGAAATGCGTCGCCCTGCCGTTCCATCCGGTCGAGCGGGCGGTCCAGCCGGCTGGCCGCTACGTCTTCAGGAGCCTCCAGCACAAAGGTCAACGTCGGCTCGACGCCCGCCGTCGCAATGGCGCCGACTTGGCGGATGGCCTCGAGATCGAGACCGCCGGCATAACCCTGGTAGACGACGTTCGCCAGCAGGAACCGGTCGGAAACGACCGTCTTGCCGGCCTTCAGCGCCGGCGCGATGACTTCCTCGACCAACTGGGCGCGGGCAGCCATATAGAGCAGCATTTCGCTGCGGCGGGCGATCGGCAAATTGCCGCCGGAAGGACTCTCGCCTTCGAGCAGAATGTGGCGGATGGCGTCGCCCAACCGCGTGCTGCCCGGATCACGACATGCGACGACGTCGTAGCCGGAGCTGCGCAACCAGTCGCAAAACAAGCTCAATTGCGTCGTTTTTCCGCCGCCATCGGCGCCATCCAGGGAGAAGAACATATTTAACCGTCGAACCTCCAGCCTCCAATATACACTTGCTCGACCTCGAGTTCCGGGCTGAGCACCAGCAGATCGGCTCGCTTGCCCGGCGCCAGGCTGCCGAGATCTTGATCGCAGCCTGCGATGCGAGCCGGAGTCAGCGACGCCATTCGTACGGCTTCCCAAAGCGGCCGTCCGGTGAGCGCGACGAAGGTCCGCACCATGTGATCCATGCCGCGCATGCTGGAAGCCAGCGCCAGACCGTCGGGCATTTTACCGACGCCGTCGTGATGAATGAACGGCTCTCCGCCCTCCAGCGGCCCGAAGACGTAAGGCCCTTCCGGCATGTCCAACGCGCGGTTGCAGTCCGTCACCAGCGCCAGCCGGTCAGGCCCCTTGAGCTTGAGCGCCAATAGCAGCAAGTCGGGCGACAGGTGTTTGCCGTCGGCGATGACTTCGGTCGTCAGTTCGTCGAAATAAAGCGTCGCCTCCAGCACGCCCCCTTGCATCGGATACGGCTGACGCTGCCGCAACTTCGACTTGTCGGACATGGCGCAATATAAGTGGTCGACGTGCCGCACGCCCCATTTCACCGCTTCGGCCATCTCTGCGAACGTGGCGTGCGTATGTCCGGCCCCGACGCGGACGCCGCGCTCGACGCACGCACGTGCGAACGCCTCGGCGCCGGGCAGTTCAGGCGCAATCGAGGCCGTGCAGATGGCGTCGGCATACTCCAGGTACTGCTCGTATTCGGCCGCTTCCGGCGGTCGGACGGGCTCCGCCGGGTGACAGCCGCGGGCCTCTTTGCGGAAATAGGGCCCGTAGAAATGCGCGCCGAGCACCCGCGCTCGCGGGCCGTCGGCCCGTGCGGCGAACTGCCGGCAAAGCCGCAGCATGGTCAGGATCTGATCGTGCCTCGCGGCGGTGCTGGTCGGCAACAGGCTCGTCGTGCCGTGGCGCCGTGGGCCGTCAGCACGGCGCCGAAGGCGGCTTCGTTGCCATCCATGAAATCGGCGCCGGCGCCGCCATGGACGTGCAAATCCACGAAGCCGGGCGCCAGCAAGCGATTCGCGGCGTCAACTCGCGGAACCTGAGGAGAAACTTGGGGCAGTACCTCGCCCGCGGCTCCTACGGCCGCGATGCGTCCATCGCGAACATGAATGGCGCCTTGCGGCAACTGGCGATCGGAAAGAATCAGATCGCCCACGAGAACGAAGTCGGCGTGCGGCATGCGCTGAATGGTATCGCTTGCCGCCAACTCCGACAACCGGCCGGGAGCAACGCTAACGCCGGGCGCCGCGCCACTCGCCATCCATTATGGGACCCCGCATTTCGCTCCGCCCGCCGCTCGAACGGCGAAAGTTGACGGCGGGCGCCGCCTGCTCGCTGACCCGCAAAACCTCGGAACCGCGAGTCCGGTCCGCGGGCGTCAAGTTCGGATAGCTCAAGCCCGAATTGCTTCGTTTCGGCTTCTCCGCAGGCACGGAGCTCAGCGCCGGTCCGAAAGCTTGCTCGTCGGGTTGCGAGGCCGGCGGAGCGAATACGGGCCCGGTTGACTCCCGCGGCTGAGGTTCGAGTGCCGGCGGCGCCTGCGGCGTTTCGCCGGGCAGGCCTTCACTCGGCGCGTCCAGATCGAAGAGCGGGGCGCCGCTGGGTTCCGCTTCAGGTTCCGATGCGTTCGGACCTTCGCCGAAGCGGTCATTCGAAAGTTCCTCCGCAGACAGCTCGCTCTTCTCGAAGGGCTCGCCCGGCTGGTTCAAGGTCTGCGGCCAGACGCCGCGGCTGAAGACTTGCGGGCGAGTGAATCCGTAATCGATGAACGTCGCGGCGTCGCGCTCGCGAGCCCGCTTGCGAGCGTCGAAGTAGGCCTTGGCCGGCCAGGGGCCTTCCGCCAGGTACACGCCGTTGTACTCCAGCAAAGAGTTCTTGCGGAAATGGACCTGCAGGATGGCGACGTTGTAGTCGACCAACGCGCGGTAGTAGGCGATTTCTGCATCGGCCAGCCGGCGCTGAGCGTCCAGCAGCATGTCCAGCGTAACGGTGCCGGCGTCGTAGCCGGCCTTGACGGCTTCCACCTGCTTGGCCGCCGCCACGCGCCGGTTGAACGTCGTCTGGCTTACCTGGTAGTTGCGGTCCAAGTCGCGGATGGAGTTGGTCAGCACGTGGACCAGTTCCAGTTCCTGGTCTTGCAGCAAGGCCCGCGACTGGGCCAACACCAGTTCGGCGTTGCGGACGCCGGCCATCGCCAGACGGAAGCCGATCGGTATGGTCAGATTCAAACCGAGTTGCCATTCCTGGTATTGGCCGCCCCAGAGGGTATCCCAGGCGCCCGAGCCGTTGTTGGCGCCGGTGCCCACGGCGTTGGCGTTGAAGGCCTGGCCTTGGTAATTCACCAACTGGTCGCCGAAACCGCGCCAGCGATACAAGGCCTGCATGTCCAAGCGAGGCAGGAGGTAGTTGCGAGACGCTTGCAGCTTCAGCTCGTTCTGCCGGACGATCCACTTCTGGCGGCGGATCTCCACGCTGCGGGTCAAACCCTCGGGCAGAATCTCGTGCCAGGCGAATTGCACTTCGGCGGTCGTCGGTTCGTCGGCCGGACGGATCAAACGGCCGTCCGTCGGCGCCAGGCCCATCATGTATCGCAGCCGGCTCTCGGCCGTATAGAGCAAGCCGAGCGAGTTCTCCACCTGGGCGCGGAACAAGAAGTATTGTTCGCGAGCCTGGGCTTCCTTCTCGGCCTCGCCCCCTTTGCTGCCGGCAACGTACAAGGCGTACACCTTACGCCAGGTCTGCAGGGCGCTGTCTCGCCCCGCCTGCACCGCCGCCAGGTTGCGGTAGTTGTAGTACAAGTCCCAATAGGCACGTTCCACGTCGCTGACCATGTTTCGCACGCCCGCCTCGAAGTCCGCCAACGTGATGTCGACGTTGATGCGGGCCAGCACCACGCCGTTGTAATTGCCCGGAATCGTGTTGGGATTCAAAAACGAGGTGTTCGTCGCCTGGCCGGCGATCAAGCCGTTGGAACTGTTGGGACCGGCGATGCGGTTGAATTCCACGCCGGCGCCTTGCAACAACGGATGCCGGAACTCCGCTTCCAGGTCGGTATTGAAAGAGCTGGGAAACTGGTTCGAACGGTTGTTGTTCTGATCGTAAATCTGATGATTTCGAACGAACACGCGACTACCGTCCGCGGTGACCTTGCCGATTTCCGCCTGAAACTGGGCGAAGTCCTGGATGAACACGGGCGGCGTGAACCCATTGAAAAACAAGTTCTGCGGCCGGTCGTTCTTTTGCCAGAACATCTGCGAGTTGAACTGCGCATCGAACTGGCTCAAGGCCGCTTCGACGCCGTTGGACGTATTCGATTCTTGAATGGCCGGGTTATAGATCGTTTGGGCCGTCTGCGGCTGCCCCAACGCCTGGCCGCTAAGGTTTTGCCCTTGCGTTTGCAGCAACTGGCCCGTCGGAGCGATCGTCTGGTTAGACGCCGGCAAACCCGGCGTGAACAGCAACCCGCCCAGGTTTCTCAGCACCTTGCTGTTGGCAAGCGCCGTGCGCATCGCTTCTTCCAACGGCAGATCCCAGATCTCGCGGGCTTCCGGATTGCTCAAGGTCAAGGGCGCCTTGGCGTTGAGCACGTCGTCGAGCTTGACGGTCTCAATGTCCGGGTATTCGATTTCGGTGGCCATGCCCTTGTAATGGGACATGTCCCCGTCATCGAACAGGTAGATCGGTTTGCTCGGAGTGCATCCGGTAATGGCCGTCATGCTTGCCAGCAAGAAGGCCACGATGGTTCGGAGTCGCCGGCTCATTTTGATGAACACTTCCTGATCCGGGGGGAGAAACTTCCGGGCGACAGCCATCGCGCAGCCCAGACGGAACAATCCGCAAGGCTTGTATCGACAGCACGACCGGCAAACTTGCAGGAATCCTTACGATCGGCAAAGGCAACCAATTTGCCCCATCTTGCAAGGATGCCGCATCCCCCTCGTATTCACGGCTTCGGCTCTCGCCAAAGCGCCTGGTTTGGACGGTCTTCCAAACGAACGAGCGCAAGAGCGTAGAATAAGAGTTCCAGCCATGCTGCGCAAGGAGCGGAAGCGCGTGAGGATTCCGGCAAGCTGCATCGGCGTTCCGAAGCCGCGTGGGCGCGCTGAGGAAAGCGTCGGAACCGCCTGGAACTCTCCCAGCAAGGGCTAGAGGTACATTCCGACGTAGCCCCCTTGTTGGTCGCTTTCCGCCTGAATGCGCTCGATGCGCTCGACCGTTTGGGCGAGATCGCCGGCGGCGATATAGCGGTCGAACTCGACGGCCACGCTCCTTTGGACCGTCTCCTTGAACCACTGGACGATCGGCTCGGTCAGCCAGTCGCACGTTTCTCTCGACAGTTCCGCCTCTAAATTGCAACGGACCGTCTTCTGATCCGCGGCGTCCGTCAGCGCGACCCCTTCGAAGCGGAACTCGAGCAAGCCGATGTCCTGATGATTGGTTAAGCGGTAGCTGCAGACGGCGTTATAGAGAAAGTAGGTGTTGTGCGAGCCATAGTCTTCAAGGGCGCGTTTGATCCGTTCACAGCGCTCACGGTACTTGGGCGACGCATCCATCGGAATATCGAGCCGGCCGACCGAACGGAGCGGCAGACAGTCAAACGAAATTTCGACGTAGCGATTCATGGCCTGTCATCTCCCATGCGGCAGCCGCTAACGCGCGGATTGCCGGACCAACCGCGATTCGGCGCTCGAGGCCGGGCGCCAACCGAGACTCAGCCAACCTCGATCGGACTGCAATTGTACAAGATCGAGCCGCCCGATGCGTTGCCACTGACCGGGCAAGATCAGCGGCCGCGACACGAACTGTTCGGGAAAAATCCTGTCGAAGCGATGCTTCAGCAAATTGCGAATCCCGATCAGGCGGGTCGGCAGCCGCCGGCCCGAGTTCGGGACGAAGCCGGGCGGAAAGATTTCCAAATCTCCCTGCCGCACCGCCTTGAGCTTTCCGTCCTGGCTTTCCAACCGATACCGCGCCGTCACGTCCATGGCAACGTCGAATTGCCGCACATCGGAAGCAAACTCCCGGCCACGAACGGTGATCGTCGCCATTTGCCGGTCGAGCCGCAGCGAAACCGGATTGAAGGCGGCGAAGGTGATCGACCAAGGGCCGCGCGATCGATCATCGTCTTCCAACTGCTCGGGAATGCCCCCCAGGTATCGCACGGCCAAACGCTCGAACTGGTCGCGATCTAGCGTGCGTCCGGCCAACAAACCGTGCGCAAAGTTGTTCGGCAGAGACTCGTGGAAGCGGACGGTCAGATCGCTCCCCGGCGGAACCTCCGGCGGCGGCGAGGGCGCCGCCAGGCGGTCGGTTCCGTCATGCAAGACCGTGAAGTGGAGCCGGTCAGCCGTCGTGCGGAAGGCCAACTGACGCGGGAACTGCCCGATGCGGACCAGCGGATTGCGGACTTTTTCCAGGTAGTCGGCATTCGACCGCTTGAGTTCCCGGCTTGTCTCGGCGTTCAGACGCCGGATCAAGCGCTGTTCGGCGTGACGAGACGCAATGAGCTCGCTCTGCCGCTTCTGGCCGGGGATTCGTCGTCGCGCCGCCTTGCGGACGATGCAGTCGACGATCCCTCGACGCGTCGACCAGACTCCGTAAATCCGACTCCGGGCCGAAGCCGAGGCCTGCGGCGGCAGCGTGTGGAAACCGAGTTCGTCAAGCGCCAATTGCTGTCGGCCGACGAGAATCGTGCGACTGGTGCTGCCGATCCGCGCCGGACCGTTGGCTCCAATCGTGCTGGCGTTATTCGTCGCTTCGAGCGTGGTTTCGAGCACCGCCTTATCGGCGGCAGGCGTCAGCCGAACGCTGACGCGCCCCATCGTGCGGCCTTGCCCGCGAATCGACGTTCCAAGGATCACGTCGCGCACCGCGTCGACTTCATCAATCTGCCGGCGGGAACCGGTTGCGATGAGTTCGTCGCTGACCCCTACGAGCAGATTCGGCCGGGAAAGCCGTTGGCGGATGGTCCGCAGCAAAGGCAGCGCCTGACGGCGGCGCTCGAGCCAGCCAAGCGAGCGTCCGGCTTGCTCCAGCGCTTCCGAATCGGCGCTCTTACCGTAGCTTTCAAGATGTTCGGCAAGACGACCGAGCTCGGCGCGAAAAGTCTCTTCGGGCTGTGGATCCGCAAGCGCGACCGACAGATCGATGTAGTCGCGCAACGCCGTCGCGACATTTCTCCAGAGCGGCCACTCCAGGCCGGCATGATCCGCCAGGTAGCGGTCATGGATCTGGTCCAGGACTGCCAGATCCGGCGTCGCGCCGGCTCGCAGCTGCTGCTGCATCTGGTCCCACTTCAGATACCGCTTCCATGCGACGCCGTTGGCGCCGCCAGTTGCCAGGTAGCGATTGAGCCGATCGGCCGCGTGCAGCAGGCGGGTCTTGGCCGCCGCCGCCTCACCCTTCGTGTGAGGGGAAAACGAGCCCTCCGCTTTTCGCGCGAGCGCGGGCAATTCGCCGATCTCGGCCGCCGCACTTTCTGAACCGGGAGTCCCTGTCGAAACGTCCGGTTTCAGCGCCTCGGCCGAAGCGGGAGGTTCGGCGTAAACCGAGCTTGCCGCAATAGTTGAAACAAAACAAGCGACCCAGAAGGGACGCCCGGAAAAATGCTGCATCGAAAACTCCTTGTCGCGCCGAAGGGTGCGCCCATGGTTAACAGTCATAGCATGAATAAAAAGCCGGGGCTACCAGCCAGCTTTCCTTAGCCAGAAAAAACTGGGCATTCGGTTGATTTTGTCCATTCACCTTGTTACACCGATAACCACCAACCAGCATATTCACCGTAATTGACAAACTCCACTGATTTAACAGCCCATGAAACTTCGCCCGGGGCGTTCTTACCGGTCGTGACGACCGTTCCTCCCCGCCCTTCGTTTTTCCCACGGACGGGCTTGTTCCCCCCACGGCTCCTGGGCCGCTGATCGTCAGCGGCTGCAATCCGTGGCGGTGTTGCCGACGCTCAGGACCATCGGGGTTCTGCGCCGGCGTTGAGTCTTGCAGGCTCGACATCCGTTGCCCATGAGGAGGTGCCATGCACTCGGTCCGCAATCTGTTCGTACCCATGCTCGTTTTAGGAGTCTTTGCACCCGCGGCGGCGAGCCCGCCGAAAGCGCCGGCGCCCGCGCCAACCATTGCCGCCCGAACGGCGGAGATCGACTGGTACGAGAACTATGCCAAAGCGATGAAGTCGGCCTCGTCGCAGCACAAGATGCTGTTGATCTGGTTTCAAGGCAGGCAGCGCAACGCAACGGCCAAACAATTTGAATCGGTGGCGCTCAAGCACCCGAAGGTGGTGCAACTGATCGATCGTTACGTAGCGTTGAAAACGCCGGTCGACGTGCAAATTACCGTTGACGGCAAGCCCACGAAAGTCTTGCACCACCCGGCATTTGAAGAATTGCACGGTCGCGCCGGCGTGGCGATTCTGGATTTCGCCCATCCGGATTCCGAGCACTACGGCAAGGTGGTGACGGCGTTGCCTTTCACGCCCGGCAAGTACTACCGCTTTCAGCCCCATCATCTGGCCGTGGCCCTCGACCTTCCGCCTGGCTCGATCACGCAACGCACCCTGGTGTTTGCCGTGCGCATTCATCCCGAAAAGCCAGCCAGCACGGTAGGCCAGCTCGATCCGACGCTCGCCAAGGAAGCTCGCAGTCACTCGGGTTATCAGGCGAGAATTCGCGTGCAAGGCCACCACAACTGGGGGAGCCGCTTCCCCCGGCTCAGCGCCCTGCTCCCGTTTGGCCTGCGGGCCCAAGAGGTGGTGGCCGAAAGTTGGCCCCATGAAAGCCTGGTTGACGCGGCAGTCGATTGCGTCGATAGCTGGCGGCACTCGTCCGGACATTGGAGCGCAGTGCGTGCCCGGCAGCCTCGCTTCGGGTATGATATGCAACGCGGATCCAACGGCATCTGGTACGCGACCGGCCTGTTTGGCAATCGCCACTAGCCCGAACCCGTTTGGGGAGAACTTTTTCAGTCTCCGATTGATCCGCCTGACACGACCAGCGCCGAACCCCCGTCGCAAATTTGCCGCAAGGCGTTTCCGATCGGGGGTTCTTTTTTGATTATGCGGGCGCGGGCGTTGTATTTGATCAACTTTGCCGGGACGGCGCGTTGAAAAAAGTCCACGCGTTGCCAAAACGCATGCTAGGTTTCCCAAAACGGATTCTGCGCGCCGCGGCAATCGCCTCAGTCCGCCCGCGCCCTTGGATCTTGCTCCGCCGCGCCGCTGCGCCGCGACTTGGGCGAGATCATCACGTACACGGGTGGAGCATGGACCGAACCAGGAGTCATGGGCGACGGCTGATCATCGCGCTCGGGCTCTGTACCCTGGTCTGTCAGGGCTGCGCCTACGGCCGGCTTCCGCGCATCGATCCGTCGGGCGAGCGGTTCTTCATCCCGGGTCCGGTCACTTACTCGGAGGAACCGGCGCCGGGTTGCCCTCACTTCCAGCATCACGAACTGATCAAGGTCCAGCTTACGCCTTCGAAGATCATCGCCCCCGTCGGCAGCGAAGTGGTGCTGCTGGCCGGCGTGTGCGCCGCCGACGGTTACATGTACGCCAACCAGGAAGTGGAATGGATGATAGCGCCGGGCGGCGTGGGCCAGTTCATCGGCTTGGGTCGCAAGAGCCCGCTGGATTGGCTCACCGGTTTCAATACCTGGCCGCGAAAGGTAAACAGCGCGTACGCGATCGGCGTGACATCTCCCCGCTACGTGTGCCTGACTCGCGGCACGCCGACGCCGACCGACGACTTGCCCGTGCAACGCGGACAGGCATGGATCTCCGTCACTTCACCGGTCGAAGGAACGAGCTTTGTGACGGCGCACGCTCCCGGCGTGAAGGCGTGGGACGGCCATGCCCAGACTTCGACCATCCAGTGGGTCGACGCCGAGTTCGTCTATCCGCCTCCGGCCGTCAATCCGGCCGGCACGAAGCATACGTTTACCACCACCGTCACGCGTCACACCAGCCAGGGGCCGATTGAAGGCTGGCGCGTGCGCTACGAGATCAGCGGCGGTCCCGCCGCCGGCTTCGCACCCGATGGGGCCCAAGTGGTCGAGGTTCCGACCAACGAGTTCGGCCAGGCGAGCGTCGAGATCTATCAGCTCGAACCGGCGCCCGGAACGAATATGGTCGACATTCAGGTTATCCGGCCCGCCAGCGCGACCAGCGGCGGCGAACGCTTCGTGATCGGCAACGGCGCCACGCACAAGACCTGGAGCGCGCCGGGCATTTCCTTGAATAAATCGGGCCCGGCGCAAGGCTTCGTCGGCGATACGCTGGTCTACCGGATCGACGTGCGGAATCCCGGCGACCTGACGGTTAAGGAAGTGGTCGTGAGCGATCAGCTTTCCGAGGGCATGACGTTCGTCAGCAGCAATCCGCCTGCACAGCCGGCGGGCGGCAAACTCGAATGGCGCCTTGGCGATCTGCTCGCCGGCGAAGGCCGGACGATCGAAGTCAATTTCCGCGCGGATCGGCCCGGCACGCTCAACAATTGCGCCGGCGTGGCGACGGCCGAGGGTCTTGCCGCGCAGGACTGCGCCGCGACGACGGTGCTCGTACAGTCGCTGCGCGTCGATGTGAGCGGGCCAACGCAGGTCGCCGTCGGACAAGAGGCGACGTTTGAGGCTCGCATCACCAACGCCGGCGCCGCCCCGGCGACCGGTTTGATCCTGATCGATCGTTACGATCCCGGTTTGCAGCACGTATCAAACACCAACCCCATGGAGCGCGATCTGGGCGACTTGCAGCCGGGCGAGACGCGCGTGATTTCCATTACGTTCCGAGCCGCCGCGGCCGGCCGCCTTTGCCACACCGTGGAAGTGCAGGCGGCCGGCGGCCCCGGAGCGCTAGGCAGCGGGGAGGCTTGCGTTACGGCCATCGGTGCGGGGCGGCGCCCCGACCGTAGGCGGCGCGGCAGCTCCCCGCACAACTCCGGCGGCGCCTGCGCAACGTCCTACGCTTACGCTCAAGAAAACGGGTCCGGACAAGTTGAGCATCGGCGAGATTGCCGAATTCCACATTGAAGTCGCCAACACCGGTAACGTTCCGGCGACCAGGCTGAAAGTGGTCGACCATTACGATCCCTCGCTCGAGCCGACGAAAGCGACGCTCGGCTGGAAGTGGACCGGCGCCGACATGGTTTGGGAAGTCGACGAGTTGGCGCCCGGCCAGACGATTCGCTTCCAGGTAAACTGCAAGTGCCTGGCCCAGGCCGCCAAATCGTGCAATCGGGCAACCGTTTCCTCGCAGGAAGGCGCTCAGGCGAACGATGACGCGTGCCTGAGCATTTCGCCGCCGCCGGGCGGAATCAGCGTCGTGATTGCCGAAGACGCCGATCCCGTGACGGTCGAGGAGCAGGCGACGTACAACATCCGCGTCACCAACCACGGACAGACATCCGATCGGCAAGTAGCCCTGGTCGTGACCGTGCCGGCCGGCATGATCCCGTTGCACATCGGCACGCAAGGTCCGGGAACGGTGCGGACGTCGATCGACGGCCAGAGCGTTCGCTTCGACCCGGTCGCTGAAATGAAACCGGGCGATCGGCTGGACTACAAAGTAAGAGTCCGTGCCGACAAACCGGGCGCCGCCCGCTGCCGGGCGCAAGTGAGCTCGCAGAACCTCAAGTCGCCGGTCGTGGTCGAGGAGACCACGCAGGTCATTCAGAGGCGAAATTAACCGACGACGCCGACCGTCTGCCGATGCGCATGTTCGGCCGACGGGCTGGAAGCGAGCCGGGCTTCGCCCGTCGCTTCGAGAAGGTCGATTTCGCGTCCCGGCACGCGTTGCTGCACGTACCGCTTAATGAACTCGACCGTTTCTTCGATGACATCGGCCTGCACGACCAGCAGCTCGCCGGGATGAGCGGTCTGCAAAGCCTGCTCGACGGCCCGCAAGGCGCCTTGAATCTCCATGATTTCCGGCAGGTAAGCGGCGCGCTCGACGCCGCGGCGGATGAGGCCCATGATTTCCCCTTCCGCTCGACCGCGGCGATAATGGTCTTCGTACAGCAGGACGCGGTCAAAGGCGTCGCCAATCAACTCGCCCTGCTCGATCAGGTCGCAGTCGCGACGGTCGCCGGCTGACGAATAGACGATCGAGCGGCGGGCGTGAGGAAACGTGTCGATCACTTCCACCAACGCGGCCAGCGCGGACGTGTTATGTCCATAGTCGACAATCACCGTCGCCTCGCCGATCTCGAACAGGTTGAACCTGCCCGGCGATTGTTCCAAATTGGCGGCGAAGGACTCCAGCCCGCGCGCAATGCGTCGAAGGAGAAACCGGCCGCCCAGCCGGCGCCGGCCGTGGCCAAGGCGTTTTCCACCTGAAAACCGACGCGGCCGCCATGGGTCAGCGGAACTCGATCGAGCGCGACGAGCGGCGTTTCCTGCGCGCCTTCGGCGGCGATTATCACGCCGTCGCGGACGAACAGCACGCGGCCGTTTTTCTGGCGATGGGCGCCGAGCACGGGATCATCCGCGTGCCGCGAGAAGTATAGGACGGCGCCGGGGCACTTTTCGGCCATCGCGGCAACCAGCGGTTCGTCGGCCTTGAGCACGGCCGTGCCCGTCGGGGCCAGCGCCTCGATCACGGTCCGTTTGACGCGGGCCAGATCTTCCAGCGTCTGGATATCGCTGGCGCCCAGGTGATCTCCGTCGCCCAGGTTCGTGACGACCGCCACGTCGCACAGGTCGAAGCCGAGTCCTTCGCGCAGTATTCCGCCCCGCGCGGTCTCCAGCACGGCCGCTTCAACCCGCGGATTCATCAGCACGGCGCGAGCGCTTTTCGGTCCGCTGCAGTCGCCCGTTTCAATCCGTCGCTGGCCGATGAAAATACCGTCCGTGCACGACATGCCGACGACGGCGCCCTGCGAGGCGAACAGGTGCGAGATGAACCGCGTGGTGGTGGTTTTGCCGTTCGAGCCCGTGACGGCCACGATCGGAATGCGGCCCGTTTCGCCGGGAGCGAACATCAAGTCGACGATGGCGTCGCCCACCGGGCGCGGGCGCCGCTGGAGGGTTCGACGTGCATTCGCAAGCCCGGCCCGGCATTGACCTCCACGATGGCGCCCTGCTGCTCCTCCAGCGGGCGGCCGATGTCGACGGCCAGCACGTCGATGCCCGCAATATCCAGGCCGACCGCCTTGGCCGCGTCGACCGCGCGAGCCGCCACTTCCGGGTGCACCCGTTCGGTGACGTCGGCGGCGGTGCCGCCCGTGCTGAGATTGGCGTTGCGGCGAATCAGCACTCTTTGGCCTGCGGCTGGAATCGAGTCGGGAGTCAACTGTTGTTCGCTCAGGACGGCGAGCGCGATGTCGTCGATACGGATCCGGCTCAGCGGCGTGGCATGATCGCTGCCCCGGCGCGGATCAGCGTTCACCTGCGCGACGAGCTCGGCGACGGTGCGCATGCCGTCGCCAATGACGTGGGCCGGTTCGCGCCGGGCGGCGGCGACCAGTCTTTCTCCGATGACCAGCAGTCGATAATCGTCGCCTGGAATGCACTCTTCGACTACGATTGACGAGCCCTCTTGCCTGGCGGCGGCATACGCAGTGCGCACCTGTTCTTCGGTGGTGAGATTTGTGGCCACGCCGCGGCCTTGGTTGCCATACCGCGGCTTGACCACCACCGGCCCGCCGATCTCCTGGGCGGCTTGCCAGGCGTCGTCGGCGTCGGCCACGTCGCGGCCTTCAGGCGTCGGCACGCCCACGCTGCGCAGCAACGAACGCGTCAGTTCCTTGTCCTGCGCAATGGATTCGGCGATGGCGCTGGTGCGGTCGGTCTCGCCCGCCTGAATGCGGCGTTGGCGGGCGCCGTAGCCGAACTGCACGAGGTTGCCTTCGCTCAGGCGCCGGGCGGGAATGCCGCGCCCGACGGCTGCATCCACGATCGCCCGGGTGCTGGGGCCCAGGCGCAATTCCTGGTTCAGTTCGCTCAGCCGCCCGACTTCCGCCTGAACGTCGTAAGGCCGGTCGTAGATGGCCGCCAGAACCAGTTCCAGCCCGGCGTACAAGCAGGCCTTGGCGAACTCTTCGTCCTGGTACTCCACGACGACCTTATAGACGCCCTCCTGGGAAGTTTCTCGCGCGCGGCCGTAGCCTACCTCGCTGCCGGCCAGCGATTGCAGTTCCAGCGTCACGTGTTCCAGGATGTGGCCGGGCCAGGTGCCGCGCCGCAAGCGTTCGAAGAAACCGCCCCGCTCGCCGATGCTGCACCGGTGCTCGATCATCGTCGGCAGCCAGGACATCAAGCGGTCGTTGAAACCGGGCAGTTCGTCGGACGGGGAGTCCTTCAACTCTTCCAGGTCGACCCAAGCTTCGAGCACGGGGAAGTTGGCCCAGATGTTCGGGCCGCGCAACGACAGAACCTTAAGAATCTTCATGCCTCTACGCTCTATGCCTCTCTGAAAGCTTGTGAAGGGTGCGCGCGACGCTTGAATCGCCGGGCGTGTTCCGAGCCGGGCGTGCATCATCATGGAACGATACGCGAGAAGTGTTCACGAAGTTTTGACGCTACGGAGAAAAACGCGACTGGCTTCGAGGAATGCGGGCAAAACGCGACTCGCCGAGAGCCGGCGTCTCGCGGGAACGGCTCGCCGCAAGCTCGACCGCCTGCGCCCGCGAGCGATATCGTTCCTAGCATGACCTATCTTATCGGGATGTCCAGCGGTAAGAGTAGTACGCATTCGTTTTCGCCCCTATAATTCTCGCGGCCGATACCGACAAGCACCTTCCGCGGGGCGGAAACGCAACAAAAACCGCTTATTCCTTCCTGAAAAACGCGATATTAGTTAATGGCGTCTGCGAACGCTTGGTTACGCGTTTTATGCTTTTTTAAACATCTGCTTGCCGTTTCCTAACATTGCCCCCGCATGGACTTTGCATTAAAGATTATTTAGGCGAAAATGCAAAAAAGCCTACTATGAAGCTGCAAACTTCGAGCCAGCAGCAATCAAACTGTCCCGCCCGATTTCCCATCCACGCAACTTCCGGGAGCGTTTAGTCTTTGGACGAACTAGCCGATACCTGCCGCTCGCTCCCCGACGTCTGGCGTAAAGTCGCTGGCGAGCAGCTTGAAGCCGGCGAGACCGTTCTGGCCTGGTTCGAGCCGGACTTGGACAGCCGCTTGCACTTTGCGCGCGAGCTGATCCTCGTCACCGACCGCCGCATCCTCTCGGCGAGCAACCGTGCGGAATCGCCCGACACTCCCCCGGACGAACAAACGAACGTCTGGCAAAGTTGGCCGCTGGAAACCGTCGCCCGGCTGGACTGCATGCCACCGGGCGGGCGTTGGCGCCCTGGAATTGCTTTCCGCCCGGGAGCGTTTGGCCCACTGGCGCTACACGCTGGGCCGTTCGGCGAATGCCAACCGGTTGGTCCAGCAATTTGCGGAATGGCGGCAAGGGACGTCCGACGGAAGGTTGGAAACCGACGCCCCCGGGAAGGAAGAGGCAACGGCTTGCCCGATTTGCGGTTCAGAAATCCCGGCCGAGACCGTCCCTTGTCCCCGCTGTTCGGGCGCCGGCAAAGCGCCACGGCAAACGGTGGCGCTGGTGCGGCCTGTTGCAGTTCGCCAGGCCGCGGCGTGCAGCACTGTCGCTTGGTTTTGGTCTGACCATTGCCAGCACGGCGGCAGGACTCATACCGCCCTATCTGACGATGCCGCTGATGGATGACGTCCTCATCCCCCGCCAAAATGGCGAACCGGTCGAGGCGATGCTGGTGGTTTGGTATCTGTCCGCTTTGGCGTTGGCGGCGATCGCAGCCTGGCTGTTGAGCTGGGGCCGGACCTATGTGCTTGCCTGGGTATTCGAACGGATCAGCGCGGACTTGCGCAATCATACGTACGCCCATCTCCAGCGTTTGTCGCTGGAATTTTTCGGCGGACAAGCGGACGGGCGATCTGATGTCCCGCGTCAGCACCGACACGGAACGAATTTGCAATTTTCTGTCGCTCAATCTGCTCAACTTCATCACCGACTTGCTGATGATGGTGATGACGGCGCTCGTGCTGTTCTGGATCGATCCCTGGCTGGCGCTGGCGACGCTTGTTCCCTTTCCTTTCATTGGCTGGATGGTGGGCCAGGTTCGCGAACGGCTGCGCGTCGGCTTTCTGGAAGCCGGGCGGGTTTGGGGCGAGATGACTAGCGTGCTGGCCGATACGATCCCCGGCATTCGGGTGGTCAAGGCGTTCGCCCAGGAAGGGCGCGAGGTGCGAACGTTTCCGCCACGCAAACGATAACGTGCTGCGGGCCAATGACCGCGTCAACAAGGTCTGGTCGTTCTTCGGGCCGATCGTAACGCTGCTGACCGAGGCGGGGCTGCTGGTCGTGTGGGCCTTTGGCGCCTGGCAGGTCTTTCACGGCCAGATCAAGATCGGCGTGCTGATGGCCTTCTTGGGCTTCATCGGCCGCTTTTACAGCCGGCTTGACTCGATGAGCCGGATGCTGGCCGCCGTGCAACGCGCCGCCGCCAGCACGCAGCGCATTTTCGAGATCCTCGATCGCGTGCCGAGCGTGGCCGAGCCCGCCGATCCGGTCCATCCGCGCCGGCTGCGCGGCGAAGTCGAATTCCGCAACGTCGGCTTCCGCTACGGCAACCGTCCGGTGCTGGAGGATGTCGAATTGACGATTCAGCCCGGCGAGATGATCGGCCTGGTCGGTCCCAGCGGCTCCGGCAAGAGCACGCTGGTGAATCTCGTTTGCCGCTTCTACGACGTCAACGAGGGAGCGATCCTGGTCGACGGCATGGACATCCGCACGCTGGCCTTGGAAGACTATCGCCGCCACATCGGCATCGTGCTGCAAGAGCCGTTTCTGTTCTACGGCACGATCGCCGAGAACATCGCCTACGGCCGTCCCGAAGCCACGCGAGAAGAGATTATCGCCGCCGCGCGAGCCGCCCGGGCGCACGAGTTCATTCTGCGCCTGACCGACGGCTACGATTCGCATCGTCGGCGAGCGGGGACAGAAGCTCTCCGGCGGCGAGCGGCAACGGATTTCGATCGCCCGGGCGCTGTTGATCGACCCGCGGATCCTGATCCTCGACGAAGCCACCTCGTCGGTCGACACCGAGACCGAGCGGGAGATTCAACTGGCGCTGGAAGCGCTGATCCAGGGCCGCACGACGATCGCCATCGCCCACCGGCTGAGCACGCTGCGGCGGGCGGATCGGATCGTCGTCCTCGAGCGCGGCCGGATCGCCGAAATCGGCCAGCATGACGAATTGCTCGGGCAGTCCGGCGCCTACGCCCGGCTGCACCGCGCCGAACTCGAGCTTGCGGAGCTGGAATAGCCATGTCCTTGCCTTCTTCTCAGCCGCCCTGCGTCGCGGGCGAGTTCGAACTGGCCATCGACGCCTGGGGCCGTCTGGTGCTGATCGACCTGCAAGGCATGCGCCATGAAGGCGTCGAGCCGGTGCGCGCCTTTCCGCTGTCGGATCCTCGGCGCTGGGTGGCGATCTGCGATGCCGAAGGAGCGGAACTGGCGTTCATTGAGGATTTGGACGGCCTGCCCGACCAGGTTCGCGAAACTCTCGACGAAGCGCTAGGCGCGGTGCGACTTCGTGCCGGTCGTCCAGCGCATCCTGAGGTTTCCGCGGAAGTCGAACCTTCCGAGTGGGAAGTCCAGACCGATCGGGGATTGACGCGGTTCCTGCTGACCGCCGACGACGGCGTGCGGCGGCTGGGCGCCTTTGAAGCGATGCTCGTCGATACGCACGGCACGAGGTATCTGATCGCCGACTTCCGCCGCCTCGACGCTCACAGCCGCCGGATTCTTGATCGGTTCCTGTAAACGCTAATCCCCGCGCGAACCGGACTTCGACCGCAGCCACAAAGCCAGCCCGGCGCCGGCCAAACCGGCCAGAGCGAGCCAACCGCGGTGCATCGTGGCCTCCAACTGCCAACTGAAGTCAGAGGCGTCTCGGTCGAACCTGCCGTGCGCCCGACGGTCGCCGGGCAAGGGATCCCACAAGTTATTCGGCCGGTTGGGCTCGATTCGCTGATCGGTCATCTGCGAGTCGTAGCCCGTCCAACCGAGATAGCGGTCTCCCAGGCCCGGCGCCAGTTTGTTCCCCTCGATCACGACCGCCGTCGAGCCGCCGACGAACACTTCGCGCCGGCGATCGTGCGCCGCAAATACGATCGCCTTGGCGGCCACCTCCGGTTGATAAATCGGCGGCACGGGCTGCGGCTGCCGAGGCAGCCGCGTTTTGGACCAATCGAACTGCGGCGTATTCACCGCGGGCATCTGCACCATCGTCAGGTGCACGCGGCTCGACTCGTGAAACAACTCGCAGCGCACCGACTCCGTGAAACCTTGAATCGCGTGCTTGGCCCCGCAGTACGCGGATTGCAACGGGATGCCTCGATACGCCAACGCCGAGCCGACCTGTACGATCACGCCCCGGTTGCGAGTTCGCATGCGTTTCAGGGCCGCCATCGTGCCGTACACGTAGCCGAGGTAGGAAACCTCGGTCATGCGCCGGAACTCGTCGGGCGTGATTTCGGCGAAGGGCGAAAAGACGGACGCCATCGCGTCGTTGACCCACACGTCGATCGGCCCCAATTCCCGTTCCACGCGTTCAGCCGCCGCTTCGACCTCGTCCTGCGCGACGATACGTCAGCCTGAATGACAGTGCCCTGCGTCCCCGCTCTTCCACCTCGCAAGCTGCCGCTTGCAACCCCTCCCGGCCGCGTGCGATGAGCGCCACGTCGGCGCCCTGGTCGGCAAACGCGCGGACTGCGGCGCGACCGATGCCCGCGGAGGCGCCGGTAACGACGACCACTTCTCGGGACTTTCCGTTTCTTTCACCGCCGTTTGGTTGTGGTTCACGCATGGAAATTCTCGACAGTCGGAGGGCGCGGATGTAGGCCCCAAACCGAGCGGACGCCTGACCGACCGCGCGCTCGCTACACCGGGACTAGCTCGACGAACTAGCAAACGCTGGCCGCTCTCGGGCAAACGCTGCGCCGCTCTCGGCCGCAGCCTTGCCTGTCCGCACGCCATTCGCCGACCGCAGCGAACGTTTCCGGCGCGGGTTTTGCGGCACTCGCCTCGGACGTCGATGAGAGACGCGGCGCCCCTCGCCGCAAGAAGGTCTGAGGAGCGCGATCAAACCTCCGCGCGGGCCGGCGCGTGCGTCAAAGAAACGCAAACGCAAGAAAGGGACTCAGCCATGGCAAAGACGGGCGGCGATATTCTCCTCGATACGATGATCGACTGGGGCGTGAACGTGATCTTCGGGCTGCCGGGAGACGGCATTAATGGCATCATCGAGTCGCTGCGCACCCGCCAGGACAAAATCCGGTTCATTCAAGTGCGCCATGAAGAGGCGGCGGCGTTCATGGCGTGCGCCTACGCCAAGTACACGGGCAAGCTGGGCGTTTGCCTGGCCACTTCCGGGCCCGGCGGCGTTCATCTGCTCAACGGCTTATATGACGCCAAACTCGACGCCCAGCCCGTGCTGGCCATTACCGGGCATCACTTTCACGATCTGATCGACACGCACGCAGCAGGACGTCGATCTCGATCGGCTGTTCATGGACGTCGCCGTTTATACGACGCGCGTGATGGGCCCAGAGCACGTGGCTAACGTCGCCGATCTGGCATGTCGCCAGGCGCTTTCGCGGCGCGGCGTAGCCCACCTGAATTTCCCCGTCGATTTCCAATCGATGACGGCCAACGAGCGCAGCCAGCGCAACGTGCCTCGTCACACGTCGCATCAGGCGGCGACCAAAGCGGGCTTGCCATGCGATGATGACGTGCGGCAAGCCGCCAAGATTCTCAATGCCGGCAAGCGGATCGCCATCCTGGCCGGGCGCGGCGCGATCGGCGCGACGGATGAACTGGAACAAGTCGCCGAGATCCTCGCCTCGCCCATCATCAAGCCGCTGCTGGGCAAGGGCTGCGTGCCGGACGACAGTCCTTACACCACCGGCGGCATCGGCCTGCTGGGCACGCGGCCGTCGCAAGAAGCGCTGGAAGAGTGCGACACGTTGCTGATGGTCGGCACCTCTTTTCCGTATATGGAATTCATGCCCAAACCGGGCCAGGCCAAGGCCGTGCAGATCGACGTTGACCCCGTGCGGATCGGTCTGCGATATCCGGTCGACGTAGGACTGGTGGGAGATAGCCGACGCTCGCTGACAAGTCTCATTCCGCTGCTGGTGCGCAACGACGATCGGAGTTTCCTGACCAAGGCGCAAACGGGCATGGTCGACTGGAAAGCGTTGATGGAAGAACGCGGCACGCGCAGAGATATGCCCATGAAACCACAAGTCGTGGCGCATGAACTGGGCAAGCGCCTGCCCGATAACGCCATCGTCTCGTGCGACTCCGGCACCATCGCCACCTGGTGGGCCCGTCACGTTCCGGCCAAACGCGGCCAGATGCATTCCATCTCCGGGACCTTGGCAACCATGGCCTGCGGCCTGCCTTACGCCAATGCGGCGCAGATCGCTTACCCGGACCGGTTGTGCGTGGCCTACGTGGGAGACGGCGGCTTCACGATGCTGATGGCCGAGTTGATCACCGCGGTCAAGTACAAGCTGCCGGTCAAGATCATCATCAACAAGAACGATACGCTCGGTCAAATCAAGTGGGAGCAGATGGTATTCCTGGGCAACCCGGAGTTCGGTTGCGAGCTGCAGCCGATCGATTTCGCCGCCTTGGCGCGGGCCTGCGGCGCCCAGGGCTTTACGAATCGAAAAGCCCGAGGACTGCGGCCGCATTCTCGATGAAGCTTTCGCAAGCGACGGTCCCGTCGTGGTCGAAGCGGTCGTCGATCCGTTCGAACCGCCGATGCCGCCCAAGGCCACCGCCAAGCAGGCCGCCAAGTTCGCCGAGTCTCTGGCGCGGCGAGACCGACCGCGGCAAGATCATGTCGACGATCTTCAAAGACAAGGTCAAGGAAATGGTCTGAACTGCTTCCCTGTGCGGCGACCGTGGCGCCGCCCGATCGCCTCAGAAAGTTCTGAAAGGAGCGAGCATGAAATCGAAAATATTGGACGACCAGGGCGAAAAGACCTACGCGCTGGTCTTTGAACTCGATGACGAGGTCATCTCGTGCCTGACGGAGTTTGCCCGGCGAGAAAAACTGGCGCGGCGCATTTCACCGCTATCGGCGCCTTTCGCGAATTGACGCTGGGCTACTTCGATTGGGAAAGCAAAGCATACCTGAAGATTCCGGTGCAGGAGCAGGTCGAGGTGCTTTCGCTCGCCGGAAATATTGTCGCGCACGACGGCGAGCCCAAGTTGCACGCGCACGTCGTGGTCGGCAAGCGCGATGGAACCGCCCACGGCGGTCACCTGATCGAAGCCCGCGTCCGCCCGACCCTGGAAGTCGTACTGGCCGAGGCCCCGCAGCATCTCCAGCGGCGGCACGATGAACAGACGGGTCTGGCGCTGATCGAGTTGTAAACGCAACGCGCGTTATTCCGCAGACAGATCGACGGCCACGAGTTCCTCATCGTTGCGAGCGAAAACGTGCTTGTAGGCGTACGCCGGGTGCGACCAGCAAACGCCGCCGCGTTGGGCCAACTGGTACTGCGTCGGCGAGATCAGTTTTGCCCGGCTGATCTCCTGGTAGCCCTCCGGCGAGAGCTTGCTGATGATCAACTCGCCGCGCTCGTTGAACATCCACATCTGGTCGCCGTTCCTCACCATGTGAATCGTGCTCCAGCGCCCGGGGAGTGGGCTTCTGACTCTCCCAGATGCGATTGCCCGTCTTGGCGTCGAGACAGCGCAATTCGCCATAACTGTCCACGCCGTAGACGTAATCTCCTTCCAGATACGGCGTGCCGATCATGCAGTGCAGACTGTCGGTTTTCTTCTCGTCGGGACCGAGACGCCGCCAGACCTGCTCGACTGCAGGCCGATTCTGATCGAGCTTGAGCATCAAGGAGCCGTCATAAAACGAGCTGACAAACAGCCAATTGTTTTCGATCACCGGCGTGGCGATGGAAATCACCATCCGCGTCGGCTGGAACGGATGTTCCCAGTAGGGCTTGCCGTTGAGCGGGTTCAAGCCGACCACATGCTGTCCGGTCCAGCAGACCAGCACGCGCTTGCCCGCCTGCTCGATCATGACCGGGGCGGAATAGGAGGCGTCGTCCGGCAGCGATTGCCACTTCTGCTGGCCTGTCGCCTTATCGAAAGCGACCAGGCAGGCGTCGCCTTCGCCGCCGATCTGTACGATCAGCAGGCCTTGCTCGATCAGCGGCGAGGCGGCGATGCCCCAGATCGGCATGCGGATGTTGTACTTCTCGTTAAGAGCCTTCTCCCACAGGACCTTGCCCGTCTTGGCGTTAAAGCAGAACAGGTTGCCCATGGCGCCGAGCGAATAAGCGCGGCCCTCGTCGATGGTCACCGCCGCCGCGCGGTCCGGCCTCGTAGCCGACGCCGCGGTACGGGCAAGCATAGACGTGCGTCCAGACCGGCTTGCCCGTCTTAAGTCGAAGCAATGAACTCGCTCGGTTTGCTTGGGCTCGAACTGCCGATCGGTGACGTAAACCAGACCGTCGGCGACGGTCGGGCCGCTGTAGCCGCTGCCGATTTTCGCCGTCCAGCGACGCTTCAGTTCGGCGGCCGGAAACTTTTCCACCAGCCCCGTTTCGCGCCACACGCCGTCGCGTTTGGGTCCGCGCCACTGCGGCCACTCATCGGCCGACGCAGACGACGCGAGAAGCAATAATCCCAAGCAACTCTGCCAGACACGATACGCACGATCAAGACGCATGGCGGTTCTCTCCGGAGGATGGATCACGCCGATTATCAGGTTCGCTCGCCCGGCCGGCAAGCCGCTCCGACGGGCCATGCTCGCGAATTCGCACGGAACGCCCCGCGAACGGTTCGTGTCGTGGGATGCATTGCGACGGTCGCGTCGCAATATGAGCCTCGCGTTTTTGCGGCAAGTTTCACGCCCGCTCGGCGATTATTCACCAGGCTGCCGCTGGCCCTCCGCCGGGCCATGGCCGGCGTCGACGTGATTCTGCTTTTCGGAATGGGCGGAAGCCGAACTCGGCTTGCAAGCGTCGCCCATTCACGTCCTGATGCCGAAACGCGGCAGGATCCAGAGCTGAAGCACGATCCATAAGCCGAGGATCGCAATCGGCATGAGCATATCCATAGCTTGTCTCGCAATTTTGAGTCGACCGATTTCATGCATGGCGGAACTTCTTGGAACGCGCAAAACTCTCGCCAAACCCTCTTTCCGCGTGCAACAGATCGTCGTCTCGTCTGAACGGGGGAAACCGAAACTCGCCGGAAATTCACTCCTATTTTACGACCCAGGGGTGGATGGAAGACACCCGTCTTTTAGGGCTGACGGCATCCGCCGTTCTGCGGTGGGCGCCGTGGCGGCAAATACTCTTGGCGCCTCTTTTAGCAAAAGCACGCCCCCAGAACCTCCCACGCCTTGACGACCCTGCCGTCTCCCATGCGCGAGAGGCGGACTTCCTGAGTGCGAAGCCCTGCGAGATGCCGTTGAGCCATATCAGGCCACGTGATCCCATCCACCGAAGCGCAAGTCCGCCGCCTGCATCCGTGGGAGCACGATGCGCACGGGGGCGATGCCGAGAACCATTGAACGCGGCGGATGTGAAGTGCGTTTTCCCTTAGGCGACCTTATACAGCGTGAACGTTCCGGTCGTGACGCCGCCGTAGTAGTCTTCAAGAAAAATGTTGCCGGTCATCACGTTGCCGACCACCTGGCCCGTGAGCTGCTCAATGATGAAACCCGGCTGCAAGTCGATATTGAAGACGAAGCTCGTCCCGGCCACCGTGCCGATCAGGTCCAACGTGCCTGAGCCGCTGGTAGCGACGCTGCCCGTTACGACCGTGGTGAACTTGGGGTAGGCCTTGAGTTGAATCGTCATGCCGCCCGAGATGTGCGCCCAACGGGTTGCTCTCGGTGAATTGTCCCTGCCAAACGCCGGTCGTATCGGCGGTCGGCGTCGCTTGACCGTTGTCGACGTTGACGACCGAAACGTCGGACACGTCGAGTCCGTTGTACGCCGAATCCGCGACTGTTGACGCCGCCGATGATAATCGTATACGGCGCAGCCCTTCGCGCACGCCGTCGTTCTTGCCGTAGACGGTGAATACGCGAGGCTTGTTCCAATTGGTCGCATCGAACGTGACGTTGGTTGGCGTAACGTCCCCTTCGCTCGTATCGCTGCTGATCAAGATCATCTTGACCGGCGCCAGGGGCTTGCTGGTCAATTGGACGGTGAATTGGGCCGAGCCGCCGATCCTCGGTCGTTACCAGTCCGCCGGCGGGCGTCACGACGACGCCCGCGTGGTTATCGTTGATGTCCGTGACATTGATTTGACTGGGCGACGACGGCACGCCCTGGTAGTCGGGCATGGTGCTTTGAGCGGGCGAGAGCGTAATGGCGAAGTTGTGATTGCCATCCGCCGTCTGCGTGTCGAGAGCGGTGATGCTGACTCGTTGCGGCAGCCACCAGTTGTCGGGCGTGAAAACCAGGATGCTCGGCGACAATTCGCCGCGAGACGGATCGCCGTTCGTCAGGTTGATGCTGACGACTCCCTGAGGCTTTTTGGTCAGCCGCACTTCGACCGCCGCCTCGTCGCCGATCACCTCGTGGATCGTGACGTCGGGGCCGCCCGAAACCAGAATCTGTCCCGCCGGCCCCGCCTTTTGCACGTCGTTCGACGTCACCGCCTGCGCGGACATGGCGTCGTGGATCAAGCCGGTCGCCTGGCTCGTGATTCCGTCCAGTTGGCTCTTGGCGTAGTGCCGCAAACTGTCGACCGAGCCGCGCAGCTCGCCCAGCACGTCCGCATTCGCCGGATCGACCAGCATGCCGACCGACTGGATGATCAGTCCCGAGCCAAACAGGAGGTAAGGGAGTGGCGTAGCCAACAGTTCCGGCTGGACTGCGCTGGCGCCCACCACTCCGATTTGCAGTTGCAATCCGCAGGAGTACATGACGTCGGCAATCGTCTCCAACGTATCGACGGAGAGGGCGGACGATGCCGTCTCGCCGGCGAGCAGCTCCTTGAAGTTTGCCACGGTCGGATTCGCCTGGCCTGCGGCGGCAAGTTGCTGGCCGCTATCGACGCCGTTTTGCAACGGGCTCGTGCGCACTCCGTCCAGGGCCGCGAACATCATCTGATCGAGCACCAGCAACTCATTCTTGCTCAACGTCACGTTTCGGCCGCCCACCGTTCCCAGATTGAAACTTGCCGTTGGATCGGGACCGAGCAAGGCCTGCAGGTCGCTCTCAAACAGCGTGAGCCTGTCATGCTCGGCGGCCAGGTCGGCCGTTAAGGCAGGCGTGGCGAAGTCAACGGCCAAAAACGTCGTAACGTTCGCGGGTGACAAAGTCGCCGTCGGGCTCGGCGCCGGCGCCGCCGACAGTTGTGCTTGTACCTGCTCCAGGGCCTGCAGCGCCCTTGGATATAAGCCAACGTGAGCGTGCCCGCCGCGAACGGCGACTGAGGCAGCGTTTGGATCTGAATCGCTCCGATGGTGGCCGGACGGACGGGCGTCGAGTCGACAAGCAGCTGCACGCTGACCGTGCCGGTAGCAATCTGCCCTGTGCTCGGGTCGATCAACGGCGGCACGACGACCGAGACCTGGTTGCTCGCGACCTTCAGCGGCGGCGCGTCGAGGCGGAACCCTTGAGAGTCGGCGAACTCCACCTTGACGTTGGCGTTCGGATCGATGGGCTGCCCCATCAACACGAGCTGCGACCCCGGCTCGACCGAGCGTTGCGCCACGCTGTTGTATTCCGCACTGTCGAGCAGGAACCGTTGGATCTGGAAAGTCGTGGCTCCGTGCTGGAATTGATTGATCCAGTACGCGCGTCCGCCTGCATCGGCGTCGCGGCGCAGGAAATCGCGATACATTTGATCGACGCCGACGCCGATAAACTCGGGGCTATTGATGAAACCCTCGGCGACCAATGCGCGCGACCGCCCGCTGTTCAACACGCCATGCCAGTAGGCGATTTCGCTCGGACCCGGCGGCATGGAACGCTGCAGCACGTCGTGGTAAAGGCCGCGAATGAAACCCGCGTCGTCGCCGCCATGATTGCGATAATACTCGTCAGAACCGACGATCAACGCCAACAGGCGGAATTCCGACACGCCTTGGCCCAGAACATTGACCCAGTAGTCTTCGCCGGCCGGTTCAGAGCCGCGGCCGAGATAGTCTTGGTAAATTCCTTCCACCACGTTGCGGCGGTGCTCGGTCGACAACACGAATCCCACCACGACCGAATCTTGCGACTGCCCGGCGGCGAGCCGGCCGCTCCAATAGTCAACCTCCGCAGGAGCGGCCAGGCGTCCAAGGACGTCGGCGTAAAGGTTTGAGACCACCTTCGCGTTGGCGTCGGCCGTGACGGATAACATCGCCCGCTCTTCAAGCGGTTCTATTGTCATGCGCCGTCCCAAGGACCGACGAGGGTCGCCGCGGCGACCCAAATGATGCGATGCCCCGCGCGTTTGCAAACCTGGACTCATGGTGCGTGCTCCACAGCAAGGCTTTCATCGCCCCGGGCCATCGGCGATCGTCGCCCGATGACGCGTCCCTTTAGCAATCGTCATGCCGCGAAGCTACCGCCTCGGCCGCAAGGGAGTCGTGGGCCCCCCGCGGTCGCACGCGGGGGGCGGCGTACTCCTGGCGCAGACGCTGGAAAAGTGCTGCTGTGCGCTGGGCAAGCGTCAAGCAACCATAGAGCGGGCAAGGCTGACGAAGGGCCGTGACGCTGAGGCGCCGTTTTGCCGCGCGCTAACCAGGCACGAAATGAGCCGGATCGCTCACGGAACGCAGTCCGTCAAGCGTTTAAAACCGGCAGCAGTCCGGCGGACAGACGTCGTGGCTGGGGCCCAAGACGCCCAGCGCTCGGCGCTCGGGCGAGGCGGTCACATGCGCTCCTGGATCAGCTCGCGGATCATGGCGATGAACTTGGGATGCACGCCTGCCGTGGCGGCTCGCACCATGTTCAGGCCCAGTTCGCTGCAAAGTTGGTGCGCCTCGGTGTCGAGATCGTAAAGCACTTCCATGTGGTCGGAGATAAAGCCGAGCGGCAGAACCACCGCGTCTTCGACGCCTTCGGCCGCAAGTTGCCGCAGGAAATCATTCACGTCCGGCTCCAGCCAGGGCTGCCTTGGCGAGCCGCTACGGCTCTGATAGACGAGCCGGCCGTCGTTGCGGCCGAGCGTCTCGCCTATCAGGCGACAGGCCTCGTGCAATTGCTGTTCGTAGCGGCAGTTTTCCGCCATGCCCAGCGGAATGCTGTGCGCCGTAAAGACGAGTTGGGCTCGATCGCGCCGCGCGACAGGAATTTGCGCCAGAGCGTCTCGCATCCGCTCCGCCATCACTTCAATAAATAGCGGATGGTTGAAAAACGCGCGCAGTTTGTCGATCTGGCGTCGCCCGGGCCGACCTCGGCCCGGGCCTGTTCGATGTTTTCGAGGTATTGGCGACACCCCGAATAGGAGCTGAAGGCCGATGTAAAGAAAGCCAACGCACGGCGGACGCCGTCCGCCTGCATCTGTCGCAGCGCGTCGGCCAGGTAAGGGGTCCAATTGCGGTTGCCCCAGTAGACCGGCAGCTTGGGGCCGTGCGTTTGCAGCTCCGCTTCCAAGGCGCGAATCAGCGCCCGATTCTGCTCGTTGATCGGACTGGCGCCGCCAAAGTGGTAATAATGCTCGGCGACTTCCAGCATCCGCTCGCGTGGAACGGGCTTGCCGCGCAAGACGTTCTCCAAGAACGGAAGCACGTCTGCTTTGCGTTCGGGGCCGCCGAAAGAGACGAGCAGCAGGGCGTCGTAGCGTGATTCCAGGGAGTCGCTCATGTCGACGATTATCGAGTCCGTCCGCCCGCTCGGCAAGCCGCTCGAGCCGGGCTTGACAGTCCGGAAGGCGCAAGGCAATCTGCAAATCCCAGGGGAATGAAACCCCCGTTTGCCGCCGGCCTGCTTGCGGAGACCCGACAATCGTCGAATCTACCCTGCCGATTCAACAACTGCTGCGCCACAGTCCGTTGTGTCAGGGACTGACCGTGGATGAACTCCGGCAGTTGATCAATGCGCTGCGCGGCGTCGAAGTGGCGGCCGGCCAGCCCATATTCCGCCAGGGCGAGACCGGCCGCAGCATGTACGTGATTGCCGAGGGACGCGTCCGCGTGACCCTCTCGCAACCCAACGCTCCCGAGCGGCTGCTGGAATATCTGGGCCCGGGCGATCATTTTGGAGACATGGCGCTGCTGGCCGACAACATTCGGCCCGCTACCATCACGGCCGTGGTCGACACCCGGTTGATGGAATTGGACCAGGACGGATTCAACCGGCTACTGCTCCGCGTTCCCGGCTTTGCAGCCAATCTCAGCCGGGCGTTGGTCCGCCGGTTGCATCTCGAGATGTCTCGCGAGCGGCGTCGAGAACGGCCGACCGTGATTGGCCTGGTCAATTCGTCGCAGCGCACGCGAGGCGTGATTCGCCCGCTGGCCGAGGCCTTGGTCGCCCACCATGAATCGATCGAGGTGCTGACCGACCGCAACGAGCCTTGGCACGCGGAAGGGAGGTATCTCGTCGAGCGAATACCGTCCCTGGACGACAGCGAACAGCGAATTCGGCTGGTGCGCGAGCGGATCCAGCAAGTCAGCGGCGCTCACGACCGCGTGCTGCTGGAATTGACGCAAGCGGGTCTCGAAACCGATCTGCCCCGACTGCTGGCGCCGTGCGAGGAGATCTGGTGGCTGGTCGAATCGAGGTTCGCCGAAGGATCGACGGATCGGCTGCGAAAGCTGCTCGATGTGGCGCCTCAATTGGCGCCGCGCGTCCATCTGGTCTGGGTGCTCAGCTCCAGCGAGCGGTTTTCGCCCCGGGCGCCGGCCGATTTAATGCTTTCAACGCTCGACTTCAAGATCACGCTTCGGGACGACGGCGGGCACGGCTCGTGGCGAAGCCGGCAATCGATTCAGCGACTGGTGCGGCACCTGCGCGGCACGCGATTAGGCGTGGCGCTCAGCGGCGGCGGGGCCCGCGGACTGGCCCATCTCGGCGTGCTGCGAGCATTGGACCGCGCAGGCATCCACTTCGATCTGGCGGCCGGGGCCAGCAGCGGCGCCTTAATGGGGCTGGCCTATTGCGGCGGTTGGCGGCCCGACGACGCCCTGGAAGAGTTTCGCCGGATGCTGGCGCCGCCGCGCTTGATGCGGCTCTTGCCAAGCGGCGCCCGATGGTATTTGGGGTGGAAGTATTGGCGCGGCGCCTGGGACGCCATGCTCCGCCCCTACCTGCAGGAAACCCGGCTGGAGCAGCTCGCCATACCGCTGTACGTGCTCGCCGTCGATTTGGTGTCAGGCAAGGAGGTCGTCCGCGAACGAGGCGATTGTATTCACGCGGTGATGGAGAGCATCAATCTGCCGTATTTCTCGCACCCCATCCGCCGCGATCAGATGGAGTTAGTCGATGGCGGCGTGCTCAACAACCTGCCGGGCGACGTGCTGCCTGAACGAGGCGCCGACTTTGTGGTTGGGATCGACGTGAACTCGAAACTGCCAACGGATTTTGGCGTCGGCGGCGCTCCGCCTGACAGGGCTCGGACTCCTGGCGTGCTGGAAACGCTGCTGCGAGTGACAGAGGTGCAGGCCTTCGGGTTGACGGCCCTGCGGGCCCACTCGATCGATTTGCTGATCGCCCCCGACACGTCGAAATTTCAGTTTGGCGATTTCCGTCACGCGACGGAATTGGCGGCCGCCGGAGAAGCGGCCGCCGAAGAGGTATTGCCGCAGTTGAAGCAAATGCTGGCAAACTTGCAGAGCGCCGGCCGCCGCTGAACGCCGGTTGGCGATCAGCGACGGGGGTGAGTCGCGAAAAGTGACCCCGACGGGATTTGAACCCGTGTCGCAGGCGTGAAAGGCCTGTGTCCTAGACCAGGCTAGACGACGGGGCCAGAGTGAAGCGAAGGCTTACGGCCAGACCGGTGTATACTTGCCCGAGCGCCCTTTCGTCAAGGGCCGTTGATTTGCGTTGCCGGAATTCCGCAGCCCCAAACAGACTGCGTCGAGACCGCTGCCGCGGTCTTCGCGCGAGGCGGTTCAGGCAAAGGTCGCTTCAATGCCGCAAGCAAACACGCTCGGGAGCTGTTCAAGTCGCCCCAGAAGTCTTTGCTTGCAATGGCTCATGCCCGGCATGCCAACAACCGCCAGGCAACCGTTGAGATGAGAGAGAGGTGATTACGCTTCGCCGGCGTCAGTGCTCGTAGGAGTCTTTCCCTCTTCGGGAGCAGCGACTTCCGCCGCGCCATTGCTGGCGCGATGGATCGCTTCGTAGACTTCTCGCCGATGCACGGGAACTTCCTTAGGGGCTTCGACCCCCAGGCGGACCTTGTCGCCGCGAATTTCGACAACAACGATCGTAATGTCGTTGTTGATCACGATACTCTCGTTTTTCTTGCGAGATAAAACCAACATCGCCAATTCCTTCGCTTCGTGACCGGAACCTTCCTTAGGGAGCGTCCTCCTTGGACCTGGGGGGCGAGCCAGTGGTCAGTTGCATTTTCCGCAACACTCGTCTCTACGCCGAAGCCGATGCTACGTCACACGTCGAGTGCGCAGGAAGTTTCCTCATTTCACTTTACGTGCCCGCTTAGCAGAGTCAAGGTAACCACGAGTCGCGGCCCGGCATTTTTACGGAAGATTGGCGCCGAAGTTCGCCAGGCCGCAAATTTACGTCTGTCTGGGATGTTCACCGCCGGCGCAATCGCGTCGCCGACCAAATAACACAACCAGCTACCCACAAAAGAGTTACACGATGCATCGCAGCATGTTTTCCGGCACAACCCGCCAAGACGGCGACAGAAGCCGGCCGTGGCACTCGGCGGCAGTACCACCCGAACGACTTACATTCGCTAAGCGAGACTTTTTCAGCTCGCCTAGCTGGACGCGCCAAGAAACGGGAAAAATATGATCATGCTGGCCGGGCCGAACCTCGGACGACACACGAGGCATTCTCGGCGGCGCAAGCGGCGAGACAGCGTCCAGGGCGTCGGATTATCATTCTTTGTCATCAGCGCGCGAATCGCGGCAGCCGACTTGCGGCCCAGGGCGCCCTGCCTATAATTCGGTTGAGGCCGCCGCCCATGTGCGTGCGCCGCTGACATGGACGAACAGATCCAGGGGCCAGCTCAACATCAAGGGGCCGACTCAACAAACCTGTTCGACTTCTCACGCAACTTTCTAGCCTGGATTGCACCCTATGTGGCAGTGGTTTCGGGATATTTTCGATGCCGTGAAAACGGTCGCCCAAGGCATGGGCGTGACCTTGCGTTACTGGCTCAAGACTTATGATCCTGAGCGCAAGACGTTCACGGAGCACTTTGAGTATCCTGAGTTGCCCGTGCCCGTCGCTCCGCGCTACCGGGGTTTTCATCGTTACGATCTGACCACGTGCATTGCCTGCGACCAGTGTGCGAAGGCGTGCCCCGTCGATTGCATTTACATCGGCAAGGAACGCGTCACGCATGGCAAGGGCTTCAAGGTGACCGGCTTTACGATCGACTACACCAAGTGCATGTTTTGCGCACTGTGCGTCGATCCGTGTCCGGTCGATTGCATTTTCATGGGGGCGACGCACGACCTGAGTTGCTACAGTCGCGACGGATGCATTGTCGATTTCTCCCGGCTCCCGGTCGACGTGGCTTGGGGGCGGGCGACGCTGAATCCGACGGCCGTGGCTAGTTCCAAAGTTCTGGTCGAGCCGGTGCACGGCGGGCCCAATCAGTGAGGTGCCGAACATGACGGCCAATTCCTGGGGAAAGCGAAAGCTGTTTACCGTGGAGCAGGCGAACGCCGCGTTGCCCTTGGTGCGGGCGATCGCCACCGACCTGGCGAGCCTGTCTCGCGACGTCATCGAACGTCGAGAGAGACTGTCGCTCCTGCTCGCCGGCCGCGAACGAGGCGCCCGCGACCTGTACGGCGAGGAACTGGCGCAGGTCGAGCAAGAGCTGGAGAAGGACAGCGAGCGATTGCAGGAATACGTGGAAGAACTCCGCGAACTGGGAGCCGAACCCAAGAACGGCCCTGAAGGCCTGGTCGATTTTCCTGCGATGATGGATGGCCGGCCCGTCTATCTTTGCTGGAAGCTGGGCGAGCCTGAGGTGCTGCACTGGCACGACCTGGACGCGGGCTTCCGCGGCCGTCAGTCGCTGGCCGCCGCCAGTTCCGTTCGCGAAGACGCCGAAGAATCGCCCGACTTCGAAGCAGAATAGCTCGGAGAGGCGGCGCCTTCCAATCAGCCCGTGCAGTTCCGGCGGAACGATCCGCTTGAGTTGAACCGCCTTCTCGCGGCAATGCTCAAACTGAAAACCATCGGTCGCTGCGGCTCTCGCAGTCGAGCCGTTCGCATGGTCGCGAAGCCTGCCTTCGAAAGTCTTGCCGCATGCGCCTGTTCGCCGCCGTGCGGAGACGCACTGAGCCGCCGCGATGCAATGCGGTTTTCGCGAAGAATTTCACCTTAAATCGCCTTGACAGCCCTTTGTTTCGTAGGGTTGCATTCGCCACTCGTTGGCCTACAATGTCGCGAATGTAGTCGCCGCACGATGGCTTCCTGATGCGTTGTCGGCGGCATTCGTCGGACGATTGTCTCAACCTGGCAGTCTTGCATGTCCCCCACCGTGATCGTCGCCTATCTGGCGTTGTTTGCCTCCGTCGGCTTCGTGTTCTTGTTCGTAAACCTGCTGGTCGGCAAGTTTTTGCGACCAAAGGCGCCCAATCCGGAAAAGCTGGCCGTCTACGAATGCGGCGAGCCGACGATCGGCTCGAGCTTCGTGCAGTTCGACCTGCGATTCTATGTCGTCGCGCTGCTCTTCATCATTTTCGATGTCGAAGTCGCGTTCTTCTTTCCCTGGGCCACCGTTTTCGGCAAGGCCACGCACCTGATGGATCCCAACTTCGCCAAGGTTCAGTCTGCAGTCTCGGGCGAGGTATTGCTGACTCCTCAGGCGGCGCAGATCTTGAGCGAGTTGGGCGTGCCGAATCCGACCGTGCCTGACCCCGGGGCGGGCCGCATCGCCAATGAGCAAGCGCTCGAGAAAATGGCGGGCAACCTGGCATTGGCGTCGATCTTCGACATTGTCGTGTTCTTTGTCGTGTTGATGGTCGGCTTTGCATACGTCTGGAGGCGTGGCGATCTGGATTGGGTCCGGGCCGTCAGTCAGGAGCGGGCCCTGCGAGTGCGGGGCGAGCCGCCGACGATCGTCGAAGAACCGCCGGTGCTGGTCGCATAGATCAGATGGCACGAATTGTTGGCCGGCATGAGCCGCCGGCCGGCAAAGCGTCGCTGGCGGCAGCTCGGCATGCCGGCCAGACCGGAGACTTGCCAGCATTTGAGATTTCATCGCCGAACAGTTTGCACTCTTCGCAGCAGAGCCTGGGAAAACTTTTGATGAGCGGTCAAGCGTTTCTGGATAGCCTCAAAAAGAAGTTCGGCGACAAAATTACTGGCGCCTGCCTCGATGCAATCGACCCGTGGATCGAAGTCTCGCCCGATGGCCTGATCGAGGTCTGTCTTTATCTGCGAGACGACCCGAAACTCCGCTTCAATTTCTTGAGCTGCATTAGCGGCGTCGACTACTTCGAAGCCGATCCCAAGAAAGCCGCCAAGACGGGCTGGGAGCCGCACACGGAAGTGGTCTACCACCTCTGGAGCTTGCCGAACAAGGCGAGCCTGGTGCTGAAGGTCATGCTGCCTCGCTGGCGAGACGACGTGCCGGGCGAGTTGCCGGAGCTGCCTTCCGTCAGCGGCATCTGGGGGACGGCCGACTGGCACGAACGCGAGGTCTTCGATCTGTCCGGGGTGTACTTCACCGGGCGCCCGAACCTGCGGCGAATCCTCTGCCCGGAAGATTGGGTCGGCCATCCGCTGCGGAAAGACTATGAAATGCCGCTCGAGTACCACGGGATTCGCGGCAAGTAGGCGGCAGCGAGCTATACCACGACAAAACGAACGCCCTCGGCGGGTCGGCATAAACAGGAAAAGAGCATTCGATGGCGACGCATTTGGAAGATCCCCGCATTGTCGAGTTCGACGTGCGGACCGACGAGATGCTGGTGAACATGGGGCCGCAGCACCCGAGTACGCACGGCGTGTTGCGGCTTGTGTTGCGGACCGACGGTGAAATCGTCTCGGAAGTCACTCCGCATATCGGCTATCTCCATCGCTGTGCGGAAAAAATCGGCGAGAACCTGACGCCCAAGCAGTGGATCCCCTACACCGACCGGATGGACTATCTGGCCGGCATGAACATGAATCTCGGCTGGGCGCTGACCGTCGAGAAGTTGATGAAGCTCGAGTTGCCCGAAAAGGCCCGGCACCTGCGAGTCATCATCGCCGAGATGGGCCGAATCGCCAGTCACCTGGTGGGCATGGGCGCTTACGGGCTTGATCTGGGAACGTTCAGCCCTTTCTTGTACGCCTTTCGCGAGCGGGAAAAGATTCTCGACCTGTTCGAGATGGCCTGCGGCGCCCGCTTGACCTACAGCTATTTGACCGTCGGAGGCGCTACGCACGACCTGCCGCCCGGGTGGCTTAAGCAGTGCGAGAAGTTCCTCGATCAATTGTTGCCGATCATCGATGAATATCACGCGCTGTTGACCACCAATACCATCTTTGTGCGCCGCACCGCCGACATCGGCGTGCTCTCGCCCGAAATGGCGATCAGCTACGGTTGCACCGGCCCGGTGCTACGGGGCAGCGGCGTCGACTGGGACCTTCGCCGCGACGGCGAAGACCGCTACACGGAAATGTACGACGGCTACGCCTTCGAAGTGATTGTGCAGAAGGACGGCCGCTATCCTCAAGATCACAAGTATCCGCCGGTGCCCGAATCGGCCGTGCTGGGCGACTGCTGGCATCGGTTCTACGTGCGGATGCTGGAGGTGATGCAGTCGATCGACCTGGTCCGCCAGGCAATGGACCGCTACAGCACCGCCGAGGGCTCGCACAATGTGCCCTTGAAGCTGAACGAAAAGCTCCCCAAGGGCGAGGTTTACCTGGAAACCGAGGCCCCGCGCGGGCAGATGGGCTTCTATCTTGTCAGTGACGGCTCGCCGATCCCCTGGCGGGCTCGGGCGCGTAGCAGTTGCTTCTGCAACCTGTCCGTGACCCACGAGATCTGTCGCGGCTGCCTGCTCGCAGACGTGCCGGCCGTTGTCGGTTCGCTCGACATCGTGATGGGCGAAATCGACCGCTAAGCGCGCCTCATTTCGGACGTTTGCGCCGGGAGACAAAAAGTATCTGAGGGGCTTGTAAATCGACAAACCTTTGTGCCATATTTCACAATCCTTCGAGCGGACCTTGATCAGCATGCCCGAATTGTCCTGAGCGAGCGACTCGCTGAGGACCTCATGGAAGAATCTCGGGTGCAAAAGCCGGTGTTCCGGCGAGAGTTTCATCAACCCAACGGCGGGCCGACGCGTGGCTGAGTTTTTTGCCCAATATGTACCGCAATGGCTGGCGTATTTGCTGGCCGCGCTGGTGCACTGTGCGCTGCTGATCCAGGTCGTCGCAGTCGGCGCCCTGGTGTTCATCTGGATGGAACGGAAGATCGCCGGCCGCATCCAGGATCGCTTGGGACCGACCCGCGTCGGCGGCAAGTTCGGCTGGCTGCAGACGCTGGCCGACGGCCTGAAGCTGATCACCAAAGAAGACCTGATGCCCGAAGGCGCCGACGGATTGCTGTTCCGGCTGGCGCCTTACATCAGCTTCTGCGCCTCGTTTGCGGCCTTCCTGGCTTTGCCGTTCAGCGACGGCTGGGTGGCCGTCGACCTGAACGTGGGCGTGTTCTTCATTCTGGCCGTGATGGGGCTGGAAGTCTTCGGCGTGATCCTGGCCGGCTATTCGTCCGCTTCGAAGTGGTCGCTGTTCGGCGGCATGCGAGAGGCGGCCCAGGTGGTCAGCTACGAAGTGCCGCTGGGCATGTGCGTCGTGGTGCCGGTGTTGATCGCCGGCACGATGGACCTGGTCGAGATCGGCCGCATGCAGGAAGGCGTGTTCACCAATTGGCTCGTGTTTCACGATCCCTTCACGTTCATCACGTTTTGGGTCTACTTCACTTGCGCCACGGCCAGCGTGAATCGGGCGCCGTTCGACCTGGCGGAAGCGGAAAGCGAACTGGTGGCCGGTTTTCACACCGAGTATTCCGGCTTGCGGTGGAGCTTCTTCTTCATGGCCGAGTACGGCTCGATGTTCGCCGTCAGCGGGCTGGCCGCCATCTTGTTCTTTGGCGGCTGGAACGGCCCGTTGCCGATTGCCTCTTGGCTCGGCCTGACGCACGCCAATGGACCGGTGCTGGGCTATCTGGGCAACTTCCTTGGCATGTTGAACTTCATCTTTAAGTGTTGCTTGTGGGTGACGTTCATGATGTGGGTTCGCTGGACGTTGCCCCGCTTGCGCATCGATCAGGTGATGAAAACCTGCTTGAAATACTGCACGCCGATCGCCGCCGTGATGTTCCTCGGCGCCGTCGGCTGGACGTATTGCCTGCCTGGCGGCTTGACCGGGCTCCGCAAGCCGTACGGCCAGCGCTACGTGGTCGAGACGGCGACTCCGCCGGCCGCAGCCGAAGCGTCGCCGGCTGAGCCGGAAGAAGAAAATGAGGAGGCCAGGACGGCGGCAACGCGATCGCCGGCCGGCCTGACGGTGGCACAACATACTCGCGGCGAAGTGCGGCAACGAGGGGGTCGTTAAGCGTGAGCTGGCAAACGTTCCTGTTTCTATTGTATTCCGCGGTGGCCTGCGGGTTCGCCTTGCTGGTGGTGCTGTCCAGCAACATCGTTCGCATGGCGTTCTACCTGGTCGTGTCGCTCGGGGCGACGGCCGGGTTGTTCTTTCTGGCCGGCGCCGATTTTGTCGGCGCCATGCAATTGATGATCTACGTCGGCGGTACGTTGGTGCTGCTGGTGTTCGGCGTCATGCTTACGGCCCAAGGCCCGTTCGTTTCGATGAAGACTCGCGGCGGCGACTGGATTCTGGCCGCTTTGCTGGCCGGCTCGCTGTTGGCATTCCTGGCGCCGGCTGCGTTCAGCGTCCGCGACTGGACCAATGCGCCCGAGCACGGCGACGAGGAGCATCATGCCTCGGTCGGCGAACGAAAGGGCGGCGCCCGGTTTCAGTTGACGGCGTCCGACAAGGACAAGGCGGCTGAAGAGGGCGAGGCGCCGGAACACGCCGAGGCCGCGCAGCATGATGTGGCCGATGCCGAAGAGCACGCTGAAGCGGCCGCGGCGACGCCCGTTCAAAAAGACACCGCCACACGGCTGGGAATGGGCCTGCTGGGCGCTCGAGTCGATCGGTTGGAAGATCGTCCCGAGGAACTGAAGCGCGGGATGTCGGGATACCTGCTGCCGTTTGAAATCGTCTCCGTACACTTGCTCGTGGTCCTGGTCGGCGCGGCTTATCTGGCCCGCACCAAGCGCCGCGCGACAAGCTAAAGGTCTGACTGCATGGAACCTATCGGCGTTTCGCATTTCATGGTCGTCGGCGCGATCATGTTCGCCTCGGGCGTGGTCTGCATGGCCACCAAGCGCAACGCGCTGGGCGTGCTGATGGGCATCGAGCTGGTGCTCAACGGGGCCAACGTCAACTTCGTGGCCCTGTCGAGCGAATTTCTCAGCTCGAATTCGGGCCGAGGCCTGGGGCTCGACGGCCAGTTCATCGCCTTGTTCGTGATTGTGCTGGCTGCCGCCGAAGCGGCCGTGGCGCTGGCCATCACGCTGAACTTCTACAACAACCATTCGACGGTCGACGTCGATCGTGCTGACGAGTTGAAGGGCTAATGGAACTATCCTCGCTACTGCCGACGCTGCTGGGCATCGCCTGGCTGCTGCCGCTGGCTTCCTTCACGCTGATCGTGCTGTTCGGTCCGCGGATGGGCAAGCACGGATCCGGAGCGGCCTACCTGGCGACCACCGCCATCGTCACCGGCGCCGTTTGCTCCTGGATGTCGCTGGCCTTCTGGCTGGGTGGTTACGGCACGAAGCCGGCGGAGGAGCATGGCCCGGCCCATTCCGTGGCGGCGGCTCATGCGGCAGCCGGCCACGAAGAAGCTGCGAAAGACGGCGAAGCGGCAGAGCACGACGATGCCGAACAGCCGCACGAGGCGCTGCCCAAGGCCTACACGGCCGATCTTTACACGCTCGGCCAGTTCGGCTCGCTGAAAATCACCATCAGCTACTACATCGACGCCTTGACCGTCGGCATGTTCGCCATGGTCACGCTGATCGCCTCTTGCATTCACTTTTACGCGATCGGCTACATGCACGATGAGTTGCACGACGTCACCGACCACGAAGTGACGCTGGCCAACGGCGAACATCTGCACCGTCGCGGCCGTTTTCACCGCTTCTTCCAGTACCTGTCGCTGTTCTGCTTCAGCATGCTGGGGCTGGTCTATTCCGGCAACATCGCGATGGTGTTCGTGTTCTGGGAGCTGGTGGGCATCTGCTCCTACTTCCTGATCGGCTTCTACATCGAGCGCAAAAGTGCTTCCAACGCGGCCAATAAGGCTTTCATCGTCAATCGCGTCGGCGACTTTGGCATGATCATCGGTTTGATGGCCCTCTGGGGCAGCCTCGGCACGTTTGCCTTCGGCGACGTCAAGAACGCCGAAGGTCAGGTCGAACCGGGCATCTTCAGCCAGATGCGAAAGGCCTCCAACGACTATCGCCTGGAAGTGCCGGACGGCATGGTTCGCTCGGCCGCCTTCGATGCCGTCGGCGAAATCGCCGTCGACCATTCGTTCGCCGGCAATCCGGACGCGGCGGCTTCGGAAATTGACGCTCGCTTGCCCGAGTGGCGGTCCAAGCACGTCGGCTACTGGCTGCTGGTGGTCGCCGGCGTGGGCATCTTTTGCGGCTGCGTCGGCAAGAGCGCCCAGTTTCCGCTGCACGTCTGGTTGCCCGACGCCATGGAGGGCCCCACGCCCGTCTCCGCTCTCGTACACTCGGCCACGATGGTCGCCGCCGGCGTTTACCTGGTCGGCCGCTTCTATCCGGCCTTCGCCCCGGAAGTGTTGCTGGTCATCGGTTATATCGGCGCCATTACGCTGTTCCTGGCGGCGACGATCGCCATTACGGCCACCGACATCAAGCGCGTGCTGGCCTATTCCACGGTCAGCCAACTCGGTTACATGATGTTGGCCCTGGGGGTCGGCGGCTGGGTGGCCGGTTTGTTCCACTTGATCACGCACGCCTTCTTCAAGAGCTTGCTATTCATGTGCTCCGGCTCGGTAATCCACGCCACGCACACCAATGAAATGCCAAAAATGGGCGGCCTGCGGAAGAAGATGCCGATTACGGCCTACACCATGCTGGCCGGCTGCCTGGCAATCATCGGCGCCGGCGTGCCGTTCCTGATCGGCTTCAGCGGGTACTACTCGAAGGACGCGATTATCGCCCAGGCGTTGTCCTTCTCGCTCAAGAATCCGACGCACGGCGCCGTGTTTTTCTACGCCGCTGCGGGCGGCGCCGCGATCACGGCCTTCTACATGTTCCGGCTCTGGTATATGACCTTTGCCGGCGAGCCGCGCGACCATCACATTTACGATCACGCTCACGAATCGCCGCGCGTGATGTGGGCTCCCCTGGTGGTGCTGGCCGCCTTCGCCACGTTTGTCGGCTGGACGGTTCCGAATTGGTCGCCGCTGCTGGGCGGACTCGGCGTGCAAAACCTGCTCGAACAGGCACGTCCGGCGGGCGAGGTCGGGCAAGGCGTGCTGCTGCCGGCGCTCGCTTACCCGAACGAGCACCTCAGCCACGGCCACAGCATTCACGTGCAGGCCACGCTCTATGCATTCTCCACCGCCCTGGCCGGGTTCCTGCTGGCCACCGTGTTTTACGGCGTGCGTTGGTTGAACGCGGAAGACGTCAAGCAGCAGTTCTATCCGATCTACCGCTTCCTGCTGAACAAGTGGTACTTCGATGAGCTCTATGAGATCCTGTTCGTGAATCCCGCCCATTTCGTCGCCAAGACCGTGGCGATCTTCGACCGGCGGATTATCGACGGCTTCATCGACAACCTGGCGCGGTGGACGCGACGTCTGGCCAGTCTCGACGACATGATCGACCGCTATTTCGTAGACGGGCTCGTAAACCTGACCGCGGCCTGGACCTGGTCGCTCGGCACGTCGCTGCGCGGCTTGCAGACCGGCAAGCTGCGACAATACGTGATGCTGATCGTAATCGGCACGGTGGCCCTGACTATCCTGATCAATTTTGCTTCGGCGAAGTAACCCTTAGGCGCACCATGGAATCGCAGTACCTGACTCTGCTTAGCTTGATCGTCTTTCTGCCGGCCGCTGGCGCGCTGACGCTGGCCTTCCTTCCCAAGAACAAGCCGGAGCTGATCAAGCTGGTCAGCCTGTTCATCACCATCGCCGTGTTCCTGATCACGCTGTGGATGGCCATGGGCGGCCAGAATGCGGCCGAGACCGGCAAGTTTCAAAAGGGCCTGGCGGAAATGCAGGACGCCTTCAGCGTTTCCTGGATCCCGTCCTTCAATATCTATTACATGATGGGCCTGGACGGCATCAGCTTCACGCTGGTGCTGTTGACCTCGTTCCTCAGCGTGCTGGCCATGGGGGCCAGTTGGACGATCAACAAGCACGTCAAGGCGTACTGCATTCTCTACCTGCTGCTCGAGACGGGCATGTTGGGCGTGTTCATGGCGCTCGACTTCTTCCTGTTCTACGTGTTCTGGGAAGTGATGCTGCTGCCGATGTACTTCCTGATCGGCGTGTGGGGCGGCCCGCGCCGCGAGTACGCGGCGATCAAGTTTTTCCTTTACACGCTGTTGGGCAGCGTGTTGATGCTGATCGCGATCTTGATGCTGTACTTCAACAGCGATCTGCGCGTGCTGGCCAAGACCGACGGCTTTGCTCCCGGCGAATCCGGCTGGAATGAGCTGCATCTGGAAAAGGACGTGACGGCCAAGGTGCAAGCCGAGGAAAGCGCCCAGCCGATCCACACGTTCAATATCCTGGCCTTGGCCAAGATGGGACAGCACACCAGTTTGTTCGATTCGCCGATTCTGCTGAACAAGTCGCTGCAGTGGTGGGCCTTCGTGCTGCTGTTCATCGGCTTTGCCATCAAGGTGCCGATCGTGCCCGTCCACACCTGGCTGCCCGACGCGCACGTCGAGGCGCCCACGCCGATCTCCATGATCCTGGCCGGCGTGCTGTTGAAGATGGGCGGCTACGGGATCATCCGCATCTGCTATCCGATCTGTCCCGACGCAGGTTATGATCTGGCGTATGTCGTGACGTTCATCGGCGTGCTCAGCATGCTCTATGGCGCGTTTGCCGCTCTGGCGCAAAACGACTTCAAACGCCTGGTGGCCTACAGCTCGGTGAGCCACATGGGCTACGTATTGCTCGGCATCGGCGTGTGGAGCGCCGTGGCGGGAACGAACTACAATCCGGAATACTGGCAATTGGGCATGAACGGGGCGATGTTCCAGATGATCGCCCACGGCATCAGCTCGGCCGGCATGTTCTTTATGGTGGGCGTGATTTATGACCGCGTACACCACCGCAACCTGAACGAGTTCGGCGGCCTGTTCGCCAGGTCGCCCGTCTACAGCGGCCTTGCCTTCGGCATCTTCTTCGCCGGTTTGGGTCTGCCCGGCTTGTGCGGGTTCATCGGCGAAGTGTTCGTCACGCTCAGCGTCTGGAACTACTCGCACGCCTTGGCCGTGATCTCGGCGGCAACGGTAATTCTGACCGCCGGCTACATCCTGTGGACGCTGCAGCGGGTCTACCTGGGACCCGAGTACAAAGGTCCGCACGGAGACGAGATCACGCCCATCAGCCTTCGTGAGCTGTCCATTGCGGCGCCCCTGTTGGGCTTTGCCATCTTGTTCGGCGTCTATCCGCGGCTGGTGTTCGATTACATGACGCCGAGCGTGAACCGCGAAGTCAGCGAACTGGCCGACTGGACCCGCGAAGTGAAAGAGCCGCGGTTGCGGCTCCAGGAAGAATCGCTGCAAGCTCAAGACGATGCGGAAGAGATGACTTTGGGCATGGTCCGCTGACAAGAAGAATCCGCCTTTCGGGCGTCGCGTAACCCGGCTCGCGGGAACCGTCGCTCCGCTGGCGTTGGAAGAAAGCCGCCAATCGTGAACCTCGATAAACTGCTCGAACATCTGTTGACCGACACGCTCGACGCCTCGGTTCCGGGCTTCAAGCCGGAACTGACCTTGTGCGTCACGATCGTGTTAATGCTGCTGGCCCGGTTGCCAAGCTGGGGCCGCAAGCTGAACGCGTTCTATATCGCCCTGCCCGGCGTGCTGGTTGCCTTGTACTATGCCGCGCCCTGGGTTCTGCTGCACACGCTCGAAGGAAGAACCGAGCTGTTCACCGGACTGCTGGTCTACGACAAGCTGACGGTCTTCTTCCGCAGCGTGTTGCTGGTGTTCGCCGTGCTGTTTCTGCTGCTGACGCGGCTGACGGGAATACCCGACCGCGAAGACAGCCCCGATTTCTACACGCTGGTCCTCGGTTCCACGCTCGGCATGTGCGTCATGGCTTCGGCCAATCACCTGTTGATGGTGTTTCTGGGCGTCGAAATGGCCAGCGTTCCGTCGTACGCTCTGGCGGGCATTCTGAAGGGCCGCCGGCAGAGCAGCGAAGCGGCGCTGAAATATGCGATCTACGGCGCCGGGGCCGCCGGCGTGATGCTGTATGGAATCAGCTTACTGGCCGGCGCCTTGGGCTCGTGCCATCTGCCGACCATGGCTCATTTGCTGGCCACGCTGCCTGCCGATGCATTTGCCGAACGGCAGACCGTGCTGACGCTGGGCGGGCTGATGGTCTCGGTCGGCTTGGCGTTCAAACTGTCAGCCTTCCCGTTCCATTTCTGGTGCCCCGACGTGTTTGAAGGCGCCAGCGCCGAAGTCAACGCCTTTCTGTCGGTGGCTTCCAAGGCCGCGGCCTTGGGCTTGCTGGTCCGCGTGGCGTTCGGTTTTGCGCACGTTCCGAGCGACCTGCAGCCGCCTGTCCCGGCGGCCGAAGCCGAGGCGGCGGTGACGGCGAAGCAGAAAGTGCATCTGGTCTCGTATCGGGCGGAGGAAGACGCCGGCGAGACAGAGACGGATGACGTCGAAGGCAAAGCCGACGATAAGGCTCCCGCCGTCGAACTTGAAGAAGCGCCGCTGGCCGAAGGCGCCGTCGGCAGCCCGGGTTTGGCTCCCGTGCGGCGTTATCTCATCGGCTTGATCACGCTCTTCTCGGCGGTCACGTGCACGTTCGGCAATCTGGCGGCGTACAGCCAGACCAATATCAAGCGACTGCTGGCCTATTCCACCATTGCCCACGCCGGGTACATGATGATGCCGGTGGTCGCCGCCGTAGCGCTGTTAGGCAATCAGCCGGCGGAGGCCGAAGCGGCGATCTCATCGTTGGCCGTGTATGTGTGCGTCTACCTGTTCATGAACCTGGGCGCCTTTGCCATCGTGGCCTTCCTGCGGAATACGATGCGCAGCGAGGAAATCGCCGACTACAGCGGGTTGATCTACTGCTGCCCCGGCGTCGCGGTTTGTTTCACATTGATCCTGATCAGCCTGATCGGCTTGCCCCCGCTGGCCGGCTTTGCCGCCAAATTCCTGGTGTTCGGCTATCTTGCCGCATCACACCAGTATCTGCTGCTCGCGATCGGCGGCATCAACACGGCGATCAGCCTGTTCTATTATCTACGGGTCATTAAAGTGATGACCATCGACCCGGAGCCCGAAGACCGCCTGCCGATCCGGCTCCCGATGCTTTCGTTGGCGGGCATCTATATTCTGGCCATGACGTTGCCCGTCGTGGTGCTCGGCGTGTACTGGAACGATCTGAACACATGGGCACAGGCGGCGGCTCGAGGCCTGCTCTCCTGATACGGCGGAGCGGACGGCCGCCAGAAAACCGAAGTGATGCAGCCAAACGGTTGTAAAGGCTGCGATCGTCGGCTGAGTCGCCCGCGCATCCGCCAACGCATCTAATAGGAGTCTGGATTCCAGTGATCGGCAAGGCAAACGTGATCGAAGAGCTGAATCGGCTGCTGGAGATCGAGTATCGCTCGTTCCCGATGTACCTGGGCGATGCGTCGCCCTGGACCACCCAGCAGGATGAAAGCGCTGCCGATGCGCTGAAGAACATCATGGCCGATCAGCAGGCCATGTCGCAGCGCATCGGCGAGCTGATTCTCCAGCTTGGCGGCCGGATCGATCCGGGCGAGTACCCCATGCAGTTCACCGACACGCACTTTCTGTCGCTGGAGTACCTGTTGAAAGAATTGCTCTGTTACCAGCGCCAGGACGTGGCCGACGTCGAGCAGATCGTCGCCCGCCTTGCTGGGCAGCGCGAGGCTCGCGAGCTGGCCGAAGAAGTTTTGGGCTCCGAGCGGGCCCACCTGGAAGCGATCGAGGCACTGCAAGCGCAGCCGGCGTAGCGGAATCCGTTAGTACCTAGCGAGAGTTCCTGAGACAAACCGCGTCGCCGAGGCGGGTCAGTCGTCGCCCGTGTTCGCTTCTGCATCGTCCGCACTGGATGAAAAGCCGATCGCCGCTTCAAGCAGACCAGGGCAGGCTGGTCGGGTTCCATTTCTGCTGTTTGTGTTCACGACGGGAGCGCCGCCGTGCCGGAATTGTTTGATACGCACGCGCATCTGGATCAAGCGGAGTTCGACGCCGATCGCAAGGAGACGATTGAGCGAGCGCGAGCCGCGGGCGTCAAGATAATCCTGGCCGTGGGCGCTACGGCGGCCAGCAGCGCCGCCTGTCTCGAGCTGGCGGAGCAGCACCCGGATATCTATGCGGCGGTCGGCATTCAGCCAAACTACTGCGCAGGCCGCGCCGGGCGATTGGGACGCGGTGCTGGCCCTGTCCCGCCGGCCGCGAGTCATCGCGCTCGGCGAAACGGGGCTTGATCGGTACTGGGACTACACGCCGCTGGACGTGCAGCAGGACTGTTTCGACCGGCACCTGCGACTTTCGCAACAGACCGGGTTGCCGTTCATCGTGCACACGCGCGAGAGCGACGCCGACGTGTTGGCCATGCTCCGCGAGGCCCGCTTACGCGGCCCGCTGGCGGGCGTGATGCACTCGTTCACCGGCGGCAGCGAGACGGCCGCCGAATGCCTGGAGCTGGGTATGTATATCAGCTTTGCCGGCATGGTCACCTTCAAAAAGTCCGACGCCTTGCGGACCGTCGCCCGGACGATTCCGGCCGACCGGATACTGATCGAGACGGACAGTCCTTATCTCTCGCCGCACCCGCTACGCGGCAAACGCAACGAACCGTCGCACGTGCTGCACACGGCCGAATGCCTGGCCCGCGAGCGCGGACAAACGCTCGACGCTTTCGCCGCCCAGACAACCGCCAATGCCCGGCGGCTGTTCCGTCTGGAGTAGCGCCGTTCGCGAGCGTTTCCGACAACGCCCGTAGCGGAACTCGTGAGAGTTCCGTCGCCCCTTGCCGCAACGATCGGAATTCTCACGAATTCCGCTACACATCGCGTCTGCTAGCCCGGATTGCGCACCGAAAGGTCAAGGCGAAGCGCAAGCATGGCAGCGGCAATGAGTTGCAGGAAAGCACACTAACCCAAAGCGCGAGCGAGGGCTTTCGGCGCGATCCCCTTGGCACACCCTCGCTTGCGTTTCGGGTTGGTGTCGTCCGTGCGCAATCCGGGCTAGCGACTTCCCCCGTCGCCCTTTCGCAAATCGCCGCAGGGGCGGATGTTCTTGCCGGGCGTGTTCGTGATTTCGTCGCCCAGGTCGTCGCGGGCTTGCTGCACAAGCTCCTGGAGCCGCTTGACGACTTCCGGGTGCTGCTGGGCGACGTTCTTCGTCTCACCCGGATCATCCTTGAGGTTATAGAGCGACAAGCCGATCTTCTCGACGCGGTAGCCATGCCGGCTGGCGATGCCGCGAATGCCCGACAGCGTAATCGACTGCGGCTTCAGCTTGCCGTAGTTCGACGGCTTGCCGCCTTTGCCTGGCTCGCCGGCCACGGTGAGATATTCGTGCGGCAGGTGCAGCTTCCAATCTCCCTGCCGCACGGCGTGAAGTTCGTTGCCGGAATAGTACCAGAAGACGTCGCGTCCTTTGGCGCCCGCTTCGCCGAATAGCAGCGGCGCCACGTCGATGCCATCCAGCTTGGTCTTCGGCAACTCAGCGCCGACCAGACCGGCGATGGTGACGGACAGGTCCATGGTCGAGACGATCTCGTCGCTGACGCGGCTTGCAGGAACTTTGCCCGGCCAGCGCACCATGCAGGGCATGTGGACGCCCCCTTCGAACGTGGTCAGCTTGCCTTCACGCAACGGCCCGGCCGATCCGGCGTGCTCGCCGTAGGAAAGGAACGGCCCGTTGTCCGAGGTATAGATCACCAGCGTCCGTTCGGCCAGCTTGTGTTTGTCGAGCGCCGCCATGATCCGGCCGACCGACCAGTCGAGCTCCTGAATCACGTCGCCGTACAGTCCGCGGCCGCTGGTTCCCTGCCACTTCTCCGAGGCGAAGATCGGCACGTGCGGCATGATCTGCGGCACGTACAAGAAGAACGGCCGCTCGCGGTTCTTCTCGATGAACTTCACGGCGTGCTCGGTAATCCGGCGCGTGAACTGCGACTGGTCCGGGTCGCGCTCAATCACTGTTTCGTATTCGTAGAGCGGCAGCGCCGGAATGTCATGAATCACCGGGTGCAGAGGCCCATTGTCGTTGGAATAGGGAATGCCGAAGAACTCGTCGAAGCCTCGCCGCGTAGGGAAGAACTCCAGCCGGGTTCCCAGGTGCCACTTGCCGTAGATCGCCGTGGCGTAGCCTTGCCGATGGCACAGCTCGCTGAGCAGCGTTTCGTTCGGATGAATGCCGATCATGCTGGTGTGGTTCAGCGCCACCGGCCATGCTCACGCGGTTCGGATAGCAGCCGGTCAGCAAGGCGGCACGCGAGGCCGTGCAGACCGGTTGCGCGACATAGAAGTTCGTGAACCGAGTGCCTTGCTGCGCCAACCGGTCCATGTTCGGCGTATTCACGTCCGTCGCGCCGTAACACCCCACGTCGCCATAGCCCTGGTCATCGGCGAAAATGAAGACGACGTTGGGCGGCGAAGACGAGTTTCGGGCAGGCGCCGCCAGGCCTTGCGTCGATGCCATGGCCAGCCAGGCTGCCGCGAGCGCGAAGACAGATCGATTCATGAACGTGGTTCTCCTTCTATGGCATATTGCGGCGAATGGTTCGCACGATTTGCCCGCCGCGACTTGCTAGCGATGAGTCGGCGTCAGGTAATACAGCGCCAGAGTATCGCCCGCCGCGCATTGCCGCGCAGCATCACCGAGCGGCTGAAATCGACGGGCTCCAACAGCAGATATCGCCAGACCAGGCCGTTGCGGCTGCCGCTCAGGCTGCGGCGCACCTCGCCGGCTTCGGCGGGAAAGCCCAGAAAGCTGCGCCAGGAAAGATCCGTCCACGCCGGGCGGTCCTGGCCATCGACGACCAGCGACTCAAGGCCGCCGCGCTCGTTGGCGGGCCGCTGCGAGATCAGTGCAATCCAACGCCCTCGGCCCGATTGCGTAATCAATTCGCGCCGTTCGGCCCCGCCGGCTTGAAAAATGCCGTGCAATCGGGTTTGCAACCGTGCGTCGTCGGCTTCCGGCAGCGGCTCGTACGACACGGTCGCGCCAACTCCCGAGATCGGCCGCTCGCCGTGGTTGATCGCCGTGATCGTCAGACCGTCGCGATAAGGCATCGCCAGCAGGTTGGTCAACCCGCCCCGATCGACCATGACGAAGTTGGGGAAGTTGCCCCCCTTGCCCGCCAGTCCCGGGTAAAGATAGCGCGCCGGAGCGTGCAAGGCAGGCTGACGCTGCCCGTCCACTTGAACCTCCAGCCATAGATCGTTATTGGCCAGCACGGCGGGGTTCACTTGCAGCTTGGTCCATTGCACCACGCCGGCATCTTTCAGTTCGATCAGCGTCTGCCGCTCGCCCGGCTTGATCGTCTTGGGGCTTGCATTTGCCGCGGCAGCGGGTCGGCCTCGCGGTGGGCGCCCCAGCCGAGTTGCTGATTGCGATACGAAAGGGCCGGCAACAATCCTCGACCTACGCCGCTTTCGCCGCCGGCGTATTGCTGCAGCGGCGCATCGGCCGGGAGATTCACATAGTCGAACCGGTATTCGCTCGGCTGCTGGGCCTGCAGCACGACCTTCAGGCTCTTGCGATACGGCAGAAACGTCAATAGCGGCTGGCGTTGCTCGCCGACCAGCGGCACGTGACGGTGCAGCTCGCCGGCGGCGCATTCCATGCGAGGCTGCGCTTCGCCGTCGAAAAAGAAGGCGAGTTTTCCGGAATCGTTCGTCCGCGAAATTTCCACCACGGCGCCGGGACCGGTCAATTCGGCCAGCACGTGCTCGCCCGAGTGCTCGACCTTCTTGTAGGTCATGCCCGAGCGGATCGAATCGTCGACGGCCAGCGTCTCGAGATTCATCAAGCGATCGAGGACCTGCTTCGACGCCGACTCGACTCGCGGAGCGTACCAGGCCTCCATCCCCGGCCCGTCCGGCGCTTCGAGCACGCGCAAGTCGCGAAACTCGATCCGCGCGTTGTGGTCCTGCAGGCCGATCCAGCCTTTCAGATTGCGGCGGTGCAACTCCGGCAAACGCGACGTGTTGACCTGCTGCACCAGCACGCCGTTGACCCAGGCGGAGATCATGTAACCCTCGGCCTTGATCGCCAGGCGGTTCCAATCTTCCGAACGGTCGGCCTTGGCGATCGGCTCGAGATTGCCGTACAGGGCCATTGTCGAGTGCCGGGTGAGGGGCATGCCCGGCTTTTCGTCGAGCAGTTGCAGTTCCATCCCGTCGCCCGAAGGCCAGCCGGCTCGGGCCGTGCGGATGCCGACGCCGGAGTTGCCCCCCTTGGCCATCTTGTAGATGGTTGAGAGCGTGAAGTTAGCGTACTCCTTTTCCGTGCGGAGATAATTGCCGTTTTTGTTCAGGCAGACGATGCCCTCGGGAGTCGCGCCCCAGCCGGCCAGCTTGCCGGGCGTCCACCAGCCGGCCAGGTCCTTGCCGTTGTAGATCGGCTCTCCGGCCGGTTCGCTCGCTCGCAGTCCGCTCAGCTTCGCTTCGCCCTTGGCGACCGCCAGCCCCAGGCCATAACGTGCTTTGGCGGGAACATGAACTTCGAACCATGGCTGGCCGTCGATTGCCAGCGACAGACGGTCCTTGTCGCGGCGCAACACCGCGTCGTGCCAGCCGTCGGCGGCGGGGCCAAGCTTGGCCCCGGCGAAGAGCTTCTGGTCGCCCTGGCGGAGCTCGCCCGCATGATCGCTCTCAGCGAGCGTAAGCGCCAGCCCTTGCTGACCGGCGGGCGCCTCGGGGAGCGATAACGTCAGCTCGCCGCCGCCCGGCGTCGACCAGCGGAAAGCCAGCTCCACGTCGCCCCAGGTCCAGCCGGACAATAGCGGCGTCGCCCCCTGTTCGCCTCGCAGCACGCCGTCGGTCATCTGCCAGCCCTGGGCCGATTCAGGGCCGTACTGCCAGCCGGCCAGCGAGTTGGAATCGAAGAGGGCGATCCCTGTCGACGCTTCCTGGGCGGGCAGATCAGCCGTCAGCGCCGACGGTAGAAGCAACAAGGCGACCAGCAAGGCACGAGACAGGGACATGACGGCTTTCCGATGGAGTGAACGTTTAAATGCAAAACAGGCGATCGTCCCTCGCGAGCCGCCTTCAGCGGCGCCCATTCCTTGCGGCCGCGTCGCGGCCCGGAGAAAAGGCGGCCGGCAATCTCGCCAGGCGACCGATCCCCTGAAGAACACGTCGTGCGGCGAGACAACGCTGTCTGTCGCTTATAACCCGAATCCGGCTACAAGCCAAGAAACTCTTCCACGGCCTCACGCATCACGACGGCGTCCGGCTCGATGCCCGTCCAGAGCCGGAACGCGATGGCGCCCTGATTGACGATCATCCCCAATCCGTCGAGCGTCTTGGCGCCGCGCGCCTTGGCTTCCTGCAGAAACCGAGTGTCGGGGGGGCTGGCGATCACGTCAGCGGCGACCAGTTCCGCCGCTACGGCATCCCAGCAGACCGGCACGCGGGCATCGGGGTCGTTGAGTCCGACGCTGGTGGCGTTGACCAGCACCTCGGTCTCCGCCGGAACTTCGTACTCATCTACCCAGACCGTCAGCGTGGCGGGCGTTTGGGTCTTCTCGTTGAGCAGCTCGACCAGCTCCTGGCCCCGTTCGGCCGTGCGGTTTACGACCGATATGGCTGCCGCGCCGGCCAGCGCCAGTTCCACGCCGATCGCCCGGGCGGCGCCGCCGGCTCCCAGCAGCACCACGCGCTTGCCCGTCGGATCGACGACGCTGCGGAGCGACTGCATGAAGCCCTTGCCGTCGGTATTCTCGCCGACGAGTTCGCGGCCTTCGCGAACGATGCAGTTGACGGCGCCCATTCGCGCCGCCGCGTCGCTCAGCCGGTCGAGGTGCTCGAGCACGGCGACCTTATGAGGCTTGGTAATATTGCCGCCGCGAAAGCTCATGGCCCGCATACCGCGGACGGCGTCTCCCAGATCTTCGGCGGCGACTTCCAGCGTCAGATAGCGCCACTCGAGCCCATGGCAGGCGAACGCCTTTTCGATCATGAATTGCGTTGGGTTGCCGGCAACCGGCTGACCGAACAGCGAGCAGATTTCTTGCAGCGACGAGCTAATCACGGTTGAGCGGCGAAAAGTTCCGAGGCCCGTGCGGGGGAGTTCTTTTGCTTTTTGGCCGACCGCCGCGAGTCCTTCGGCGGCGCGCCTGCGCGTAAGCCAATATCTTCCCCTAGGCGGGCGATTGCCGCAAGGGTTGGCTTGGCGGCTCGCGTTAATTAGCCCATGAACTCGGCGGCAATTCGATCCAAAATCAAAAGGCGTAATGCCTTCACGAACGGCGAATACGGAATCGGCCGAATTCTTGTCAAGCGTGCGATCGCCATGCGCCTTGACGTGCAGATCGAACAACGCGTACAAGTTGGTCTTTATCAGGCTCGTCAAGGCACGCAGCATCAAGGATACGCCCGAAAGGTTGCTTTGTACGTTGTTCCAGCACGGTTGCTTGCGCACTGAAATATCGGCCCAGAGCGCCTGTCGGTTCTGCAGGTCGAGGATCGATGGAATGCAAATGCGGCGTGTTGGCTGCGACGTCAACCTCTGCCCCAATGGCATGCCGGCTCGAAAATCTCTCCCGAATTGGCATGCTTACGGCTCATCCAACCGGCAAAGCATTCCGGCAAGTCGCAATACGGTTGCTCAGTAAAACTGTTTAGCGACATGACGACATAATGCACTCCCCCCGACCGCGTTCGTTCGATGTCCAGGTCGATAAACTCGGCGGCGCCTTCGGGAGCATCCACGATATCTCCACCGTGATGGCCGCCAAAATTCTTGAGGTTGTAGTACGATACGACGTCGAGATAGTTAAACTCTGCGTCATACAGCACGGCTGACAAATCGATGTCAGTCCGGCTGGTTCCATTTTTCCACCAAAGAAAGAATCGCACGACGTTGCCGTCCGGCAGCGGAACCTTGCTTCCGCGGACCAGAGTCCGCAAGGATTTCGCCGCGGAGCGTTGCGAGAGAAGGGAACCAGATAGTCCGCCAGTGCGGGGTCGAGATAACATTTGCCTAGCGGAGGCAAGCTCGCGAATCGGGCCGAGAGGTGCCTCGCAGATGGCCGCTGCTTTTGTCGCCGATCCGGGGGGTAACGGGGGCCAGTTGATTGGCGATGGCCTGGACCTTGGCCACGTCCCCTTTGGGGAAGAAGATTCGCAAGGACTGCGGACGATCCCGATGGAGCAAGTGCGTGAATGTTTGCAGCAGGACGGGCGTTGACACGCGCTCGGCAATGCGCTCGAACGCACTGAGTACGCCTTCCGCATTACCGTCGAGGCAACAGATGGTCGAGACGCCTCGTTAAGCTCTCCAGGTCGCTGCATTAAGAGTTCGAGGGCGCCGGCGACGTCACGGTCTCTCAATCGCTCTTCGACACGCCCGTTAAAGGTCACGTACGCACCGTTGTTGCGCAGGCGTATCAAATGAAGCGGCGGCTTTGGGGAATTGCTTCTCGAATTCCCGCGGGTGCAGGCGTTCGCCGAGCCGCTTCCACCGTTCTTTCCAGTGCCGAATATGTCGCCCGTCGGCTCCTGCGGCGAGCGTTTCGATCCAGCGTAACATTCGCCTTCGTTCGCGCCGCCTGAACGTCACAAACTTTGTCGGATCAGCCAACGATACGTCGCCATCGCTCAAGGCAACCGCCAATCGCAGCACGTCAGTCGCGGTTTGTATTCTTTCGTCAAGCCACGAGTCCGTCAGGTTCGTCAAAGACATGAGCTGTGCGCAATGATCGCGAGGTTCTCTCTGACGGGAACCTCAGCGGGGCAATAACCTCGCTAGATCGTCGCGATACTGGGCTGCGAACCAGGCGATATCGCTCTGTCCTGCGCCGAGAGCGAAGTGCGCGAGACTCGCCAACCGCGTAAATAGATTCTCGAAATCTTCTCGCGACCCTAGATCGACGACCTGCAAATCAACGGTTTGCGCAGCGGCAGCCGACGCTGTTTTTCATACGCGGGACGCAAATTGGTCAGGTAGTGCCGGATGGCATTCAGGTACAGGCTGGCCTCTGACAACTCCATCACCTGCTCGGGAAAATTCGGATACATCGGCGTGAAGACCCGATGGAGGCGACGTCAGCTCGCAAGTCTTTGACTAGACTCTTGTAAAAAGAGCCTGAGACGCTCGACCGACAGCGTTTCAAGACGCGTAGGCAGCGCCTGGGATAGCACGAAGCCGAGCGACTCGATATTCTTCTGCATGCGGTGCGAGATGCTGTCGTCGACACGCCGCCAGCACCGGGCTTGACGTGAAACCTTGCGACAGCGGCGTAGGTAGATGGTATTCATTGCCCGATCAATGGCAGCGCCCGGCCCGGCCGCCGGGAGCCAAAATGTGGAAAGCGAAGACTCTAGTTATCAGGAGTAGAAGGAAGAATCTTCATAGCCACGCTCACAGCCTATCGCCCGCCGCAACAGTTTTCAATGCCGACGCCTCTTCCAGGCCGGAGGACTGGCGCCCGGTTTGGCGTAACTTCGAAGAGAATAGAGAATCTTTGCTGCTCCACGGTTCGCGCGTCCCCGTTGCCGCCGTGAAGAAATGCGGTGTCCGGGAGGGCGCCTCCGCGGCTCCAAAAACGACGACGGTTCGCGGCGTTTTTCCTTGTGCCGCGTGGCTCGGCCATGTCCCAACCGTCTTCCCGGCATGGTACACTCGTAAGCTTGCCGACACTCGAATTTAATCGCCCGATAGGTCGATATTGGCCCCCAATCCTTAAGCCCGTTCGTCAAGCAGCGTCTCGGAGTTCTTTATGCGTTCAGGCGGCACGTCGTGTTTGCGTTTCACCGCGGCTGGTCGGCATCGGGTTGTGCGTGCTCGCTGCGTCGGCGGTCGGAGCGGAGAAGTCCGGGCCAGGCGAACGGCGTGGACGATGTCGCGGATTCATGGCTCGCCCGAGCCGCCGGCGCCCTATCGGCTCGCGCCGGCGTTTCCGAAGCTGCACTTTCAACTGCCGACCTGCGTCGAAAAGTTCCCCGACGCGAAGCGGCTGCTGGTGACGGAGAGAACCGGGAAGATCTTCAGCTTTCCTGAGCAAACAGACGTCAGCCGGGCCGATCTGGTCGTCGACTTGCAAGCCTGGCTGCCAGGCGAACTGGCCGGCAAAAGCGTCTCGCTGCTGGATGCCGACTTTCACCCGCAGTTTCACGACAATCGCTACCTGTTCGTCTGCTACGTCCATCCGGCGGGCGGCGGCCATACGCGCGTCTCGCGGTTCACGCTCGATGGCGATTCGCCGCCGCGGGCCGTCCCCGGCAGCGAACAGGTCGTACTCACGTGGCCGTCGGGAGGCCACAACGGCGGCTGCCTGGAGTTCGGCAAGGACGGTTACTTGTATATCTCTACGGGCGACGGCGCCGGGCCCAACCCGCCCGACGGCCGGACCACCGGGCAGGACGTTTCCGACCTGCTGGGCGCCGTGCTGCGGATCGACGTCGATCATCGCCAGGCCGAGCGGCCTATTCGATCCCGGCAGACAATCCGTTCGTCGAGCTTGAAAGGCGCCCGCGGCGAGATCTGGGCCTACGGCCTGCGCAACCCGTGGAAGTTCGGCGTCGATTCGGAAACGGGCGACGTGTTCGCGGCCGACAACGGCTGGGAGACGTGGGAGATGGTGCATCGCATCGTCCGCGGGGGCAATTGCGGCTGGCCGATCATGGAAGGCCGCGCCGCCTTGCGGACCGAGGTCAAGCCGGGACCGACGCCCATCCTGCCGCCGGTCATAGACCACCCGCACACCGAGGCCAACTCGGTCATCGGCGGCCCGGTCTATCGCGGCGCCAAGCTGCCCGGTCTGGTCGGCTCGTTCATCTACGGCGACTACATCACCGGCACCATCTGGGCCGCTGCGGCCGGACAAGGACAACTCGTATTCGCATCGACCTTAGTCGACACCGACCAGCGAATCGTCTCCTTCACGCAAGGCGGCGAGGGCGAACTGTACGTGCTCGACTACGATTTCACCGGCCAAATCTATGAACTGCTCCCCTCGGACTTGCCGGATACATCCGCCAGCTTTCCCGGCGGCTGAGCGAGACGGGCTTGTTCTCTTCACTCAAAACGATGACCCCCGCGCCGGGCGTCGTGCCTTACGCCGTGAAGGTCAACCGCTGGATGGATGGCGCCAGGCCGAGGCGCTGGGCGGCGATTCCCGGCGCCGGCCAGATCCAGCCCGGCAAAGACAAGCCGCGGCCGTCTATCCAGAAGGGACCGTATTCGCCAAGCACCTGACCTTGCCCGTTGAGTCGGGGCAGGGCAACGAACCGACTCGTTTGGAAACGCAGATCCTGCACTACGAACGCGGCACATGGCGCCCTTACAGTTATCTGTGGGACGAGTCAGGCGCCGAGGCCTATCTGGTCGAGTCGATCGGCGCCAACCGCCCGCTACGGCTCGCCGATCCGGCGGCAAAGAACGGATACGTCGAGCGAACCTGGCACGTCAATGCCGTCAATGAGTGCAAGGCGTGCCACAATGCAGAGTCGGGCTACGTACTCGGCTTTGTGCCGAACCAGTTCGACCGCGCGGCAGTCGACGCCCGTTCGCAATCGGCCAGTCAATTGGCCTGGCTGATGGAGCAAGGCGTCTTCTCCGAACCGCCGCACGTTTCCGCGGACGATCCGCTGGCGCTGCGTCGATCCGCACGATCCCAAGCAACCTTTGGAAGATCGGGCCCGCTCCTACCTGCACGTCAATTGCAGCATGTGCCACCAGCCCGGCGGCAACGCGATCGTTTCGTTTTTACTGCGCAGAGATCTGCCGTTCGACAAGCTCAACACCAACAAAGGCACAGGCATCGGCACGTTCGGCCTGCAAGACGCCCGGATCATTGTGCCAGGCGATCCGTATCGCAGCATCTTGATGTATCGCATGTCGAAGCTGGGTTATGCGCGGATGCCTTATATCGGCTCGCGCGTCGTCGACAGCCGGGGCGTCACGCTGATCGACGCGTGGCTCCGCTCGCTGTCCGCGACACAAGGCGCCCATTCCGGCCCCGTCACACAAGGCGCCCCAGAGTCCGAAGCCTTGCTGGCGCTCGCGAACCGTGACAACGGCGGCCAACCGCATGAGGCCGAGATCCGCGAACTGTTGAACTCGACAGGCGGCGCCTTGGCGCTGGCCGTCCGCATGCACGCGGGCGATCTCGCCGAAGCGGACTTCAAGCTGGCTGCATCACTCGGCGCCGCATCGCCGAAGAGCGACGTTCGCGGTCTGTTGGAAGCGTTCCTGCCCGAGTCGCAGCGGCGTGCGACGCTGGGCGCCAGTTCGATCCGGAGCTGGTTCTCAGCCGCAAGGGAGATCACGAACGGGGCAAGCTGATCTTCTTCAGCGACGGCGCCCGCTGCCGCGCGTGCCACGAGTTCGATGACAGGAGCCAATCGCTCGGGCCCACGCTGCAAGAGATCAACAAAAAATACGCCCGGCTGCCTGAAATGCTGCAGCACGTGCTGCGACCATCGCAGAAGATCGACGAGCCGTTCGCCGCTTACGCCATCGCCACGGCCGACGGTCGGCTGCTCAGCGGGCTGCTCGTCGAGAAGAACGATCAGGCGGTCGTCGTCAAGACGGCCGAAAAGAAACTCATCCGCATCGCGCGGGATGACATCGAGGAATTGCGAAGAGCGAGAAGTCCTTGATGCCCGAAGGCGTGCTCAGCGACTTGACCGCCCAGGAAGCCGCCGACCTGTTCGAGTACATTCGCTCGCAGGGCGCCGGGGAATAACACCCGCCAAATCGCCGGCCGTAATTCTTGGATGCAGCGAATCCGTGACGGACTATGAGGCGCCATGCCTTTCGTCGGCGCCTCGCCGACGTAGGCATGCTCCGTAAGGGTCGGGAAGCATGCTTACCAGCTCGCCAAGGCTCGCGGGAAAGCATGGCAGCCCGAAAATCATGATCAATTCGATTGGGGCAAATCGCGGCCTGTGATTCAGAACGTCCTTACCGCTTCGTTCCCGGAGCGTTTTTCAGCGGGCGTCCTTGAGCGTCGACCGGATCGATAATTCGCACACGACCGGCGCCGCCGGCCAAAGCGACCAGGTCGGGCAGATCGTACGTCTGCAGCGCGCCATGAACCGTGTTGATCAACTGGTTCTCCGGAATGGGCGTAGCAACAACGTCGTTCCAACTGGCCAGCGTTTCGTGCAGCGTGGTGCTGGCGAACTTCCCGGGCGAAAGTGCGGCGGCGTGCAAGGCCGGTATGCCGGCGGCGCCGCGAGCCACGAGATGCACTTTGTTCGCTTTGAGTTTTCGGGCGAGCAGATCAGTCGCGGCCAGCAGGTCTTCCACTCGCAGGCCGACGAAGGATTTGCCGTTGAGATACGCCAGATAATATTCGCGAATGTTCGGGCCGAACAACTCGCCCGACCAATCGCGGCGGCCCGGCGCCGCACGCGTGGCGCCCAAACCGCTCAGATCGACGACGGCCACGGTCTTGCCTTCGTGCAAGTAGCTTTTCAGCGGCTCCTCGCTGGAATTGGCGGCGGCCACGCCTTCTTCGCTGACGTAAATTACTAACTCGCCATTTGGCTCCGCGGGACGTTCAATGCCGACCAGCAGCGGCACGCGGTGCGGCCGCAGCAGCCACATCTGTTGTTTGCAAGTCGACGGTGCGGGTTGTTCCGCAACGGCGCCTGGGCGCTGACGGCGGGCGCCTGGGCGACGTCCACGCCGATTCGCTCCGCAATTTCCCCGCGGAGCGCATCAGGCGACGTCTTTTCTCGCTGGACCTGCCGCTTATCCGCCAACCGGGCCGCCCACTCGCGGCTCAGATCGAACACCGAGCGCTCGCCTGGCATCAGCAGCACCTGGCCCTGTGGAGAGCATTGCAGTTCGACAGGCGCATAGATGGGGAATTCTTGTTCTACCACTGCGTCGTCAACGCCCACCATCCAGCGGCGCATCCAGCGCACGGCTCCTTCGCGCAAGTGGATGGTGAAGCCATGCACGTCGTCGGTCTCGACCAGGTCGACGCGCTCCGGAAATCCCAGCCGGCCGTAAAACCGCTTCGCTTCCCGAAACAAGTCCCACGTGCCCGAAATGTCGAACGTGGCGTCGCGCGTGGCCGCCAGAATGCAGACGGGTCGCGGAGCGGTGATCGTCAGGTAGTCGGCTTCGTCCATGCCGAAGCCCAACTGGCCGAAGATGTTTTGTTCGGCGTCTTGCGGGCCGACCGTTTCCAGCAGCCGGCGGTAGCTGGTCAGAAAGCAGCCCGGCGCCGCGCAGGCGATCCGATCGTCGAGCGCCATCAAATAGCTCGACTCGGTGCCGCCGCCCGAGTTGCCGGTGACGCCGATCCGCTTGGGATCGATGTCGCTGCGCGACAGCAGGTAATCGACGCTCCGCATGGCGTCCCACACGCGGTAATGAGCCGTGTTGGCGCCGAGCAGCACCGGTCCGATGCCGACGAGCGTATGCTCTTCGACCGGGTTGTACTGCGGCGCCGCATCGGGCGTGAGCTTCTGCACTTCGACCAACCGCGCGTTGGGCCGCTCGGACGTATGCTTGCCGGCGCGACCGGAGACGTTGAGCACCTGGTAGCGCTCGCCTTGCCCGATCGGATCGAAGCACAACGCCGCGACGCCGTGCTTGGCCATCAGGATGCCCGCGCACTGGTAGCCGTCGGCCGACTTGCCGCCATAACTATGGCCGCAGCAGACGATCACTGCCGGATGCGGCGCCTTGCTCTTGGGCAGGTACAACACGGCCGTCACATGATGGCCAGGCCGGCTCTCGTAAATCACCTTCTCCACCGTGTGATCGCCGCCGTCGATCGTGCCGGTCACCTGGCTCGCCGGACGAGCCGGCGCGGGGACGCCGCCGATCTGCTCGATAAAGAACTGCTTGCGGGCCGCCTGCCAGGCACGCGCATCTTCCGCCGTCTTGATCTTTTCAAACGCCTCGCGGCGGCGGTCGATGGCGGCGAAGGCGTCTTCTATCAGCATCTCCGTCAGCCAGGCAGAGGGAGAACCCGACGGTAGCGCGTTCTGTGCGGCGGCAGCGGCATTCGGATCGGCGCCCAGGGCCAGGGCGAGCAGCAAGGAGGCGAAGTGCATGGCGGGCAAACCTTATGAGGTGGGCAAAAACCGTCGGATCGACGGCCAATGGAATTCCGGCAAGAGGATTATCAAAAGCAAGCTCGTTCGCCCGACGTCGCGCCACACCGCTTCAGGGTTTCGCAGCTTCAAGCTTCTCCGCGGCGGAGTTTGGAGCCGCGGCTTTGTCTGCGGCGGTGGCATCGACCAAATCGTGCACCTTGCCGACGATCCGTTCTTCGACGTCGAGCGTATAATCGTTCTGCGCTTCGTAGCCCCCCTCCACCGCGACGCGGCGGCTGGGAATGTAGCCGGAGTAGTCGTTCGAGTAGCCGGCGACCCAGACGGCCGGCGATTCGATCTCAGACTTCAACCGCAACGAATAGTCGACGACGGTTTCGCTTCCCAACGCCACCAGCGTGAGCAAATCGCCCAGGCGGATCACCTGCACCGGGTAGATGTGCGTCGGCTTGTCGTTGTTGCGGGTCAGCTCCACCTCGCCGAATGCGGCGTCGATCGATCCCGTCAACGGTCGCGAACCGGCCAGCATGGCGGCCACCACGGAATAAGCCAGCGTCTTGCCGTGATGCTCCGCCAGTTCCAAGGGAAGCTTGCCGGGAACCTCGCCGTTGCGGGGATACGGGTTCTGATCGCCGCTGCAGCCATTGACAAACATCGCCACGGCGTCGGGATAAGCCTGCTGCAAGGCTCGCTGGGCGAAGCCGGCGTAATCGCCGTTGAACATGTATCGGGGCTCCTCGGGCGGTAGCGTTACGGAGCTGAGCGTCGTATTGTGGCACGCATAGCCGAAGGCGACCGCCACCAGCTTCTTGTCGGCATCGTGGACGCAGAGCACGGGCACGGCGTGATCGACCGGCCCGTCATACTCAGGTCGGTTGATATAGCCGCGCTCGCTGGGTCGGCGGCGGTTCATGGCAAAGCCGCAACGCCCGCGAGCATACGCAACGCTGGCCGGCGCCAGGCGCTCAAGCGCCTGACCGACGATCTGCACCAGGCTCTGCTCCAGAAAAGCCTGATACCGTTCGGCTTCTTGCTCTCGCCCGGCGCGGGGCCGATACTCCGGACCGCAATGCGTGTGCGATGCGTTCAACAACAGGCGTTCCGGCGGCAGTTTGTATTCAGCCTGGCAGCGCTCGGCCACAGCATCGCGCACGTTGCGGCGGATGCCAATCAGATCTGTCGTGACCAGCACCAGCGGCGCGCCGTCATCGGCCTTGAGGGCCAACGCCTTGGCGTACAAATCCAAGGCCACGCCTTCCGAAGGCTTCTTACGGCCCGCATAGCCCGACATCCACATGTCTTGCTTGGGCGTAATCACGGCGCTCGCCGCGCCTGCCTGCCAACTCGCGCTCTCATCCGCCGCCGGTGCGTCTCCGGCAGATGCGAAGGCAGCGAACCCTAGCCAGGCTACAGCCGAAAGACTCAACATCCGCATGTGTGCGTTACTCCTGGTCTGCGCCCGGAAACGTTCTGGCAGCGACTTCATGGCAGCATAAGCCGCGGCCAGCGGTGCATCAATAGCCTTTGATGGATCGGTCGGATAGGATGGGATGCGTCAAAGGAGCAGGCATACTCCGTATGCCGTCCAGCCGCGTCCCGCGGCGGCGCGTGTTGCGGTTCGATGGGGAATAAAATGCATCAGTCGTCGGCGGCGCTGCATGGAAGCCTGCAACGCCGCGGGGGCCTTTGCGAATTAGAATGCCAACCGGCCGCCGCCGGGCGGTACATGGAATGTGCCTGCTACTTTGGGCGCATCAGCACCAAACATCAGGAATCCCCGCTCATGCCATTCGCCCGTCTAGCATCGATCTGCTTGCTGTCGCTCGCAATGCTCTTGCTTTTACAGCCGCCGAGCGCAAATGCCGCCGAGGCGCCGGCCGATTTTGTGCTGCTCGGGGGCCGCGTGCATTCGCTCGACGAGCGCGGGACGGTGGCCCAAGCGGTGGCCGTTCGCGCTGAGAAGATCGTTTACGTCGGCGACGACCAGGGCGCTCAGGAGTACGTCGGCCCCAAGACGGAAGTCTACCGGGCGGGCGGACGGACGGTGATTCCCGGCCTCAATGAAACGCACGTCCATGCCTACGGCGCCGCCTTAGGCGAAGCGGTGCAGCCGTTCCGCCAGCTCGGTTCGATCGCCGAGATTCAGGCCTGGGTCCGCGAGCAAGCGGCCAAGACGCCGGAGAACGAATGGATCCGCCTGCCACGCGTCGACGTGACGCGGATCGCCGAGCGCCGCATTCCCACGAAAGCCGATCTCGATGCCGCGGCGCCCGACCGGCCTGCGGCTTACATCTGGCAATACGCGAACCGGCAACTCCAAGTCCTGAATGGCGCGGCGCTCAAGGCCGCCGGCATTACTCGCGACACGCCACAACCCGAGCGCGGCCGGATCGTCGTCGATTCGGCCGGCGAGCCAACGGGCGTCATCGAAGACGCGCCGTCACTCACGGCCAAATTCCTGCCAAGAAAGCAACCGACGCCCGAGGAAGGACTCGATAGCCTCGAAAAGCTGCTGCACATCTACATCACGCTGGGCATCACCAGCATTACCGAACGCGGCTCGAACGTGGAAGGCTGGCGGATCTACAAGCAAATGCGTGCGGCCGATCGGCTGCCCGTTCGCACCACGCTCACCATCCGCATCGGCGGTTACGACACGCAGGAAGCCGCCGAACGGGCGATCCGCGCGCTGCCGTTCCGCTTTGGCGAAGGAGACGATTGGGTCAAGATCGGCCCCTTGAAAATCGGCGTCGACGGGGGCGTGCTGTATGGGACGGCTTACATGCGAGAGCCGTACGAGGCGCAGGCCTTCAGCTTGTACGGCTTGAACGATCCGCTCTACCGCGGCTTACTACAGATGCAGGCCGAAAGGGTACACAACACTATTCGCACAGGGCATCGGCTGGGCTGGCAGATGAGCTCTCACGTGACGGGGGACGCAGGAGTCGACCTGGTGCTCGACGCCGTCGAAGCCGCCAACGCTGATTCGCCGATCGCCGAGCGGCGCTACACGCTGATCCACGCCTACTTCGCCCATCCCGATACGGCGGCTCGCGCGGCGAAACTGGGCGTTTGCGTCGACACGCAGCCGGCCTGGTTCTACAAAGACGGCGACGCGTTGATGTCGGCCTTCGGCCGCAAGCGGATCGAACCGTTCATCGGCGCGGCCACCTGGCGCGCCGGCGGCGTGAAGGTATCGCTCAATTCAGATCACATGCAAGGCTTCGATCCCGACCAGTCGCTCAACCCGTTTAATCCGTTCCTGGCGATGTACGCCGCCATCACGCGCAAGACCGACTCCGGCGAGTTGATTGGCCCGCAGGAGCGCGTCTCGCGGCTCGACGCTTTGAAGATGATGACTTCCGAGGCGGCCTGGCTGCATTTCGACGAACAGCGCAAAGGGACGCTGGAAGTCGGCAAGCTCGGCGACCTGGCCGTGCTTACGGACGACTTCTTTACCTGCGACGAAGTGCAGATCCCCAAGCTGCGGGCGGTGCTGACCGTCGTGGGCGGCAAGGTGGTCTACCGCGCTCCCTAGCCGAAGCGATGGCGAAAAGCAGAGCACTTAGATGACGCAGAACCTGAGGCGCCCATGACGCACCGAGAGCGAATCCAGCGGCTAGTTCTAGTTTGTTTGATGGTGTGCGCGGCGTGCGCATGTCCGGCGGCAGTAGAAGCGGACCCGCCGGCGCAAAACGGAAAACGTGGTCGTCGTCACCCTCGACGGCTTTCGCTATCAGGAGCTGTTCGGCGGCGCCGACGACTCGCTCATCAACGAGCAGTTCGGCGGCGTGCGCGATCTGGCGCGAATACAAACGCGTTATGTGCGCAAGACGGCGGAAGAGCGACGCAAAACGTTGCTGCCGTTCATCTGGGGCGTCGTGGGCCGACAAGGCCAGATCTTCGGCGATCGCTCTCGCGGCGCAGCGGCGAAGTGCCTGAACGGGATGAAGTTCTCCTACCCGGGCTACAACGAGTTGTTCTGCGGCTTCGGCGACGACCGGATCCGCTCGAACAGCATGACGAACAACCCGAATCTATCGGTGTTCGAGTTCCTTGATCAGCAGCTGGCCTATCGGGGACGCGTGGCCATCTTCTGCACCTGGGCCGTCTTTCCCTACATCTTTCGCAGCAGCCAGAACGGGTTGAAGGTGCAGGCCGGCTGGGCGCCGATCGACGAATCGCAACTGAGCGCCGGCCAACAGGCAGCCAACGCGCGGATGGCCCGGCTGCCGCGATACTGGCCCGACAATACGTTCGACCTGGTGATGATCGACGCGGTGCGCGAACATCTCAAACGCCACAGACCGCGCGTACTTTACGTCGGGCTGGGCGAGACCGACGAGTGGGGGCACGGGCGCCGCTACGACCTGTATCTCGACGCGGCCAATAACGCCGACCGCTTCCTGCGCGAGCTCTGGACGTCGCTCCAGGAACTTGCCGAGTATCGAGATCGAACCACGCTGATCATCACCACCGACCACGGCCGTGGGCCGACTCGCCACGACTGGACCAACCACGGCGAGAACGTCGACGACGCCGAGCACATCTGGATCGCCGCGATGGGCCCCGACACGCCCGCGCTCGGCGTGCGAGAGAGCGTCGAAACATCGCAGGGGCAAGTCGCCGCAACAATCGCCCGCTTGCTGGGCGAGGACTTTCTGCGCCGCCGCGCCGCGCCGCCCTGCCGTTGCCGATTTTCAGACCGTGACAAGGCCAAAGCCGGGGCGAAATCATGCGCGACGGACAGCCGTTCACTCTTCGAAACGGAACGAATACAAGTCGGCGTCTTTCAGCTCGACTCGCATCCGGATCGGCTGGCCGGCCAGTTCGCCCACGCTGCGAGGAGATTTCCAGGTGACGGTGCGATCGAGCGAGTCGCCGAAGATTTCGGCCGATTCGTCCAGGCTGAAGCCCGGGATCGGCTTCCCGTCGGGCGTTTGCAATTCGACGCGAAGTCCGCCGGCCGCGGAGCTGGAGAAGTTCAGCGAGAGCTTCTTGCCTGCGAACGTGAACGGCTTGCTGACCAGCTCGCCGCCGCTCATCGGCGCGTGGATAGAAACAAAGCCGTCGGTGCGGAGCGTGTAACGGCGCAATGCGCTGCTGTCGTCGGTCCAGTAGCTTTCCACCGCATACAGCGAAAGCTCGTCGGGCGCTCCTTCCAACGCAGACTTCGTCGGCACGACGTGCCAGGCAATGTACTGCTGGCCGTACTGCCACGTGCCCGGCCGCTCAATGCCGGGACGCAAGAACGCCTCGTTCCAACGCTTGAAGCGGACGCCGTCGCGGCTGGCCATCAACAGCGCCTCGGTCACTGCCGTGCCGTAGCGCTGCGTCGCCTCGGCGCGGAGCTCGCGGTGCTTGCGCTCGGGCAAGGCTCGCATCGAGTCCGACCAGCCCCGGTCAACGTAGCGCGTGGGAAAGCCGATCAGAATGTGCGGCGCCCGGGCGTAAGGCTTCACCTGGTTGGTGTAGAGCTGTTCGCTCGGCGAGTCGACGTACGCCAGGTCCGCCTGGTCGGTCCAGTGGATGAAATCGGTGGAACTGGCCGTGCGAATGGCGCGATGGCCGGCCGGCTTCCAGTTCTTGTCGTCAATGACGCCTGCGGTGAAGTATCGCCAGTAGGCCCGATAGTTGCCGTGCTCGGCGTCCCAGAAGGCCAGGTTCTGCGAGTCGAACGCGCCGTCGGTGATGACCGGCGTTTCGCTCATCGGCGTCCAGTGCAGACCATCCGGCGACTTGAACGGGAACAATCCTCGCGGTCCGCTGGAACGGATAATGGCCTTATAGCGAGCATCGGCCGGCGTTTCGGGGTTATCGTCCTTGAATACGGCGGCATGGCCCGGATCGGCCTTGACGGCGCCGGTGTGACCGGTGGCCAGCACGATGTTATTAGCCTTCGAACCGGCGAATTCATTCAGGCCGAGTTCCGGCTTGCGCCAGTGGACGCCGTCGTCGCTTTCCGCATAGCAGAGGAACAGCGGATGCGAATTGGTGCGCAGCTTGCCGGTCGACAGGTCGAGATGCCACGATTTGTAATACATGCGATACCGATCGCCGTCCTTGAACAGGCTGTGGTAGCCGCAGCCCGAACCTTCCCACGGCGCGTCATGCACAAGGACTACGTCTTGCGGTTGCGGTTCGTGCAGCCGTTGCTCGGCCTTACCCTGCAGACGGTCGATGAGGAAATCGTCGATGAACAATTCGCGTCTTGAACCGATGGCAATCGGCCCCGCCTTCGCCGGCTCGTCGGCCGCCTGAACGTTTAATACGGGGCCGCACGCTACGGCGGCGGCTAGGGCGGCGGAGCGGACCAGAAAAGTTCGTCGGGCGGCGGTGTGTGCTTCGAGGGTCATAAGCTCAACTTGCGCATCAGGGAAGGCGGGAGGTCGAATACCGGCGGGTCAGCAGTCCGCTCGATTGTATGCCTTGAAACGCACGATCGCGAACAAATCGGAGCAGCCGACATCTCAACGGAATCTCAAGCGGCTCAAGGCTACAACGGCGAAAAGGTAAGTGAACCGCTAATCTCCACTGATCTTCACTGATGAGTTTAGTGAGGATTAGCGTTGATTAGCGGCTAATTATCGTCTGACGCTTCTGCTTGCTTCTCACGGTGGCTTCGATGATGATAGGCTTTCCATTGCCTTCTACTGCCCGTTTTCCTGCCGGAGTCCTTCTGATGTCGTCTCGTTCGTGGATGTTGCTCGCTTTGATTGCTATGGCTTTGGGCACGGTTTCTGCGCACGCCGAATCGCTCAATGTGCCGCCCGAGGGATTTGTCGCCTTGTTCAACGGCCGCGATCTGGAAGGCTGGCGCGGCGGTTCGACGGAGAATCCGCTCAACCGCTTGAAGCTCGATCCGAAAGAGCGGGCCGAGAAGGACAAGGCGTCGATCGAAGATATCCACAAACACTGGACCGTCGAGAACGGCGAACTCGTCAATGACGGCAAGGGCTTGTATCTGACGACGATGAAGGACTACGGCAATTTCGAATTGCGGCTCGAATACAAGACGGTCGCCAAGGCCGACTCGGGCATTTACCTGCGCGGCATTCCGCAGGTGCAGATTTGGGACTACACCAAGGAAGGCGGCAAGTGGGACCGCAACGCCGACAAGGGCTCGGGCGGTTTGTTCAACAACCCGAAAGGTTCGCCCGGCCAGTTGCCGCTGGTGCTGGCCGACAAGCCGTTCGGCGAGTGGAACACGTTCCGCATCACCATGGTCGGCGACAAGGTGACGGTCTATCTGAACGACAAGCTGGTCGTCGACAACGCGCCGTTGGCCAACTACTACGAGAAGGGCCAGCCGCCGTTTGCCACCGGACCAATCCAACTGCAGACGCACGGCGGCGAGATCCGTTGGCGGAACGTTTTCCTGCGAGAGATCAAGTAAGCGGCGAGAGCGTTGTCGGTTTTGGAAATCGGCACTTGCAATTGCAACCAGCGCGGGTGGCTGGCGGCAGAGCGAAGCGATGCCCCAGTAAAGCGAGGCTTCGCCGAAGCTCAGCGCCAGTCGCCCGTCGTCAACTCGGTCTTGGCGAGGCAGTCGTGTGCCGTGGCGATGCCTGTACGATCACGACCCGACGGACTGACTATTCGCCCACAATCTCGTATCCGCCCGGCCCAGCGCCTGCAAAGCGAACGGCCGTAGCGCTCGCTGTTTCCGCTTTCAAGCCGCCGGTCGTGAGCACGATCGGCCGGACCTTGAAGGGCGCCGAGAAGGAGATGGTTTCGCCCGGGTAAGCTTCGCCGCGCAGCACTGCGCTCGTTGCGCCGATTCGGTCGCGTGTCGTAGCTGAAGGCGCCCAGCAGCGCCACGGCGTTCTCGGCCGCCGAAATGCGGAGCACATGCATTCCGAACGGAAGCCCGCGAATGCCGCGTCGATTCTCCAGGTAAACCGACTCGCCGCTCGCCGTTTCGAACGGAGCGTTCGTGGCCGTTTCCAGCAGCCGGCGCCCGTCGACTTCGACCTGCAGCAACCCGCCGTCGGTTCGATCGACGTAGGCGATGGAAAAGTCCGTGCCCGCTAGCTCGATCTCGGCGCTCTGGCCGGCCGGTATCGAAACCTGCCGGGCGCCGAACGGCGCGCCCCACTGGGACTCGAAGGCTTCCGGCCGCAACTCGCCCAGACGCCAACGGGGAGATTCCACGCCGCTCCACTGCCTGGCAATCGCCGTCTTGGCGTCGACGGCCGCCAATTTCGCTTGCGGCCCCATGACTTCGACGATGTGTCGATCCCCAAGCGAAAGCAAGCCGGTGGCAAACGTCGAGTTCCGCAAATCACGCCGCATCTGCGAACGGCGGCGGCTTCCTTCGCCCGGCTGCCCGTCGATGCGGACGCCGACCGTCTCCTCGGCGCCGCCGGCCCACAGATTGACGACCGTGTCATCGAGAATGAACGCCGTTTCGCCGCGGATGCGGGCGTCGCCGGCGTTGTACGTTTGCATTTCGCCCTCCCAGCCGACCGTGTAGCGGTTCAGCCGCTCGGGAAGCTGCAACTGCGCAATGCCAGGCCGAAGCGGATCGGCGACGTCGAAGGCCCGCTCCAACTGCCGCGCCCAGAGATCGTGGCCGGCCGCTTGAGGATGGCCGTCGCGAGGGCAAAGCGCATAGCTGTTCGCGTAACGCGTGGTGAGATAAAACACGCGGCCGAAATCGACGTGGGGAATCTGGTATCGCAGCGAGAGCTCCGATAGGTAGCCGGTGGCAGCCGTATAGCTTTCGCGGTTCTGCCACATGCAGAACAAGAACTCGGTATCGGGATAATGCCGCTGGAACCAGCGGATGGCGCCCTCGAACAGCGCCACTTCATCGGCGCCGTCCACCTTCTCGTTGGCGCCGCTGCCGAAGATCACCAGATCAGGACGCGGACCTTCCGCCCGCTCGAACAGCGCCGGGTAAAGCTCTTGCCACGTCTTGCCCGCGCGATGGCCGTTCAACCCCGGATCAGGCGGCAAGGCCAGCGAGGCGTAATCGGCAAAGCCCGAGTGGGCTTCGCTGATGGAAGAGCCGTCGCAGGCCATCGTGTTGAGCAACAGCTTGTCGATCGGGTAGTCGAACTTCTGCATTAACGCGCGGCGCAGCCGGCCGCCGTACATGAAATAATGCTGCCACCAGGCGATGTAATCGTCCCACTCGGGATGTCCGACCTTGGCGCCGTCGAAGTCGGGCCCGCTGACCGGCTGCTTGTAAGTCGGCGAGGCAGGGTCTTCGTCGTAAAGAAACTGTCGCGGATTGGCGCTGCCGCGGTCGATGCTCGAACCCATCACGATGATGTGCAGCGGTTCGCCTCGCCATAGCTTCTGAATCTGTGCGGAATGCCGCGAAAATGCTCGGGCAGCGGGCGCCTAGCAGCCAGCCGATTCACGGCCTTCGCGCCGCGGCTCAAGCAGGGCGAGTAAATGTAAACGTCCTGGTCCTGCGATCGGTTCACGAACTCGACCATCAAGCCGATCGTGTTCAGCTCGTCGGTCGACTTGTCGGGCGATTCGGTGAATCCGCCGACGATCTCGGCGTTCTCGATCTTTACTTCAAAGCCTTCGCCTTCGCCCGACAACGCAATGGAACTGGGCCCTTTGACCAATTCGCCGCGCGAGTGCTTGGGAAACACGCGTTTGTCGCCTGGTGCGCTCCACTCGCCACTCTGGCTATCGACGCGCATCAGGTGCACGGCCGCTTGCAGGCTGTCTTTGGCCGTCTGATGGCCGTAGACGGACAGGCTGACGCGATCTCCATGATCAAGCCCCGTCTCGGCCAGCAGCGAGAACTGGTAGAACCGCTTGCCCGGGTGAAGCACCACGATGTTTTCGACGGGGAACTCCGTACGAAAATGTTTCACGCGCGGCGCTGCGCAAGACTTCCGCCTCGCCGTAAGCGTCCTGGTTCCAGCAGGCCACGGCGCCGCTGCGCCGAGTCAGTGGTTCCGCGGCGGCTATTGTCGAAGTTGTGAAACGCAAACGCCGGATTGAGCAGCAGATTGCCTTCGCCGGCGGCGGCGGCTGGCTGCGGATCGCCGCCCAGCAACAGGCAAGCGAGAAGAAGGGCCGGGTTCAAGATGCGGGCTCCTGGGATGTTTTTGCAACTTTAAGCACAGATCTGCTAAGCGAAGCTCACGACTGCCAGAACAGACTTTCTCGCGGCGCCTGATAGCGGACGGCAAGGTGGGGCGTTTCCTGGCGTTTCTGGCCGGCGGCCAGCGATTTCAGACCGGCCTGCACCAGTCCGCTGGTTAGCAGCGTGCGTTCGATGGGGTACGGCGCCTTGCCGGTGACGAACATTTCTTCGGCCTTCGACATCAGCGCGGCCGAGTAGACGACGTTGGGGTTGGGGGGCAAATGAAACTGGGTCGAAAGCGGCTCGGCCTGGCCCTTGAGCCGCGCCGCTACGTTGAAGTCTTCGACAAGGCCGTTCATCAGCAGCATCGTCCCCTTCAGCCCGTCGGCGTACTCGAAGCGGTAGGCCACCGGCTCCTTGACCCACTGGCGCATTTGCTCGACGCTCGGGTAGCGGTCGCTGAAGGTTTCCGGCTGCGCCAGCGTGTGGCTGCGCGAGAGACAGGCCTCGAACAACTTCCGGTCCCAGCCGCCGTCTCGCCACGAACCGGCTTGCAGGGCCTGCCATACGGCGTCGCCGCGCAGGGCGTGCATGGACTTGACGCCCGTCTCGCCGCCGCGGCGCCGCTCGACGAGACTCTGCAAGGCTTCCAAGGCGTGAAAATCGTAGATGTCGGTCGGTCCGAAGCCGAGCACCATCGCCTCTTCGACGTCGGCGCCATAGGGCAGATCGATCGAGGGCATGCGAAACGTGACCGGCAGCGACGAGCCGGCGAGCAGCGGAAAGCCCAGCGACCGCGACGTGTCGACCATTTCCTTGGCCCACTCGAACTTCCACGACAGGTGCTTGTCGCTGAACACCGGCGTCGTGCGGTTCGAACGGCGAAAGACCTCGACGATCTGCTGGAAGAACTGGTAGCGGGGATATTGCTTCTGGCCGATCTCGTTAACCGGGTAATCGCCGTGTTCGCCGATAACGAGCACCGCGTCAACGGCCAGCTTGTCGCCGCCGCAACACAATGCTTCGCTGATGGTCGGGTAGATCTTGAAGCCGAACTCCGCCGCGCGGCTGCGGCTCAGATCGTCTTCGGGCGTTTGGTCGACGTATGCCGAGACGACCTCCAGCGGCGGCCGATGCCACTTGCCTCGCATCGGGTAGCCAACCAGGAACCGTTCGGCCATGTGCCAGGCGTGCGTGCGATACTTCCAGAGCGTCGTGACGACGGCCAGACGTTTGCGGGCCGCGGGCTTCGAGGCTTCGGCGGCCAGCAGCGGCGAGGCCAGCAAGCTGGCGCCGACCGTCTGGACGAACTGACGACGGGTGGGCAACGTCATGGGGCGGGTCTCCCGGGGGATGGCATCGATGAGGCGAGTTGGCGGGCTAAGTTCCCTTAAGCGAGGCGAGAAACTCCAACAAATCGGCCGCTTCCTGGGCGGTCATATCACGAAGCAGCAGTTCGGGCATCAACGATTTCTGCTGCGGAACGACGAGTTCGGTTTCTTCGAGCGGCACGCGAATGGTCTTGTTCTGATTGTCCTTGAGCACCACCTCGCGCTCGTTGCGTTCCACGAGCAGGCCTGAATACACCTGCCCGTCGGCGGTCTCGACCAGCCAGGCGGCGAACTTTGGATCGACCTTTTTCGATGGCTCCAACAGGCTCTCGAGCAACTGGGCGCGGTCATACTTCTTGCCGATCTGGCTCAAATCAGGGCCGAGATCGATGCCTTTGCCGCCGATGCGGTGGCAACTCTTGCACTGCACGGCCGCCGCTTCGAAGAACAGCTTGCGGCCCGCGGCGGCGGCGCCCGCAAGCGACGTGATTTGGTCCGGGCGGATGACGGCGCCCAACCGTTGAGGGCGCAAGGCGTCGGCGCAAACCGCTCGAACAGCCCGCTGATCTGTGGGTCGGCGTGACGCGCGCCTCGCTCAATGACTTGCTCGCGTACGGTGGCGGAAAGCGACTGCTGGTCCAGGGCCCGTACGAGCTGCAGCGCCTCGCGCGGCGAAGGGAGCAAGGGATCTGCGACGGCGTCGTTAGCCGATGTTTTGTCTCCTGGCGCCGCGGCAAGCAAGCGTTTGATTTCGTCCAAGCTGGGCGGATCTCGCTCGACGGCATTGCCTGCATCGACGCCCTTGTCTGTATCGACGGGCAGTTGTTTGATCCACTCGTGGATCAAGGCCAGGCCGCGTATATCGACCAGCTCGGAACCGAGATGCGGCATGCGGCCGCGGCCGAGCTTGGCCATACGGTAATAGAGCACTGAACGGTACGGATCGCCAGGCGTGATGACTTTGGCGCCGTGGATGCCGAACGTGCCCTGCGTCGGGCGTGCGTCGAGCGCTCGCGTGCTCTCCAGCGGCAGTTCGTAGAGTAATTCGATCGCCGCCGTGCCGCCGCCGTGGCGGCGATGACAATGCGAGCAGTTGGCGTGCAGGTAGGAACGCGCCCGCTGGTTGAGATCCTGCCGCGACTCGAGTGGATCGACCATTTTCGGCGAGTCTGCAGCGAATGGGCCGGAGAGGATTTTAGCCTGCATCAAAGCTTGCAGTTGGTCATCTTCTCTATCGGCGTAGAAATGACGCTTGTTCAACTGCACGGCAGTAAAGCCGAGCACCGAGCCGGCCATGGTGTTGTGGCACAAGACGCACTGCGCACGGCTGGCAAAGCGCCACGATTGCCGTCGGCTGCCGCCGGGAGCGTGCGGATCGCGAATGCTCAACGTGCGGTCCGCTCCCGCGGCGTCGACCAGTTCGGCGTCGGTCTGCTCGTCGTTCCAGGCATAGGTATAGCCGCGCCAGTCACGGCCGTCGAAGTGCAGCACTTGCGTTTCCAACCGCGTTGCTACGCCCGGCTGCTCGCAATCCAGCGGCAGCGAAATGGTCTTGGCCAGCACGGCGTCGGGCGGAAACTTCCAGGGCGTCGAAGTCGTGTCGACTTGCGACACGCCCGGCAATGCCACGTGTCGCTGCGCCACGGCGTGATCGGCCCAGGGCTCGGCGCCGATGCTGTAGGCCAGAACGCCCGGCGCCGGCGAAAGCGATTCGACCGCCGAGAACAGGCCCGTCTCGCTCAAGCGGCGAGGAAACTGCTCGTTCGCCTCCGGCTGCGAGTTGGCAACCAGGCGGTAGAGCCCTCCCTGATAATCGACCACGTACAGTTCGCCAGCGGAATCTTCGCCAAAACAAATGATCTTGAGCGCCGTGTCGACGAGCTCCTCGTGCCGTTTGACCTGCCCGGCTTCGTATCGCAGGGCCCAGATCTTGCCGGTTTCGTAGTCGCCGTACAGGTAGCAATTGGCAAGTTCCGGCAACCGCCGGCCGTGATACACGTAGCCGCCGGTGATCGAGCGCGCCTCGGTATGCGAATGCTCGACGACGGGGGGCAGAATGGGCGTGGGGCCGCGTTTGCCTTCAGTCAGAACGGGCTGGCTCCCTTCCATTACGGCCCAGCCGTAGTTGCCGCCGCGCTCGATGCGATACACCATCTCCAGCAGTTCCCAACCGACGTCGCCAAGCCACAGTTCTCCGGTCGCCGGGTTGAAGCTCATCTTCCACGGATTGCGCAGGCCATAGGCCCACACTTCGCCGCGAGCGCCGGCGAGCGAGACGAACGGATTATCCGCCGGAATGGAGTACGGCTTGTTCCCGCTTGCGTGATCGACGTCGATCCGCAGAATCGACGACAACAGATCGCTCACGTCCTGCCCGGTGGCCAAGCGGTCGGGCGGAAAGGGAGCCTCGGCGTCGCCGGTGGAAATGTAAAGGCAGCCGTCCGGGCCAAACCTCAAACAGCCGCCGTTGTGTCCGCCGGATCGAAAGGTGAGCAATATCTGCTCGCTGGCTGGTTTCACTCGCGGCGGATCGCTCGGCTCGACTTCGAATCGCGACACGCGCGTGCCATCCGGCAGGCCAGAGTCGAGCACGTAGCAAATGTAGCAGTAGCGGTTGTTGGCGAACTCCGGATGAAACGCGAGCCCATAAACCATTTTCAGCCCGGCGATCGAGGCGGGCATGTCGAAGAACAAGGCCGGTTCAACGTCGCCGGCGCCCGGCGTATTCGGAACGGAATAGATCTTGCCCTGCAGCTCGACGATAAAGAACCGCTCGCCGCCGCCAGCGCCGTTTCCTGACAGACTGACCAGTTCGACGGGATTCTTGAACGCCAACTCGCCGAACGCGCGTTCCGCCTGGTAAGGCGGCGGCGGATCGGGCGTGCCGACCAGGCGCGAGGCCGTCCACGCTAGGCGCTCGCCGGCGCCGTTGGCAGCGGCGCCGTCGGCGGACGCCGTTTGAGCTTCAACCAGGGCCGGGGCAAATGCCAGCCAGGCGAGCAGCCCCATCAGGCTCGCCGGCGGCGAAGTTGCGAGATTTTGCATGGCGGGTCGACAAATTCGGTGGGCGAGGCGGGAACCCCGCGTGCCATCGTAGCATGCGGAATGGCGGGATTCCAATTCGCGTCTCACCCAAGCAATCCGCGCAAGTTTGCCGTTGGCCGCACTGCGGCCGTCTGGTTCCGCGTGATGCAATCGTCTGGACGACGCCTGCGATCAATTCAGCTTGTTCATGCTTCCAGGAACCGGCGGAGCGGGAGTGTTGCGGTACTCCGTGCTGGCGATAATGCTGATCTGTACGTCGCGTTGCGAAGCGCCGGCCTGCATCTGCTTCAGGTAGTTCGCCAGCTCCGCCTGGCTGGCGTCGCGCTGCAGATAGGTCTGGAAGAACCCGTTGATCTCGTTGGAGAAGTTCTCGCTGCTGTGCAGGAAACCCAGCACGACCTGCTGGCGGGTCATCTGGTTCTGATTCAAGACGTTCGACCAGTACTGCAGGCCTTGCGTATCGGCCTGCCGGTTGAGCAGGCGATTGTAAAGTCGCCGACACCCAGCCTGAATTGGTTCCGCCGGCCGACTGGAAGAACTCGGGCGAGGAAATCATGCCCGCAACCACGTTGTCGGGCCCGCCGTCGCGTTTCCAGACCTGGTCTCGCCAGTAAGCCACGCCCTGGGCGTCGGCCGTGCGCAGGAAGAATTGCTGGTAGTACTGCTGGATGATCGGATCCAGACGCTCATTGCTCTCGAAGATGCCTTGCGCAACGACGCTGTACGGTTGGCCGTTCTGGACGACCGCGGTCCAGTACTGCAGCCCGGCGTTGTCCGGATCGCGGTGCAGCACCTGCTCGTACAACTTGCGCACGGTGGCCGCCTCATAAGACACGATCTGCACCGTGGCGGGTTTGCTGGCGGCCGTGCCGCTGACCAGCTTGTAGGTAAACGCGTCCAGGCCCTGGAAGCTGGGGCCCTTCGTATAGGTGAACGTGCCGTCGGAATTAAAGGTCACCGTGCCGTGGCTCGGCTGCGACACGATCCTTGCGGTAAGCACGCCGCCGTACGGATTGATGTCGTTGGCGATCACTCCCTGGCTTGCCTGGGTGACATTGGTCGTGCTCGTGCTGAGCACGTACGAATCATTGGTCGCGGTCGGCGGCGACTTGACCTGCAACAAGAATGTTTGCGGCGCCGACGTATCAACGCCGCCGTTGGCCGTGCCGCCGTTGTCGTGTGCTTGGACGGTGACGTGCGCCGAGCCATAACTGCCGGGATACAAGGTGTACGTCAACGTTCCGTCGGCGCTGAATCGCCGGTTGCACGAAGAACAGCGACGGATTGTCGTTGGTCACGTCGAATGAGACCGACTGCCCGGATTCGTTCGGTCCCGGGTTGATGTTGGTCGCCCAATTGGGCGCCGTGACCAGCCCCGCGTTGACGTTGACCAATTGCGCCGGCCCGGCGGTAAAGCTGGGCGGATCGTTGACCGGTTGGACCGTCACCGTAATCACGTCGTCGGTTGCGGCCAGCGCCTGGTCCGTGGCGCGAACGGCCACGTGGGCGATTCCATTCTGGTTGGGCTTCAAGTGCAAGGTCACGACGCCGTTGGCGATGCTGGCATCCAGCAGACTCGTGTTGTCGTTGGAGCCGATGGAGTAAGTAAGCACGTCGCCATAGATGGCCGTATCGGCGTCTTCGAACACGCCCGTCAGGCTCAGCACGACGTCGGCCGCGTCTTCATTGACCGTCTGGTTTTGAAGCGGCGCGACGATCGTCGGGGCATGGTTGACGTGCTGGACGTTAATGGCGAAGGTCAAGGGCGCCGACGTATCGACGCCGTTATTGGCCGTGCCGCCGTTGTCGTGCAGCACGACCGTGACGTTCGCCGTGCCCACGACGCCCGGCTTCAGCGCATAAGTCAGCGTGCCATTGGCGCTGATCGTGGGCTGCAAGGAAAACAGCGAGGGATTGTCGTTGTTCGTGACGATGAAGTTGAGCGATTGGGTCTGCTCATCTACTCCGGGACCAGGACTGATACTGCTCGCCCAGCCCGGCACAACGTGCGTTCCGCTGTCCTGGTTGACGTTCTGATCTCCGCCGGAAGCGAAGCTCGTGGCGTGGTTCACGAAATTGACGTTGATCGTAAAGACCTGAACGGCCGACGTATCGACGCCGCCGTTGGCCGTGCCGCCGTCGTCGTGAAGGTGCGCGGAAATGTGGGCGACGCCGCTGACGTTGGGCGCCGGAGTGTAGGTCAGGTTGCCCGTCGTCGGATCGATCGCCGGCTGAACGGAAAACAAAGCGACGTTGTCATTGCTGGTCAGGAAGTTCAGCGTTTGCGAAGTCTCCGCCAGGCCGACGCCCGGGCTGATGTTCGTCGCCCAGTTGGAAACGGTCTGCGCTCCGGCGTTTTCATCGACGTTCTGATCGACGCCCCGGGTGAATTTGGGCGCCGAGTTGATGAGGTTGACCGTAATCGTGAAGGTCTTGAAGCGCGGACACGTCAACGCCGCCATTGGCCGTGCCGCCATCGTCGTGCAACTGCACGGAAACCGTCGCCGTGCCGCTGGCGTTGGGGGCCAGCGTATAGTTCAACGCGCCGGTTAAGGGATTGACTGACGGTTGGATTGAAAACAACGCGTGATTGTCGTTAGTGACGATGAAATCCAGCGACTGGCCCGCTTCGTTGGCGCCCACGCCGGGGCTGATGTTCGTCGCCCAGTTGGAGACGACGTGTACGCCCGAGTTCTCATTGATCGTCTGATCGGCGCCCTTGGTAAAGCTGGGCGCCTTGTTCACGAAGGTGGCGGTAATGGTAAAGCTTTCGATGGCGGACGTGTCGACGCCGCCGTTGGCCGTGCCGCCGTCGTCGTGCAGTTGCACGCTCACCGTCGCGACGCCGCTGGAATTGGGCGCCAACGTGAAGGTCAGATCTCCCGTCGTCGGATCGATTGCCGGCTGAACGGCGAACAACGCGTTATTGTTATTGGTGACGATGAAATTCAGCGTCTGTCCCACGTCGCCGTTGCCGGGGCCCGGGCTGATACTGGTCGCCCAGCCAGACGCCGTCGTCGCACCGCTGTCTTCCTTTACGCTCTGAGTGACTCCGGGCGCGAAACTCGGCGGCTGGTTCACGAACTGAACCGTGATCACGAAATTCTGCACCGCCGAAACGTCGACGCCGCCGTTGGCCGTACCGCCGCTGTCGTGCAGTTGCACGCTCACGTTGGCCGTGCCGCTGGCGTGCGGCTCCAGCGTGTAGGTCAGGTTCCCGCTCGGCGAAATGGCGGGCGGGATCGCGAACAGCGCATTGTTGTCGTTGCTGACGATGAAGTTAAGCGTCTGGGAGTTCTCGTCCGCCGGACCGGCGCTGATCGACGTCGCCCATCCGTTGACCGAGTGCGGACCGGTTCCTTCGTACGCGGCCTGATCCCCGCCCTTCGTATAGCTTGGCGCGTCATTGACCGGCGTGACGTCGATGGCGAACGTGAAGATCCCCGACGTATCCACGCCGCCGTTGGCCGTGCCGCCGTCGTCGTGCAATTCCACGCTCACGTTGGCCGTGCCGTTCGCATTGGCGCAAGCGTATAGGTCAACGTTCCCGTCAAGGGATCAATCGCCGGCTGGGTGGAGAACAAAGCCGGTTTGTCGCTGCTGACGATGAAGTTCAACGTCTGGCTGATCTGCGGCGGATCGCCCGTGTTCAGATTCGCGGCCCAGCCAACATAGGCGTGAGCCCCCGAGTCTTCCAGGTTGCTTTCATTCGGGCCGCCCGTAAAGCTCGGAGCTTCATTGATCGGGGCGACCGTAATCTTGAACGTTTGCGGCGCCGAAACGTCGGTTCCGCCAGATGCCGTGCCGCCGCTGTCCTGCAGCGAAACGGTGACGGTGGCGACGCCAAACGCGTCGGCGGCGGGAGTGAACAGCAGCGTGCCGGTGAGCGCGTCGATCGTCGGCTGCGAAGCGAACAAGGCATTGTTGTCGTTGGTAACGTTGAAGTTCAGCGACTGCGACGCTTCGTTCGCGCCAACGCCCGGACTCATGCCGGTCGCCCAATTCGAGATGATGGCCGGGCCGGTGTTTTCGACCACCGTCACGTTGCCGCCCGGCGTGAAACTGGGCGCCTCGTTGACGAAGTTGACGGTGATCGAGAAGTTCTGCAGCCCCGAGACGTCGACGCCGCCGTTGGCCGTGCCGCCGTCGTCTTTAAGCTGCACGGAGAGATGCGCAATTCCATCGATATTCGGGGCCACCGTGTAGGTCAAAGTGCCGGTCGCCGGATCAATCGCGGGCTGCACCGAAAAGAGCGAGGGCTTGTCATTGCTGACAATGACGAACGTCAGACCCTGGTTGGCTTCGTTGGCGCCCAGCCCGGGGCTGACGTTGGCGGCCCAGCCCGGCACGCTCACGGCGCCGGCGTCCTCGTTCACCGTTTGATTCGGGCCGGCGGTGAAGCTCGGCGCGTCATTGACGAAATTGACGGTGATCTTGAACGTTTGCGGCGCCGAGGTATCCGCTCCGCCCCCGATCGTGCCGCCGTCATCGTGCAACGCCACGCTGACGTTGGCCACTCCGCTGACGTTCGCAGCGAGCGTATAAGTGAGCGCACCCGTCGTCGCGTCAATGGCGGGCTGCACGGCAAACAACGATGGATTATCAGCCGTGACGATGAAGTTCAGGTTCTGTCCCACGTCATTCGGGCCGTTGCCCGGGCTGATCGCAGAAGCCCAGCCGCTGACGGAATGAACTCCCGTGTCTTCGTTGACGGTTTGGTTCCCGCCGGCCGTGAACGTGGGTGCGTGATTGATCTGAATGACGTTGATGGTGAACGAGGCGACGGCCGAAACGTCGCCGCCGCCGCCGGCCGTGCCGCCGCTATCCTGCAATTGCACGTTGACGTGCGCCACGCCGACCGCCAAGGGCGCCAGCGTGTAGGTCAGCGCGCCCGTGCCCGGGTCGATGGCCGGCGGAACGGCGAACAGCGCCGCATTGTCGTTGGTGACGATGAAGTTCAGTCCCTGCGCGTTTTCGCTTGTGGGGCCCGCGCTGATGTTGGAAGCCCAGCCGGCGACGGTGTTCAAGCCGGTGTCTTCGGAGACGGTCTGGTCGCCGCCTGGCGCGAAGCTGGGAGCGACGTTGACGGCGGGAGACAAGTTCCACAGGAAGGCGCCGGCGTCGCCGCTTTGGCCAATCTGAAAGGCGGGCGTTCCCGACGGGTTGAAATTCCCCGTTCCGCTCATCGAGCCGGCGGCGTAAACCTGGCTTCCGGCGCCCGCTGCAATGGCATTGACCTGGTCGCCATTGTCGTCCGTGGCGATGGCGACCGAGAGGAAACTGCCGCCGCCGGACAGCTTCATGACGTACGCGTCGGCCGTACCGTTGGAGCTCGTTTCGCTGGCCGTGCCGGCCGCGCTGGGATCAAAATCGGTCGTGCCATTAAAGGCTCCGGCCGCGTAGACGTTTCCTGAAGAGTCAACCGCCACGCCATTCAGCTTGAAGCTCGTCGTCGCGTCCCAGGCGTCGGCCCAGACGAAAGCGCCCGTGGCGTCCAATTCGACCAGATAGGACGTGCCGGTCAAAGAGAGCACTCCGCCGAAGGTCGACGCGCCGCTAAAACTGCCCCCCGCATAGACGTTGCCGGCGGCGTCGGTCGCCAGCGCAGTCCCGGCGCTGGAGGTCGTGGCGACCAGCGCTTTCGACCAGACGTAATCGCCGTTCCCGTTCAGGGCCAGCAGGAAGGCCGTGCTCGCCGGCCCCGGGCTGCCCGTCAGCGTGTAACTTGAAAACACGCCCTGCGTAAAGGTCGCCGAACCGGTGAACGCTCCCGTGACAATGACCCTGCCGGCGCTGTCAACGGCCACGGCGGCGCCGGCGTCAGCCAAGCCGCCGCCGAAATCCTTGGCCCAGACAAAACTTCCGTTGGCGTCGAGCTTGGAGATGAAAACGTCATTGCCGCCGCCGCTCGTCAGCGACGTCGCCGAAGCGCCTCCCGGGTTGAAATTCGCCGTATTGGAGAAGCTGCCGGTCGTGTAAACGTTGTCCGACGAGTCGAGCGCCAACCCGGCGCCGGTTGCGGGGCGCCTGCAACGAGTTCGCGAGCCCAGACGAACTTGCCCTGGCCGTCGAGCTTCAGAACGTATGGATTCTGCACGTCGTCGGCGGTAACCGTATAGAGTCCCGTGCCCGGATTGAAATCGACCGCCGACGTGAACATGCCCATCGCATAGACGTTCCCGTTGGAATCGACTTTCAAAGCGGTCAGCGCCTGGCTGTTGTTCATGGGAATGGCTTCGGCCCACAGCAACGCGCCGGCGGCGGTGTACTTGGCAATGAAAGCTGCATTCGACCCCGTCACGTTATTGACGCCGGCGCCCTGGTCAAAATTGGCCGTACCGTTGAGGATGCCGCCGTAATAGACGTTGCCCAACGAGTCGGTCGCCACGGCTTTGCCCTGCGTATTCGCGACGGTGGTGGCCGCCAGCGCAAAGCCGAAGCCCGGCGCGGCGCCGACCAGGCCGACGTTTTCCGTGTCGCGGGTCTGGGGGATCATCGGAATCACGCTGGTCACGCCCGCCGCGGTCGCGCTGCTCCACAAGCCGGCATTGGCGCCGACGAACTGCGGACTGAACGCGCTAAAGCCCACCGGCGAGCGAAACTTGACGTAGTAATTCGTCCCGCTGGCGACGCCTACGAACTTGTAGCGGCCCTGCGAATCGGTAACGGTCGAGGCGACGAGCGCGTCGTCGGCGTTGCCGACCAGGACGTCGTCGGTGCTGTACAGCAACGCCACGACGCCGCCGAGTCCGGGTTCGGCGATGTTATGCAGGCCGTCGCCGTTGCGGTCGTTCCAGACCTGCCCGCTAACGGACGACTGCGTCAGCTTCAACAGGAAACTGTTCCTGCCTCCCGCATAGACGGTTCTGAATTGCGTGCCGACGCCGGGATCAAAATCCACCGTTCCGCTGAAGTACCCCGCCAGAAATACGTCGTTCGTGAGCGGATTGACGGCGACGCCGTAGCCGCCGTCGGGGCCGCTCGAACCGAACGAAGTCGCCCAGACGTAATTGCCCTGGCTGTCGTACTGAGCGAGGTAAACGTCGCTGAAGCCGGCGTTGGTCAGGTAGCGCGGCGAGCTTCCCGCATTGAAATCAACGGAGCTCGAGAAGCCGCCGGTCGTGTAAACGTTGCCGTTGGCGTCAACGGTAATGCCTTGCGGATCCATGGACAATGAGCTTTGCGCGTGGAGCTGGCGGACCCAAAGAAAGGCGCCCGTCGAATCCAGCTTCTGAACGTAGCCGTCGTTCCAGAACAGCGACGACGAACTGACGTTGTAAACGCCCGTCGCCGTGGGATCGAGATCCGCCGTGCCGGAGAAGACGCCGGTGGTGTAAACGTCCCCCGCGGCATCGACGGCCACTCCGCGGCCTGCGCTGGTGCTGTTATTGCCGTCGCCGTCGGCGCGCGCCAGACGAAATTGCCCGCTGTATCGAGTTTCATGCACGTAGGCGCTGTTGAAGAATCCGCCGTCGAGATTGTAGACGCCTCCGTTCGGGTCGAAGTCCACCAGGCCGGAGAACTGGCCCGTCGCGTAGACGTTGTCGGCGGCGTCTACCGCAATTCCCTGCAGGTCATCGTAGCCCGTCCCGCCGATTTGCTTGGACCACAGGTAGTTGCCGTTGGCGTCGTACTTGGTGATCAGCGCGTCGGTACCGCCCGCGGTACTCAGCAGCGTGCTCAAGGAAGGATCCGGATAAATGGCTCCGCTGAAGACGCCGCCCGTGTACACGTTGCCTTGCGAGTCGACGGCGACTCCCGTGCTGCGGTTGTTGGCGCCGCTGATCCAGTCGCGGGCCCACAAGAAATTGCCGTTGCGATCCAGCTTGGCCGTGAAGGTTTGCCAGACCACGTTGTTTCCGCTATTGCCGCTATACAACGTATACGAGCCGAAGGTTCCCGTACCGCTGAAGGAGCCGGAGATATAGATATTGCCCGAATCGTCGATCGCGATATTGTTCTTGTCCGTCGTGGAGACGGTTTCCGTGAAGGTCCTGAACCAGACGAGATTGCCCGACGGATCGTATTTCGCCACCGAGCGGTTACTGGCGACAAGGTACGAGTTTCCCGCCGTATCGGTCACGACGCCTTCGCCCTGTTGGGACGAAAAAGAGTAGGTGCCCGGCAACACATAACCGAAATCGGCGGAAAGCATGCGACGCTGCTCGAGCGGCTCCACGCCTAACCACGTTTCGACGCCCAGCCGCGATCGCCGAGAGGCTCGCGAACGAGAGGATGCGGACGGAGCGAATAGCGAGCGCGCAAGCCGCCGCGCGCGACTCGCTCGGGTAGAGCGTTTCATGAGATCGACCTGTCGTGCTTAGACGAGAAACCAGACGGTACGCAGCCAGCCGCTCTTCGCTGTTCCGGCGTTCGGCATAGCTGGGGGAGAATTCCTCGCCGGCGAAATCGCCCCCCCGCCGCGCTCTCGCCACGAAGCGAAGCTGAACGACTCAGCTCGCCCGTCGCGCGGCAACCTCGAATGAGGGTCACGGGTTCGCAAAACGACCGGACGGTTCAGCAAGCCCCCGCTGCTGATTCGAACGCCACTTAAACTCAAAGCTACAGGCTTGTCAACAGATTACCGACCAGAAAATCGAGCAAATACATGGGCATTCTTTCCGCGCCTGGGACAGCCCTCGTTGGACAGCCCCGAGGAGAGCGCCGAAACGACGCTGCGAACCGCCGCGAGCGAGCATTGGCTCGCACACGATATGCCGCTCGCCTCCGCAGAGAATCCGACCGGGAGACGAACCGTACGACGCGCCGAAACGCGGGTACAGGCCTCGCAGCAGGCGAGCTGAATGGCGGTTGGGAATGCGCCGCCAGCAAAGCTTGCCGAATGCAAGCAAGTTGCGAACGGGCGTTGCGACGATCGCGCCCCCAGGGGGGTTGTCGTTCGGCGCTCGGCGGCTGAAAAGGCGCTCGGCGGCTGAAAGCATCGGCAGCGGCGAACCTGGGCCGCCGCCAAGCCGTTCGATGCCAGCACGCCGACTATATCTCACAGGCATCTAATTGAACCGCGACGAAAGCAAGCTGGCTGCGGGTTCCCAGGGCGGCAGCCGGCAAGCCCTATCCGGACCTATTTTTCGGGAGAATACGGTCTTCCTGCGACGCCGAGTCGTCGCACTAAAGCAATACCCACAAACAACTTATAATTTTACGCATATCCAGATTTCTTTTTTTACCCGAATTGCCGGGAAGTTCCTTGACGAGCTGCCTCGGCGTCAATAGGCTATTATGGCCCATTTCGATACTGTTCACGCA
>CAWAYY010000043.1:0-49934 GCA_963786255.1 Pirellulales bacterium
AACTATAATGGCCCGATGTTGCTTGAGGCGGCCCAGCAACTTGGCGAACGCTGGTGGCTCGTGGAAATCTTCTTCAATCCGAAGCAGATTACGACCCACGCGGACCTGATTGCTTGGTGCCGCCTGTTACAACGTTGTTTTGAGATACGTGACAAACTCTGTCGCGGCCTGCTGGTTGGCTTCTGTCGTCGCGACGACAAGGCACTTGTTCCGGTTTCTGAGCACGTTCTCGAAGACTTCACGAGACAACTGGCAAGCCGACTACTGATCGCTCCGGATCGGGTGGCATCGGAGCTTTCGGCTCTGGAATTTCATTGGCAGCCTGTCCCCGAGAACAACCGGCCCCATTCATTGGAGTTGGCAGTTGTGCAAGGGCATGTAAGACTCGCCTGGGAGTTCATGCGCTCCTTGCCCGGCGGCCCGTGGCCGATAATACCGAGAACCATTCCGGACGCGGCTAGCGCGACACGCACATTGGACATGGTGATGAACTGGTGCAAGACAAACGGCGAGCGACCTTCTCGAACTGAAACGAGCGACCAACCGCCGGCAACCGAGGCCAGCGAGAAGGGCGAAGAGAACGGGAGGAGGAAAAACCGACCGAAGCGAGGCAGGCCGCAGACGCCAGCCCCGGACGCGGACCGCCGAATTGCCGATGCTTGGAACACGGGGCGATACGTCAAATACGCCGACCTGGAACGCGAGTTGGATTTGCCCCAAGGTGAAGCCGGGCTCGCCATCGACCGCCACCGGAAACGAGAACGGCGGACCAACGAATAACGCCGGAAAAATCTCGCGACGAAGCCCCGTCGAGAGCCGCCGAATTATTCCGGTGCCTCAGCCAACCCCGCTCAAACACGGGAAAAACGTGTCATTTCTAGACCGTTCGACAATAAATAGGCGGCCGAATTATTCCGTCGTAAGTCGCCCGTAGACTCCGCCTGTCAGGCAAGCGCCGTGCTCGCCTATCATGGCAAACAGGGGTCTATTCGATGACCAATCCTCTCCCCGCCGGTGCTCCGCCGGCCAATGCGCCCGCCCTCCTCGACGTCCGAGCGGTGGCCGCACTTCTCGACTGTTCGACACGCCACGTATATCGCATGGCCGATGCCGGCCGAATGCCCAAGCCGCTGAAAATTGGCTCACTTCTGCGATGGCAACGGGCCGACCTCGACGCCTGGCTGGCAGAAGGCTGGCGACCGCCCGACGACTTGCCGGCGACCGCGTTCGTCCGGAGCGTTTACGCCCTTAGCCGTCGATGCCCAAACGGCCGCCGGCATGTTCGGCGTAAGCGTGCGGCACTGGCGGGCACTTTCACCAATCGGGCCGATGCCCGTTGCCGATTCGGATCGGCCGCACTTTGCGTTCGCACCGTCCATGAGCTGCGCCAGTGGTTGGCCGCCGGCTGCCCGACATGTGAACGCTGGGCGGAAATGCAAGACGCCGACAATCGGCGTAGCCTGTGCCGCGTTTCTCGAACGCGTTTGGTCATTCGAGTCATGCCTCGGAAAAACCGCCGCGACGCTCGCATAGACGTGAGGCAGAAGAACGCGGGCCGAGGAGCCGGGCTCTGGGCTCGTTTTGGCTGTGATTTGGGAGGATTATTCGATCCCTGGCACTAACAGCCGTCAAAGCATGTCTGATGGGGCCCTGATAGGCGCTTCGGCACGCAAGTTTGAGCCTGTCAATCACCGGTGCGCGGGGGACAAGCCCCGGACGTGCCGGAGCAAACGCGGCCTCAGGCGAGATGGACCGCACAACCGCCCTATGCAAACGCCAGGCGCTGCCCGCCGTGCTCCGCTGGCGGGCTCGGTTGCTTGTTGCTGGGCGGCGCCCGCGTGCGCTGTCTCCCGACCCGGCGCAATGTTCCGAGTCACAATGGCCAGACAGCAGCTCTTCGTCAAACTCGATTCGTTACTCGGAACTCTGGCCGCGAAGCCTGGCACTGACCTCTTCCGCCTGGCGCAGGGCTCGCGGCGCGTTGGCGCCCAGGATCTTGCGAATCTGCGCCTCCTGATAGCCGCGGTTCAAAAGTTCCTGCGTGATGTACGGATAGCAGGAGACGTCTTCAAGCTGTACGGGGGTCATCGAGACGCCGTCGAAATCGGAACCGAGCCCCACGTGATCGATGCCGGCGACCTGGACGATGTGATCGATGTGGTCGACGACCGTGTGTACCGTGCCGGGCGACATGGGGTGTTCTTGTCGCCAGCGTTTCATTGCCGCCTCGACCGCCTGCTTGTCAGCGTTGAATTCGGCGTTGAACTTTCTCCGCACGGCGAACATGTCAGCCATCATCCGCGCCGAACCGGGTTCGACGAAACCGGAAAAGAAGTTCACCATCACCACGCCGCCGTTCTTGGCGAGCAGTTCGAGCACGTCGTCCGGCACGTTGCGGGCATGTTGCGCAACAGCGTAGGCCGAGGAGTGCGAAGCGATCAGCGGCGCCCGCGAGACCCGCAAGGCGTCTTTCATCGTCTCGGGCGAAACGTGCGAGATGTCCACCAGCATGCCCAGCCGGTTCATCTCCCGGACGACTTCTTCGCCGAAGGGACTCAACCCGCCGTGCTTCGCCTCATCGGTGGCGGCGTCGGCCCAGGAAAGCGTGTCGCTGTGCGTGAGCGTCATGTAGCGGGCGCCAAGCCGGTAGAGTTGCCGCAGTGCGCCGATCGAATCCTGGATGGAATGCCCGCCTTCAACGCCGATCAGCGAGGCGATCTTGCCTTGACCGCGGATCCGCTCCACGTCGTCGGCCGTCAGCGCCAGTTCGAAGACGTCGGGATAGCGGGCGATGATCTGGTTGACCAGGTCGATCTGCTCCAGCGTGTCGCGCAAAGCCGTACCGGCTTGCATCGTTTCCGCCGGCACGTACACCGACCAGAACTGTCCGCCGACATTTCCTTGCCGCAAGCGGGGAATGTCCGTCTGCAACTTGTCCGGGGAGTGAAGTTGCGCGATGTCGCACTTATCGAGCGACGAGCCGAAGTCGGTCCGCAGCCGCCAAGGCAAATCGTTGTGGCCGTCGATCAGCAGCGCGGAACGATGGATGCGAAGCGCATCTTCCGAAAGCTGAATCGGCGTCGGAGCAGAGCGATTGCTCTCCGGCTCAGCAGCTTGGGCGGCGACGAAAGCTTCGGCGACGAGAACCAAAGCCCAGGCGACGCGCAAGGTTTCCACTTGCAACCAAGGCCGCGACGCGCTCAACCAGAGCCGCCGCATGAGGCGCACGCCAGAACGAATGTCCGGGATTGTGTAACAGGAAACCCAATCGACCAGCCGCTGCGGGAAAGAGGGCATGCTTCGCTCCGGAATGAGGACTCGCTCTCAGCAGCCTCCAACATGGCGCCTGGCGAGGGCCGAGGCAAGCATGGCGACAAAGCAAAGGGCCGACGTCCTGGCGGCGCGAACGGCCTGTGACACGGCAATCAAGGCGCGATGCCGGCGGCCAAACGTGCGCGGGTTGGAAAAGAAACGCCCGTACGCCTACGGCCGGCGTTACCGGCCGCTCGCCGTGTTCATAATGACGGGCGGCGCCGAGCTGCGCCCAATGACGGCGTCGTCCGGGCCGATGCCGGCCCCGACAATGCCGTGGGTGTTGACGTAAATATGATCGTCGCACTCTCTCAGCCGGCACGACTTCAAGAAGCCGACGTGCATATCTTCAAACAACACGTTCTGGCCGCAGGCGCCGTGATTCCCGCTGCGGCCGGAGATCTCGTCATCCGGCGCATCGGCCATCAAGGCGAAATGGCTGCGGCCGCGATTTCGGTGGCCGTGATAGCCGCCATTGAGCACATAGCCGAGCGAATAGCCATAGCTCCCTCCCAGCCGGCAATGCAATCTGGGAAGCCGCTTGGCTGGCGCGGCCTCGATTTCTTCCATCGACGGCAAGTTGTAATCGCGCTGCTGAGCCAAGGGGGACTCGGGGCAGATCAAATGGGCCGGGTCTTCCAGAAAACCGGCTTCGCGCAACATCGGAGCGTAGGCCCCGGCCACGGCCAGCTTGCCTTGTTGCGGCACCAGAGGAAAATAGCCTTTGTGCGCCTGGCTGTAGTGCGTCAGTGCCGTTCCAATCTCTCGGAGATTGTTCTGGCAGGCCGTCAGGCGGGCCTTGAACTGGCTGTGGGAAATGGCGGGGAAGACCAGCAGGCTGGCGGCGATGCAAATCCCGCCGGCAACCAGCAAGTCTTGCAGCCGCCAACTTCCGGCCGGAACCAGGTCGGCCGCCGGTTGCGGCGGCTGCCCGGCGCGAGCCGCGACAAAGTTGCACGTCCGGGCGGCAAGCCCGACGGGCGGCTCGTAGTCCTCGTGTTCGTCGTCCGCGGCCAGCGGAGCCACCTTGTCTCGCAGCCGCATCAGGTCTTCCTGCAAGGCCGGATCGTCTGCCAACCGGGCCTCGACCATTTCGTGTTCCGTCGGCTCAAGTGCTCCCAGCAGATAGCCGAGCAACTGCTCACGCATGGGCTACTTCTCTCCGGTTAAGCGAGCGCTATTCCACGCTTCGTTGAGCTTCAGAATAGCTGTGTGCAAGCGGCTCTTCACGGTGCCGACCGGAACATCCAGTACCTCGGCGGCCTCGCGATACTTGAGCCCTTGGTAATAAATCAGATTCACGGCGTTGAACAACTGTTCCGGCAATTCGCGGATGGCCTTTCGCACCCACTCGTGTCGCTCTTCAGCTTCCAACTGGTCCACCGGCCCCGTCTCTTTGCTCACCAGCAACTCGACCAACGAACCCAGGTCGCTTTCGTTGTCACGGGTATTGCGCCGATCCAGGCTCACCAGCCGATGCCGCTTGTTGCGGCGTTGGGCGTCGATGGCCTGATTCGTCGCAATCGTATACAGCCACGGCCGGAACTTGCGACCTTCCTCGTACTGGTCGCATTTCAAATGCACCTGCAGAAACGTCGCCTGAAACGCGTCTTCGGCCATCGCCCCGTCGCCGAGATAACGCCTCAGGTAGCTATATAATTCTCGCTCGTAACGGCGCACCAACGTCGCAAATGCCTGACGGTCGCCCGTCCGACAATACGTCGTCAACAGTTCTTCGTCGGTTGATTCCAACCAGGCGGAGCCTTTACGGGCAGGAACACGCTTCTTTTCGATCGTCTCGCTCATGATTCTATACGAGTCCTACGTCCAAGGGTTCATCGGCTCGGGAAAAATGGCGCAGCAACTTTCCCTTTGCCGACGTAAACTCTTGTCCGTTAATGAAGTATAAGCGAAGCCGTGAACCGCTTCGACCGGATCGTAAAACTCGGGGCCGGCATGCCAATCTGACAGCCAGGCGCCGAACTTCTCACTTTCACGACTTACCCCTTTGCAACTCGCGTGCCTGGATGAGCGCCGACCAAGAAAAACGATATGGCTGGGCCGCCGCTGGCGACGTCAACGCCTTCTTTGGCTTGATGTTGGATAACGTCGCCGATTTGGTACTGATGGTCGGACTGATGAGTTCGGCCTTCGGATTCCCTGCAACTTTTGCTCTGCGTTACATGGTGCCGGGTACAGCGGTCGGAGTGCTTGTCGGGGATCTGATATTCACCTGGATGGCCTTTCGACTGGCCCGAAAAACCGGACGCAACGATATAACCGCCATGCCTTTAGGCCTGGATACACCGAGCACGTTCGGGATGGTTTTCTTCGTTTTAGGGCCCGCCTTTCAAGCCGCAACGGCCGCCGGCATGGAACCGCACGCCGCGGCACAACATACTTGGCAGATTGGAATTTGCGCCATCGTCGCCAGCGGCGTATTCAAGCTATTTTGCGCACTCGGCGCGGGATGGATCCGCCGCGTCGTGCCTGCGCAGGACTCCTAGGTTCTCTGGCCGCGATCGCCCTGGTCCTCATCAGCTTCCTCCCGCTGATCGAGATACTGCACCACCCTGTTGCAGGATTCGTCTCACTCGGAATCATTTTGACGACACTTGTGGCCCGAATTGACCTGCCCGGCAAACTCCCGGGAGCGCTGGGCGCCCTGCTGGTTGGGGGAATCGTTTTTTACCTCATGCAGTTCTTCGGCTTCAGCCAGGCGGAAACGCTTCCGCTGCGCCCGGCCGACGCCGTGCTGCCGAACGAGTGGCTCCAAGCTTTCGATTTCGGCTGGACGGCCGCCTGGCGAGACTCGCTTCGTTACCTGCCGCTGGTGATCCCTTTTGCCCTGGCCACGGTTGTCGGCGGCATCGATTGCACGGAAAGTGCCGCTGCAGCGGGCGACGAGTTTTCGACGGAGCAAGTCATTGCCGTCGAGGCCCTGGCTACGCTTGTCGCCGGGTTTTGTGGCGGCGTGATCCAGACCACGCCTTACATCGGCCACCCGGCCTACAAGACCATGGGGGGCCGCGCCGCGTACACGCTGGCGACCGCGCTGTTCATCGGCAGCGCCGGCCTGTTAGGCTATTTCGGTTACCTTTACGCGGCCATTCCCAAGGCGGCCGTGTTTCCGGTCCTGATCTTCGTCGGCTTGGAAATCACGGCCCAAAGCTTTCACGCCACGCCTCGCCGTCACTATCCGGCCGTCGCCATGGCCTGCGCGCCGGCGCTGGCCTCGCTGGTCGTGATTTATGCTGACCAGGCGCTAGCGCGGCGCAGCTTTCCATCGAAGCGCTCGAACAACAACCGGCCACGGCGCTGTTGGCCAAGAATCTCCTGACGTTACGGATTCTTTCCGGCGGGTTCATCGTGACCAGCCTGCTCTGGGCCTCAACCGTAGCGATGCTCGTCGATCGCCGGCTGCGAGCAGCCGCGGCATTTATTGCTACGGGCGCCGTGGCGACGCTGTTCGGCGTGATTCATTCGCCGCTACCCGGCAGCCCCCTGGCCTTACCCTGGGACTTGCCTCAGATACTGCCCAAGTCGGCCGCCGGTCAAACGCCGCTGGCCATCGCCTCGGGCTATGGATTGCTGGCCGTCATTTTGTTTGCCTGGAGCTTTTGGGTTCGCTCGCCGGACACGACCATGGCGGGCGCCCCGTCGGCCGATTGACGATTCATCGACGTCGTGGAATCTGTGAAGACTGCGATGAGCCGCGATTACGCCGCCGTGTCGCGTTGGGGTTTGAGAAGCTTGTAAGGCGCCCGGAAGTCTCACGACTTCCGCTACAAACAGGCCCTCATCAGGAGTCCGTCATGTTGTCTCGCGTGTTGGAACCGGAAGCCATGGACAGTCCGCAAGAAGCGGCCGATTACGACTCCATGGACCACCAGGCGGTGAACGGCGCGTTCGTCGAAGATTTCCTTGCGGCGGCGCGAGAAGCAGGGGCGCCGCTGAAAGGAGCGGCGAACCAGATTCTCGACCTGGGCACGGGCACGGCGCAAATCCCGATCGCGCTCAACCGCCGCTCGGCCGAGACGCGCGTGCTGGCAATCGATCTGGCCGCCAGCATGCTGGAGTTGGCGCGGCGAAATATCGAAGCCGCCGGCTTGAGCGAAACGATCGCCCTCGAACGGATCGACGCCAAGGAGCTGCCTTTCGACGCGGAGACGTTCGCAGCCGTGATTTCCAACAGCATCGTGCACCATATTCCCGAACCGGCCCAAACGCTGGCTGAAGCTTGCCGCGTGATTCGTCCCGGCGGGCTGCTCTTCTTCCGCGATTTGCTCCGCCCGCAAGACGACGCCGAAGTGGCGTTGTTGGTCTCCACCTACGCAGGCTCGGCCAATGCGCATCAACGCCAGCTCTTCGAAGCCTCGCTGCGCGCGGCGCTCAGCCTGCAGGAGATGCGAGAACTGGTGGACCGCTTGGGTTTTGATCCGTCCGGCGTGCGGCAGACGACCGATCGTCACTGGACCTGGACGGCGCACGCGCAGCGGAATCCGTGAGAGTTCCGGAATGAGTCAAGTGGGCGCCACGGAATCTTCAAGGATTCCGTTGCGCGCTCACGGCAAACCCGCGAATTGGCCCGCGAAAGCCGCCACGGCCAGCAGCACGGCGAGGGCGACTTTGCGACCGCTCATCATTGCCGAGGCGAGCAGCAGCAAGCCGGCGAAACCAGCGCTGAACGATCCCAAGGGGCGGACGAGCCACTCGGGCGCTAGCGGTAAGGCGAGCGGCTTGCGCGACTTGCCGGCGCCTTCAAGCTTGGCTTTCAAATCGGCCAGCTTGACGTCCGGTTTGAGATCCTGCAGCTTGGAAAAGTCCGGCAGCTTCTCTTTGAGCTGCTCGACGTCCGTCAGCTTCTTGAAGTCCTGCGACTCGACGGCCTTGGTCGCTTCGGACTTGAGAGCTTTCAAGTTGCGCTGGGAAAGCATGCCATTCTGGTGCATCCAGAGCAGGCTGCCGGTCAGCAAAAAGGCGCCGGCGGCAAATCGCATTTTGCCGCCGACCAGTCCGGCAACCCATGCCGACGCCGAAGAACCGCTTTCCACTGGCGCGGCCTGGACGGGCGCCTTGCGAGTCCGGGCGGCTTTCGAAACCAACGCGGCGGCGGCTTGTTCCGCCTTTCGGCGAGCTTGTGCGGCGTCGAGCCCGGCGGCTTGAAAGCCCTGCTCTTCGACGGCTTGCAAGTGCTTGCGTTCCCGTTGCTGGCGGCGAGCCTCTTGCCGGGCGTCGATCCAACGGATCAGCGGGTCGCGCCACGCCCGATGGCGAGGTCGAGCCGCGCCGCGCTCGCCTTGGCCCCAGCGCTCGCGGGCCGCGATCTTCGCTTCGTAACCCAGCAACGCCTCATAAAAGGCTTCCCACTGCTGGCCGCTGTACTTGCAGACGAAATGCCGCAAGGCGTCTTCCTCGAGACCTTGCAAGCGCATCGACTTCAACATCTGCTCAACTTGATCCAGCGGCTCGCGCCGATCGGCGGCAATCTTCCGGCCCAGGCCGAGGCTCACGCCCGCGGCAAGCAGCACCGCCAGGACGAACACGCCCAGCCAGATCCACAGCCAGCCGAACAGGTACAGCAGGACCAGCAGCAACAAGCCGCCGATCGCGGCCATGGCCCAGTCGCTCCAACTGGCGCCGAAAGCCAGTTGGCGGGCTTTGACGAACAGCGGCGTCTTTTGCGTAATGCCGTCCAAGACAAAGTACGACGCCGCCGTCAGCACCGCCAGGCCCAGCGCGGCGCCGGCCCAGGCAGGCGACGCGAACACGAGCCCCACGGCGACCAGGCCCAACAGCGCGGCGCCGCCGAGCAGCAATTTAGCACGGACTTTAGCGGCGGGGCACGCGTTGAATTGGGCGACCGCCTGCTCGAGCGTTTCGGCGTGCTCTTCGCGCGGCGAAAACGGACCGGAACTTTCCACGCCCAGGAATTGCTCCATCGCTTTGGCTGCTTCCAACATCGATTGGTAACGGTCCTCAGGCGCCTTGGCGACCATCTTCAGAATGATTTCTGAAAGCGCCTTGGGCACTCGCTTCACCACCACGTCGGGCGGCGGAACGGGTTCCGTGGCGTGCTTGGTCATGACCTCGGCGGCCGTCTTGCCGGCGAACGGCGCACGGCCGGTGACCAGGGCGTAAAGCGTGCAGCCGAGCGAGTAAATATCCGCCCGGGCGTCGACGTGCGCGGCGTCGCGAGCTTGCTCCGGGGCCATGTAGGCGGGCGTTCCCATCGCCACGCCGGCCATCGTGGCCACCGTCGGCGCCGACGGATTGACATGCGAAGGCTGAGCGGCCGCCGCCGCGCCGAGGGCGGTCTTCTCCGGCACGCACGGGCGTTTTCACAATGCCCAGATCGGCCACCTTGATGATGCCATGCCGGCTGAGCAGCAGGTTGTCGGGCTTGATGTCGCGATGCACCATGCCCTGTTCGTGGGCGAAAGCCAGGCCCCGGGCCGCTTGCAGTACGTAGCCCACGGCAACCTCGGCGTCGAGCTTGCCCTCGCGCTTCAGCAGATCGGCCAGCGATTGCCCCTCGACGAATTCCATGCTGAAAAAGTTCGTGCCGCGCTGGGCGCCAATGTCGTGGATCTGCACCACGTTATGATGGTTCAACTGGGCCGCCGCATAGGCTTCGCGCGTGAAACGAGCGACAAAGATCGGGTCTTTGGCCCATTCGGGCCGCATGAGTTTGACGGCCACGTTGCGATCCAGCGACATCTGCCGCGCCAGGTAGACGGCGCCCATGCCGCCGCGCCCCAGTTCCTTCAGCATCTGGTAACCGCCCAACGTCGCCGGTACGTCATCCAGCCGCGAAGTCCCGACCTCGGCGCCCAGAGAAAACCCAGTTGTGGCGTCAAGACCGGCCCGTTCGGCCGGGTTCGCCGCTGGCGCCGTCGTCGCATCCAGCTCAGACGGCCCGCCGGACGAAAAAGCCGCCGTCGCCTGCGTCGGAGAGTCGTTACCTGCTGGCGGAAATTGCGTTTCGGCCATTGCGCCGGCAGCGGCTTGCGGCGCGATCGTCGGCGCATCGCCTGATGCTCGTCTCGCGGTAGCGGCCGGCGCCGTTGCCGCTTGCCCAGCGGCAAGGGTGGGATCGAGTGCATCGGCAGTGGGTCTGGCAATCGTCTCGGTCGATGCGGCGTTGCTCTCCGGCAGCGCAGCCACGATTGGGGCGACGGACGGATCGTCGCTGACCTTGAGGTTGAATCTCTTGGCGCATTTCGGGCATTTCGGCTGATAGCGGCCCGGCTTGGGCTCTTTCAACTGAATGGCGCTTCCACAATGAGGACAGGCGATCGCCATGGCGACCTCGCTTTCTGCAACGAGGGATGAGCAGGATCAGCGGGATGATCACGGAAAATGATGAAAACGCAAACAAATCAAAGAATTGCATGGTATTAGCTTACCCACCCCTTCGGGCGCCGCAAGCAAAGCCTGCAGATGCAACCGATTCCTCACGGAGCGGCTTGCCCGGCTAAAGCCTGCGCTCGTCGGCGCGAGGGCGTAGGGTCGCAATGAGACGCCAGGAAGACGTGGCGGAGCGGCGAAGATCAACTCGGTCGGACCGAACATGCTACACGAGCGTCTCACGCCCGGCAGAGACAGCGCCCCGTGGGGTCGCGCCGGGAGCCAGTCGACTAACAATCGGCCCACCGGCAAAAGGCGAACAAGAGCCTTGCAGCGGGCGACGGTACGCGGTCCTGAAGATGCCCGAGCAATTCAGCCCGGGCAGGCAGCGCGCAGTTCAGCCGGAAGCGCTTGCCGGCGGCAGATCAATCCCAGCCGTCGTCGGCGCTTTTCTGGGAGTAAATCGGCATGTAGCGGTAGTAGACTTCGAGCGTCATCGTCGCCATGGAAGTGCTGTACAGGCGCCCGGCTTGCTCGGATCCATGCTCTCCGGAGAAGAACCAACTGCCGGTCTCGTGCCCTTTCTTACTCTGCGTTTGCACGAGGGTGTCTCGCATCTTCGTGTTCCAGGCCGTCCAGAGCGGGCCGTCCGGTCCGTCGAACTGGTGTACGACCTGAGACGCGTAATAATTGAAATACATGTTGGCGGTTCCCTTGGCCTGATCTGCGGGCCCATCTTGGCCAGCCGCTTCACGCCCCGCTCCAAGGCGGGATTCGCCTTCTCCCAGCCCATGTACATCCGGGAAATCAACCCCACGGCGCTGGTTGCCGGCCCGGGCCCGGGCCGGTGTAACCGTAGTGCGAGCCCTCGTCGGCCTGCACCGAGTCGAGGAATTTGGTGGCGCCCTTGACCACCGAGGGGGGCACTTGCAAGAAGGCCAGGTGACCGCTTTTCAGCGCCATGAGCTGCCAGCCCACCGCCGACGTATCGCCAGGCTGCCGGGGACTGTACCGCCAGCCGCCCCCGACCGGATCCTGAGCGTAAACGATAAAGTTCAGCGCCGCCTGCGCCGGCGCCGCCAGATCTCTGTCTTGGGTCATGGCATAAGCCTCGCATAGGGCGATCGAACAGATGCCATGGCCGTACATGTTGCCGCCGCCGGCGGTCATATCGCCCCCATTCGGCGTGACCTTCATGTTCCGGCCGAGATAGTACAGGCCGCCTCGGACCGTCTCTTTGTACTTGCCTTGCTTGTGCGTCTGGCCGGCGCCCAGGAAGGGAAGCAGCGCCAGACCGGTTGCCGCCAAGCGGGCGTTGACCAGCTTGCCCGGATCGCCGCACCGCCCATTGCACTTGCCGCCGCGATGATCGAAGCTCCAACTGCCGTCGCCGTTCTGATGTTCGACAAACCACTTCAAAGCCGCGGCCACCGCGGCTTCGCTGGCGTCGTTGCCGCCGTTGGCCGCCGCAAGCTGCTTGCGCTTGTTCGGATCGCCGCGCCCGGCAAGTCCCTTGCCGTCAACCGCCCCGACGGTATTCAGCAAGTCGGTGTTGGCCGTGGTCGGCTGGCCAAAGTCGGCCAAGTCAATCGCGCTGGCTTCCGGGGCCGGGGCGTCGTTGGCATCGATCGCATCGAGCGGGTCAATGTCGGTGACGTTTTCGACCGGCTCGGTGACGGCTTCCGTCTCGGGCAATTCCATATCGACCGGCATTTCCGTCGGCAATTCCAGTTCTTCTTCGAGGACTTCTGTCTTTTCGCCCGCCACGGCCACGAGATCTCGAAACTGTTCCTTGATCTCCTGCGGCATGACCAGCAGGCCGAACAGCAGCAAGATCACCATGTGGACGATCAGGCTGATCAGCCAGGCGGGCGCCAAGGATCACAAACGAGAGCGAGCCGACCTTTTCCAACTCTTCGATCTGCTGCAGTGCAGAACTTGGCTGCTTCGGCTGCCGCTGCACGGTTTTCTTGGCGGCAGCCTTACCAGCCGGGAGCGGCGGCAGTCTGGCCGGTTGCTGCGGCCTGGGCGGCCGGGCCGCCGGCGGCCTGCTTTAGACTTGGCTTTGAGGTGCGCCGGCTTTCCCCTGGGCGGCGCCGCCATTTTGATTCTGCGCGGGGGCCGATTTTCCCGCGGCCGGAGGCGCGGATTCGTTTTACCGGTTGGCGTAACAGGCAAATTGGGAGGAGCGATTTCCAGCTTGCTGTCGGGTGAGTCGGTCGCCACTATAGGTCGGCTCCGAAAGGCGTTGCGATAAAGAGCTGATCACACTCCAAGGTACTGATTTTCTCAAGAGATGCAAGAAAATCTCCCCCGGAGGAGGGCGTCAAAGAAAGCCGCCCTTCCCAATTATTCTGCCCCAGCCCCCATTTCCATCATTAACTATACGATTCTTCAGGCCTCGCGGGCTATCCCCCTGCGCCCCGGCCAACGCCGAAAACTGGGGCTGGCGGAACCGGACCGAATCGCGTTACAATTGCCCAATTCGGCGGACCGCAGCCCTCCCGGCCGGATGCCTGCTGAACCGAATCAGTTGTCGAGGAGCGCCTGAGCAATGGCCAAGAGCAAGAAAAAGGTCGAAACCGTGTTTCTCGTCTGCGAGGAGACGGGCGACTACAACTACACGCTTCGCCGCAAGACGGGCGGCGAAAAGCTGAAGCTCAGCAAGTACTGCCCCGGCTGCGCAAGCACACCCTGCACATCGAAAAGAAGAAGTAAGCGCGCCGCCGAGCGACGTGGATCGCAATGACCGCCAGGATTCAGGACGATCATGGCCAAGCACTGGCGAATTCACCCGCACGATTCCGCCCGCATCTGGCGCTTTGGCCCGCTCGGCAGGCATCCCGCCCGTCGTCGCCCAGCTGCTGATCTGCCGCGGCACTCACGATCCGGTGCAGGTCCGCAGCTTTCTCGAGCCAAGCTAGCTCGCCTGCGCGATCCCGGCGAGCTGCCCGGGCGCCGAGGCGGCGGCCGAGCGGATCACGGCCGCCATCCAGGCCCGGCAGCGGATCGTCATCTATGGCGACTACGACGTCGACGGCATGAGCGGCCACCGCCATGCTCTGTCGGCTGCCTGCAAGCTGCTCGGCGCCGACGTCGGCTACTACGTGCCCACCGGCATCGAGAAGGCTACGGTCTGAATCGCCGAGGCGCTCGGAGCGCTGGCCTCGCAGAGGCGCCGAGCTGGTCATCACCGTCGATTGCGGCATCGCCAGCGTCGAGCGAAGCGGAAACCGCCCGCGAGCTCGGCCTGGAACTGATCATCACCGATCATCACGAGCTCGGCCGAGCAACTGCCGCCGGCGGCGGCGATCGTCCATCCGCGGCTGCCCGGCAGCGTCTATCCGTTCGCCGGCCTGTGCGGCTCCGGCGTGGCGTTCAAGCTGGCCTGGGCCTTGTGCCAGCAGGCCAGCGGCGCCAAGAAGGTCGGCCAGCGGATGAAGCGAGTTTCTCCTGTCAAGCCGTCGGGCTGGCCGCGCTGGGCACCGTGGCCGACGTCGTGCCGCTGGTGGACGAAAACCGCGTGCTGGTGCAGCACGGACTGGCGAGCTTGCAGCAGCGCCCCGGGCTGGGCATCGCCGCGCTGATGCGAGCTGGCCGAGCTCGACAAGAAGCCGCGGCTCGACGAGCGAGGACATCGGCTTCACGCTCGCCCCGCGACTCAACGCCGCCGGCCGGCTGGGCCAGGCGCAACTGGGCGTGGAACTGCTGATCACCGACTCGCCCGAACGGGCCGACGCGCTGGCCGAATACCTCAACGAACTCAACGGCAGCCGGCAAAGCCTGGAACGGAGCATCTACCTGGCCGCCAACAAGCAGGCCAAGGAAGAATTCGACGCCGATCAGCGACGCCGCCCTGGTGCTGGCCGATCGCGGCTGGCATCCGGGCGTGATCGGCATCGTCGCCGGCCGACTGGCCGAAAAGTTCCACCGCCCGGTGGTGCTGGTCTCGCTGGACGCAGCTGGGCGTCAAGCCGGGCATCGGCTCGGCCCGCAGCGTGCCCGGCTTCGACCTGCACGCGGCGCTGGCCGACTGCAGCGAGCACCTGCTCAGCCACGGCGGGCATGCGGCCGCCGCCGGGCTTGAAGATCGACGAGACGCAATCTCGACGCGTTCCGCGCCGATTTCTGCGAATATGCCGCCAGCCGGGATCTCGGCCGAGCAGCGCGTCGCCGAGCTGTGGATCGACGCCGAAGTCGCGCTTTGGCGAGTTGTCGCTGGCCAGCGTGCTGGCAGATCGAGCGGCTGGCCCCCTTCGGGCAGGGCAACCCCCGGCCGCTGCTGTGCGCCACCGGGGTCACGTTGGCCGGGCCGCCGCAAGCGAATGGGCGGCGGCGGGCGCCATCTGTCGCTCAAGCTGTCGCAGCACGGAGCAACGCTGCGCGCCGTGGCGTTCGGCGGCGGCGATTGGGCCGACGAACTGGCCGAAGTCGAAGGGCCGCTCGCCGTGGCCTTCCGGCCGGTGATCAACGAATTTCGCGGCCGCCGCAACGTCGAACTGCACGTGGCCGATTGGCAGGCCGCTCAACCGGCGCCGGCCGTATAACGCGGGCATGAACGCCGAACTCCAACTTGCCAAGCGCAAGATGCTCCGCGAACATCTGCGCCGCCGCGGCATTCACGACCGCCGCGTGTTACAGGCCATTCAGATGCGCCGCGAGAACGGTTCGTCCCGCCGGAGGCCGAGGAGCAGGCTTACGCCGATACGGCGCTGGGGATCGACTGCGGGCAGACGATCAGCCAGCCGTACATCGTGGCTTTGATGACCGAGGCGCTTGAATCTGACGGCTTCGGAGAAGGTGCTGGAGATTGGAACCGGCAGCGGTTACCAGACGGCTCTGCTCTGCGGCGCTGGCGGCCCGCGTCGTTTCCATCGAGCGTCACGCAGAGCTTTCCGCGCAAGCGGGCCGGGCGCCTGGCGGAGCTGGGCTGCTCGAACGTCCGCCTGGAAATCGGCGACGGCACGCGAGGTTGGCCCGAGGAGGCGCCGTACGATCGGATTCTCGTCACCGCCGCCGCCGAAGTATGTCCGCCCGCACTGCTGGACCAGTTGGCCGAAGGAGGCGTGCTGCTCATGCCGCTTGGCGGCCCTGGCGATCAGGAACTGGTGCGTTGGGAAAAGCGCGGCGGCAAGCTGGAGCGGCAAAGCCTGGGCGGCTGCCGCTTCGTGCCGCTGGTTGGCGACTCGCCCGCTGAAGAATAACGCCGAAGAAAAAGACAGGCCGGACAAAGCTGTCCGACCTGTCTTGGCGTGCGTCAAAACGAAGACTTGCTTCGCTTACTTCTTCGCGGCAGCGTAGCGCTCGGCGACGGCCGACCAGTTGATGACGTTGAAGAAGGCCGCCACATAGTCAGGGCGGCGATTCTGATAGTTCAGGTAGTAGGCATGCTCCCAGACGTCGCAGCCCAGGATCGGCGTGTTGCCGTGCATCAGCGGGCTGTCCTGATTGGGAGTGCTCTCGACGACCAGCTTGTTGCTCTTGTCGACGCTGAGCCAGCCCCAGCCGCTGCCGAAGCGGCCGGTCGCCGCCTTGGTGAAGGCGTCTTTGAAGGCATCGAAGCCGCCGAGATCCGCCGTCGATGGCGTCGGCCAAGGCGCCGCTGGGCGTTCCGCCCGCGTTCGGGCCCATGATGGTCCAGAACAGCGAGTGGTTGGCGTGACCGCCGCCGTTGTTGCGGACCGCGGTGCGGATGTTTTCCGGAACCTTGTCGATGTTGCGGCACAGATCCTCGACGCTTTGATTGCCCAGGTCGGAGTCTGGCAAGCGCGTTGTTGACGTTATTCACATACGCCGCATGGTGCTTGTCGTGATGGATTTCCATCGTGCGGGCGTCGATGTGCGGCTCGAGCGCGTTGTAAGCGTAGGGCAACGGCGGAACGGTATAAGCCATGGCGTCTGATCCTCCTGGCAAGCGATTTTTTTGCGGCGATTATTCGACCGGATTGAATGACTGCGCGAAGCATACCCGATTCGCCGCAAATGGGCAATTGGCGGGACCGTCGTCAATGCACTGCGCTGGCCCGGCACGGCGCCGCTGTCGGGGCTGAGCAGAAAAATGTCGGCGCCGCCGGGGCCGGCTGCGACGACCATGCCTTCGCTTACGCCGAACTGCATCTTGCGAGGCGCCAGGTTGGCGACCACGACCACCAACCGTCCGACCAACTGCTCCGGCGTATACGCGCTTTTGATGCCGGCGAACACGTTGCGCCGCTCGTCGCCTCCCAGGCTCAAGCGTGAGCTGCAACAGCTTCTTCGATTTCGGCACTTCCTCGGCCGCCAGCACGCGAGCCACGCGCAAGTCGACCTTGGCGAATTCGTCGAAGCTGACCGTCGGCGCCAGCGGTTCGGCCTGCAAGGCTTCAGGGCCGTCTTGCGCCGCTTCAGGCGAGGGCGCGGCGGCGGCCGGCGCCTCTTCGCGGCTGGCTTCGATCATGGCTTCGAGCTGTTTGAGCTCGACGCGCTGCATCAGGTGTTCGAAATCGCTAACGGGCGTGCCGACGAGCGGCTCGCTCGCTTCGCTCCACAGCTCGATCGGCCTGTTCAACAGCCGGCCGACCTGCTCCGCCAGCTTAGGCAACACGGGCGCCAGGTAAACCGCCAACTGCCGAAACAAGTTCAGCGCCACCGTGCAAACTTGCTGCAACTCGTCCGCCTTCGCCGGATCCTTTCGCAACGTCCAAGGCGTGCGATCTTCGACGTATTGATTGGCCCGATCGGCCAGGGCCATGATCAGCCGCATGGCCTTGTTGTAATCGCAGGCTTCGTAGGCCGCGGCGATCGCGGCGCCTTCGGCCGCTGCGTCGGCGAACAGTCCGCCGTCGTCAGGATACTCGGCGGCCAGCCCCGTCTCGCGCACGAACCGGGCCGTGCGGCTGGCCAGGTTGACCACCTTGCCGACCAGGTCGGCGTTGACCTTGGCCACGAACTCCTCGAGGTTCAGATCCAGGTCGTCGAGCTTCGGCGTCAACTTCGTGGCGTAGTAATAGCGCAGGTAGGACGGGTCGAGATGCTCCAGGTAGGTCGACGCCCGGACGAACGTCCCCTTGCTCTTCGACATCTTCTCGCCGCCGACCGTCAGGAAGCCGTGGATGTGCACCTTCGTCGGCAGGTTGAAGCCGGCCGTCTTGAGCATCGCCGGCCAGAACAGCGTGTGAAAGTAGGTGATGTCCTTGCCGATGAAGTGATGGATCTCCGTCTCGGTCGTCTGCGCCACCAGTCGTCGAAGTCTTCGCCCGTTCGCTGGCACCACTGTCGGGTCGAGGCAATGTAGCCGATCGGCGCGTCGAACCAGACATACCAATAGTTGCCCGGGGCTGTCGGGGATCTCGAAGCCGAAATAGGGCGCCGGCCGCGAAATGTCCCAGTCGCGCAGCGGTTCGCCCAGGAAATGGCCCTTGAGATAATTGGCGACCTCCGGCTGCAAGTGCTCGCCGCTCTGCGTCCACTCGTCGAGAAAACCGTGCAACTGCTCGATGTTGACGAACAGGTGGTCGCGCCGTGCGCAATCTCGGGCATTGCGCCCGAAAGCGTGCTGACCGGATCGATCAAGTCGGTCGGGCTGTAGGTGCTGCCGCACTTGTCGCAACTGTCGCCGTACTGATCGGGCGACTTGCAGTTCGGGCAGGTCCCTTTGACGAACCGATCGGCCAGGAACGTGCCGGCCTCGGGGTCGTAAAGCTGCGTCACTTCCTGCTCTTCGACCAAGCCCGCCTTCCGCAGCGCCGCCCAGATCTCGCCGCACAGCTCGCGGTTCTCCGGGCTGTTGGTGCTGCCGTAGTTGTCGAACTCGATATCGAAGCCGGCGAAGTCGCGCCTCGTGGGCCTGCCTGCATGTCGGCGATCAGCGTCTTCCTCGCTGCGATCCCTTCCTGCCGGGCGCGGATCATGATCGCCGTGCCGTGCGTGTCGTCGGCGCAGATGTAGATGCAGCGATCGCCCGCGGAGCTTCTGGAAGCGGACCCAGATGTCGGTCTGGATGTACTCCACCAGATGGCCGATGTGGATATGGCCATTGGCGTACGGCAAGGCGCGGTGACGAGAATCCGACGTTGGCTCATAAAGGCTCCCTCAGGCAAGACGCGCTCCGCCGGCCGGCGGTTCGGACCCTCTCCCGATTCTTAAAAGCGAGAGCGGCCCGGCATTGTAACCGGTTTGGCCGCAACGAGTCAGGGCCAGAGGGAAGTCGGAATTCGGAAGTCGGAGGTCGAAAATTGGAGCCGGGCAGACGAGGCCAGGGCCGTCATGCCGTTTCCGGCAGTAAACCACCGGCCGTGACCTTGCGACGTCAAAGTTGAAGGCAGCTTTCCGGGTGGCATGCTTTCACGCGAGGCTTGCCGAGCGGGTAAGCATGGCCCTCGCCGTCCAAGAGCATGCCTATGTCGGCGATGCGCGGACGAAGGCATGGCACGCGGCGGCTGGGAATTATTCCAGGTGCGAAGATCGCGTGATTGTCCCCTTGCTGCGCAAGGCTGCAAGCACGCGGCCCCCAAATCCAACCTGCCGTTACTTCTGAAAGAGGGCGTGCTGCGGGTCGCCGCCGGAAATCAGGTAGGCCAGCAGATCGAGAATCTCGTCCTTGGTCAGCGGGCCGAGCAGGCCGGTCGGCATGGGCGAGACCTTCGAGGGCTCGATGCTGGCCACTTCCTTGCGGTCGATGGCCTGCTGCTGGTTCGGATCGGCCGGGTCGGTGTTAATCATGATCCGGTCGCCGTTCAGATTGACGATCACGCCTTGATAGGCCTCTTCGTCATTGGTGATGATCACCATCGACACGAATTGCTCGTTGATGACCTTGCTCGGATGGAGAACCTGATCGAGCAGGTCGCGCGGCGAGAAACGCCGACCCGCGGCAGTCAGATCGGGGCCGGTCATGCCTCCTTCGTTGGCGAAGCGATGGCAGGCGAAGCAGGCCGCCGCGCCGAACATCTTGCGGCCATTCTCGAAGTTGCGCTGCTTCAGGCCCGCTTGCGCCGCGAGCGACAATTCGTCGAGCTTCCATTCGGTCTTCGGTCGCCCCGCGAACACCGAAGCCAGGCCTTCGAGCGGCGATTTCCTCACGGCGCGTTCGGCCAGCACGTCTTTCAATTCCAGCTTTTCCGCGTCGCTGAGCGTGCCGATGGCGTCGTTACGGATGAACTCAATGAACTTGTCGAAGCTGGCGCCGCCTCGCATGCTGCTGGCCGCCTTGATCAACCAGCGGAAATACGCCGTGCGGCTCTCGGTCGTCCAACCGGCCTTCAACATGCGCAGCGAACGGGCGTACTCGATCTGCTCCTCTTGCGTCGGTGCGCGTTCCATCAACGCAAGCGCCTTGGCGGCGACCGTCGGCGACTGCAGGTAGACGAGCGTTTCGCACAGCAGCCAGTTCAGCTCCCTGCTCGAAGCGGGGAACTGCGGATCGAGCTTGGCCAGCAGCCGTTCCATGTCGGCATCGTCCGGACGGCCGAAGCGAACCAGCGACGATTTCGATCGCCCGAACATACGTCAGTCGTTGTTCGTCGTCGAGCTTGTTCCAGTCGAGCTTCTCCAGCGCCGCCAGCAATTGGGCCTGCATGCCGTGGTCGACCGGCGGATCGCTCTCCTGGCGATGCTGCGGATCAATGCCCGCGACTCTCGCCAGGGCCAACAACGCTTCGACCTGTTTGGCCGGATCGGGCTCTTGCAAAGCCTTGTCGGCCCAAGCGGCAAATGGCTGGTGTTCGATGGCCGTTCGCGCGGCCCAGCGCACGAAGCGGTCCGGGCTGCTCAGGTGCGGCCAGGCGGTCGCTACGGCGTCAGGATCCTGGCGGCCGTGGAACGCTTCCAGTCGCCGCCGTAACTCGCTAGCTGGGTTAGTCGCCGCCGCCTCCGGCGCGGGCGCCGTCGATTCCTCGCCGACGTACGTCACGCGATACAGGCCCGATTGCACCTTACGGCCGCCGATGGCGAAGTACATCGCGCCGTCGCCAGGATTGATGATCGCATCGGTCAACGGCAGCGGGGTTCCGGAAACGAACTCTTCCTTAGTCGCCGTATAACTGGCGCCGTCGGGCTGGAGATGCACGGCGTACATCTTGCCCCAGCTCCAGTCGAGAACGAACAAGGCCTGCTGGTATTTGGCCGGGAACTTCGCCCCGTAGCCAAAGGTCATGCCGGTGGGCGAACCCGGGCCGATGTTCAACACCGGCGGCAGGTTGTCCGGATACCACTCCGGTCGTTTGCCTGCGCCGTTGCGCCAACCGAATTCGCTGCCGCTGACCACATGGCAGATACGCGTCGGCCGATACCACGACGTATTGAAATCATATTCCATGTCGGCGTCGTACGTGAACAGCTCGCCGTCGCTGCGGACCGCCGCGTCAAAAATGTTGCGATAGCCTGACGAGACGACCTCGAAGTTCTTGCCGTCGGGCGTGACCCGGTAGATGATTCCGCCCGGCCCCAGCACCTCGCGCATAAAGCCGCGGCCGTCGGGCATTCGCGGCAGCAGGTGGTCTTCGCCCCAGCAAGGCGTGACGCGGGAAGCGTTGAACTCCGTCGGCGTCGTGCCGTTGCCGGTGACCAGGTACAGCCCCTTTCCATCAGGCGTCGGCACGACGGCATGCACGCCGTGGTCGCCGCGGGCCTGCATGGCGCGCAGCAGTTCGACCTTATCGAGCCGATCATCGCCGTCGGAATCGGTGATCCGATACAGCCCGCTGTCGATCTTCTTCTCGTAATCGTTGACGGCCACATACAGCGCATCGAAAGCCCAGACCATGCCGTTGATGGCCCGAATCTCCGCAGGAACCTTTTCAATGCTCTTCGGGTCGAGCGGCTTGCCGGGCGGCGGGACCGGAAAGCGGTACAAGCCTCCGTACTGATCGCTCGCCAGAATGCGTCCCTTGTTATCGACGCACAGATTGACCCACGAACCTTGCTCTGCGCTGGGGACCGAATAGAGCAACTCGACCTTGAAGCCCTCGGCCGCCTTGATCCGTTCGACGGGCGTGGCGCGGTTTTCGCCGACGACCAGCCCTGTTGCCGCCGGCCTTTTCGGTCGGGCTGGGGTCTTTTTGGCGCAGTTTCAGCGGCTTTTTTGGCAGCGGCTTTTTCAGCGGCAACCGAGCCGCTCATCAGCGGCAGAGCGGCGAGAAGTCCAAGCGACAGGCAGACGCAGAGCAGGCGGGACGACGATCGAAGACAGAGCATGGCGCCAATTGTTTCCGGGTTCATGGGGCAGGCATGTCGCCAGCCAAAACGCCGGCGACGAATCCGAAGCTGCCATTGTCGCAGATGACTATCAGCTTGTCGACGCGCGGGTGGCAGGCGGCGGGCGGTATGCAGGGGCAAGAAGGCGGAGAGTCGACGAGGCCGCCGACTGCGATGGAAGCCGGCGTGCTTCGCTCCATCGACGCGTTTTCGACGCTTCAAGGAGCGAGCATCCAGCAGTTCAGCGTCTTCGCCGAAAATACCGCACCGCTGCGACGCCGCCACGAGCATCTCGCTCGCTCCACCGCCTACGCGAGGCTTGCTTTCGGCTTCCGGCTTCCGATGCGATCCGTCGCAACGTGATACTGGGGATCTTCCGAAAGATTCACCTCGACGAGGTCGCCGGCGCGATCGATGAGGCTCCGGCACTCAGGGCTGAGATGCGTCAGATGCAGACGCTTGCCGCTTTGCTCGTACTTCTCGGCGAGCGAATCGATCGCTTCCAGGCCGGACTGGTCGTAGACGCGCGTGTAGTAAAAGTCGATGACGACGTCGCTCGGATCGTTCTTGGGATCGAACAGTTCCTTGAATCGCGACGCCGACGCAAAGAACAGCGGGCCGTGAAGCTGGTAGATTTTGCTGCCAAATTCGTTGTACTTGACGTCGACGCCGATGTGCTTGGCGTGCTGCCAGGCAAAGGCCAAGGCAGAGGCGATGACGCCGATGATGACGGCCGTCGCCAGATCGTGCATGATCGCGGTATAGCCGGCGACCAGCACCATGACGAAGTAGTCGGTCGCAGGCACTTTGCCAATCATTCGCAGCGTCGCCCACTCGAAAGTGCCGATAACCACCATGAACATCACGCCGACCAATGCCGCCATGGGGATCATCTCGATCCACGGGGCCAGGAACATGACGAACGCCAGCAAACACGTCGCCGCCACGATGCCGGAGAGTCGTCCGCGCCCGCCCGAGTTCACGTTGATCAGGGACTGGCCAATCATCGCACAGCCGCCCATGCCCCCAAACAGCCCGCAGAGGGCGTTGGCAAATCCTTGGCCAATGCACTCGCGATTTCCCTGTCCGCGAGTTTCCGTGATTTCGTCAATGAGCGTGAGCGTCATAAGCGATTCGATGAGGCCTACCGCAGCCAGGACGATTGCATAGGGCAGGATGATCCAGAGCGTACTCAAGGCAATGGGCGGCAATGCATAGTCCAGGAAGAAAAGACGCGGCAAGCCGGCGCTCAAGCTCACCGAGTCAGCGGTCAACTGCCGCATGGCCGCCTGGACAGATCCTTCCAAGTCAGCTCGCGGCTCCGCCAATGCAGTGCCGCGAGCTTCGGCGGCCGCCTTGGCCTTGGCGTTGGTCAGGAGCATGTCCCCTACGGTCAAGCACCGGGCGCTGCTGATTGTCGGCGATAAACCTTGCATCCAGAGCGGAGTTCAGCGCCGTCGCCACTCCGGTTACGATCAGAATGGCCGCCAGCGACGCCGGCAGTGCGCGCGTGAATTTCGGCAGCAGCCACACGATCGCCATGGTCAACGCCGTCAGACCCAGCATGAGCCAAAGCGCAGGGCCGCGAATGTACCGAACTTCTCCCCAGGCATTGATCGTTTGAAAGCTGCCGAACTGAGCCATCAGGATCACAATCGCCAGCCCGTTCACAAAACCCAACACGACGGAGTGAGGCACCATTCGGATCAGCATGCCGAGCCGCCCAAGTCCAACGAGGATCTGAATCAGCCCGCACAGCATGACGGTTGGAAACAGGTATTCAATGCCGTACTGTGCAACCAGGGAGACCACGATCACGGCCATCGCCCCGGTGGCGCCGGAAATCATGCCGGGTCGACCGCCAAAGACGGCCGTAATCACGCCGATAAAAAACGCCGAGTAGAGGCCAATGACCGGGGAAACGCCGGCCACAAAAGCAAACGCGACCGCTTCAGGAATGAGCGCCAAGGAAACGGTAATTCCGGAAAGAATGTCGCTCTTAAAATTCCGTTCCTGAGAGCCAGGCAGATTGAGCATACGCATTTCTAAGCTAGTAAAAACAGACAGACAGTTCTTTGCCGCTTGTCGTTCCGCAGCAAAGCATCACGCGATTGCAAAGCCGTACTGCCGGATGCGGCCCCAGGAAGAAGGGGCGGCAAGTCGCAGGCCGAGAGAATCTTCAAATGCGAAGACTGGCGTACAGCGACGGAAAGAGGCAATGAAGATCGACGAACATAGTGCAGGGAGAATAGCAAAGGCGAGAACTCGTCGCAACCACAAATCCAGTTCGCAGGTAGACAATGTGCAGATCGGGCGCCATCGCCTTAACGAAACCCTCACAGTGCGTAAAAGAACGCATGCCTGACGGGCCGAGTCGAATAGACGCACCCGCAGGGTGGCGACGAAGGACCGACTTAACCGTTGTGGGGAGGATTGTGACGTGACCGATCGGGCAGGATGGCTTCAAAGAGCAGGCCGAGGAACAACGCCGCACACATCAGGAAAAAACCGGTGAACATCGTCATGAGGAACCCGCCGGCCGCGCTCCCTACTTCAGGCGAACGCCCAACGGTAGCTTCGACCTGCCCGAGCATCGCCGTAAGGTCCATCGCGGCGAGGCCTGCCACGATTTGCAAAACGGGAAGCAATTGAGACAGAGCTACCAGCACACCGCCGCGGATGAGAATCCGGCCGATGTTCGGCTGGCAAGCACAGGCCCAGCCGCCCAACGCGAACAGAACCGGCACAGCAGCGAACATTCCGACCCAACCAATGCCATAAGTCCTGGGCAAACCAAACAAGAGCGGCACGATCATGTTGAGCGCAAACACGCGCGACCACCGTCGCCACAGTGGTTTCAGCAAGTCGAGAGCCGCCGTTGACGCGGGCGGCGCCTGCGCCTCAAGATTGCTGGGCGCCTGATAAGGGTTGACATCGTCCACGGGATCGCTCCTCGCCAGGGGTGCGTTCCAGCTTACCAGATTCCAACGGCGCGAATGCTCTGAGTTCTGATTGCGCAGCAGCGTGCAAATGATGCGTTGTGTTCTCGTCGCGACTACCGAACGAGCAGCGCAAGAGATCATCGACACAGTCGCCTGGCGGGCCGGCCAGCGATCGTTCCATCGCACAAGCTGACCGCTGCGCAGCGGCCAGAATTCAACCACGGATAACGCGGATGGCACGGATGATGGGGCACGGGAAAAGCGCCTTTTTGGCTCTCTCCCGAGTTCACTCGTTGTGTAAAGAGCCTCGTGGCTGCGTAGCTGAAGGAAGATCCGCAGGTTCTTTACCGAATCGCTCTCTTTTCAAACCACCGCCTTCCTCGATCCGTGCCCTCCGAGTCATCCGTGGTTCCTCTTCGCTCAGAAATTGCTTGACACTCGGCGCCAGCCCCTTATCTTGTCAGACATCTTACTTGTTGACCGCTCCGGCCACTAAGGCCGGGCCGCGGTCCAACGCGTCGCGGAACAGGCTGCTGAATGAGAGTCGAGCCGATTGTTCGTCAATCGCTGGTGGAACTGGTCGTCGAGCGGGTTCAGGACCTGATCCAGCGCGAAAAGCTGCAAGCGGGCGATCGCTTGCCGGGCGAGATGGAACTGATCCGGCAGCTCGATGTCAGCCGGCCGGTGCTGCGCGAGGCGATCGGACGAATGGAAAGTTTGGGGCTGATCGCCGTGCAGAGAGGTCGAGGCACGTTCGTGGCCGACCGCAGCGGTCTGGCCGGTTGTGCGCGACTGGCCCGCAGGCGCTGGCCATTTCGCCCAAGGACCTGGTGAAGTTCGCCGAGTTGCGGTGGGTGATTGAATGTTTTGCGGCCCGCCGCGCGGCGGAAGCGGCGAGCGAAAAAGACGTGCGCGAGTTGGAGGTATTGCAGCGGCAGATGGACTCGCGCGACCGCGATTACGAGGAGGCGATCCGTCTCGACTTCCAGTTCCACCGCAAGCTGATCGACCTGACGGGCAATGAGCTGATGCAGAACCTGATGGAGGTGATCCATGAGTTCGTCATGGCCGGCATGGTGCACACCACGCCCAAGCCGCGGAACCGCGCCGTGAGCCGGCGCTTTCACCGCGCCATTTTAGACGCCATTCGCGCCGCCGACCCGCAAGCGGCCGAAACCGCCATGCGAGCCCACATGGACGCCGTGATCTTGCGGCTGAAAGAAGCCGCTAAACGATAAACGCCGAGCGTGACAAAATGAGCACCGAAACCTCTCGATTCCTGCAAGACTCCATGACCGTATCCTTGACCCAGGAGCTGCTGCTGCATCTCTACCGGCAAATGCTGGTCATTCGCCGCTGCGAAGAACAGCTTGCCCGCTCGCACCAGCGCGGCTTGATTCACGGCGCCTGCCACACCTATATCGGCGAAGAGGCGATCGCCGCCGGCGTCTGCGCCGCTTGCGCTCCGACGACACGGTGTTCAGCACCCATCGCGGCCACGGCCATGCGCTGGCCAAAGGCGTGCCGCCTGAGCAGCTCATCGCCGAACTGTACGGCCGCGCCACGGGCTGCTCGCACGGCCGCGGCGGCAGCATGCACCTGTTCGCTCCCGAGGTCGGGCTGATGGGCACCAGCGGCATCGTGGCGCCGTGCATTTTGCAGGCGGCCGGCTCCGGCTACAGCTTCAAGCTGCTGAAGACAGACCGCGTGGCCGTGGCGTTCTTCGGCGACGGGGCCGTGAACAACGGCGCCGTTTCATGAAGGCCTGAACCTGGCCAGCATCTGGAAGCTGCCGGTGCTGTTCGTCTGCGAGAACAACGGCTTTGCCACGGAAGTCCCGTTCAGCTATTCGGCCGGCAACCCGTCGGTCGCCAGCCGGGCTGCGGCCTACGGTCTGCCGGGAGTCGAAGTCGACGGCAACGACGTGCTGGCGGTGCAGGCCGCGGCCGAAGACGCCGTGCGCCGCGCGCGGCAAGGCGAAGGGCCGACCTTGCTCGAATGCCGCACGTACCGCACTCGGCCGCATGCCGAAGGGATGGGCGACTTCGGCTATCGCACGCGCGAAGAAGTGGAGCAGTGGAAGGCGAAATGCCCGATCGCGCAGTTGAAACGTCGGTTGTTGGAAGAATCGCTGGCCAGCGAAGCGGAATTGGAAGCCCTCGACAAGGAAGTTCTGGCCGAGATCGCCGCGGCCCATGCAGGCGGCCGAAGCGGCGCCCTGGCCGGACCCGGCGACGGCCGCCTCGCACGTGTATGCAGAACCGCCTCGCCCGGCGCCGCCTCTCAAAAACCCGGGCAGCCGGCAGATCACTTACATGCAGGCCACGCACGAAGCGCTGGCCGCCGAGATGCAGCAGAACCCAAGCATCTTCGTGATGGGCGAGGGGATCGGCAAACGGGGCGGCAACTTCAACACCACCACGGGTCTGTACGATCTCTATGGTCCCGAGCGGCTGCGCGACACGCCGATTTGCGAACGCGGCTTTGTCGGTCTCGGCGGCGGCGCGGCCATGACCGGCACGCGGCCGGTCGTCGACTTCATGTTCGCCGATTTCGTGCTCGACGCCGTCGGCGAGATCATCAATCAGATCGCCAAGATTCAGTACATGAGCGACGGGCGGCTGAAAATGCCGATCTTGCTGCGCGGCTGCGTCGGCATCGGCCACTCGGCCGCCACGCACCACTCCGGCAACTACTACCCGATGTACGCCCATTTTCCTGGCTTACGCGTGGCGATTCCTTCCACGCCTTACGACGCGAAGGGGCTGTTGCACCATGCCTTGCGTCGCGACGATCCGGTGATGTTTCTCGAACACCGCGAACTGCTTGGGTTGAAAGGCCCCGTCCCCGAAGAGCCGTATGAAATCCCTTTCGGCCAGGCGGCGATTGTCCGCGAAGGGAGCGACGTGACCGTCGTGGCTCTGGCGCTGATGGTGCAGCGAGCCTTGAAAGCCTGCGAGCAGTTGGCGGCCGATGGCGTGTCCGTGGAACTGATCGATCCGCGCACCGTGGCGCCGCTCGACGTAGAGACCATCGCCGCCAGCGTGCGAAAGACGGGGCGCTTGCTGATCGTCGACGAGGCGTTCGGGCCTTATGGCATCGGCGCCGAGATTGCCGCCCAGATCAGCGACTGCGGCTTTGACGATCTCGACGCTCCGATCCGCCGCCTCAACGGCGTCCATACGCCGACCCCGTATAGTCCTCCTTTGGAAAGCGCCGTCGTGCCGTCGACGGAGTCGATCGTCCAAGCAATCCACGATCTTGTAGCCGAGTGAGAAAAGCGACGCATGGCCATTCCGATTACGATTCCGCGTCTGGGCTGGAACATGGAAGAAGGGACGTTCGCCGGCTGGCTCAAGCCGGACGGCGCGACGATCCAGTCCGGCGAAGCGCTGTTCAGCCTGGAAAGCGAAAAGGCGACCGAAGACGTCGAGTGCCTCGACTCCGGCATCCTGCGGATTTCGCCGGATGGGCCGCAGACCGGCGACGTGCTGGCCGTCGGCACGATCATCGCCTACCTGGTGGAAGCAGGCGAAGCGGCGCCGTTTGAAACGGCTGCTGAAGGAGCATTGCCTGCGGCCGAAGCCGCAGCGGCGATTGGCGCTCAAGGAGAAGGCAACCCCACGGCGACCATTGCCGCGCCGGCGCCGGTCCATTCACGCGAGCGGCCTGCAGCTTCGCCGCGAGCGCGGCGTTTGGCGGCGGAGCTCGGCGTCGATTGGCGCTCGCTCGCCGGCAGCGGCCGCACCGGCCGCATCCGCGAGTGCGATGTCCGCGCCGCAGCGGTCAAGCCCGCGACCGCGGCGAGCAGCACGATCCCGAACAGCACCACCCCCAACGTCGCCGCCCCGATCGCCGGCAGCGCGATTCGCCGCACGATCGCCGAGCGAATGTTGGCCAGCCATCTCTCCACGGCGCCGGTTACGTTGACGACGACGGTCGACGCAACGAACCTGGTCAACTTACGAGACCAGTTCAAGCAGGCCGCGGCAGCCGGCAGCGGTCCGGTTCCCCGTTTTACGGACTTTCTGGTCAAGCTATCGGCTGTCGCTCTGCAGCAGCATCCGTCGCTGGCAACGTGCCGCACGGACGATAAGTCGACGATCCCCGATCGCGTCGATATCGGCATCGCCGTCGATACGGACGGCGGCCTGCTCGTTCCGGTCGTGCGCGACGTGCCGTCCTTGGGACTGAAGCCCTTGAGCGTGCAATCGCGCGACTTGATCGAACGGGCCCGCCAGCGCAGGCTGTCGGCCGCGGAGATGCAAGGAGGCGTGTTCACCGTGAGCAACTTGGGCGCCTTCGGCATCGATGCCTTCACGCCGATCATCAATCTGCCGCAGTGCGCCGTGCTGGGCGTCGGTCGCATCCGCCGGCAGCCCGTAGCGCATGGCGAGCAGATCGTGCTGCGCGATCAGCTTGTGCTGAGCCTGACCTTCGACCACTGCCTTATCGACGGCGCTCCGGCCGCCCGGTTCTTGCAGTGCTTGACGCTGCTGATTGAAAACCCCGGACCGTGGCTGATGCCGTGAGGCGGATGCGCCGCGCGGCTGGCGAACTAGCGAGCGCCTTCGCCAGTTCGCAAACCGTTGACGGCACGGCGCAAGCGATGATGCTTGTACGCCGTTTCGTTTTGCTCAGCCTAGCTGTCCGGCTTGCACCTACACTTGACCGCGGTCAGCCCTTCAAGAACTTCACGCAGACCGGCTTCGGCACGTCGATCTTGTGGCCGGTCGGGCTCAGCTTGCCGGTCTCGGGATCGATGCGGAACACGACGATCGTGCCGGAGTCCTGGTTGGCCGCCAGCAGGAAAGAGCCGGTCGGATCGATGCCGAAATTGCGCGGCGTCTTGCCTTCGGTCGATTGATGGCCGAGGGGGGTCAACTTGCCGGTGTCGGGCGTCGATCGCGAAGCTGGCGATACTGTCGTGCCCGCGGTTCGAACCATAGAGGAACTTGCCGGTGGGATGGACCTGCACCTCCGCCGTGCTGTCGCCACGCTCCACGGGACGGGGCAGCGTGGCGATCGTCTGGATTGCTTCGAGCAGGCCCTTGTCGGCGTCGTAATCGAAGGCGGTGACCGTGCAACTCATCTCGTTGATCACGTAGGCGTGCCGGCCATCGGGATGGAAGGCAAAATGCCGCGGACCGGAACCCGGCTTGACCCGCGCGGCCGGCGGATCGTTGGGCTTCAGTTCGCCTTGCTTCGCATCGAAGCGATAGACGAGCACCTTGTCCAGGCCCAGGTCGGCGGCGAAGGCGAAGCGGTTGGCGGCGTCGAGATTGATCGAGTGCGGCGTGCGGCGCCTCTTGCCGCTTGGGATCAATGCTCGAACCCTTATGCTGCACAAAGCTGCTCGCCTTGGCCAGCCGGCCGTCCTCGCCGATTGGCAGCACGCATACGCTGCCGCCGCCGTAGTTGGCCGCCAGCACGTTCTTGCCCAACTTGTCGACGACCAGGTGGCACGGGCCGCCGCCGATTGACGATTGCTGATTGAGCAGCGTCAACTCGCCCGACTTGGGGTCGATCGACAAGGCCGAAACGCCGCCCCCCTTGCCGCCGTCAAAGTCGGTCACTTCGCCGACCGCGTAGAGGAACCGCTGGCTGGGGTGAATCGCCAGAAACGAAGGGTTCGTCACGCCGCCGGTGGCGCCGAGCTGTTTCAATTCGCCGGTGGCCGGGTTGAGCTCCAGGCGATAGATGCCTTTGCTCTCGCCGCCCGTGTACGTGCCGACGTAAACGGTGATCGGCTTGCCGGCGCCTCGGGCCGGCTTCTCACCGCCGTGCGCCGTCGCGTGACAGAAGGCTCCCAGGAACAGCGCGGCCCAAATTGCGCGGGATGAACTGTGCGGCGTCTTCATGGCGGCTCCTTCGATGAGTGCGGTATTCGGCAGACAAACCGCTACCAGAATAAATGATGCAGGATCCGGGCGGAAGCACGGAGCGGGGGAAATCGCTAAACCACCCGAGCGGGACGCGGTAGCGGAAAAGCGTGAGAGTTCCGTGCATCTCGCACGACTCACGACGCCAACGGGACTCCCCGGAATCTTCAAAGATTCCGCTACGTGCGCGATGCCGAACGCCGCCTCCTGCAAACTTTACAGGCCGCGTGGATCGGGGCTGAGCCTTTGCTTCCGCCGATCAATCGACGGCGACCAAGACGCTCTGGGTGCGCTCAGCTTGGGCATAGCGACCCCAGAGCGATTCGAGATGGCGGACGCCGTCGATCTGGTAGTGATTCCGCACCGCCCGTTCGTAGCCTTGTTCTTCGGCCGTCTGGATGAACTTGACGAAATGCGAGGGCGATTGCCGCTCGACCAGGAACCGCACCATGCTGGCGCTCTGCCCGTAGAAGGCGGCCTGGCGGTGCGGTTGCGGATAGCCTTCCAGCGTGAGCAGCTCGATCACGCGGAACGCGGATTGGGCCGAGCGGGCAAACCGCAGATCCCGGAAATGCGCCTGCTGCTTCAATACCGGATCGGCGAGCACGGCCATCCCTTCGTCGGCCCAGTGGGGCACGCGGCCTTCGGGAAACACGTCGGCCAGAATCACGTGGGTCAGCTCATGCGCCAGCGCCTCGGCGAACCAGCCTCGCTTATCCGCCCGGATGTCGATCCTGCGCGTGGCGACCTTGCCGCGCTCGGCTTCGATCAGGCTGGAGCCGACGGTCTGCTCGCCCCCCGGCACGGCCCGCAGGTAAGAGGTCAAGGTGGCGTGCAGGATGATGTCGCACTTGGGGCTCCACGCGTCGGCATCCTGGGCGGCGTGGCCGAGCCAGTTGTCGGCCAGCTCGCTTTTCAGCCTTTCGGCCCGCAGCACGGTCTGCCGGCTGGCCGTCTTGGTCCCCCGGCAGCAAAAGCGAAAGTTGGCCGACTCGCAAATGGTCCAGTCGCCTGAGGTCCTGGTCGTGCAAGCTTGCTGCTCGGAACAGCGCCTCGTCCGTGGCAACGCTGACCAGTGGAATCCATCCCATCACGACCCAGAACGCCAGGCACGACCGAGTTTGTTTCATCTTGCGTCTCAGAAATCTCGAATCAGGCAGGCCGCCGATTGCGACCAGAGGTTGCGCTTGACAAGCTGAGGTGCTGTCGCGGCTTGCCTAATTCAAGAACTGTGCCAAGAGGGCGTCGGGAGGTCTGGGGCGAGGCTGGGGTGACAGCCGTAAACCAGTGATAACACGAGAATTGCGACGACCCAAATTCTCGCGATTCGCCGCACTTTGGCGGGCAATGACTTGGCCGGCGCCCTTATCTTTGGCGCCGTCTGCTGAAGGCCTCGACAGCGGCTGATTGGCGTGGGCCTGAGCTGCTTGCGACGCGGTCGATCCCGAATTTAACCGCTCTCGACCCAGACGCCCGTCAGATCACTGGCGTCGAAGACGTCGTCTGCCCAGGGCCCGCTTTCAATCCAGACGTCGATCAAGTCGAAGTACCGAACGGCGGCGTCCTTGCCCGGACCGCTCTCGATCCAAACGCCGGCCCAATGTGCCGCGCGACGACCGACGTCGTTAGATCGGGGGCCGTCAGGTCGGCAATCGCAGAAGAAATCGACGTCAGACCCGAATTCCCCGAACCGCTCGTCATCGAAATCGCAATGAGCGTCGAGAAAGTCCGCGATGGGCCTATCGCCGGATTCCCACGCCAGGCTTTGAGCGTGCCGCCGTATTTCCGGATCGGGATGAAGGAGGAACTGTTCGAGCTTTTTTCGAGAGCGACGCGAGACGTGGCCGTGGCCGTTGAAGCAGTGCTCGATATTCCGGAAGAGTTGTTGGCGTTCCCACTGTGCGCCGCCGAGTTGTGCGCAGTCGCGACATAGATTCTGCGCGTGCCCCCTCCCGCTGAATGCTTCATTGGGGCGAAGACTGTCGCAGGCCCAACAGTGGCGCCCAGTCCGCTTTCGCTGCTTGCGTCCGCTGCGTGCCATTGGGTCGAGTGCGGCGTCTCCACTATCGCTGCAGAAGGAGCTGGAAGGATTGCTTCCGGCGACGAACTGCCCGTCGGCGGGGGGCGAGGTAAACGAAACCTCATTGTAGCGCACAATTTGAAACGCTCAATGGCCCGCACGCGACGGACTATCCTCAACCTCGGCAAACCAACGGCGCAGCGCCGCCAGTCGCTTTCGCGTTTCCCATCGAAAAACGGCGGCCATCAGCGGATGCAGGAGCCACCGCAGCCAGGACGGCCGGGCGGTGAAGTTGTATTTGTATTCGATCGTCCGTTGGGCGCCTCCGCTGGTGCGCCACAGTCGCCGAGCGGCGCTCGCATCAGTCGCAAAACTGCGTGTCGGGCCGTTGGCGGACTTACTGGGCTTCCTTTGGTTGCAAGACGACGATCGATCCAAAGCGATGCGTCTTCTCAGGAACCAGCGTCTCGACCTGGCTGCCGTCGGCATTGGCCTGGCAGATCGGTCCAGTAGAGTTTGCCTCCCGCTTCGTCGACCGCCAGGCCGTCGACGTTCTTCATCGGCACGAGCAGCTTGACCTGGCTGCCGTCGCGACAGGCGCGGTACACGCCCTCGTCGCGATGGGACCAATACATCAGCCCGAACAGCTCGACGCATTCGTCATCGGCCTCGCTCGCCTGGGGCGGCTCTTCGGCGCAAGCGAGCGCGGCGCCGGCGCCCACAAGGACCACAATGCACGCCAGGCCGCGGAGAAATGGCCGCTTCCAACGCAAGACCGCTGACCGGCGGCGAGACGGCGGCGGGTGCTGCGCGTTGCGTTTTTCGATGTCGCCGTCCTGGCGGAGCAGCAGCGAGTAGTGCGCCAGCTTGAACCAATGGCCGCTGTGAGTCACGCGTCAAGACTCCTTCGCTGTTACAAGCATTCGTTCTTTACGTTTCATTCTTCCGCCGACTCCGCCTCCTCCGCGTCAAGCAGTCCATCCAGGTTGGCGTCAAGCCGGGCGAAGATCGCTTCCGGCCCGACGAACTCGCGGCGGCTGACGTCGCCATCGCGATTGCGATCGAGCTTCTGAAACCACGGCGGGCCTGCGGGCGGCGCCTCGCTGCCTTCCGGCTCTTCGGCCATCGGCTGCGCGCCGGCCACGCGGGCGCCGGCGACCGTGTTGCGAGACAACACGATGCTCATGCGTTGCGGGATTTCGCTGCCCGCCAGCCGGCCGTCGTGGTTCAAATCGCTGCGCTGCAGCAGCAACGGCCGCAGATCGCAACTCGCGCACCGACAACACCGAATCTCGAGTCGGACCGGTATCGAGCACGCCGAGCAACTGCTGGCCGCCGTCAGTCACTTCCAGCAGCAGCCGCAGCGCTGCAGCCCGGTTCTGCCGCTGGGCGTAAATGTGGAACTCGTCGGCGAACAACTTGCCGTCGCCGTCGAGATCCAGCGAGACGAACGCCTGCGACAATTCGGGATTGTCCTTCAATTCTTCGGCGTCGAGGTAGCCGTTGCCGTCGGCATCGAAGGAGCGCAGCTCCGGACCGTCGGTGTTGTTCCGGCTCGGGTCGCGGCGGTTGATGTGCAATCGGATCGTAGCATCGGCCAGCGACAACTCGAAGCCGTTGTGCCGCGACTTGACCGAAACCCGTTCGTCGTCGGGCGAGTTGAGCCGCGCCAGCTTGTCGAGACGAGCCTTGGGAACGTACGAGCGGCGGCCGATCAGGTTGGTCAGTTCCATGTCGGGCCCTTGCTGAGCGAAGGCGGCCAGTTCCTGTCGAGTCAATCGCCCGTCTCCGTCGGCATCCAGCCGCCGCAAACGCGGGGCGTGCATCTCGACTTCGCCGCCGACGCCGGTCGAGAGTTCCTGATCGCCGTCGATGTCATAGCGCTCGAGCAGCGCGTCGGCGATGCGCTGCGGGTCTTCGTTCTCGGCGAGCACGAACAACGGGCCGGCGCCAGGCAGCACGGTTTGCCGCTGGGTTTCCGGCTGTTCGGCGGCGGCCAGCGAAGCGTCGGGCGCTACCATCAACTCTCGCGGCGAAATGACTTCGTCTTCGTTGAAGTCTCGATTGGCCAGCCGCTGTTCGGCGGCCTCCAGTTCCTCTCGCGACAGCGCCTGGTCGCCGTTTGAATCCAACAGCGGAAACAGCGCCGGAGCGGGCGTCATGCCGTATTCATATCTCTGCTGCGCCTCGGCCCGCGCCATGATGCCAAACGGCGGCGCCACGCGCTCGAAATATGCCGTCAATGCTGGCTCGCGCAAAGCCCCGCCTTGTTCGCCGGCAAGTTGGTGCAAGCCGGCTTTGGCCTGAGCGATCTCTTGGCCCAGGTAGGCTGCTGCGCTGGCGGCGAAGACGTCAATCTCGGCGAGCCTGCGTTTTCCTTTCGCGTCGCCGGGCCGGGATGGCTGCTCCACGTCGATGGCGCCGTTACGGTTCGTGTCAGCCACGATAAGCAGTTTATGAATATTGTCTCGCCACGCTTTGCGGTACGGCTCTCCGTGGATCTTGACGTGCAAGCGAATCACGACCGGCCGCATCGGGCCCAGGAAGAGAAGATCCTGCACGTCGTCCGAGGCTTCGACCGCGGCCGCACCCTCGTCCTTCTCAACGCCCGTCGATGCTGCTGCATTCTTTTCGTCGTCTGCGTTCGCGAGCGGTGCGTACAAAACGCAGCAGGCAACAGCAGCGAACGGCAAGCCGCAGATTGCTTTCGCAGCCATCTGCTTTCGAGCCGGTCCGATGTTCGCAGAAGTTGTTGGCATATTCGATGATCCAGCGACGTTCAGAGGCTTTTGTAGGAGTCGGCTGAGCGGCCGGCGCCAGACGTCATGAAAAGAAGCCGATAGTCGAACGAGGATTCTTCTCTCCTCTTTTATCCCCTTATCTCCTCTGCATCCCCCTATCTCCTTTAAAGGAGATGTGGAGATGAGGAGGAGATAAGGGGATGAGGAACAGAGTTTTCACAATCGAATCTATCTCCCTCCGGCCCTCTCCCTTTTGGGATAGAAAGCCGGAAGCTGCGTGTCTGATTTTGCAATTAAACCAGCGCTTCCTTGACCGCCACGGCCTTGGGATCGACGACGCGGATCGGACGGCCGACGTTGGAGATGTTCTGATGATCGACGTCGATCTTGAGCGCGCCGCAGATGGTGGCCAGCAGATCGGAGACGGGAATCGGCCGGTCCTCCACCGTCATGCCGTCGGCGCTCGTCTTGCCGATGGCCTGGCCGCCCCGCACGCCGCCGCCGGCGAGCACGGCGCTCCAGGCGCCCGGGAAGTGGTCTCGCCCGCCGTTGGGATTGATCTTCGGCGTGCGGCCGAACTCGCCCATCCAGACGATGGTGGTCGTTTCCAGCAGCCCACGCTCCTGCAATTCGGCCAGCAAGGTCGACCAGGCGGAATCGAGCGCGCCGCTGAGCCGCTCGACCGTGGCGAAGTTGTCGGTGTGCGTATCCCAACCCAGCCCCGGCGCCGTCGACGCCGCTGAGCGTGACTTCGATGAACGGCACGTTGCGTTCTACCAGCCGTCGGGCCAGCAGGCAGCCTTGGCCGAAGCGATTGCGCCCGTAGGCGTCGCGGACCTTGTCGGGTTCTTCCGCGAGATCGAAGGCTTTGCCCGCGGCGCTGCGCATCAACCGCACGGCCCGCTCGTAAGCAATGCGGTGCCCGACGGCCGAAGCCACGGCGTGCTGGCTGATGAAGCGGTCGTTGAGCGAGCCGAGCAGGCCCAGCCGGGCGTCGACGGTGGCCTCGTCGACCGTCTTGGGCGGTTCGAGATCGGCGACCTTCAGATCATAGGCTTGCTCGCCTTCGCCGCCGCCCGCCAGGCCGTCGCCGACCAGCAGGGGATCGTACTGCGAACCCAAAAAGCCGGAACTATAGGCGCCGGGGCTGAAGGTGCGGTAGGGAGCGATGCTGACGAAGTTAGGCAGTTCCGCGTCCGGACGGCCGAGCTCTTTGGCCACCAGCGAACCGAGCGTCGGATAGCGGATCGGCCCCTGCGGCAGATAGCCGTTGCGCATCAGGTACGTGGCGCGGCTATGGTCCCCTTCCTTGGTGCTCAAGGAACGGAGCACGGCCAGATGCTTGCCCTGCTTGGCCAACAGCGGCAGATGTTCGGAGATTTTCAGCCCCGGCGCCGCCGTCTCGATCTGTTTGAACTGTCCGCCGTTGGGATGGCCGGGCTTTAAATCAAAGGTGTCCATCTGGCTCGGTCCGCCGCTCATCCAGAGCAGTATGCAGGAGCGTCCGCGCGGAGCTTTTTGCGCCGCCGCGTCGTTAGCCAACGTTTCGAACCAGCCCGACATGGAGCCGGCCAGGAACCCGGCCGTCGACAACTGCATCCACTGGCGACGAGAGAGCGAGCCGCGGGAGTGAGCTGGCGTGTGCATGATGGCAACCTGCTTTGGTCAGTGGTTGAGAATGAATTCCGCGCTGTTTAACAGGGCCCAGAAGACGTCGGCCAAGGCGCGCTTCTGGCCGACCTCGTCGCTGCGCTGGGCGACAAAGGCGAGCATGCGTTCCGCTTCGTCCGCCGTTGGCGGCCGGCTGAGCGTGGCGAGGAACAAGGTCTCGACCCGATCGGCGAGGCTCATCAGCGGCATTTCGGCCACGGCCGAAAGCAACTGGCTGCGTTCGAGATCCGTGGCGTCGGAAACCAAGGCGCCGTTCATCAGCGACAGCGCCTGCAAGATCGACGTCTGCGAATCGCTGCGTCGCGAGGTCTGATCGGCGAATAACGATTTCAACTTGGCTTGCGCCGTGTCGTCGACTTGCAGCGGGTTGGCCTGCGCCTGGCTGGCGGCGTCGCGAAAACCGGTGGCCTGTACCAGGCTGTCATAGAGTTGCTCGGGCGTCATCCGCCGCAGCGGCATCCGCGCGAACAGTCGCGAGTCGTCCTGGCCGCCCGGCGCCGCCACGCTGGAAAGCTGGTAAGCCTCGGTCGCGGCAATGGCGCGAACCAGGTATTTCAAATCGTAGTTGTGGTATGCGAACTGCCGGGCGATCTCGTCGAACAGCTCCGGATGGCTCGGCGGGTTCGCTTCGTCGAGGTCGTCCACCGGATCGACGAAGCCGCGGCCGAGAAAATGTTCCCACAAGCGGTTCACGGCCGCCCGGGCGAAATACGGATTGTCTCGGCTGGTGAGCCAGCGAGTCAGCGCCAGCCGCGGATCTTCGCCGGGTCGGAACGTCGGTTCGCCGCCGTCGAGAAACCGCGCTTCGGCAATCAGATCCGTGTCGGGAATGTTGATGGCCAGCTTGCCGTCGGAGCGATCGACCACTTCGGCCCGAGCGGGCTGCGCCGCAGCGGAGTCGTCGGTCGAGGCGTCATTGATGGCAGAGCCCTGCCTTGGGCCACGACGCTCGAACCGCTGAAGAACGCCGCCAGCGACCAGAACTCCTCACGCTTCCAGCGAGCGAACGGGTGATCGTGACACTGGGCGCACTGCACCTGCGTGCCAAGGAACAATCGAGACGTGTTGGCCGCCAGGTTTTCGGGCTTGTACTCGTTGACCTGAAAAAAGGCCAAGGGACTGGGGGCCGAAGCGGCGGCGGGCGCCGCGCTGGCTGCGCCCCCGGCAAGGCGGCCGGAGTCAGCAATTCAGAAACCAACCGGTCGTACGGCGCGTTCTCGGCAAACCGCAGCCGCAGCCAGGCCTCCAGCGGCGGCGCCAGGGCGCGGGTCTGGGCGTTGGTGTTGGCGCCCGGCAGCAGTAACTCGCGCCAGGTATTGGCGAAGTGATTGGCAAATCCGCCGCGAGCAAGCAGGCCGTAGATCAACCGCCGCCGCTTATTGGGCGTTTGATCCCGTAGGAACGCGCGGACTTCGCTCGCCGCAGGGATCTTGCCTAGAATGTCGAGACTCGCGCGGCAAGAATTCTGCGTCATCGGCCGGCGGCGCAGGAACAACGCCTTCGGCCTTCCAGCCGGCCGCCAGCGCCTGGTCGATCCGCGCTGCCAGCGCGTCCGGCGAAAGATCTCGAGGCGGAGCTTGCTCGCGCTCCGCGGCCGGGGCGACTTTGCGCAAAGCATCGCCAGGCAGAGCGCGGCGCCAACGGCCTGTATGCTTCGCCGCAACGTCCGCCAACGCACGCGTCCCGAGTTCGACATGGGACGAGCCCTCCTGCGAGACAAGTGGAAATGCGCCCTCAGTCTACTCGCCGATCCGGTTCGTGAGCAAGCATGGTTCGACAAGAAGAAACGCCGCAGCGCAGCCGTAGCGGAATTGGTGACAATTCCGGGCGGCGCCGTGCAGCTCTCAAAACGTCGTCGAGGCTCAACGTCCAACGCCGCTGTCACGGAATCTTCACAGATTCCGCTACGGTTGACACGCAAGCGCCCGGCAATCTTAGCGAGTTTTTAATGTTTTTCAGCGTCGCAAAGAATCTGCTTGATCTTCCCCGAGGGCTGTCGTCTAATCGCAGACATAGTGACTTTTGTTGCAGCCGACTCCGGCTACGGATCGCCGACCGGTGCGGTTGCGGGCAGTCCTTTCCGCACCTTTCCGATGCACGTTCAGTTGGCGTAAATGTTCGGCGCAAGGAACCCGTTCGATGGTCCCATGGCGACGTAAGTTGGCAATCCTGCTCCGCGGCGCCGCATGCTGCTGGCTGGCGCTGGGGACGTGCGCGGCTTCGGCGCAGGTGATCATGGCCGTGCCGGCCAGTACGGCAATCAATCCCAACGACCCGAAGCGGCCTTTCAATTTGCCGGCGCAGAAGTCGGAGGTCTCCGAGGCCTTGGCGGAATTCCGACGTTTGAGCGTTCGCGAAGCTTGGGAACGGGCGTTCAAAGAATTGGAAAAGGTGCAACAGGCGCCGCAGAGCGCGCTGGCGCCGCGAGACGATGGGCTGTGGCTGCCGACGCACTTGCTCGTTCGCCAGGCGCTGGCCGATTTGCCGCCCGGGGGCAAGCAGGCGTATCGCGTGTTTCACGATGCCGATGCGCAAGCGCTGGTCGATGCCGCGGAAGGCAAGGACGAAGTCGAAAAGCTGAACAAGGTTTTCAACGACTACTTTATTACCGCCGCGGGCGACGTGGCCGCGGACCGGCTGGGCGACCTCTATTTCGAACGCGGAGAGATGGACAAGGCCGCCGAGTGCTGGCAGGCCGTCGTCCATTTCCGGCCGGAATCGAAAATCTCCCGCGCCCGCTTGCTGGCCAAGTCGGCCATCGCCCTGGCCCGCGCCGGACGTTGGGAGGAATTCCAAGCATTGCGGCGCCAGGTGCACGACCGGCATGCGGAAGATACGGTGGTCTTCGGCGGTCGCGAGATGCTTGCGGCACAGCATCTGGACGAAATCGCCGCCGACCGGGCGAAAGCGGTTGCCGGCGCAGACGCGCCCGCCGAGCCGACCGTGGCTGAAGGCGATTTGGCGCTTCCGAGCCACAACGCGCCGCTATGGCAATTCCGCTATTTCAGCGCCCAGCAGGCGCAGGCTCTGGCTCAGGCCGGGCAGAACTGGGGCTGGCAGGCGCACATGGCGGTGAGAGAAATGGTTCCCGCCACCGCGGTCGACGGCCAGCGAGTCTATCTGAACATGATGGGCTATCTGATGGCGGTCGATCTCGAGACCGGAAAGCTGCTGTGGCGGACCGGCAAGTTTCACGACCTGCCTCAGCAGGTGCAACGCAACCAGTACCACTTCCCCGAGCAGTACTCGTTGGCACTTTCCGGCAACACGCTGTGGGCCGTGACGCGAGACGTGGCGCAAATCGGCCAGCACGGCCAGAATTTTCGCCTGGCGCGCTACGACGCCGCCACCGGCAAGCCGGGCTGGACCTCGCAGAGCGTCGCCGCGCTGCAGAACTGGAACTTCGCCGGCAAGCCGCTGCCCGCGGGCGATCGCATCTACGTCGCCGCCGGCAAGCAGGGACAAGGTTCGGAATTGCACCTGCTGGCCGTCGCGGCCGCCGACGGCAAACTGCTCTGGTCAACCCACCTGGGCACGCACCAGGTCGACCAGAGCCAGATGTACTATCGCCGCACGGCCCAGCCTTCGCTGCTACTGCATGCAGGACGCGTTCTCGTCGATACGCACGCCGGCGGCCTGATTGCCGTTGACGTCCGCAACGGCGCCATCGATTGGGGGCTGACCTATGACTCTTCCCTGCCGAACACCAACAACTGGTACAACGAGCCCTACCAGATGTCCACGGTCTCGGCGCCGCTGGTTGCTGACAACACGCTTTATCTGAAAGGCATGCGGTCGGCGCGGCTGTACGCCGTCGACCTGGCCGGACCGAAGCTGCTGTGGGAGCGGCCCGTGAGCGAGTCGGCCATGCTGATCGGTCTCGACAAGGACAATATCTATTTAGGCGGCGAGGAAGTGTTGGCGATCGACTTGGAGTCGCAACGGCTACGGTGGGCCGCACGCGTGCCGATCGCCACTGGCTGGACCAGGCCGCTCATGACTGAGGATTACATCTACCAATTCACGCCGCGCGGCGTGTTCGAGCTGTATAAAACCAACGGCGACACCGCCAGACTGTTCCGTGGCGCCGATCTCGATTCGCTCGGCGGCAAGCTGTTGCTCTACCGGGACAAACTGCTCGCCATCTCGAACCTGGCGGTCACCGCGTATCCGCTGCAATCTGCTCCGAAAACCGCCGAACCCACGGCGGTCTCCCAACTGCGCTGATGCATTCAGCCGACCAATTTTCTCGCCAACCCGCCACTCCTCGCTCACTACGCCCGTTTATGTCCAAGCCGCTTTTGATTCTTGTGTCGCTGCTGTTCAGTTTCCTCGCCTCCGCCGCCCGCGGAGAAGACTCGTCTGGCATCAGCGTCTTCGGTTCAGGAGAAGTGCGGGTCAAGCCGACGCGGGTTGAAATTAACCTGACGGCCGGCGCCGGGGCGGAACTTACGGGCGATGCCCTCGTCAAATACCAGGATTCGCTGCGCCGCACGCTGGCCGCCTTCGAAAAACTGGAGTTGCGAAACTTGACGATCGAGCAACGCGGATTGAGCTTTGCCAGCGACGCCGGCTCGGCAGGAGGGCAGGGAGTCCCCTATAACGACGCCGGTCCCTCCCGCAAGAGCAAGATTGCCATCACGCGCTCGTTGCGGCTGGCGCTGAGCGGCGTGGACAAACTTTCGGAAGAGGAACTCACGACCACCATCGGCAAACTGCTCGATGCCGCCAAGGACGCCGGAGCGACCATCGGCGCCGAGGCGGAAAACGCCGTGCTGATGCGGATGATGGGGCAAACCGGCTCGCCGACGCCGGTCGTCACGTTCGTTGTGGAAGACGTCCAGCAGGCGCGCGAAGCCGCCTACCAGCAGGCCTTTGACCAGGCCAAGAGCCGCGCCGTCCGGCTGGCGCGGCTGGCCGACGCCAGGTTAGGCGCGGTCGAGGCGATTGAGGAGGCGCCCGAGGCGACGGGCGGCAAAAACGAAAGCGTCCAGGCGCGGATGATTTCGGCCATCTACGGGATCTCCAGCAAATCGGGCGAAGAGGAAACGCGATTGACGGCCGACCAACTGGTCGCAATCCCCGTGCGAGTAACGTTGAAGGTTCGTTTTTCTCTCAACGGCAAGGCGCCCAAGTCATGAAGCCTTTGCAAGTTTATCTGCCGCCGCAATTTCGAAGATGCATTCTGTCAGCGGCATTCGTGCTGTTCGCCGCAGCGCTCATTCGGCCCGACGCAGCCTTGGCCCAGGTCTACGTCGGTTCCAATTCCTACCAGACCAGCGGGATTACCGTGTTCGGCACGGGCGAGACGATCGGCAAACCGGACGTGATTGAAATCAGCATGCGCGCGGCCGCCAACGCCGAGCTCACGGCCGACGCGATCGTCAAATATCGCGACGCCAAACGCCGCATCCTGGAAGCCTTCGACAAGCTGAAGCTGGAACAGCTCGAAATCGAGGAGCTCAACGTTTCGCTCAGCAACCAGACGTCGGCCGAGCAGATGCAGATGGCCATGCGCGGCATGGTCGATACGAGCTCCGCCGCCAAGAGCAAGGTGGAGATCGCCAGCTCGCTGCAATTGCAATTGTCCGGGATCAAGGATCAATCGATCGAACAGGTCATGGAGACGGTCGGCAAACTGCTCGATACGGCCAAAGACTCGGGGGCCGAAGTCGGCCCTTCGGCCGCCGACATCAACATGGCCTATCGCTACGGCCGGCAGGCGAACAGTGCGCTGGTCCGATTCGTCGTGCGAGATCTCGATGCGTTGCGCGAGCAGGCCTATCAAGACGCCGTGGCCGACGCCCGGGCGAGAGCCGAGCGACTGGCCAAGCTCAACGGAGTCCGCGTCGGCGAAGTCATCGGCGTGCAGGAGACGCAGGTTTCCGGAGACAACGGCGGCGTTACGACCAATCCCTATGGTCAGGCCGTCGTTTCCCAGGACAAGTTAAAAGACCAGAAGATCTCGTCCGACGCGTTCGCCGAAATCCCGTTCCGCGTGAAGCTGCTGGTGCGGTTCGCCATTGCGCCGGCCGAGACGAAGACGGCGCAGAAGTGACGGGACAGACACTGCGGCGTCAAGCGCCCGATTTTCGTTTCCAGGTTGAATACGCCCGGCCCAGATGAGAACGCGGCGATGCTGAAAATGGACGCAGCAAGAACAGCGTGGAGAACGAACGTTGGCCGCGCGGCGCTGGTTGCCCTGTTGGCGTCGCTGGCCAGCCCGTGCCCGGCCGAAGAGGTGCTGCCCAAGCACATCACGCCCGAGACGCTCAAGGCGGTCAAGTTAGGGCTGGATTACCTGCGCGCAGCCAAGGCAACGACGGCGGCTGGCACGACACGCAAGGGGGCGAAGCCTATCCGGTGGCCATGACCGCCCTGGCCGGCACCGCCTTGCTGGCCCATGGAGACTCGCCGACCCGAGGGCATTATGCGCCGCAGGTGCAAGGCGCCGTGGAATATCTGCTGGCCTGCAAGACTCCCTCGGGCTTGATCACCGGCGCCGGGCAGGAGTCGGGCCGGCCGATGCACGGACACGGCTTTGCGCTGATGTTCCTGGCTTCGGCTTACGGCATGGAGACCAATCCCACGCGGCGGCGCAAGCCAAGGAAGTCATCGATGGCGCCGTGGCGCTGACGGCGCGCGGTCAGAGCTCGGCCGGCGGTTGGACCTACACGCCCGGCAGCGGCGACGAAGGTTCGGTCACGGTGACCCAGGTGCAGGCGCCGTGCGCCTCGCACAACGCGGGCTTCCTCGTGCCTAAGGGAACCATTGAAGAAGCGGTTCGCTACATCGAACGCTGCCGTACGCCCGAAGGCGGCATTTGCTATTCGCTCGGTTCGGGCGGCGGCCCACGGCTGGCAATTTCAGCCGCCGCGGTGGCCACGCTCTACAACGCCGGCGAGTACGACGCACCGATCGCCGAACAATGCTTGAACTACGTCTGGCAGCAGTTCCAGACCCAGCAGGGTTGGAGCAAAGGAGGCGGTCACGATTTCTACACGCACCTCTACGCGTCGCAAGCCTACTACATGGCCGGCGACAAGTATTGGGACGAGTATTTCCCCGCCGCCCGCAACCAGTTGCTTGCCATGCAGGACAAGAGCGACGGCTCCTGGAACGGCGACGGCATCGGCAAGACCTACGGCACGGCCATCGCGCTGATCGTGCTGCAATTGCCTTACAAATACCTGCCCGTTTATCAGAGGTAGAGGGAAAGAAGGAGTTAGGCGGCCCCAGCAGAAATTCTGAGATGGAGAATCTTGAATCCGACTTGGGAAACATCGCAAATCTGAGACTTTGAACTTGAAGCCTTATTTAAGGGGATGTGGAGATGAGGAGGAGATCGGGAGGTGGATTCAATTGTGAAAGGCTCTCTTCTTCATCCCCTTACCTCCTCGGCATCCCCCTGATCCCCTTCCAAAACGTTTAATTTCAGCCGAAAGAGCAGCCCGTGAGCGAAGCAGCAAACGATCCCGACCTGGCCGGACTGGCCAGGTTGAAAGAAGCGCACGAAAGTCTGCGCGAGCAGATCGGCCGCGTGGTGGTCGGACAGGACGAAGTGCTCGACCAGTTGATGATCAGCATCTTCGCCCGCGGTCACTGCATGCTGGAAGGCGTGCCGGGCCTGGCCAAGACGTTGATGGTCAGCACGCTGGCCGATTGCCTGTCGCTGAACTTCAACCGCATTCAGTTCACGCCTGACCTGATGCCTTCGGACATCACTGGTACGGAAGTGCTGCAGGAAGATCGTTCGACCGGCGCCAGGCAACTGCGCTACGTACACGGCCCGATCTTCGCCAACGTGGTGCTGGCCGATGAAATCAACCGCACGCCTCCCAAAACGCAGGCGGCGCTGCTGGAGGCCATGCAAGAGCGGCAAGTTTCCGCCGGCGGCCATCGTTACCCTTTGCCCGATCCGTTCTTCGTGCTCGCCACGCAGAACCCGATCGAGCAGGAAGGAACGTATCCGCTGCCCGAGGCGCAGCTCGACCGTTTTCTGTTCAAGGTTTACGTCGGCTACCCCAGCCGCGATGAAGAGCGGCAAATCTACCGGCTGACCACCGGCGTGCAGACGCAGGAAGTAACCAAGGTGCTCTCGGGCGAGGAAATTCCGGCTTTGCAGGCTCTGGTCCGCCGCGTGCCGGTTTCGGACCATTGCCTCGATTTCGCCATGGCGCTGGTCCGCGCCACGCGCGTCGGCGACGGCGAACGGGAGGGGCCGGCCTACGTTCCCAAGTGGATCGCCTGGGGCGCCGGCCCGCGAGCCGGGCAGGCTTTGATTCTGGCCGCCAAGAGCCGCGCCGCGCTCGAGGGCCGCACCAGCGTGACCATTGAAGACATTCGCGCCATGGCCCGCCCGGTGCTGCGGCATCGGCTGGTGACCACCTACGCCGCGCAGGCCGAAGGGCAAACGCCCGACACGATCATCGGCCGCTTACTGGAAGACGTCCCCGAACGAGCAGGAGCGGCAGTCGCCGATGGCCAAGTCGCCCACGTACTCCGATCCTGAAGTCCTGTCCCAGGTGGCAGGGCTGACGTTGCGGGCCCGCCGCGTGGTCGAAGGCACCATCTCGGGCTTGCACCGCAGTCCGTTCCACGGCTTCAACGTGGAATTCGCCGAATACCGCGAGTATTCGCCGGGCGACGATCTGCGCCGGCTCGACTGGCGCGTGTTCGGCCGCACCGACCGCTACTACATCAAGCAGTTCGAGGAAGAGAGCAACCTGCGCTCGACCATCGTGCTCGACGCCAGCGCGTCGATGCGTTACGGCGCCGGGCCGCTTACCAAGTTCGACTACGCCGCCACGGTGGCCGCCTCGCTGGCCACGCTGCTGGTCGGCCAGCAGGATCCGGTCGGTCTGGCGCTGTTCGACAGCCAGCAGCGCAAGCTGCTGCCCCCGCCGCCACGCAGGCCCAGTTGGTGCGCATCGTGGGCGAGTTGGAAAGCGCCCAGCCCGACCGCACCACGCAATTGGGCCCGGTCCTGCAGAGCCTGGCCGAGCAGATCCGCAAACGCGGGCTGATCATCATTATTTCGGATCTGCTGACCGACCTTGAGCCGTTCTACGACGGACTCTCGCGGCTGCAGTACCGCGGGCACGAGATCATGGTGCTGCACGTGCTGGACGGCGACGAACTGGAGCTGCCGTTTGACGACCTGGTCTTGTTCCATGACATCGAAGGCGACGAAGAGATCTTCGCCGAGCCGTGGGCGTTCCGACACGCATACCGCGAAGCGATGCAGAAGTTTCTCGACGAATTGCGCGGCACGTGCGGCGGCCGCGGCGTCGATTACCTGCTGCTGCGGACCGACCAGGACCTGGGCGCCGCATTGAGTCACTACCTGCACGCCCGCAACTCGATGCAGCCGTTCAGTCACCACAAGCACGGCGGCGCGTGAGATGAACACCCTCTCTTTCGGTTCGCCGGCGATGTTGTGGGGCCTGCTGCTGGCCGCCGTGCCGATCATCATTCACCTGCTCTTCCGGCGCCGCTTCCGCCGCATCGACTGGGCGCCGATGCACTACTTGAAGATCTCCATCCAGCGGAACCGGCGGCGGATCCGGCTGGAACAATTGCTGCTGTTGCTGCTGCGCACCGCGCTGGTGCTGCTGCTGTTCTTTCTGGTATCGCGGCCGATGATGCACGCCGCGGGACTGGGCAACTGGCTCGGCGGAAGCAGCCGCACCAGTCATCTGGTCATACTTGACGACTCGCTCAGCATGGGCTTTCGCGACGCCGGCCGTTCGGCCTGGCGCCAGGCGCAGGAGCTGGCGACGAAGCTCGTCGAAACGATCGGCCCCAAAGACCGGTTCACGCTCGTGCTCGCTTCGCAGCCGAAAGCGCCGCTGCTGGCTGACGTCGAACTGACCAACCGCGACGAGACGGCCCGCTTGATCGCCGACTTGCAACCCTCGGAAGCGTTCGTCGCCTGGGCTCCGGTCTTCGAACAGGCGGACAAGTTGCTCAACGCCGGCGCCTATCCGATTCGCGAACTGACCGTAATCACGGACTTGCGCCGCGCCGGCTGGGTAGACTCGCTCGACGCCGTGGGCTCGCGCTGGGACGGGCAGCAATTGAAAATGCGGATTTTCAATGTCGGCAGCCAGCAGACCGGCAACGCGTCGCTGGAAGAGCTCAAGCAAGTCGACCGCTTGGCGCTGGTCGGCCAGCCGGTGCAGTTTGAAGCGGTGGTGCGCAACGCCACCGAGCACGCGCTCGACGCTCTCGACGCCAACTGGACCATCGACGGCAAGCCGAGCGTCGTTCGTTTGCCGGCCATGGCGCCCGGCGAGACGGCTAAGATTCCCTTGGCGGCCGCCTTCCAGGAACCCGGCGCCCACCACCTGGAGTTCGAACTGCCGCAGGACGACTTGCCGGGCGACAATCGCCGCTGGGCCGTTTGCCAGGTCCGCGAGCAGGTCCACATGCTGCTGGTCGACGGCGAGCCGTCCAGCGAGCCGCTGGCGGGCGAAGTCGATTTTCTCGCCTTGGCCTTGTCGCTCGGCGTGGGCGAAGGGGATGCGTTCCGCGTGCAGATCGTGACCGATGCCGAGTGGTCCTCGCTGCCGCCGACGCCCCCTGACTTGCTCGTGCTGGCCAATGTCGCCAGCCTGACGCCGGAACAGGCCGAACGGCTCGAACGGCAGGTCGAACAGGGGATGGGGCTGATGATCTTCGTCGGCGACCAGATCGATCCGACCAGCTACAACCAGTTGCTGGCCAACCTGCTCCCCGCGCCGCTGGAGGTTGCGCTGGATGAAGACATTACCGGCCTGCTCGTCGAAGAAGGTCCGCCGGGAGCGCTCGACGCGCTGCTGCAGTTGAACCCCGCCGCGCTGGAGCGGATCAAGCTGCGCCGCTTATACCAGCTTCGTCTGGGCGACGCCCAGCGGCCCGAGGTGCGCGTGCTGGCCCGCTGGAACAGCGCCGACGCCGCGCCGGCCGTGTTGGAACGAAGCATCGGCGCGGGCGCGTGCTGCTGTGGACCACGACGGCCGACAAGCAATGGACCGACTGGCCGACCGAGCCCAGTTACGTGCTGGCCGTGCGCGAGGCGGCTAAGGCGGTGGTGCGCGGCGAGGGTGACGCCAACGGCCTGACAGCCGGCCAGACGCTGCGCGTCGTGTTGTCGCCCGGCCAGCGCGTCGATAGTTCTCCGGCGCCTGCAGTCGAAACGCCGCAGGCGGAAACGCCGCAGGCTTTGCAGGTTTCGTTCGTCGGCGGCGCCGCGGCGGATAAGGCGACAGACAAATACGCCTCGCAAGCGTTGAGCTATGCCGACACGCGCCGCGCGGGGCTTTACAAGCTGGCCTGGAAAGTGGCGCCCGCCCAGCCGCACAGCGAGATTATGGCGGTGAATCCCGACGCCCGCGAAAGCCGCCTGGAGCGGATCGACGCCGATGAGTTGCGCAGTCTGTGGGGCGGCTTTCAGCCCGAGGTGATTTCCGCCGTCTCCGCCGCCGACGCTCCGATCGCCTTGCGGCCGCGCGAGATCTGGCGGCATTTGGCCTTCGGCATGTTGGGATTGCTCGTGATGGAATCGTGCCTGGCTACATGGACGGGCAGGCAGAGATAGCAGAACGAGCTTTGGCGAGGAACCGTAGGGTGGGCATTGCCCACCATGAATCACAATCGATCTTACTTCTGGTGGGCAATGCCCACCCTACATTTTCCGCCGACGTTGACTATGAATTCCTTTTTCGACTGGCTGCTGGGGTTGAAGTCGTCGCCCGATTGGGTGCGCGGCCCGGACAGCCATTGGCGTTTGGAATTCCAATCTCTGCCCAATGGGCCCTGGGCCGTGCTGGCCGTGGCGGCGGCTCTGGCCGGGCTGGCGGGCATCTGGTGGCTGTACCGCCGCGAAGGGCGCTCGCTCTCGTTCGGCGTGCGGCTGATGCTGGCTGCGCTGCGGACGCTGATCCTCGTCGGCCTCTGTTTCATGCTGCTGGAAATGGTCGTCGTTATCTCGCGTCAGGAGATGATCCCTTCGCGGTTGCTGGTGCTCCTCGATGATTCAGAAAGCATGGGGCTCAAAGACGCCTGGACCGACAATTCGACGGCGCACGAGGCGGCCGAGGGCATGGACCTGAAAACGCCCGACGGCAAGCTTGACCTGGCCGCGCTGCGGCAGCGGAGCCGGCTTGAGCATGTGCAGCGGATTGTGGGCGAGGCGCTGCCCAAATTAAAGCAAGGCCGCGTCGTTTCGCTCTACGGTTTCGACAGCCGGCTCACGCCGCTCGAGGGTGACAAATCGCTGGCGAGCTTGCGCCGCCGGCGCGTCGACCGGCGTGGGCGACGCTTTGGCTGGCGCGCTGGCTGCGCATCGCGGTCAACCGCTCGCCGGGGTGTTGCTGGCGACCGACGGCCGCTCCAACTCCGGCGCCGATCCGCGCGACGTGGCGGCGCTGGCCGGCAAGCAGGGCGTGCCGATCGTCTCGCTGGCCGCCGGCACGCCCGAAAAGCCGCGCAACGCGCGGCTGGCCGATATCGAAGCCAACTCGAAAGTCTTCCTCCGCGACCCGACCGATCTGAGCGTGCTGGTCGAGTCGAGCGGATTGAAAGACGCCACGGCAGGCATCGTGCTGGAGCAGCGGCAGGAAGACGGTTCGTGGAAAGAGATCGCCCGCGAGCAGATCGTGCTGGGCGAAGACGCCGTGATCCAGCGAGTCAACTTTCGCATCGCGCCCCAATCGCTGGGCCGCGTCGATTATCGGGCCACTATCGCCGACGTCGGCCCCGAGTTGAGCGACGACGACAACTCCGACACCGCCTCGATCCACGTCGTCCGCGATCGGATTCGCGTGCTGCTGATCGCCGGCTATCCTTCGCCCGAATCTTC
>CAWAYY010000044.1:0-306729 GCA_963786255.1 Pirellulales bacterium
CGACGAGCGCTTCGTCCGTTTCGACAGCCGGGAAATGCGGAGCGATATGCCGCGCGAGGCCATCGACCTGATCAGCAAGGGCAAGCATTATTTCAGCTACCGCGGCATCCCGCTGGCCAAGGATCCGTTCGATAAGGCGCTGTACGAAGTGCTGTTCTACGAGGTCAAGCCGCGCACCGTCATCGAGTTCGGCGCGTTCGCCGGGGGCAGCGCCGTCTGGATGGCCGACTTATTGAAGACCTTCGAGCTGGAAGGCCACGTCTACTCCTTCGATATCGACCTGGGGCTGGTCGTTCCCGCCGCGCTGGAGCATCCGGGCGTGACCTTCCGCCAGGGCGATTGCAACCAGATCGCGGCCATGCTGCCGGCGGAGATGCTGGCCGAGTTGCCGCACCCCTGGATCGTGGTCGACGACGCGCACGTGAACATGGTCGAGGTTTGCGAGCATTTACACGGCCATGGCATGCAGCCGGGCGACTATCTGGTCATGGAAGACACCATTCCCTGCATTCCGGCCAGCTTCAACGAAGGTGAAATGCCCGACGTCGACTGGGGCGACTGGAAGTGGAACGACCTGCTGCCGTTTTTGGAAAAGCACGCCTCCGAGTACCTGGTCGACCGCTACTACACGGACTTCTTCGGCTACAACGGCACCTGGAACTGGAACGGCTTTTTCAAGCGGGTTTGAGCGGAGCGTTTCTCCGCTTTATCGTCTTGCATTGCGATACGGCATGCCGCCGGTTGAAAAATCCGGCGAATTCGTGTCGGCGCTGCGCTAATTCGCTACACTGATTTCCGGCATTCTTTCCTTGCGGAACCGGAATTCTTCTCGGAGGGCGGGTCATGGCGCAGGCATCGAGCGCGGCCGAGGCAAAGGCCGCTCGCGCAGAGAGTTGGTTTTTCAAGACGGCAAGTCGAACAAGTTCTGGAATGTCGAGCTGGACGGTTCCCAGTACGTGGTGAGGTTCGGTCGCGTCGGCACGACGGGCCAGCAACAGACCAAGGAGTTCGCCGACGATGGGAAAGCCCGGCAGGCATTCGATAAGCTCGTCGCCGAGAAACTGAAGAAAGGCTACGTCGACGCCGCCGCGTCGAGCGGCGCTACAGCCGCACAGGCGCCGTCCCCGGCTAACAAGCAACCTGCGGCGGCCAAACAAAAGGCAGCCGCGCCGGCGGTGGAAGCGCACGCCGAGCCGGCGAGCGTCGAAGCGACTCCTGCAGGTGCGGTTGACCCGCGCGTCGTCCGAGAATTGGCGTTGGAACCGGGCGATTGGCGCGGCGCCGCTTTCCGGCCACACGAGCCGCTGGAGCGAGGCGAGCCGGCGCCGTTCGATCTCGACGCGTGCGTCGCCCGGATGTCAAAGTTGCGGACGGAAACCTACGGTTGGGATATTCGCTGGCGAGAGCTGGAATTGCCGGCGGCGCTGACGCGCAAGAGGCGCACTTCTGGCTCGAAGCGATGACCGCCACGCGCAGCCGCGATACCAAACCGGCCGCGCTGGCCGCCCGGCTCGCCAAACAAAGCTTTAACGGCCAGCTCACGGCTCAAGACGCTGTCACGTTGCTGGGTCGCTTCGATCGCGAGCTTCCCGAACTGCTGACGCTCGTCCTGGCGAATCTTCTCGACGTCAAAGAGTTCATTCAGTTGGCGTTCGACAACCCGTTCAAACAAACGTACGGTTGGCGCCCTGGCGCCGCGCCTGCGGCGTTTTTGAATGGCTTTGCGAAGCATATTCTTCCGTATCTTGGCAGGAAGCAAATCACGGAACTGCAGACGCTGGTAGCCAAATCGCTCGAATCCGTCCAGATGCCCGGCTCGTTCTACGAATCGTTTCCGGCCAGCTTTTACCTCGCCGCGGCGCTGGGCATGCACGACCTGATCTACATGTTGACCAGCAGTTGGGACGATGATCGCTACGGCGGAGAAGCGTGGAACGACCACTACCAGCGTCCGCAGGACCTGGCGTTTGGTCTCGGCACGCCGGAACTCGTCGAGAGTGAGTGGCGGAGGCTCAAATTACGGATGCGGTCGCCGGAGCATGTACGGGCGTTTCTGGCGTGTACGGAGTATGCGGCGCTGGACTGCGTGCGCGACTCGGTGCTGGGCGAAACGAACAAGGACAATTGCGCCGCCTTGCTGCAGGCCTTCACGCTGGTCAACGCGCCGGAAGCAGCGGCGCCGATGTTGGAATGCAAGCTGTCGGCCAAGACTCCCGGCATTGCTCGCGACTGGCTCGATACGCACGTCGGCAACGCCGTGGCCGGCCTGCTTGAAACCGCCGCCGGGCGCGGCAAGCTCGCCGATGCGGCAACGGATTACTTGCGGCTCGCCAAGCGGCAGGGATACGCGGATCTGATCGCGGAGACGCTCCAAAGCGTTGGCCACGCGGAAGTCGCCGCCAAGGTCCAGCGTGAAGTGCTCGACCGCGAGGAGCGGATCTTCGAACCGTTCAACGATGCCACGACGCCCGACTGGCTGCGTCAGGAGCTTGCCGCGCTCGGCGCAATGAAGCGCCGCGCGTTGCCGTGCTGGGCCGCCGCCGCATCGCTGCCGCCGTTGGTGGTGGGCGACCGCCGTCTGAGCGACGAGCAACTCGCCCTGCTGCTCAACGCGCTGGCCGCCACGCCCGTCGGAACCAGCCATCCGCTGCTGGCGGCGCTCAAGCAGCGCGCCGACCGGCAAGCCCGCGACGAATTCGCCTGGATGCTGTTCCAGCTTTGGCTGGAAGACGGCGCCTCTGCCAAAGAAAAATGGGCGATGGGCGCCATCGGTCATCTCGGCGGCGACGCCAGCGCGCTGCGGCTCACGCCGCTGGTGCGGCAGTGGCCCGGCGAGAGCCAGCACCAGCGCGCCGTGTTCGGCCTGGAGTGCCTGCGGGCCATCGGCAGCGACGTGGCGCTGATGCAGCTCGCGGGTTGTGCGCAAAAGTTGAAGTTCAAGGGACTCAAAGGCAAAGCCGAGCAGTTCGTCAACGAGATTGCCGAGCAGCGCGGCATGACGCGGGCGGAACTCGAGGACCGCGTGATTCCCGACTGCGGGCTTGACGAACACGGCCGGCGCGAATTCAATTTCGGTCCGCGCACGTTCGCCTTCGTCCTCGGCGGCGACCTGAAGCCGGCGGTCCGCGACTCCGGCGGCAAGGTGCGCAGCGATCTGCCGCAGCCCGGCGGTAAGGATGATGCGGCCCTGGCGGAGCAGGCCCGCGCCGACTGGAAGCTGCTGAAAAAGCAAATCAAGGAAGTGGCGACGATTCAAGCCGGCCGGCTGGAACAAGCCATGGTCACCGGCCGCCGCTGGAAAGTCGAAGACTTCAACACATTGCTCGTCCGCCACCCACTGATGACGCACCTGGTGCGAGCGCTGGTTTGGGGCGCTTTCGATCAGCAAGGACGTCGGCTGGCCTGCTTCCGCGTGACCGAAGAACGCGACTTCGCTGACGTGGAAGACAACGCCTGCTCTCTGGATCAGGCCGCTACGGTCGGCGTGCTGCACCCGCTGGAACTGAGCGAAGCGGAACGCGCGGCCTGGGGCGAGGTGCTCAGCGATTACGAGATTGTCTCCCCCTTTGCGCAGTTCGGCCGCGCCGTCTACTCGCTGGAAGGCGACGAGGCCGAGCAGGACGACTTGCGGCGGTTCCATCAACTGCAACTCGTCGCGCCCACGCTGGTGTTTACGCTCGAAAAGCTGGGCTGGCTGCGCGGCGTGGCGATGGACGCCGGCTGCTTCGACGAACATTCCAAGCAGTTCCCTGCCGCGGACGTGACTGCCGTGATCGGCTACGAAGGGACGGTCGGCATGGGCTACATCGATCCAAACGAACTGCTGAAGATCACCAACGTGCAGTTCATCAAAGGTCTGCGGCCGCCGTCGGGTTATGGCTGGGACAAGCAAGGCGTGATGAAACTTGGCGCCGTTCCGCCGGTCGTTATGAGCGAAGTGCTGGCCGATCTCCACGTGCTCAAGAGCAAAGCCAGGTGACCATGGCCAGGAAGAAAACCGCGAGGGCGGCTACGACCCAGGAGGAAACCGGGGCCCCGGCCGCAGACGGCGCCGCGGAGTTACAGCGTCCGGCCGCCGAAATGCTCTACGCCGACGAACTGGCCCGTCTCGGCGAGCTTTCGGCCGCTGCGCCCAAGCCGCTCGGCTGGCGGCTCACGCCCAAGGCCGTGCTGTCGTTCGTGCTCGGAGACGAATCGCTCGGCATCGCGCCCAAGTTCGTCGGCCGGCGGTCGCTGCTGGAGCGGTGCATCGTTTCGCTGGCCACCAACCGCGGTTTGATGCTGATCGGCGAGCCGGGCACCGCCAAGAGCTACTTGAGCGAGTTGCTGGCGGCGGCCATCAGCGGCGACTCGACGCTCACCATTCAAGGCAGCGCCGGAACCACGGAAGACAGCATCAAGTATTCGTGGAACTATGCGATGCTGGTGGCCGAGGGGCCGAGCGAGCGGTCGCTGGTCCCGGCGCCGCTTTACCTGGGCTTGCAGCAGGGCAAGCTGGTGCGGTTCGAGGAGATCACGCGCTGTCCGCTGGAAATTCAGGACGTGCTGCTGTCGGTGCTGAGCGACCGCGTGCTGGCCGTCCCTGAGTTGGGCGACGGCAGCCGCTCGTTGTTCGCGCAGGCCGGCTTCAATGTTATCGCCACGGCCAATACGCGCGATCGGGGCGTGAACGAAATGAGCGCCGCGTTGAAGCGGCGCTTCAACTTCGAAACCATCCCGCCGATCGCGGAAATCGGCGAAGAAATGGCGCTGGTCGAGCGTGAGACGAACCGGCTGCTGGCTCGCGTCGGCGTGCCGGTGGCCGTCTCGCCGCCGATCACCGAATTGCTGGTCACTACCTTCCGCGAATTGCGGACCGGCAAGACGACCGACGGCAAAGGCATGGAAGCGCTGTCCACCGTGCTGAGCACCGCCGAGGCGGTCAGCACGGCCTGCGCCGCCGGAATTCACGCCTACTTCTACGACGACGGCGAAGTGCGGCCGCAACACGTGGTGCAGCACCTGGTAGGCACGGTGCTTAAGGACAACCAGGACGATCTCGAAGCAAGGTGCGTCACTACTTCGAGCACGTGGTGAAGAAACGCGGCGGTCCGCTCTGGAAGAGCTATTATGAAGCGCGGCATGAGCTCGGATAAGCCGCCCGGGACTGCTTCGCCCGAGCATTCCGCACCGATCGGAGCAGACGATCAGCGGCTCGTCGAGCGGCTGTGCGCCGTGACCGAGCGCGTGGTCTATTTTCCCGTGCGGCATCATAGTCCGGCCGCGGCGCGGTTGTTGGCCGAATTCATCGAAGAACGGCGACCGGCGGCCGTATTGATCGAAGGCCCCAGCGATTTTCAGCCTTACTTCGCTGAGCTTCATCTGCCGCACGAACTGCCGATTGCCATCTACAGTTATTTCCGCACGGACGAGGGCGACCGTCGCGGAGCCTATTACCCGTTTTCAGAATACTCGCCGGAGTGGCAGGCCATCACTCACGCGGCCGGGCTGGGCATCGAAGCTCGCTTCATCGATCTTCCCTGGGCGGAAGTCGCCGATCTGGACCGCGTGACGCACCGCTATGCCGACGCCGAGTTGCGTCGCGGCCGGTACGTTCGCGCGGTTTGCGACCGGCTGGGCGTCGAAGATTTTGACGACCTGTGGGACAAAATCGTCGAGGCCGATGGCAGCTCTCGACCTGGCCGACTATTTGCGGCGCGTACACTGGCTCTGTTGGCACACGCGGTTATGGGAAGCGGAAATCAGCCAGGCCGACCAACGGCGCGAAGTCTTCATGGCCGGCCAGATTGCCGCCGCGCTCGAAGAATGCTCCGGGCAAGCTGCTGGTCGTCACCGGCGGCTTTCACTCTTCGGCGCTGGCAGCGCGGCTCGAAGGCTTCGCCTGCCCGGGCACGGAGCCTGTCGAACCGGCGGAAAGCCCGCCTTCCTTTGCCGACCGCGGCATCGCCTTGACGACCTATTCCTACGAGCGGCTCGACAACCTGGCCGGCTACGACGCCGGCATGCCGAGCCCGGGCTTTTACGACCATGCCTGGCAATCGCAATCTCGCGGCGAAAGCTTTTCACACGCACCGCTCGTCAGGCAGATCGTCGCCGGCCTGCGCAGCCGCAAGCAAACCGTCAGCACGGCCGACCTGATCGCCCTGGAAACTTCGGCCCGAGCGCTGGCCTGCGCTGCGCGGCCGCGAGCGGGTCTGGCGGCGCGACCTGGTCGACGCCGCCACGAGCACGCTGGTCAAAGACGAATTGCAATACGGCTGCCGTTCACAACTGCTGGATGCCGTTCACGACGTCCTGCGGGGCAATCGCCGCGGCATGCTGGCCGAAGGGACTCGCCGACCGCCGCTGGTCGTCGATATCAAGCGGCAGTTGGAACAGGCCGAGCTGGAATTGTCGCGAGGCGGCTCGCGAGGTCGAACTCGATCTGCTCGCGCCGGTCGATCGAGAGAAGAGCCGGCTGCTGCACGCGCTGGCCGTGTTGCAGATCGCCGGTTACCAGCACAAGGGCGGCACGGACTTTCTCGCCCGGCAAGATCTGACGCGGCTGTGGGAACTCTGGCGACTGAGTTGGAGTCCGGAATTCGAAGCCACGGCGATCGAAGCGGCCCGCTACGGCGTGTCTCTGGACGAGGCCGTGGCCGCCCGGTTGACCGAATTGGCGGCGATCGACGAGCGCAGCGCCGCGCGAGCGGCCGCGCTGCTGGTTCAGGCGGCCCAGGTTGGCGTCGAGGTAATCTCGGCGCCGCTGCTGGCCCGACTGGAAAGCCTGGTGCTTGAAGAAGCGGAGTTCACGGCCGCCGCGCGAGCTTTGGGGCATCTGCTGTTCCTGTACTGCCACGACGAGGCGTTCGGCGCCGCCCGTTTGCCACGGATCGGCGACTTGCTGGCACAGACCTTCGCCCGTGCGTTGTGGCTTTTCGACTCGCTCGGCCAATCGACGCAGCCGCCGAAAGAACTGCTGCAGGCCATGCACGTTCTGCTCGAAGCGTACGAGCGAGCCGGCGACGTGCTGGCCGACTCGGCCGACGAGTTTGCGGTCGTGCTGGCGCGCGTTGAGGCTGATGCGTTCAAACCGGCCCAACTTCGCGGCGCCGCACTCGGCATGTTGTGGACTCTGGGCCAGGCGGCGCCCGAGAGCGTTCTGGACCGCATGCGGCTGTTCACCCATGCGGAACAGCTCGGCGATTTTCTCACGGGTCTGTTTGCGCTGGCTCGCGAGGTCGCTCAGCGCAATCCGCAACTGGTGCAGTCGATCGACCTCGCGTTGCTGGAGTTCACCTCCGAAGAGTTCCAGCAGACGCTCCCCTCGATGCGGCTGGCGTTCACCTACTTCACGCCCCGGGAAAAACACTACATGCTCAGCACCTTGTTTGAATCGCTGGGCCTGAAACCAACGCAGCCGCTGGCCGCGCTCAAAGTCGACGCCCAGACCGCGGCCGCCGCGCTGGCATTGGAGGAAAGGCTCTTCGCCGCGTTCGCCGCAATACGGACTGGAAGGAGAGCGAGACATGAGCGACGAACAGCGGCGGGCCCGCTGGCGGCTGGTGATGGGCCACGGCGCGGAGCGACTCTGTGGCGGGCGTCGGGCGAAGACCAGCTTCGCGACCAGTGCCTGGACTTTCTCTACCGTCGGGAGTACGGCGGCGGCCGCAACGTGCGGCAAGCGGGCGAAGGCCAGCAAGGCGGGATCTGGGCGAATCCGTGCTGACCGTGCCCGATTGGATCAACCACGTCCACAACCTGTTTCCGCAAGCGGACCATCGAACGTTTGGAGCAAGACGCGCTGGAACGGTACCAGCTCGATGAGATGGTGACCAACGCCAAGTGCTCTCGCGAGTCAGCCGAACATGTCGCTGCTCAAAGCCGTGCTGCGCACCAAGCACCTGATGAACCAGGATGTGCTGCAAGATCGCCCAGCATTTGGTCCGGCAAGGTGGTCGAACGAATTGATGGAGAAGCTTGCCCAGGACGTCCGGAATCCATTCCTCGGGCTCGGTCGATCGCCATCGCCGCTCGTACCTCAAGATGGCGAAAAATTTCGACGTGAGAGCCACGCTCCGCCGCAACCTCAAGCATTACGATCCGCGAGCGTCGGCGGCTGGTGATCGAAACGCCGTTCTTCTTCTCGCGCATCCGCCGGCAACCGACCGCTGGCAAATCATCATGGTCGTCGACCAATCGGGCAGCATGGTCGACAGCGTGATCCATTCCGCGGTGACGGCGGCGATCTTTTTCGGCCTAAGACGATGCGGGTGCACCTGTGCTGTTCGATACGCAGGTGGTCGACGTCACCGAGCACTGCACCGATCCGGTCGAGACGCTGATGAAAGTGCAACTCGGCGGCGGCACCGACATCGGCCAGGCGTTGAGTACGCGGCCGAACTGGTCGATAATCCCGCAGCGGACGATCGTCGCGCTGATCACCGATTTTTATGAAGGGGCGCCGCTCGGCGGCATTGTTCGGCGTCGCCAGAGGTCACTGGACAGCGGCGTCACGCTGCTCGGACTGGCGGCGCTCGATGAACGGGCCAAACCGAACTACGACCAGCAGCGTGGCGGCGAGGATGGTGCAAATCGCGGCGCCCACGTCGCCGCCATGACGCCCGGCGAACTGGCCGCCTGGGTGGCGGAGAAAGTGCGCCGGTGAACCATGCTGCGCAACGATCTGCTGGCGCTGACGCGCCGACGATCTGGCTCACGCTCACCAACCGCGGCACGGTCAAGCGGCGCGTGCGGGAGCTGGAAGCCGGCGAACCGAGCTGCCGTATCGAGAGGCGGAAGACGGACGATGAGCGGTCGTCCTGGTCGGACGAGCATTGTCTGCCGCTTTCCCGCCGGCGGCGCGCTGCACGACGCGGTCTGCTCCAGCGGCGCCAACGGCATCAGCCGGCACTCGTACGCTCGGTGCTGGCCTATCAGCAGCATTGCCGTTCCGGCGAAGCGCCGGAAGCAAGCGAAGCGAGCGGGCAAAGCGCCGCCGCCGCGGCGTTGCAACCGTCTGTGATAGCGCCCTGGGATCCTGGCCAGATCGCCGACGAGGCGCTGGTCAGCGCCTTTCGTCAGGCAGCCGTAGCCAAGGCGCGGCAACGGTTCACCCAAGGCGTGTTGGTGGAGTTGACCCGCGGGGCCAAGCCGGTCGCGCGTTTCCTCGATTCTCCCTGCACGCTGAGGTTTCTCGTGCCGGGCGATTTGCGCTACGTCTCGGCCGATTGCGATTCTTCGCTGCTAGCGACGTTCGTGCCGCTGGCAGTTTGGGCCTTTCGCCGGTTGCCGCCCGAACAGACCTCCGGTCTGGTCGCTTTCCAACAAGCAGTGCTGGACGTGCCTCGCGACTTGCTGGCCGAGTTGGATGCGCTGCTCGCGGAGCTGGGCGTTTCCGGCATTGCGGGTTGTGCGGCAACCTGGCCGCAACGATTGCTGCGTTTGGAAGCGTCGCTCCGCAAGGCGGGCCTGGTCTGGCCGGCGGAACTGTTGGTTGATCTTCACGAGCAATGCACGCCTACCAGGGACACGATGCTCGTTTCGATCCCTTGGAAGCGACGGGCTTGATCGGCGAGGTGCTGGCTCGGGCTCGCGCCATTCGCAATGGCACGACGGCCGTTCCGCAACAGCTGATTCGCGGCTCGGCCAGCGACCGCACGACCGACATTGCCGGCGGCCGCTTGATCGGCCTGGGATTGGGCGTGCGGCTCGGGCGACGCACTACGACGCTCATCGCGTATCTGCAAGACGCCGATACGGGCAGCCTGGCGGCCGTGGAGCGAACGTTCGCCGATCCGCCGCCCGAATCCGCCGAGGCGCCGAGAAGCTTTGCCGATCTGGCCGGCTATGTGATCACTCGCGGCGTTTCCCTGGCATCGTTGAGCCAATCGCAGCTCCTGTTGAAATCAGGCAAGCGCACTCCCAGCGGAAGGTTGGTCTTGCCGCGCTCGGCGACCTCGTTCACCGTCAATCCCCAGGCGTTCGCCTGGGAGCAACTCAAGCCGCCGGCGGCGGTGGAAGGCTTCGCCCAGCTAGCCGCGCGGCTGGCCGCCTTGCCGCCGGCCTATCTGCGGCCGCGGAATTTAACCGAGAATCTCTACGTCGCCCGTGCAATCGGCGGCCGACGCGAGCTTCAATCCGTCGCAGCAGCGTTTGGAGTGCATGCTGTCCGATGCGTCCGGCGGCCAGGCTTTGTTGGTGCATCCGTACCACTCGCGCGGCCGCGAGGGTTTCGAATCGCTGCTGTCGATGCTGACCACCGCGCCTGGGGAATTGCGGTTCGTTTGCGGCAGGGCCAGCGCGACCAGCGGGGCCCTGACAATCCGGCCGCTGTTGCTCGTCTTTCAGCAAGGTTCGCGGCGCATCGGCGTGCAGCCTTACGTTCCGACCGACGGCGCCGAGCAAGCGTTGTTGGACGAACGCGATTCTACCGCCAAGGAGTCGTCTGATCCTTTGCACTCGTTCTTCGAGCACTTGCAGTTCGAGCTTTCCGAAGTCTTCCTCTCCGGGTTGCGCCGCTGGGACGCCCGGCAAGCAAGCGCCTGGCGCGAGCTGGAAGCGCTCGGCCGAGAACTCGGCTTCGTGCGGTTGATCCAGCCGATCGAGCGCTTTTGCCGACTCACCGCAGCCAAGGCCGAAACCTTACGCTGGGATCCGCAGCCTGCCAGCCTCGCTGCGTTGGAGCTTTGCTTGCAGGCCCGCGTGGCGGCGGAGTTGCTCGGAGCGTAGTCGACGTCAGCGTTCACGCCAGGTTCAACTGCCAGGAGACGCCGAAGCGATCCTGCAGCCAGGCGAACTTCTTGCTGAACGGGTAGGCGCCGAGCGGCATGAGCGCCTGGCCGCCTTCGGCCAGGCCGGCGGCGAGGCGGTCGATCTCCGCTTCGTCCGAGCAGGCGATGTAGAGCGACATGGCCGGCGTGAACGTGAACGGGTGAGGCGTCGGACTGTCGATGCACATCAACTGTTGGCCGTCGAGCTCGAAGGTCGCAACTTGAACCGTTCCTTCCTTGCCGGCCTCGCCGGGACCATATCGCTGGATTGAGACGATCTTCGAGCGGCCGGCGAATAACGAGACGTAAAACGTCATCGCCTCTTCCGCAACGCCGTAGAACATCAGGAAAGTAGTCAGCTTCACTTGATGGACTCCTTGGTTATTTGCTGCGGCACGCATTCGGCCATAGTTTCGACGTCGTGCTCGCAAGACGCACACCCGGTGGACAGCGTCAAAAGAAAACTCCGGCCCTGGAAGGGCTCAATTTTCCACATGGTCTCCCGGGTTATGGCAGCGAGCGCTCGGCGTTTTGTCGCAACTGCCTAGGCCATGATGCCGTGGACCACCGAGCCGTGGACGTCGGTCAGGCGGAAATCTCGCCCGGCGTAGCGGTAGGTCAGACGCTCGTGGTCGATGCCCAGCAGATGCAGCATCGTGGCGTGGAGGTCGTGCATGTGGACTTTGTCCTGCACGGCGAAATACCCGAATTCGTCGGTTTGTCCCTAGGAAAAGCCCGCCTTTCACTCCGCCGCCGGCCATCCAGACGGTGAAGCCCTGCGGATTGTGATCGCGGCCGTTGGAGCCCTGCACGATCGGGGTTCTGCCGAACTCGCCGCTCCAGACGACCAGCGTGTCGTCGAGCAGGCCGCGCTGCTTCAGGTCGGTGAGCAGGCCGGCGATCGGCTTGTCGACCGCGAGCGAATTCTTCTCGTGGCCTGAGCTGGAGATTGCTGTGCTGGTCCCAGACGTTCGGGGTCGACACCTGAATGTAGCGCACTCCCGCTTCGGCAAAATGGCGGGCCAACAGACACTGGCGGCCGAAGTTGTCGGTTTGCCTTCTCGCCGATGCCATAAAGTTGGCGAACGTGCTCAGGTTCTTGGCTGATGTCGATCACGGGCGGCGCGACGGACTGCATCCGGAAGGCCATTTCCATCGAGCGGATCATGCCTTCGATCGGTGCGTAGCCGGTCCGCTGAAAATGCTCGCCGTTGATCTGCTGAAGCAGTTCCAGCTTGCGCGTCCTGCACGGAATCGGCCGTCTTGGACTCGAGGAACTCGAACGAGGCGTCCGCGGCGAGCTTTCCGTTCCGGCCGATCGTCGTGGCCTGATGCGCGGCAGGGAGAAAGGCCGGCCCATAGTTCGCGGTCCGCCGTGCGAGGCGGACGGACTGATGCTGACGAACGCCGGGAGATCTCGATTCTCCGTCCCCAGCCCGTAGCTGACCCAGGCGCCGACCGAAGGCCGCACGAAGTTGTCCGTCCCCGTGTGGAGCATGCAGACGGCCTGGCCGTGCGACTGTCCCTTGCTGTGTACGGAACGAATCACGCACAGGTCATCGGCGCGTTTGGCGACTTCCGGGAAGAGTTCGCTTACCCACAACCCGCTCTCGCCATGCTGCCGGAACTTCCACGGCGACCCCATCAGCTTGGCCTGGCTCGTGGCCGCCGGATCGAGGTTCTTGGCCGGTGCGAAGGGCAGACGTTGTCCGCTGCGTTTCTGCAACTCGGGACGGTAATCGAACGTGTCGACATGCGACGGGCCGCCGTGCATGAACAAGAAGATCACGCGTTTGGCTCGGGCAGCATGATGCGGCGTCTGTCCGCTCGCAGCCTGAGCGATCCCCGCGAAAGCCAGCGAACCGAACCCGCAAGCGGCGCTCCGCAGCAACTGTCGCCGCGAGCACGTTGGCGGGGTCGCTCCATCGAAGGTCGCCGTATCAACAAGGTCAGCCATGATGATTTCCGAATCAGTCGAGATAGAGGAATTCCGTCGAGGCGAGCAGCACGTGGGCGAGATGGCCGCTGGCGGCGAGCTGCTGCTGGTGATCTTGCCGAGCTGCCGCCTAGTTCCGCAAGGAAGGCGAGCGACCGCTGCGCTTCTGCTGCGTTGGGAAGCCGTCCCAGAACCGTGGCATACAACCATTCCACGGCGTCATTTGGGCGGGCCGAGTTCTCAACCGCGAGCTTTCCCAAGGCCATTGCCTGCTCCTGAACGAAATCGCTGTTGAGCAGGTACAGGGCCTGTGTTGGAACGGTGGTCTGAGGACGGTCGCCCGAGACGAGATCGGGATTCGCCGCATCGAAGACCGACAACTCGGCGGCGAGGTTATTGCGGGCGACCGGCAGATAAACCGTGCGCTTGCGTTCTTCGGCGAAGGAAAAGGGCTTGTCGAGATCAATGCCGTGGGAAGTGGCGGTCGCCAAGCCGGGTTGGCGGTCGAGTTGTCCGGAAAAGAACAGGATGCCGTCGCGGATCTCTTCGGCCGTCAGCCGCCTGCGGTTTTGTCGTCCGAACCACTTGTTTTCAGGATCCGCCTCTGCCAGTTTCGAGCCAGGGTCGCTGCTCAACTGGTACGCGCGGCTCAGCACAAGTTCGCGGATGAGCGACTTCACCGAACCGTTGCGGCTGCGGAATGACGACGCCAGGTAATCCAGCAACTCGGCATGCGTCGGCGGAGTTCCGAGCCGGCCGAAGTTGTCGACGGAGGCGACGATGCCGCGGCCGAACAGATGGCCCCAGATGCGGTTCACAATGACGCGGTCGAGCAGCGCGTTGGAATCGCTCGCCATCCAGTCGGCGAGCTGCAGCCGTCCGCTCTGCCCGTCCGGAATCTGCGGAGGGGCGCCGGCGTGCAGCACGCGCAGGAAGTTTCGCGGGATCTTCGGGCCTTCCCGTCCGACTTCGCCGCGAATGCGAAGATGGCAGTCATCAGGCTGTCGAGCGTCGCGCGGCGCCATGGCGACGTCTTCGTCCTTGAGGTCCTCGATCAGCTTTTCGAGTTCCTTTTTCAGATCGGACTCGCTCATCCGGAACAGCGGATCGATATCGTTTTCATCGACTGCCGCGATGGCCAGGGCCTCTCGCGCGATGTCTGCGACCGCAATGAACTGCACCGCGTCGACGATCACGTAGCGACCTTCGGTTCCGGTCGTATCAAGGATGACCTCGCACTCGGCGCCCTTCTCGAACTCGAAGCGGCCGATCGGTTGAAACAGTCCGCCGATTTGCGGCGTGACGGTTTCGTTCAGGATTACCGCGTGCTTCCCGTCGCGAGCGACGATGGTGATCGGCACTTTGTCGGCCCGGTTGCCGGCGGCATTGTAGGCAACCCGCACTTCGTACATGCCGTTTTCGGGAAGGCTGCCGCGAAAGGTCGCGCGATTGGCGCCCTTGTGCTTTTGGTCGTCGTGGACGTACTGCGGGCCGAAACGATTTGCCGAGAACGTCGAAGTCTTCCAGTCGCCGATCAGCTCCGCGTTCGACTCGTCATAGATCACGCCAGCCAGCGGCAAATCTCCGAGGGCCATCTTGCCGCCGGCCTTCTTCATGAAGCTTTTTTCCACCGTGAGCCGCATGGCCAGTTCGAGTCGCTCGACCTTCTTTGCGACCTCGTCGCTGTTCGGTCCGGGGAGCGGCCGCTCGATCCAACTCGCCACGTTGACGCAACCGTTCCGCGTGCCCGTGACCACTTCGGTGGAGCGGAAGATGCCGGCCAGGGCGTAGTAATCTTGCTGCGAGACCGGGTCGAACTTGTGATCGTGACACCGCGCACAGCCCAAGGTCAGGCCGAGAAACGCCCGCCCCATCGTGTCGATCTGCTCGTCGACGGCGTCGAGCCACAGCTTTTCCTTGTCGCGTTCCGTGAGCATCTTCGGACCGAGCGAAAGAAACGTCGCTGCAATAAGCTGTTCGCGGCGCTGATCGTCAGTCTCGGCCGGCAGCAGATCGCCGGCGAGCTGGGCCCGCACGAAGTCGTACCAGGACAGATCGCGATTGAACGCGTCGATCACCCAGTTGCGATAACGCCAGGCCTGGTAGAAGGTGTAATTGCGATCTCCGCCATTGGAGTCGGCGTAGCGGGCGACATCCAGCCAGTGTCGTCCCCACTTCTCACCGAATGCGGGGCGGGACAACAGGTCGTCGACGACCCGAGCGAACGCCACGCGCGACGGATCGGAGACAAACGCTGCAACTTCCTCGCGCGTCGGCGGCAGACCGGTCAGGTCGTAGTAAACGCGGCGGATCAATTGCTCCGGAGGTGCATCGGCGGCCAGTTCGAGTCCTGCCGTTCTGAGCTTCTCCAGGACGAATGCATCGACGTTGCCGCGGCCCCAATCGCTCCCCTCAAGAGCAGGCGCCGGCTGATTCTGAAACGGACGATAGGCCCAGCCTTGGCGCGCCGTTTCATAGTCGATTTCGTGGGCACGCACGGCATGGGAGATCGCAGCGTCTCGAGGATCGGGGCGCCGATGGCGACCCATTTCTCAAGGATCGCGACCTGTTCCGCGCTCAGGCGGTTGTCGGGCGGCATCTGCAGATCTTCGTTGCCGTAGCGAAGTGACTGAATCAGCAGACTCGATTCGACTTTGCCGGGAACGATCGCCGGCCCCGAATCGCCCCCTTCGGCCCAGCCGGCCTTACGGTCCAGCCACAAACCACCGTTGCGCTCGCCTGCTTTTTCCGAATGGCACTCGTAGCAGTGCTCAATCAGCAAGGGGCGAACTTGCTTCTCAAAGAAGTCGATTCCGTCCGCTGCGGCCGCTCCGGCAACAGGCCAACCGGCGGCGGCAAGAAAGATCAGCAGGTTCCGCATGGCGGTGTTTTTCATGGATTCAGCGCATCGAACGGACTTCAATGGGCGTCGCGAAAGCCTTTCGCGATTTTGCTGCACGTCACGAACCAGTCCCTCGCAGACGTGCCTTTCCCGCCACGGCTCTCTTTCTTCCGCCGGCTCAAGATACGGCGGTTGCCTGCGGATCATTTTAGACGCGGTTGCGAACAGTAGCCAGCGAACTCTAAGGTTTCTGTCCATGGAGCGCACCTAGGCTGAAACATTGCCCAGGTTTCTCGCTCCGCGGTCTTACGTGCAACGAGCGTCAGAATGCCGTCCAGGCTCTCGTCTCTTTCCCACTCGCGATGAACCTCTGCGAGGATGTCGGGCAGCAGGTATCCAATTCGCCCAGAGCTTCCTGAAAGCGCTGGCCAATCCGGAAGGTTGACGCCGCTGTGAAGTCGAGCAAGGGCGGCGCGTAGCGAACGGCAGAATCTCTCCTCGGTCGTCAGCACTGGCGCGTCTCCCGCGTCGGTCGGGATGAGCGAAGTGCCCGGGGAACTGCCCGCTGTTGACGACGATTATAATTGCAGGAGAACGTCCTGATAGCCGGCTCGAGTATAGAATCTGTCGTCTCCTATGCGGCGTGACTGCCGTGCAAGCTCAGAAGATCCCCAACTGATCGCGGGCGTCTTCGGTCATGCGGTCGGGGGTCCAAGGGGGAGTCATCACCAGCTTGACCTCGACCTGGCCGATGCCTTCCAAGCGGCCCACAACGTCCTTAGAGTTCTGCAGCAACTGCGGGCCGGCCGGACACGCGGGGCTGGTCATGGTCATCTCGATCGAGACGTCCGACTTGCCCTCTTCGTTTTCCGTCACCGTCACCAGGTAGATCAACCCCAGGTCGACGATGTTGACGAACAGTTCCGGATCGATGACCTGCTTCAAGGCCTCGCGAACGGCGTCTTCGGCAATCGGCATGATTCGGGCTCCGCAAAATACAAAACTGAAGGTCAGTCGCGCCGCTAGTCGTTGAGTTTGACGAAAATTTCGCCGCCTTCAACCTTAACCTGATGCGCAACCGTCGGCCGCGTGGCGGGCATGGTTAAGGCGCGGCCGTCGCGAATGTCGAACTTGGCGCCGTGCCGGGGGCAGGCGATCGTGTGATCTTCCATCTCTCCCTCGCTCAGCGGCCCGCCGTCGTGCGTGCACACGTCGTCCAGCGCGAACACCTCGCCGCCGACTCGCAGCAAGACCACGACCCGATCATCGACCTCGACCAGTTCCCGGCCAGGATCCGCCAGGTCATCGAATTTTGCTACGCGTACGAAGTCGGGCATGGGGATGTGGTAGACGGTAGGGAGATTGAAGGTAGGAGATTGGAGGCGCGGGATTAGTGGATCGTGAGATAAGGAATCCCGGATGCCTTGCAAACTATTCCCCACGTACCACATACCACCTGCTTTATTCATATTCTCGAATGCGGCGTCCGATGGCGTCGCCCAGGGCGTCGCGGACGCTTTCGATGGTGATGCGGTCGAACACCTGCTGGAAGAAGCCGGCGACGATCACCCGCACCGCTTCCTTGCGGGTCAGGCCGCGGCAGCGGGCGTAAAAAATCTGGCTGTCGTCGACGCGGCCGGCGGTGGCGCCGTGCGTGCAGATCACGTCGTCCGCTTCAATCTCCAGACCCGGAATCGAATCGGCGCGGGCCTGCTCGCTGAGCATCAAGTTGTCGTTGCGCTGGTAGGCGTTCGGTCTTCTGCGCGGCCGGATCGACCTTAATCATGCCGCGCCACACCACCTGCGAATGGTCCTGCAGGGCGCCTTTGTAGAGCAAGTCGCTGTGGCAGTGGGCCGCCTGGTGGTGCTGCAACGTGTGATACGAGAGGTGCTGCTTGCCTTCGGTGAACATCACGCCGTTGACTTGCACGTCGGCCCCTTCGCCGACCAGCGCCACGTGCTGGTTGACCTTGGCCAGCCGGCTGCCCAGCGCGCCGATCGTCCATTGCAGGCGCCGTCGCGACCGACCATTCCGCGTTGATGGGCGAAGTGCCATGTGCCGGCGCCCCAGTTCTGCAAGTTGACGTAACGCAAGCGGGCGTCATTACCGACGATCACCTCGATGGCGCCGCAGTGCAAGTTGGCCGCCTCGTCGCTCGCCGTCTCGGCCAGCAGCGTGGCTTCGGCGCCATCTTCCAGCACGATCAGCGTATGCCCCAGGTCGACGCCGCCGCCGGCCAGGGCCGATAACATGTGCAGCGGCTTTTCGATTCGCACGCCCCGCGGAACGTACAGCAACATGCCGCCCGACCAGCAAGCCGCGTGCAGCGCCGCAAACTTGTCGGCTTTGAAATCGACTGCCCGGAACAAGTGCGGCCGCAGCAGATCGCCGTGTTCGGCAATGAGTGCGTCCAGGCTGCCGAACAGCACGCCCTGGCGGGCCAGATCTTCATCGAGCTGCGCGTCAAGCTGGCGGCTGTTGAGCGCCGTCGTGTGTCCGCCCAGTTCGACTCCGTGCGTCAGCAGCGGTTGCGGCGGAGCCGCCTCGTCGGCTTGTTCGCTCGGCAGGCCGAAGCGATCTAGCCGGAACAGGCGGATATCGGTCCGCATCCATTCCTCTTCGCGCCGCGAGGGGAGTTCGAGCTGTTCGAAAGTCTGCCAGGCTTGCTGGCGCAGCTCGGTCACCCAACTCGGTTCTTCGCGCGCCGGCCAGAAAGGCCTCGAAAGCTTCCGGCGTGAATCCTGCGGCTGCGGCGGTCTGGGGCATGTAATAAGTCTTCGCGGATCTGAACGAGTCTTGCCTGGCAAAGCCTGCGGCGCTTTGCAACTTGCCGCGCCACTCAAGGCATCGCACGGCAAACCATTTATCACAATTGACGAACCAGAACGGGGGCGGCAAACGGCATCGTGCCGCTCGCCCGTCTGTAAATACCGCCTTTGCGGGCGTTTTTAGCCCACCGAGCCTTCCATCTGCAGCTCGATCAGCCGGTTCATCTCGACGGCGTATTCCATCGGCAGCTCTTTGACCAACGGCTCGATAAAGCCGCTGACGATCATCGTGCTGGCCTCGGCTTCGCTCAAGCCGCGGCTGGTGAGATAGAACAACTGTTCTTCGCCGATCCGCGAAACGCTGGCTTCGTGGCCGACCATTACGTCCTGTTCGTCGATTTCGATATACGGGTAGGTATCGCTGCGGCTCTTGGGGTCGAGAATCAGCGCGTCGCAGACGACGTTCGACTTCGACTTCTTGGCGCCCGGCTCGACCTTGACCAAACCGCGATAGCTGGCCCGGCCGCCGTTCTTGGAGATCGACTTCGAGATGATGCGGCCCGAGGTGTTCGGGGCGCAGTGCACCAGCTTGGCGCCGGCGTCCTGATGCTGGCCGGCCGAGGCGAAGGCGATCGAGAGAATCTCTCCGCGGGCGCCCGGCTCCATCATGTAGACGGCCGGATACTTCATGGTCAGCCGGCTGCCGAGGTTGCCGTCGATCCATTCCATCACGGCGTTCTCGTAGGCCATGGCGCGCTTGGTCACCAGGTTGTAGATGTTGTTGGCCCAGTTCTGGATCGTCGTGTAGCGGCAGCGAGCGTGCTTGTTGACGACGATCTCGACAACGGCCGAGTGCAAGCTCTCGGTCGTGTACATCGGCGCGGTGCAGCCTTCCACGTAGTGGATCTGTGCGCCTTCGTCGACGATGATCAGCGTCCGCTCGAACTGGCCCATGTTCTCGGCGTTGATGCGGAAATAAGCCTGCAGCGGGAAGTCGACCTTCACGCCCTTGGGCACGTAGATGAACGACCCGCCCGACCAGACGGCCGAATTCAACGCGGCGAACTTGTTGTCCGACGGCGGGATGATGCTGGCGAAATACTTCTTCACCAGATCCGGATGCTCGCGGACGGCCGAATCGGTATCGGTGAAAATCACGCCCTGGTTGGATAGCTCTTCACGCAGCGAGCCGTAAACCACTTCGCTTTCGTACTGGGCCTTGACGCCGGCCAGAAACTTCTTCTCGGCCTCGGGAATACCCAGCTTGTCGAAGGTGGTCTTGATGTCCTCCGGCACGTCATCCCAGCTACGGCCCTGATGATCCGAGGGCTTGATGTAGTAGAAGATGTCCTGGAAGTTGAGACTGATGTCGCCGCCCCACTTGGGCATGGGCTTGGAGTTGAAGATCTCCAGGCTCTTGAGCCGGAAATCCCGCATCCATTGCGGCTCGTTCTTCATGTCCGAGATTTGATGGACGATCTCGGCGTCGAGCCCCTTGCGGCTCTTGAAGATGTATTTTTCGTCGTTGCGAAAATCGTACTTATTGATTTCGCCAATGCCGACTCCGAAGGATTCGTTCTTTACGTCGGTGGCCATAATCTTCTCACTTCGCTCTTGGCTAATTCGCGTTGCGGATGCTGCGTTCTCGACCGCCGCGGCGGTCGTGCGTTGCGTCCGCTCAAAAATCGCGTCAGGCCCGACCAGGTCCGGCCCAACCGTCAAGCGAAACGCCGTACGAGCGCTCCGCACGAAAAAGTTCTCAGCTCACTGGGTCAAACAAGTCAATCAAAAGTTCGACCTTAAAACGCATGCTCGATTTGCTCGTTCTGCTTCATGGCTTCTTCGTCGGCGGCCGCTTCGGGATGCGCCGCTCGGATGCGATCGTAGCCATGCTGATGCAATTCGGCGGCCAGCTCCGGGCCGCTGCTCGCGCCGGACCGCCCGTCTCGACGATCCGACCGCCCAGCATCACGTGGGTGAAGTCGGGCGTGTTGTGTTCCAGCAATTTGTCATGGTGCGTGATGATCAGAATGCCCATCTCGGCGCCGCCGATCTCGGCAATGCTCTGGCTCGCCAGACGAACCGCGTCGACGTCCAGGCCGCTGTCGGTCTCGTCCAGAATGGCGAACTTCGGCCGCAGCATGGCCATCTGCAGAATCTCGGCGCGTTTCATCTCGCCGCCCGAGAAGCCGTCGTTGACATAGCGGCGGGCGAACTCGGGATCCATGCGGAGCTGCTCCATCTTGCTCTTGAGTTCCTTGCGGAACTCGCGCATCGGAATCAGCTCTTCGCCTTCTTTGCGTTCCGGACGGCGAACGTTGGTCGTGGCGTGCCGCAGAAAGTCGGCCATCTTCACGCCCGGAATGGCCATCGGCCGCTGGAACGCCATGAAAGATGCCCGCTCGGGCCCGCTCGTTCGGCTCCATCTCCAACACGTTCTCGCCGTTCAATTCGATCGAGCCGCCCGTCACTTCGTAGCCCGGATGGCCCATGACGGCAAAGCCCAGCGTGCTCTTGCCCGAGCCGTTAGGGCCCATCAAGGCGTGGGTCTCGCCGCGGCGGATCTCCAGGTCGAGCCCCTTGAGGATCGGCTTGCCCTCGACCGCTACATGCAGGTCGTGAATCTTCAGCGTGTCTGTCATGAAGAGATGGTTGGGTATTCGTGGTTGTTGATTGATTGTGAGGGCGCGGCCGCTAAAGGCCACTTCTCGCCTCCTCGCTACTTTTTTGCTTGGCTACTTTTTTGCTTGCTATCGTCTGCCGGCTGCTCAACCAGTAATCTTCTGGTGATCAAACACGGGCTGCCGCTCTTCGACGGCGACGTAACCCGAGTGGTGCGGCACGGGCAGTTCGTCTTCGATCTGCACAAAGCCCCCTTCGGCGGCGTGCTTGGCGATCCTGTGTCCCTTGATCTTGTCTTGAATCCGCATCAGGCCTTCCAGCAGCGCCTCGGGACGCGGCGGGCAGCCGGGCACGTAGACGTCGACCGGCACGACCAGGTCGACCCCTTTGCACACGTGATAGCCCCACTTGAAGTACGGGCCGCCGCCCACGGTGCAGGCGCCCATCGCGATGACGAACTTGGGATCGGGCATCAGGTTGTAAAGCCGGCGGACGCGGCTGGCCATTTTGTACGTGACGGTTCCGGCCACGATCATCAAGTCGGCTTGCCGCGGGGTAGCGCGGAACGCCCCGCTCCGAAGCGGTCCATGTCAAAACGGCTGGCGCCGGCGGCCATCATTTCAATGGCGCAACAGGCCAGACCAAACGTCATCGGCCAGATGCTCGACTGCCGCGCCCAGTTGATGGCCTGCTCGACCGTCGTCGTGATTACGTTCTCTTCAAACCGTCCTTCGATCCACGGCTTCGTCATGGCTGCTTGTATTCCGTTGGATGACTCGATCTTAGTGGCCGCCCGCTGGCGCCGAATCCGTCAGTTTAGCCGAGTTTCAGTTCGTTTCAAATTGGCAGCAGGCATGGCCTTCCAGCCGACACTGCGACAATCGCAACGGGGCCGAAAGCAACTCCGCAAACAACATCTTTTCCACGGCGCAAATCCCGCGATCTTTTTCCGCCAATTCGGGGTACGGGCAATCCAGCACGGTCAGCACCGGGCTCTGTCCGTCCGTTTCCACCGCCAAAGGCACGCGCCGCTCCGCGAACAACTTTTGCAGAGCCTCCATTCGGGCCACGGTCGAGCCGCCTTGCACCTGGTCGGCATAAAGCCCAGCCATGGCGCCGGCGATCCGCTGCAGCAGCCCCCGCCGAATTTCGGGGTCATTTACCGTCCGGATCTGCTCCCACAACAGCATCGCCAAATCGGCGTAATTGGTGCCTACCTGGCGGCGAGCCTTGTCGCTGAGCGAATAACGGTGGCACGGTCGACCGCGTCCCGCTCGCGTCGCCTCGCGTTCGACAAGCCCCTGGCCCATCAAGCGGGTCAGACGCTGTCGCACGGCAGTCGCCGTAACTTCCGTTGCCTCAGCCAATTCGGAAACGCTCATTGCCCCGCGCCGGCGAAGCAATTCCAGCAGTTGAGAGTCTGAAGTTTCGGAAATGGTGCTCATCGTTCTGCCTTCCGGTTTGGCGGCTCATCACACGCCCGCCTGACGTAATCATACCGATTGAGACATTTTAGGCAACTCAATATGCGAAAAATACGCAAAGCGATAACTGGCAATAACTTGTTGTACATCGGTTGGCACAGGAAGCCGAGGCTTCCAGCAGCCCTGGCTATCCCGGATTGAGCACCGAAAGGTCAAGGCGAAGCACAAGCATGGCAGCGGCAATGAGTTGCAGGAAAGCACACTAAGCCGAAACGCAAGCGAGGGCTTTCGGTGCGATCCCCTTTGCAATCCCTCGCTTGCGCTTTGGGTTGGTGTCGTCTCTGCGCAAGCAGGGCTAGAGTGCCAACGTGAAGCTCCGCCCGGCAAGCGGGCGGCGCCTGGCTTCTCCCTGCCTGGCTGCTGCGTTGATGCATTCCCCCTCTGTCGGTTGTATTAAACCTTAGCAAAGCTTAGCGCGGGCAAGCAGTCGCGTGATCCAGAGTCTGGCTGGCCGGAGCGGCTTGAACGGTAGATAACGTAGGGATTTACGACATTTGCCGACCTTCGACTGGGAGCGAACACCGGCTTCCGTGGAGCATCGCTTTCCCCTCTATTGGTTTTGAAAAGTCTTAGCGCGGCAAGCCAGCAATCAGGCCGAGCGGACGATCTCATCGTCGGTCCAATGCGTTGCCGTCCGCGTGGCTCTAAGCGGCAGCGGAAGCAGGTAACAGCTTTCGCGACGTGGACTTATATTCAGCCATTATCCCCAGATGCTCGGCTTGGCGTCAAAGCAGCTCTCCTGGGAACTGCGAGCTCAAAAGTGCAGCCGCAGAGGAATTTGCTATCATCGGAGGCCACGCATCCTCCCGAACCAGGAGCTTTTCCGCCATGAGTTGGCTTCCCAAGCAGACAATTGTCGTGCCGGTCGATTTCTCCGAAGATTCGTTCTCTGCCGTCGATACGGCCTTGGAACTGGTCTCAGGACCGTCAGCGGTCCACGTGGTCTATGTGCTGCCGGTTTTCGACCCTGCGGAGCCTGACGTGGTCTGGAGCACGATCAACGATGAAACTCGTCGCCGTCACTCGGAACAGGTGCTCGAGGAGCGGCTCAGCGACGCCAAGTACGAAGGGTTGAACCTCCACGTCGAGTTCGGGGAGCCGGGCCACAAGATCACCGAACTGGCAAGCAGCCTGAAGGCGGAACTGGTCGTGCTCTCTTCGCACGGCAGGTCGGGCATCTCGCGGCTCTTGCTGGGCTCGGTGGCGGAAAAAGTGATCCGGCTGGCCCATTGCCCCGTGCTGGTGCTGAGGAAGTAGGGGACGACCCGGAAAGGTCGCCTCGCAGAGAGCGAAGGGACGCGGCCGGGCGATCGACCGCGTTCCGCCCGACGAACTTGAATCTGCGCACGGCCGACGCCAACCCGAAGCGCGAGCGACAGAATCGCAAAAAGGTCGCGCCGAAAGCCCTCGCTGGCGCTTCGGGTTAGTGTGTATTACTGCAACGGATTGCGGCCGTCATGTTTTTGCGTTTCCTCTCGACCCTTTGGTGCGCAACCGGGGCTAATCGTTCGCCGCGCAATCGTCGCAAGCCGGTTCGCTGGTCGAGCCAACCACGCACTCGTTCAGGCTTTCGTAGCGCGGGAAGTAGTGCGCCACAACCTGTCGGAATTCGTCGGGCGAGCTGACGCGCGAGGCCCGCGTGCGGAACTCGCGGGCGCCGGGGCGCCCTTGAGCGTAACAGCAGGCGAACTTGCGCATCAGGATCGTTCCCTTCTGTGCGCCGAAACGCTCGACGACCAGCGAGTAGTGTTCCAGCAGCAATTCGCGCTCTTGTTCCAGGGTCAGATCGGGAGGAATCGCTTCGCCGGCCAGCGCCGCCTGCGCCTGGCGAAACAGCCACGGCTTGCCAAGCGCCGCCCGGGCGATCATCACGCCGTCGATCCGGTAACGGCGAAATGCCTCGACGACCTTGGCGGGCGAGTCGAGATCGCCATTGCCGATCAGCGGGATGTGCTTGAGATGCTCTTTGAGCGAAGAGATTTGTTCCCAATCGGCCGAACCGCGAAAAAAGTCCTGGGCCGTGCGGCCGTGTACGGTCAACGCCGCGGCCCCGGCGGACTCGACGACCTGGGCGATCTCAACGGCCGTGATGTGGTCTCGCGTACAGCCTAAGCGAATCTTGGCCGTCACCGGCGTCGGGCGCAGGCCGTCGACCACGCGCTCGACAATCGCGCCGACGCGGTCGGGAAAACGCAGTAAGTAGGAACCGCTGTGGGCCGAAGCCGTGATCTGCTTCACCGGACAGCCGAAGTTAATGTCCACCACGCTCACGCGGAACTCGTGCGCCAGCTTGGCGCCGACGGCCGCCAGCGTTGCAGGATCGTTATCCCAAATCTGTACGGCCAGCGGCCGGGCCTCTTCCTTGACGCCCCACAGGCGGTCGGGAATATCGTGCTCGCGCCGATCGATAGCCAGAAAGCCCTTGGCGCTGATCATTTCCGTCGCTTGCAGGCCGGCGCCGCCGAACTGCCGCACGATCTGCCGGAAAGCGTAGTTGGTGAAGCCCGCCATCGGGGCCTGCAAGATCGGCGGATCGATCAACAGCGGGCCGATCTTCAGCGGCGGAGGGCGTCGATCGAGCGGCGGGTCAGCCGGAGTCGGCGTGTGTTTCTCGAATCATGAACCACGGACGGCGGCGATCAATCAACCGCCTTGCCGTTGCAATACGAGCGCTTGGGCCAAAACCTGGCGGTCCGCGCCCGGAGGCAGGACGGCCAGCACATAATCAGCATAATGCAGATTATACTCGGCCTGAACCTTGAGAAAGGCCAGCGTCTCCAGCAATTGGGCGCGGATGGCGTCGAGCGGTTCGTTGATGATTGTCGCTCCTTGCTCGTAACGAGCGACGGCTGCAGCGCGGACCAGGTCCGCCTTGACCACGGCCGCCGATTCCTGCTCCAACGCCTCGTAAAGTGCGGTCGTCATGGTTGCCAGCCGTCGAACCGGCGATGATCGCTGAACTTCCTCCGGCTGACGATCCAGCTTCATCAGGTAGCGGCCGGCATGGGGGGCGGTGCTGGGCAACGGCCAGGCGCCCAGCAGCGGCCGGCCGCCCAGGCGCCCCAGCGTGAATTGCCCGATCCGCAGGTCGATTTCCGCATCGACCAGATCGGCCTCGGCGGCGCGTTGGGCCGCCTTGAGCCGCAACATGGCTTCCGCGCCGTCGGCATGCGAACGCCAGTGCAGCGCCGCGGGATCCAGGGCCTGAAACTGTTCCGCCTGCTGGGCGACGGCGTGGAATCTCGCAGCCCGATGACAAGTCTGCCAGTAGGCCTCGATCATGGTGCGATGATTGGCCGTGATCCAAGACAGGCACTCGGCCAGGCTCGCCGTGCGCCCGAATCCGCGGGCAGTTGACGGGCCCAATGCAGCGCCGTGCCCAGCTCCTGCGTGCGATGCGGCGGCTTCAAGTCGACCAGGGCCGGGTAGAGGCCGGTCGGCGCGTCACCGCCCACCGTTTGCAGCAAGTCCAGCGGCGGCTTGCGCGTGGAAAATGGATTCGTCGGGCCCCGTCCTCGAGGGCGTCCTGCTTGCTTTTCTGAGGGATTGATGGCCTTCACAGGTTCGCCACTCGCGCCGGTCGGCATATTGGGCGCGTCGGGCTCTCCCGCCGGCGTCGGTTCCGACGCCGGGCCGTCGGTCTCGCCCGCCCGCCGGTCGGTCGTTTGCTCGTTGTGGTTCGTCGTGCGCTGCGGGCCCGTCAGTCCGCGCAGTTCGAGCGAACCGTGCGGTTCGAGTTCTCGCGGGGCCGCCTTGGATGCCTCCTGGGGCTGCTCGTCGGGCCCTGAAGAGCGGATGCGACGCGGGAATCGGTTGATCGAAGCCCGCGCGGCGAACGCCTTCCGGCTGTTCGGCCATCGTCGGCTCGTTCGAACCGCGGCCGGGCTCCGAACCCGAAGGCGCGATCAACATGCCTACCAATTTCTCGTTGGCCAATCCCGGCGGCGCGATGCTCAGTGCATACTCGGCGATATCGCGGTTATAGTCGCGGACCGCTTCGATGAAGGCTCGCTGCTGCCGCGCCAATTCGTCGATGCTTTCCAGCGCAATCGTCACGTCGGCGCGCCCTTCGGCATAAGCGTCGAAGTCGCCTTCGGCGGCGTGCGACGCGGCCGTAGCGGCGGCGGCTCGCATTTCAATCGAGCGATGCCTGAGCGGTAACGAGCGGTCGAGCAGCACCGCACGTGCCGGAGGGGCGACGCTCCGATAGACGGTGTCGAACCGCGTGTTGTAGCCGCTGGCCAAGCGGAACATCGGCAGGTAACGGCAAGTCGTCGCTTGCAGGCCAACGCGAGGCTTCGGCCAGAGCATATTGATTGGCGAGGACGTCAGCTTCCGCTTCTCGCAACCGGGCCTCGGCCGAGGAAATCCTCGCATCGACCAGCGGATCGACGGGCGCCGGGCCCGTCGCGTCGGCCGGCGGCACGAGTTGTTGCAAGCGGTGAAAGCGATCGGCGGCGATGCGGTATGCCGCGACGGAGGCCGCCAACTGCCAATAAGTCTGCGTGACTTCGATCTGCTGCCGGCGATCGACCAGCCGCGACATCAGTTCGACCAGAGGCGTGGCGACGCCCGGCAGCGCCAAGCCCTCGGGCGTGGCTAGCGCTCGCACCAGTTCGTCGGCTTCGCCCGCCTTGAGCGGCGGCGCCTTGACCGGCGCCAACGGTGACAGGCCTGCGGAGTCTGCCGGGCGTTTTGCGGGCGGTTTCCCAGGGCCGTGGTTCCCAGGGCCGTGGTTCGCCTGCGCCGGCGCTGTGTTTCGCCGGCGCCGGCTGCCTGGCGGCCGGCTGGGCGCCAGAGGCGCCCAGCATATCGGGACCGCCCGCCGCATTGATCTCGCGCGCTTCGGCCTCCGTTTCATCCAGCTCGGATGCTCGCCGTTGAGCGTCGGTCGTGCCGTTGAACGGTTGATCCTTGTAGCGGTCAATTCGAGCGGGCTCGTTGGCCGGCGCGGTTCGCGATTGGCTTGCGACGCCCGCGGCCTCGATCCCACTGACGGCAGCCGGCGACGGCGAGTCGCCCCCAGGGTACTCCGCACACAGCACGCAGCAGAGCAGTAAAGAGGACATCTCCATCCTTGGCGCCTCGCGATAGCGGATTGTCAGTTTGTTGGCCGAGCGGTGCATCGGGCGGCGGAGCCCTCGCGGCCCTCGCCGGCCAGGGGAACACGCGCGTTTCAAAGGATTCTTGCGGCGGCCGGCTCTCGCCTGCTGCGCGGAATCTAATAAGATGTAAGGGTGACAAGTCTGGTTGCCAGAGTCAACTCAAAAGCCCCGGTCAAAAGCCCCGGCCATGAACCGACGCGACGCACTTTCGGCTCTCGCTCTCGTGCGCTGGGCGGCATTTCGCTCGCCGCCGGCGCCCAGGCGATCTGGATTGAATGTTCGGCCCGGCGTACGTTCGATCGGGCCGAGTTGGTCGCCTGGCTAACCGAGCGAGACCTGGCTTCGGTCCCGCGAGCCGTCAAGTTGAGGCTGGCGCGGCAGTTCGAGCAGGATTTCGCCGCGGGGCACGACTGGAAGCTGGAGTTGAGCCAACTCGACGACGCGAGGCGCGAGCGGCTGGTCAACAACTACACCGAGCTGTCGCAAGCCTGGTTTCTGGACAAGGTCGACCGTTACTTTGCCTTGCGGGAACCGGCGCGCACCGAGTATCTCGACAGCCAGATCGATGCGATTTCACGCTGGCCCATCTTTGATCAGGGCGAATTCCAACGCGGCAAATTGCTGCGAAGCGCCGATCTCGGCCGGCAACTGCCGCGTTTGCAGGCTCGTTTCACGCGGCTCCGGCCCGACGAACAGCAGCGCGTCCAGCAGTTTGTCGGGGCCGTCTATCTGCGCTGGCTCGCGCGCGGCTTCCGGCAGTTGATTCCCCTTTCGCCGGGCGAAAGTTGAACCATCGCCGGGCGAAAATTGATCGCGCGTGCGAAGGCCGGACTTCAACTCGGCCACAACTCTTCCGCCAGGTTTTCGCAATCGAGCCGATCTTGCTGATGCCAGAGCGGCAGACCGCGCCGGATGCGTTCGGCCAATACCGCCAGCTTTTCTTTGGATCCCGGCAAGGCCTGCGTGGCGTCGAACTGATCGCCGTCCGCGTCACCGGGCTCAAAATCCCAGAGTCCCATTTTGATCGCGTCCAAGACCGAATTCGGCACGACTTCCTCCTTTTGCAGCTTAAGCGCGGCAGGAGTATCCTGGCGCTCGCCCGAAGTCTGCGGCAACCTCGCCGAGCATCCAGTCCCTGGGCCGCGCTACACCCCCCATGATCTGGCGACAGAGTTGGAATAGTTGCGAGTATTTGGGGCTTTGCAGGAAAAGTCAAGCAAATGGCGAAGGATCTGAAATCTCTTGCGCCGAGCCGCGCAACAGCTCGACCCACTGTCGCAGTTTCTGGCCTTCGAGCGGGCCGTTGCGACCGCCGCGGCAGACGGCGCCTCGCACCGCGACATAGTCGGGTTGCAATGGCAAGACGTGAGGCAGCGATGCCTGCGAAAGCGAACCCGCCAACACGTTCAGCAGGCCAGCACGGCGGATTTCCGCCATGAAGCTTTGCAATTGCGGCAGCGGAAAATGGTGCAGTAGATCGCCATGCCGACTTGCCCGCGGTGTCGATCAACACGGCTCGGCAGTCGAGTGCGGCCGCATGCGTCAGGATCTCTTCGGGCGCCGGCGCCTCCGCCTGCCGCCAATCTGCATAAACCACAGCCACCGGGGCGACGCTTTCGGGCAAGCGTTCAATCCACTGCGCCCAGCGCCGCGGCCAGTCGCTTGCGCCTGCGCAGCCCGCCAGGCCGAGCTTGGCGTAAGCGAAGCCGCCTGGCCCGCCGTACGACAGGCGCCGCGACTCCGCCGCGAAGTCTTCGATTTCTCGCAACTCGCCGGCCGCCATGCTCAGCGGCGCCCGTCCGCCGATTGCGGCGGCGACGTCGGCGGCGGTTTGCGCGTCGACCGGGCCGAGCGAACCGCGGGCGGGTTCTTTCAAGTCGATCAGGTCGACGCCCGCGGCAAGCGCTTCGCAAGCCTCATCGACCGAGCGCACGCTGACCAACAACCGCGTCATGAAGCAACCTGGGCGTCTCGGAGTTGGCGTTTCACCTCGTCCAATCGGGCGTTGAGGCGATTGACGAGATCGACCGAGAGCGGCTCGCACCAGGCGCCTCGGATGGTGATGTAATGGCCGCACCAGTAGCCCAGCATCGGCTTCACTTCGACCTTGGCCCACTCCTCGGCGCGCTCGGCAAGACGAATCACCAGCGTCGACGCCTCCGTCTCCGTCTGGCGTTTGCCCGGCAGGAAACTCGGGCCTTGGCCCAGCAGGAACCCTTCGACGACCTCGAGCGGAACGCGAACGGGGGCGCCCGAGCGCAAATAGACCAGTAACCTTCCCGACTGGTAAGCCAGGCGGGGCCGCTGCGCCTGCCAGGCCAGGCTCGCCAGCGCCAGCAGCGAAGCGGCGGCCAGCCCCCCGCCAAGCCAGCGAGCGGCCGCCAGTCCGGCAAAGCCCAGCCAACCGGCGCCTACGCGCCATGCCAAAGCAGGCCAGCACCGCAGGCAACACGGCGCCTAACGCAAGAATGCGGCGATTGGCGTTCAACCAGACTTCAAGCATCGGAACGGTTGTAGGGGGTGAAAACGGATCCTCGGTCGTCCGTCATGGGGTTTGTCCGGCGACGATCGATGCAAGCCTGTTGCAGGCCGACCGACCGTTGCGATCGTAGCAAAAACTTAGCAGGCTGGAGAAGGGGGGATAGATTTGCCGAGAAAACTGCTGGAGACCCATTTTCAACGCGCATCCATTGTGTATAAACCGTAACTATATGTCAGATTCCCACGCCTCTACCTCCGGTTCCAGCCGTCCTGTCTTGATGGCGCTTGTCGCCGTACTCATCGCTTACGGCGCGGCTGCGGCCGTGCAACTGCCGCAGATGGCGACGGAAAGAATCCTCGCTGCGCACGGCGAGCATGACGCGCACGGCGAGGCGGAGCACGAAGAGTCGGGCGAGGCGGCGCACGACGAACATCGCGAAGCTGCGCACGACGAGCCGGGCGAAGCGGTTCACGAAGCCCATGCCGAAGCCGAGGTAGAGGGCGCCGCAGACGCGCACGGCGCCGCGTCGGCGTCGACGAAGGGCGCTCCGCCCCCGGTCTGGATGGTTGTTCCGTTCGCCCTCTTGCTGGGGGCGATCGCCGTGCTGCCGTTGATCCACGCCACCGAACATTGGTGGGAGGAAAACCTGCACAAGTTCTACGTCGCCGCCGCGCTGGGCCTGGTGACGTTGCTGTACTACGGCCTGGTGCACCGCGAGCCGATTCAACGGCATTTTCTTGGCCATGCCGTGATCGAGCCGTCGGGGGGCATCTTCGCCTGGGAGCTGGCCTGGACGATTTTCGCCAACGCCATCCTGCAAGAGTTTGTGCCATTCATTGTCTTGCTGTTCAGCCTGTACGCGATCAGCGGCGGCATCCGCATCGAAGGCGACTTGCCCGCCCATCCGCTGACCAACGTGGCCTTCATCGCCATCGGCGGATTGCTGGCCAGTTTTGTCGGCACGACCGGCGCCGCCATGCTGTTGATCCGTCCGCTGCTGGAAACCAACAGCGAACGCAAGCACGTGCGGCATACGGTGGTGTTCTTCATCTTCGTCGTCTGCAATTGCGGCGGCTGTTTGCTTCCGCTGGGCGACCCGCCCTTGTTCTTGGGCTATTTGCAGGGCGTCGACTTCCTCTGGACCCTGAGGCTGTGGCAACCGTGGCTGGTCGTCAACACGGCCTTGCTGACGATTTATTTCATCTGGGACCGGTTCTTCTGCTATCCGCATGAAACGCTCCGCGACGTGCTTCGCGATGAAGTTCGCGTCCGCCCGTTGCGGTTCATGGGCCTATGGCCGAATGCCCTGCTGTTGCTGGGCGTGGTGCTGTCGGTGGCCCTGCTTGATACCAGCAAAACGCTGCCGGGCACGACCTGGCACCCATGGCTCTATCTGCGAGAGTGCGTGCTGCTGGGGCTGGTCGCTCTGTCGCTGGGGCTGGGCAAAGACTCGGTGCGTCGCGAAAATCGCTTCAACTACGTGGCCATCGTCGAAGTGGCCGCGCTGTTCCTGGGCATTTTCATCTGCATGCAGCCAGCCTTGCAGATTCTTGACGTCCGCGGACCCAGCTTAGGCATTAAGACGCCTGCCACGTTCTTCTGGATCACCGGCGGCCTGTCCTCCATGCTCGATAACGCGCCGACCTACCTGGTGTTCTTCGAAACGGCCCGTGCGCTGCACGCCGAGGGTTTCCAATCGATGCCTCATCTGGGAATTCCGGACGAACTGCTGGTAGCCATCAGCCTGGGCGCCGTGTTCATGGGCGCCAACACGTATATCGGCAATGGTCCGAACTTCATGGTCAAGACGATCGCGGAGAAGTCGGGCGTCCGCATGCCGAGCTTCTTCGGCTACATGGCCTACAGCGGGGCCATCCTGATTCCGCTGTTCGTGCTTGTCAATTACCTGTTCCTTTAGTCTGAGCCGGCGCCGCAAAGCGAAAGCAACTTGAGTCAGCAAATCATCACGAGCCCGCGAGAATTCTCCGCCCTTTGCCGCCGGCTGGCGGACGCCGGATCGATCGCCTTCGACACCGAATTCGTCTCGGAAGACACCTATCGCCCGCAGTTATGCCTGGTGCAGGTCGCCTGCGACGACGAACTGGTCGCTATTGATCCGTTGGCGATCGGCGACATCACGGAATTCTGGGAGGTGCTGGCGGCGCCGGGCCACGAGACGATCGTCCACGCGGGGCGAGAGGAGTTGAACTTCTGCCTGGCCGCCGTGAAGCAGCCGCCTGCTCGAATGTTCGACGTGCAGATTGCCGCCGGCATGATCGGCCTCGACTTTCCGGCGGGCTATGGCAACTTGATTTTCAAACTGCTGGGCGAAACTCCGCGCAAGGGAGAGACCCGCACCGACTGGCGTCGACGCCCTTTGTCGGATCGGCAAATCGACTATGCGTTGGAAGACGTCCGCCACTTGCATCCGCTGCGGAACAAGTTGCACGCGCGGCTTGAAGAACTCGAACGCCTGCACTGGTTCGAGACGGAGATGGCGGATTTCCAGGAAGAAGTGGCCAACCTCCGCAACCGGGAACGCTGGCGGAAGGTGACGGGCAGCTCGAACCTTTCCGGCCGCAGCCAGGCGATCGTCCGCGAGCTCTGGCTCTGGCGAGAAGGCGAGGCCGAGCGCCGCAACTGCCCGGTCCGCCGCGTGCTGCGAGACGATCTGATTGTGGAAATGGCCAAGCGCCGTTCGGCCGAACCCAAGCAGATTCGCGCCATCCGCGGCATGGATCGCGGCGATTTGCAACGTCATGTGCCGGCCCTTTCCCAAGCCATCGCCAAGGCCCTGGCGGAGCCGGAAGCAACTTGTCCGACGACCGTCCGCCGGGAGGCCAGCCCGCAACTGGCCATGCTCGGCCAGTTTCTTTCCTCCGCGCTGAGCAGCATCTGCCGGGCCGCCGAAGTGGCCCCCAGCATGGTCGGCACCCCGAACGACGTTCGGGATCTGATCGCCTATCAACTGGGCGAGTACGAATCGAACGACGGCCAGCCGCCCTCGCTGGCCCAAGGCTGGCGGGCCGAGGTGGTCGGCCAACTGCTCGACGATCTGCTGGCCGGCAAGGTTTCCATTCGCATTCGCGATCCAAAATCCGAGCAGCCGCTGGCCTTCGAACGCGAGTAGAAAAGAGGGTAAGCCCCAGGCGCCTGGCATGTCTGCTGAAAGCAACCAGCGCCACGGGCCGTAGCACGGAACTTGTTCCGTTCGCTCCGTCCAGGCCTGCTTTTGCCGCATTCGAATTTTGCAGGTAGACTCGCACGGAACACGGAACAAGTTCCGTGCTACGCTGACTCGACTCGGCCGATTCAGAATTTGCCGCGGCGGCGCTCTTTGCCGGGTAGGATCTCCAGGCAGGTGGTCCACCAGCCGGTGAGAAGGGTCTCTTGAAACTCGCGCGGCAACCGTTCCGCCTGCATCTCGCGAGCGAGCCGGCGATGGTCGTATTCGACCGGGACGAATTCGACCCGCATGCCTTCCGCCGGCGAGTAATCCAGCAGCGTGAACCAGACGTTCGTCCGGCCGTCGTTCTCGGGCCGGCCCAGCACGCCCACGTTGACGAACTGCCAGTTGCCGCTCAATTCTCGCCGCCAGCGAATGCCGGTGTGCGTCGCCAGGAGCACGTCGGCCTGATGCCGCTCGGCAAGCTTGTCGAGAAAGTGCGTCGGCGTGGTCGATTCCCAGAGGAACTCGTTCGTCTTGCGAGGGCTGCCGTGGCAGAGCAGCACGCGATAAGGCCCCAGCTCGAGCCGCAGTTGCTTGGGCAGCGTGCGCATCCAGGCCCTGTTTTCCGTCGAGGTATTCGCCAAGGTGTAGTCGTAACTGAGCTGGGCGAAGTAATTGTCGCGAGGATCGACGTAACCGCACTGGCAATCGTCGAACGAGTTGCCTACAGAGTCGTCGTAGTTGCCTTGAATGCAGATCACGCCCGCGTCGCGCAACAGCGGAAACACGCGATCGGGATGCGGCCCGAAGGCGCCTAGATCGCCCAGGCAATAGATGGCATCGGCGCCGAGCGCTCGCACTTGCCGCAGCGCTGCCTCAGCGCCAGGTAGTTGCTGTAGATTCCGCCGAAACAGGCGATCCGCGCGGCGTTAAGACTCATGCGTTACGCTCGCTGGAAGCATCATGGTTGCCTGGATCGACGCGGTCTGGCACGACGCGTGTTGGGCGCAATCCGGCGGCGCCGCTGGAGGGATTCGAGCAGATTGCTCCATACTGGTAGCAAGTCGAGCAGGCGCCGTGTTCGATCGCGAACGGCCGCAGCGCGTCGGCCAGCGAGTCGCCCAGCCGTGCTCGCGGTTCTTCGATCAAGATCGGACACACGTAAACGCCCCGGTCGGTCACAATCCGGCTGTGCTCGCAGATCAACTGCGAGTCGTCGAAGCCTTGCATCATGTCCACGGTCACTCGCTCGCCGGCATCGTAACCGTGCGTGCGCTGCGCCTCGGCGCCCAGGTGCAGCGTCGGCAAGATCTTCAACCGCGGCCGATTGCAGCCGACCGCTCGCAAGGCGGCGAGAAACGCTTCGACGACGGCGGCTTCCTCCGCGTCAGGCCAGGTGCGAGCCGCCGTGATGATCGGCAAAAATCCGTGCCGCACCAACTGGGCGACGCCTTGCATGGCCCGCACAAACGTCCCTTCGCCGCGGATCGGATCATTCGTCGCCGGCGAAAACCCGTCGATCGAGACGCGAAATTCCAGGCTATACAGGCTCTCCGCTTCGGCCTGGGCCAGCACCGCAAGCCACTCGTCTTTCAGGATCGTTCCGTTGGTCAACACGGTGGCCGGACCGTAGCGAAGGGTTTCGACCAGGATCTCCGTCATCTGGCGGTGCATAAAGGGCTCGCCGCCGGTGAAGTAATACTCCTTGACGCCCAACTCGGCCGATTCGGCCAGGCAACGCCGTATTTCTTCCAGCGGCAAATATCCGAACGAGTCGTTCTTGGGGCTGCAACTGATAAAGCAGTGGCGGCACGTCAGGTTGCAGAGCGTGCCGGAGACCTGGAACCAGAGCTGGTCGAGGTGCGAGAGCCGGACTTCGGGAGACGAACCGCTCACGCAGACCCTCACGCCTGTCGAGAGGTGACGTAAAGATTCAACTCGGCTCGGTCGCCGATGAGCGAGAACAATTCGCGGATCTGTTCGCGCCCGGTCGAAAGCAGGAATTGAGAATTGCGCCCGTAGCTCTTGGCGCCCAGGACGTAAAAGTCCGGTTCAGGATTGATCAGCGCTTCGGCGCCCGTAGCCGGCTGGTTCAAACAATCCGCCGTGGGCGTCTTCGATAGCGCGGCGGCCAGTTTCATTGGACCGCCGCTGACGTAACATTCGTGGACCTGCAGTTCCGCATACAAGCGGTTGTCGGGCCGGAAGCCGACGTTGGCAATGATCCGATCGACTTCGATCTCGCCCGCGTGCCGGCCGGACAGTGCGACCTTGAATTGCTCTCCGGCGACTTCGATCCGTTCGACGCGGCTCGCCGGCCAATGCGTCACCGGCGCCTGGTTCGCCGCAGCCAAGTCATTCGCGGCCCGGGCCAGTCGATCGCGCTCGGGCAGCGGATCGTCTGCAATCCGCGCGAGGGGGCCAGTGCCATCAGGGCGAGGCTCGCTGCGCGTAAGCCAGGTGACACGCGTATCCGGCGAAGATTCCGCCAGTTCGGCCAAGGCGACGATGTTGGTTGCGGCCGAGTAGCCGGCGCCGATGACGAGCGTCCGCCGGCCGGCGTACTGTTCGCGCTTGCCGCCCTGCAAATCGGGCAATCCGTACTCGATTCGCTCGGCCGCGCCGGTTTCGCCCATCGCCGGGATGCCCGACTGCCCGGCCCAGTTGTGGTTTCCGTACGTGCCTGTCGCGTCGATCACGACGTCGGCGGCGGCGATGCGCTCGGCGCCCGAAGCCTCGCGCAGCAGAATGCGGAACGGCGCATTGATTCGCGTTTCTTCATCGACGACGTCGGTTTTGAGCAGCGTTTCGCGTCCCAGAGCCAGCACTTCGGCGTCGACGTGCAGATGGTCGACGAGCAGGTCCGAATGCGCCAGCGGCAGGAAATACGCCTCGGCCAGTTCTTGCCCGGTAAGCAGCGCTTCGTCGTCGCGCGGGCGCCAGGTTTCGTCTTGCGCCGAGCGCCCCGATGCCGAGCGGCGAAATGTTCATCCGCCAAGGGGTAAACAGCCGGACGTGGCCCCAGCGCAGCAAGTTCTCGGCGACTTGTCCGCGCTCGTAAATATCGACGTCGTAACCCAAGTACCGGGCGTACAACGCCGCTTCCAAACCGATGGGCCCGGCGCCGAGCACGGCGATCCGGGCGGGAGTATCCACGGCCATTCAACCAACTTTCACTTCGAAATGCTCCATGACGAAACGCGGAGAGTCCGCGCCCCCATTTTGCCGTTTGATCGGGAAGCTGCAAAGGCGCCGGCCGCGCGTTTCAAACCGCAAAAAACGCGGAACAAGGGAACCACTGATCGACGCTAATGAACTCTGATTGTCCGAGAGCAGAAAAAAATCAGTACCGATTAGCGTAAATTAGCGGTTCCTTTCCGGCTGCTTCTCGGTGTCGGCGGCGTTCTCGCGGCTTTATTCGGCCGTGGCGAGGGCTGCGATGAGCCGCTCGACGTCGTCTTCGTTGGCATAGGCATGCGGGCTGATGCGCAACCGGCCGCCGCGGCAACTCAGCAGCACGCCGCGCTCGAGGCACTGCTTTCGGACGGCAACCGGATCCCTGCCCGGAAGCTCGAAGGAAACGATCCCGCTGGCGTGCGCCGGCTCCCGGCAACTGAGGACCTTGGCGTCCAAGCTTCGCAGCCGCTCGCAGATCTTGTCGGTGATCGTCAAGATTCTCGCGGCGATTCTCTCGGTGGGATAAAAGTCGAGCAGGTCCAGGCTGGCGCCGAGCGCCGTTAGCCCGGGCATGTTGTATGTGCCCCCCTCGTAACGGCCGGCGGTCGGCTTGAGTTCGAGCTCGACTCGCTGGAAGTCATAGGCATGAGCGACGCTGTTCCAGCCGATCCCAAGCGGCCGCAGGCGATCGAGATGCTCACGCCGCAAATAGAACAAGCCGGCGCCTTCCGGGCCCAGCAGCCACTTGTGGCCGTCGGCGGCAAGAAAGTCGACAGGGGTGGCGCTTACGTCGAGCGGAAACACGCCCAGCCCTTGAATGGCGTCCAGAAACAATAGCGCGCCGCGCGAGTGGGCCAGTTCCACGAGCGCATCGACGTCATGGCGCCACCCGTTGGCGTAGCCGACCCAACTGACGGCAATGATCCGCGTGCGAGCGTCGCAGGCTGCGGCGAGCCGGTCGAGCGTCTACGTGGCCCTGCTCGATCGGCACGCGGCGAGCTTCGACGCCGCGGCTTGCCAGGTTCATCCAGGGATACAAATTGGAAGGGAATTCATCGGCCGGCAAGACCACGTTGTCGCCCGGTTGCCAAGGAAACCCTTCGGCCACCAGGTTGATGCCCTCGGTGGTGTTGCGGATCAGGGCGATTTCGTCCGTGCCGGCCCCGATCAACTCGGCGCCGCTCTGGCGAACTTCTTCCAACTGCCGAGCCCAGCGCGGCCAATCGGCACAACCGTTTTTGGCCAGGTCATCGGCCCACTCGATGAGCGCCGCTTCGCGGGCGCCGAAAGGGGCGCCACCGCTGCATGGTCGAAGTAGGCCCATTGCTTCGCGCACGGCATCATCCGCCGCAGTTCCATCCAGCCTTCGCGTGGGTCGTCCAGTTCGTTCAATGGTCTACTTTTCCTCCGTAATTCTCCCGTACATTTCCGGGCGGCGGTCGGCGAAGCGATCGATCTCATGCTTGCCGGGCACCCGGATCACGCGTTTGCGACGAGCCAGGGCCGGGTCGATCTCGGCGTAGAGGATCGCTTCTTGTTCGTGGTTTGCCAGCGCCAGCACTTCGCCGCTGGGATTGCAGATCTTGCTTTTGCCAATGAAGCGGAAGCCTCGTTCCGTGCCGACGCGGTTGACGGCCATGTAGTACACGTGGTTTTCCATCGCCCGCGTGTTGATCACGAAGTCGGCCGTGCATTCGGCGCCGGGCGGCCAGTTGGTCGGCAGCACGATCAATTCGGCGCCGTTGAGGGCCATCACTCGCGATGGTTCGGGAAAAGCGCCGTCGTAGCAAATGCTCATGCCGACGCGCACTTCGCCGGCCTGCCAGGTTTCCAGGGCCCGGTCGCCCGGCGTGGTGAACATATCGACGCCCAGGTAAGGCAGGTGCAGCTTGCGGTAGCTGCCGATCACTCCCTCCGGACTGACCAGCGCCGCGGCGTTGAAGATTCGCTCGCCGTCGGCCTCCAAGAGCCCGACGACGGCGAACACGCCCAGCTCGCGGCAGGTTTCCGCCAACCTCAACGTGCTTGGGCCGGGAATCGATTCGGCGTGCGGCCGGGCTTCTTCCAGGTTCTCGAAGCAATAGCCCGGCAGTGCACACTCGGGAAATACGGTGAGCTCGGCGCCTGCCTTCGCCGTTTCACGCAAGGCATCGACAATCCGCGCCAGGTTCTTTTCCCGGTCGCGGAAAGCCACATCCATTTGCACGCCCGCGATTTTCATGGCTCATCGACCGTTGGTTGCGGAAATTCTGTTCACAACAAGAGAGTGGACGGGATAGGGAGTGTGCTGCGCACAATAGCACTTGTTCGTTGGATTGGCGTCACGTCGGTTCTGTCTCGCCACGACGGGGCTCGCCCCCGTCGAGCGATGATTTGCAGCTAGCATGGTTACCTCGCCGAAATACGCCTTGCCATTTCCGCGTTTGGTCGCCGCCTGCGGCGGCGACCAAACGCGGAAATGGAGGAACCGGTTTTGGTGAACCGGGCTTTCTAGCTGATCAATCAACGCTCCACCGGGACGAGCCCGGTGGTGGCGGAGCGGAAAAGGAATAGGCGCGGAATTGCAGACTCGCCGAACGTAAAGGCGTCTCATTTTCGCAGCCCTCCTCTCTCCTCTCTCCTCTCTACTCTCTCAACCCGCCGCTTTGTTCGCGGCTTCCATGGCAATTGCCATGCACTGCTTGAGATCGTCCAAGGGATTGTCCGGATGCTCTTCATATTCGATCGCCAAGGCGGCGTCGGCCGGAAAGTCGACTTTCTTCAACGCCTGGAAGACGCCGACGACGTCGAGCTGGCCCTTGCCCAGGATCGTCCCGTGCGCGTCTTTTCGCGGCTCGGCGAAGTCCTTGAGGTGGATGCCATACAATCGTCCCTGGAACATGCGGATCGCCCGTACCGGATCTTCGGCCGAGCGGATGTAGTGCCCCAGGTCGGCGCAATGCGCCGATCCGCTTGTTGCGCCGTTGATGGCCTTGAGCACGTCGTCGACCTTGTCGTAGCGGGCGCCCGGGCCATGGTTGTGGATGGCGATGCGAATATCGTACTCGGCGACCAGCTTATCGAGGCTGTCGAAGGCGTCTTCGGTCGGATCGGCCGAGAGGTTGCGAACGCCGGCCCGCTTAGCGAATTCGAAGATGCGCCGGTTGGCTTCGTGGTTCTTTGAAAAACCGTTCACCCCGTGGCCGAGAATCTTGATGCCGGCGGCGGCGGTCTTCTGCTTCAGCTCCGCGATCTGCTCGGGCGTGCTGTTGAGAGGGAAGTGGCCGCTGGAATATTCGACGCTCTTCACGCCAAGCGCTTGCATGTGCTTGAGGGCCTGGTCGACCGGATATTTGCGCAGCGAGTAGCTCTGCATCCCGAGCAGGAATCCGCCCGTATCGCCGGCGGCGCGGCGCGCGTGGCCCAAGGCGCCAAGGCCGCTCCTGCAGCGCCGGCCGCCACTGCGAGAAAGTTTCTGCGCGAAAACGAGTGCGACATTCGGTTCTCCTACGTTTGAAGACGAGTCCGACGGTCGGGCGGCCGTCGTGCGGACGGACATTGCGGACGGAAATTATCGCATCATTATGACTACCCCACGCTTCGCGTCCAGGAGCGACTGCGCGACGCCGCGGAAAGCGGATTGCTTGCCAACCGCAACGGACGGCGCTTGACGATGTTCGCAACGCCGTTAACTTGGCGGAAGTCATGACGCTCCCGGATCCCGTCTCCCCTCAATCGCCGCAAGGTCCGCAGCCCGCACACGGGGCCCCCAAGCGAAGCCCATCGCCGACGCCGGCAGGGGGCTCGCCCGGCCGGTCGGCTTGTCCGGTATGCGGGGGCCATCTGGTCGAAATCCGGGGCAAGTTGCAGTGCTCCCGCTGTCACACCATTTGCGAAACCTGCTGCGAAGGCGGGCCGTCCGGCTGACTGCCGCCAACGCGGCGTCGTCTTAACTCGTTCATGCAAAGTGACTTGCGTTTCAGCGCCTAGTCCCGCGTCGGGCGAAGTCGAAGCGAGCGCTTCGTAGCTAGCATTGAGGGAATGCTTCTGGGGGGCAGGCGTCGAGTTGGGCTCGCCTTGAGGCCTGCAATTGTTAAACTTTTCCCTGGCGTTGCTCCGAACAGAATCGCGCCGACGCGCGTTTCCCCCGCTCGTTGCGGGTCGTGACGGATCACACCTTTCGAGATGACGCCATGCAGGCCTACGTATTGGAAAGCGGGCGGCGGATAGCGCCGTTCGACGAAACGCCGGGGACGCTACGGATTCACAATCGCCCGCTGCGGCGGCAGCAGGAAGAAGAGTTGCGGGCCTTGGGCTGCGCCGTGGAAACGATCGACGACGTGCGTGCGATCGACTCGTTTCCCTGTTTGCTGGTGCGCGACGACCTGTTCTTCACGCACCATGCTTTGACGGGTTTCGTGCGAACCGTGCGGCAGCGGTTGCGTCGGCAAACGACGCCGCGAGACGACCGGGCCGGCCGCGCGAGCGGCAACTTTCGCGCGGCGCTGACCCAATCGGTCCTGACCGAGCAATTCTCGCCGACGTTTCAAGGTCGCGAGACGACCGGCCTCGATGGCGAAGCCTGCCGCGCCTACGATCTATATTACCTGCAAGGCTTTGAGCCCGACGCATCTCTGGAAGACCAGGCGGAGTTGGCGCCGATCCCCCACCGCGTCTCGGTGCGAAGGTCGCGCGTGAATCGTTATTTCGACCCCTCGGGCAGCGTTTCTTTGCCCATGTCGCTGGTCGCGTTTTGTCCGATTCAGCATTGGGCCTCGCTCGTCTCGGCCAACCTGCTCGGCCTGTCGGGTCTGCTTGTGCGCACGGCGCAGAACCAGGCTTGCGTCGACGATGATGCTGCCGCTCGTCTGCGCTTGGCGCGCCGCCAGCGTGCGACCGATATCACTGCGCGGCAAGTTCTACTGGGCCGGTCGCGGTTGCAAGGTGCATCCTTCGGCCCACGTCGAGTGGTGCGTGCTGGGCGATCATGTCCGCATCGGTCCGGGCGCCGTCGTGCGCGGCGCGGTGCTCGCCAACCGCGTCGAGATTGGTCCCCATGCCATCGTCGAAGGAACATCGGTGGGCGAGAGAGCCACCATTAACGGCGGCGTGACGCTCCGCTCGTGCGTGGTCGGGGAAGAGGCCAACATCGGCGCCTACTTCACGCAGTTGTCCGTGATCGGCCGCGGAGCGGCGCTGTGCCCTTCGAGCGGCACTTACGATTTCAACTTACGGGGCAACGTTCCGGTCAGCTTTCAAGGCCGAATGGTCAACAGCGGATCGCGGATGCTCGGCAGTTGCCTGGGCCACGGCGCCTTTCTCGGCGCCGAGGTGACGTTGGCCAGCGGGCAAGAATTGCCCAACGGCTGCATCCTGGTGCGCAGCCCAAGAGAGATTGTGGGCGACGTAAGCGAAGGGCTGCCCGCCGGCGTGCTCCGGCTGGACCGCGGCCGCCGGCAAACCAGACGCGACGGCCCGCGGATGGCTCAGTGAGACTCGCTGTACGGCTTGCCCTGGCGATAGAGCTCCAGCCGGGTCTTCATGTCCGCTTGCTGCGCCTCGGGCGCCAGGCCCATGGCTTGCGTCTGATACTTGACGGCCGACTTAAAATCGCCGGCGCGAGCGTAAGAGGCGGCTAACGTATCGAGCCAGTCGGGGTGCTTCCAGTGGGCCAACTCGCAGGCTTTCGTCGCTGACTGCACGGCCGCCTTGCCGTCGCAGAATTTTTCTTCCGGGCAGGTCGCCCACATCCAGGCCAGATTGTTGTAGCCGGCGCCATCTTGCGGCGCAGACTTCACCGCCTGGTTGAACTCCTCGATCGCCTGCTTGTACTTGCCCTGGCGGCGCCAGACGTTGCCCAGATTGCCGTGCGCTTCGGCGAACTTGGCGTCGAGCCGGATGGCGGCGGCAAAGTCCTGCGCCGCCCGCTGCATGTCTCCCGTCTGGTCTCGCACGATGCCGCGGTTGTTCAGCGCCGCCGCGAACTTCGGATCCAGGCGGATGGCTTCGTCAAAATCAGCGACCGCCGCTTTCAACTCTCCCAGGTTGGCATGCGCCAAGCCCCGGTTGTTATAGGCCGCCGCATAGGCCGGATCGAGCTTGATGGCGGCGCCGTAGTCTTCCAGGGCTCGCTTGGGGTCTCCACGGCGATCCAGTGCAATGCCGCGATTGTTGTAGGCCGAAGCCATTTGCGCGTCGTAGCGGATTGCCCGGGTGAAGTCCTCGATGGCGGCTTCGAACTCTCCCTGTTGTTCGCGCACTAGGCCGCGCAGGTTGTAGGCCCAGGCGTTCTCCGGTTCGCTCTGCAGCAGATCGGTGAAGAAGCGTTCCGCCTGGTCGACGGGCGTGACGTCCGCCTTCTTCAGCCACCCGGCCGTTCCCGCCGCCTCGATCCAGAGCCAATCGCCTTGTTCCTGCGCCACGCGCATCGGCTGGGGCAGTTGAGCCGCCCGGGCGCCGAGCTTCTGGCCCACCTTTAGCGCCGCATCCGGCCGCTTGGCCAGCACCGCCCGGCCGACCCAGGAATCGTTTTCGTCGGCGCGAGCCGCGCTGGCCGCCGCGAATCCAATCGCCAGCACGACTGCCGCACACCCGTACGCTCGCTGCCGCAACATAGAGACGTCTCCTTCGTCGAGATCGCTGCCGTACTCCACCTTGAACGCTAATAGGATTTTAGAAGAATCCCGAATTCTAACAACCGGCAGCGCACCGCCGAGCAACGGCTGCGGATGTAATCCGTCCCCTTATCGATGCATTCGTACCAATCGGTAGCCGAGATCGCGAAAGCCCGATAGCGCCGCGTGGGTGATGCCCCTTTGCGCCGCCGCGTTACTGCTTCAACTCGCGGAGCAGCTTCTCGGCCGCGTCGACGAGCATCTCGCCGCCGCCGGCCTGCACGATGGAATTGACCGTCTCGTAACTCCCTTCGGCAAACGCCTTCTGCGTCGGCACATAGTGCGGATTGTCGTTGGCGAGCTCGATGACCATCGTTGCGGCAAACGGCGAAGCGATCTTGATCGCCAGGCCCAGTTCGACGAAGACTTCGCCCGGCAAGGCGACCAACGCGGTTTCCGGCCCCAGTCGAAAAACTTGCACTTCCAAAGGCAGCACGTCGACGCCGCGCTGGGCGATGGAGACGATCTTGCAGGCCTCGACTTGCTCCAGGAACGTCAGCTCGCGCGTGCCGACCTTGGGCATGTTGCTGCGCACCGCGGCGATCTGCGCGGCGTCGTAACGCTGCAGCGGCACGTCAACCTTTACCGACCGCACGGCCAGCGAGGGCGCCGCAATCGGCTTCAGGTTGGGCAGAGCCGCTGCAACCGTTTTGGCCAGCTCCTCGCCGATTCGCTCCGCTTCTTCCTGCCCGCTTTGCGGGCGTTTGGTCGTCACGTCGACGTGGTTGATGTCGCCGCACGTGCCGTTGCCGAACATTGAAATCACGTTCGGTTCCAGCTTCGACCGCAGTTCGCGCTCCAGGTAGAAGGGGTAATCCGCCGAATACTCCGTGCCGCCGACCGTGTCGAGGTGCAAGGCGAACACGGTCAATACGCCCAGCGGCTGTTTTTGCGCAGCCCCGCGCACAGCAACACGCCGACTTGCGGATCGATCGGGCCGGCGGGCCGCACGATGTTCGGATTCTGCTTGCCCGGGTTGAACTTCACGCTCCCGTCCTGCATGTGAAAGCGGCGATTGAAGGACAGCCCTTGCTGCTCGGCCGTTCCCACGAGCAGTTCGCCGGCCTGCGCGGCGGCTTTGGCCGCGGAGACGGCGGCGGCGATCTTTTCGGCCAAAAAGGCCGGGTAGTCGACGCTTTCCGCCGCGTCGGCGCTGTTGGCTTTGATGGCCCGGTCATGAAAGAACTCTCGCAGCGCACCATAAAACAATGGACCGGTGTGAGAATGCGTCGCCGCGATCATGAGGTGTGTTTCCGGCACGCCGGTTTGAGCCTTGGTCAGCTCGCGAGCGCGCTTGGTCACGGCGGCCGGCATGCCGATCAGATCGCAAAACACCAGCGCCGCCTGTTGGTCGTCTTGCGCCAGGTAGAGCGCCTTGGCCTTGAGCGGATCGTGAACGCCGGAATTGAGGCGTTCGGTGAAGTAGCCGCTCATCCGGTAGCCCTTGGGCGGCGTGATATCGACCTCCGCCGCCCCGACCTTTAGCTCTCCGGCCTGAGCTTCGGCCGCAGAGAATAGAACAGCCGACGCACTGAAGGCGCCTTGCCAGCTCACCAGGAAAAACAGAAGCAGTGCGAACCGCAGCCTGTGAAATGAGGAACGGGCCGGTTGATAACGTTCGTTCATAAGCTCAACTCGCTTTTGCTCCGCGCTCCGAGTTCCCCATTCCCCGCTCTCTTGGCCCAATTTTCCAAGGTCGGCTCTCACGCCACCACCTGCTTCACGACCTCGCCGGCCACGTCGGTCAGACGGAAGTCGCGGCCGGCGTAGCGATAGGTGAGCCGCTTGTGATCCAGGCCCAGCAGGTGCAGGATGGTGGCGTGCAGGTCGTTGATGCTGACGCGATTTTGAACTGCCTTGTGCCCCAACTCGTCGGTCATGCCATGCTGAGCGCCACCCTTCACGCCGCCGCCGGCCATCCAGGTAGTGAAGGCATGCGGATTGTGGTCGCGGCCCGTGCCGCCTTTCTGCACGATCGGCAAGCGGCCGAATTCGCCGTTCCAGACGACGAGCGTCGAATCCAGTAAACCTCTCTGCTTGAGATCAGCCAGCAGCCCGCCGATCGGAATATCGGTCTCGCCGGCGAACTGTCGATGGTTGTTGCCGATGTTCGCATGGCCGTCCCAGCTTTTTTCGTTTTCGGTGCCGCCGCTATAGATTTGCACGAACCGCACGCCTCGCTCCACCATCCTCCGCGCGATCAGGCACTGCCGGCTGAAGTGCGTACACTTGGGGTTGTCGAGGCCGTACAGCTTTTTGATCGTCTCCGGTTCTTGCTCGACGTCGAGCGCCTCGGGCGCGGCCATCTGCATGCGATAGGCCAACTCGAAGCTCTCAATCCGCGCCGCCAACTCCGCTTCGGCCGGGTGCTGCTGCTGATGGCGGCGATTGAGCCGGTTAAGCAGCGCCAGTTGCGCCTGCTGCTGACGGTCGTTCATTTCCGCCGGGCGATCGAGATTGTCGATCGGCGCCCCTTGAGCGGCCAACGCCGTGCCTTGAAAGATGCCGGGCAGAAAGCCAGAGCCCCAGTTCTGTGAATAGCCTTTCGGCAACCCGCGGCCGAGCGTGTCGTACATCACGACGAAGCCGGGCAGGTTCTGGCTTTCCGTTCCCAATCCATAGGTCACCCACGAGCCGACGCTGGGAAAGCCCATCCGGCTCATGCCCGTGTTCACCTGGAACAAGGCGGGCGAATGATTGTTAGTCTCGGTGAAGCAGGAATAGATAAACGCCATATCGTCGACGTGCCGGGCCATGTTCGGAAAGATCTCCGAGACCCAGGCGCCCGACTGACCGTGTCGGGCGAACTTGAAGGGCGACTTCATGATCGGCCCGACCGAGTTGGTGAAGAAGCCCGTGTTCTTATCGAACCCTTCCAGTTCTTTGCCGTCGTGTTTTTCCAACTCCGGCTTATAGTCCCACGTATCCACCTGGCTCGGTCCGCCATTCATGAACAGCCAGATCACGGAGCGGGCCTTGGTCGGAAAATGCGGCGGTTTGGCCGCAAACGGATGCAGCGACAGCCCCGCCCTGGCGCCGGCTGCTCGGCACGGTTCGTTTCCGCCAGCAGTCCTTGCTCGTTGAGCAGACTGGCCAGCGCCAACAGCCCGCAGCCTGAGCCGGCGCGGCGAGGAAGTCGCGACGCGAGGGCAAAAGCACAGAGCGCGGACTGCCGAGTGCAAAGCGGCTGTGTTGAATGAACCTTTTCATCGACTAGTCCTTAAGATCTTGCTCGGGAGGTAACATCGCATTCATCGCTCGCTCTTGCCACCAGTCGCCGCTTTTCGATCCGGCTTCCGACCACCCCGTTACTCCACATACACAAATTCGTTCAACCCCATCAGCACCTGGCAAAAGTCGGCCAGCGCTAAAGCCCGCGCGTCGGTTTTGCCATCGGCCTGATAGGCGGCCGCTTGCTGTTCCAGGAACGCCGCGGCGTCGGCAAGCTCTTCCTCGCTCGGCGGCCGCCCGACCGCTATCAGGTAGCCGCGGCGAATGGCGGCGCGAGAGTCGGCGTTTGGCTCGGCCGTGAGCCGGGCGGCGAACTTCCGCGCGGCTTCGCGAATCAACGGGTTGTTGAGCAGCATCAGCGCTTGCGGGGCGATGGTGGTGTTCGGCCGCACGCCGATGCCTTGCAGCGCGTCGGGCGCGTCGAACAGGACCATCATCGGAACCAGCTTGCTGCGTTTGATGAAGAAATAGATGCTGCGCCGCTTCTGATTGTCGTCCAGCGTGCCGGGGCCGAACATCCGCTCGTCGAGCAGCCCACTCACGGCCAGGATCGAATCGCGGATCGCCTCGGCTTCCAGGCGGCGCGGCTGGTATCGCCAGCACAGCTTGTTGGCCGGATCGACCGCCGCTTTCGCCGGATCGTCCGCCGAGCTTTGCATGTACGCGGCGCTCGACATGATCAGCCGGTGCATCGGTTTCAGTCGCCAGCCGTTGCGAACCAGTTCCGCGGCTAGCCAATCGACCAACTCGGGGTGCGTCGGCGGTTCGCCTTGGGCGCCAAAGTCGCTGGCCGTGGCTACGATGCCGCGTCCCAGATGATGCTGCCACAGGCGATTGACGATCACGCGGGCCAGCAATGCCCCGGCCCCGGCGTCGACGTCGGTGATCCAATGAGCCAGCGAGCGGCGCCGGTAGCTGGTGCGCCAACCTTCAGGCGGCTCGACGCGCCAATGGCTTTCCCCATCGGGCGAGTCCATCAGCACTCGCAGAAAACTTTGCGTCGCCACTTCCTGCTTGCGGTTCGGATCGCCCCGTTCGAGAAAGTGGGTCGCCTCCAGGAAATCGGCCCCTTGCGTGTGCAAACGCACGGCGGGCAGCCCTTCGCTGGAAATCAGCACCTTGGTCATCTCGGGCTGCGGCATTTGAGCCGCATGATCCTTGACCGCCTGGCTCAGCTTCTGCCACTCCTCGTCGAGCGGCCGATACCATTTGAGCAGCGTCTGGCGGTCAGCGGTCGAAATCTGCTCTCCGGATCGCTCGACGATTGCCGCGATTTCCGCCAACGGCTGCGAACCATTTTCGCCTTCCAGGCCGACGGGCTTGTCCGCAGTGGTCAACGAAAGCCTAGGCCGGCCGATGCTATGCCCCGTGTTGTTGTCGAACTTCAGCGTGAAGGTCAGTTGCGTTCCGCCGTCAAAGCCGACGGGCGTTTCGCATTCGAACACCGCGGCGTGGTCTTTGCCGAATTCCGGATCGACGGCCCACGCCGAGCCGGCGTTGCCATCAATGGCGCCGGCGACTCCCAATCCCTTTTGCTCGAAAGTCGCCTTCGCGTTGACGAGCTTTACCGGGACCGGCTTCGGCTCGCCTTGCAACGGCGTTGCCGTCAGCTTGAATTCCGTCAGCGCAAAGTTGCCGTTGCTTGCCCGGCCCGGTCCGCCTTTGACGAACGATTTATGCGACAGGGCTTCAATGCGAACGGCGGTGAGGTTCTTGAGGTTGGTCGAGGCGACGAACGTATATTCGTCGTGCTCAGGATTCTTGCCGCTGGCCAACAGCGAACCATCCTCCAGCCGTACCAGCGTCGCGCCGCCCTTCGATCGGTAGCTGTCCAGTTCCAGCGGCAGCCATTTGCCCGTGGAAGGCGTTTGCGGGCGTTTGGCCAGCCAGGCGTCGAACCGTGCGGGGAGTTGATCCGTCTCGAATCGGGCGAGCGCCTCGACCAGCGGCACATGGGCCTGATCGTACGCCGCCTTGGCAACTTCATACTTTTCCGGCTCGAGATTCAGTTCGATCTCACTGCGGACGGTCGTCGTGAAGGTCGACAGCAAGCGATAGTAATCGCGCGTGGGAATCGGATCGAACTTGTGATCGTGACAACGGGCGCAGCCAATCGACAGCCCCAGCATCGACGTGCCGATGGTGGCGGTCATGTCGTCGAGCTCGTCGTAGCGTTCTTTTTCGACCTGGTTCTTGGTGATCTGCGTGCTGTGAACGCCCGCGGCCAGAAAGCCGGTGGCCATCAGCGCCAGCGGATTGTCCGGCTCGATCTCGTCGCCGGCCAACTGCCAGCGGACGAACGTGTCGTACGGCAGATCCTGGTTGAAGGCTTTGATCACAAAGTCTCGATAGTGGTAAGCGCTCGGCCGATCGTAGTCCTGTTCAAAGCCGTGACTTTCGGCAAATCGCGCCAGGTCGAGCCAGTGGCGAGCCCAGCGTTCGCCGTAGTGCGGGCTGTCGAGCAGATGATCGAGGACTTTTTCATAGGCGTCCTCCGCCGAGTCGTTGACGAAGGCTTCGATCTCTTCCGGCGTCGGCGGCAAGCCGATCAGGTCGAAATACGCCCGGCGAATCAGGCGCCGCCGATCGACCGGCGCGTTGAGCGTCAAGTCTTGCGCTTCCAGCCTGGCGACGATGAACCGATCGGCCGGCGTGCGGCAAGCGGTTTCGTCGGCGACGGCCGGCGGCTGCTTGATCGCCAGCGGTTGAAACGCCCAGCGCGTACGGCCTTCCTCAACGCTCACTGTTTTGCGAGCCGCCGTTTTCACGGCGTCTTTGCGCGGGTCGGGCGCTCCCAGGCGGACCCATTCAACCAGCGCGGCAATCTCGCGTTCGGGGAGCTTGCCTTCGGGCGGCATTTGCACTTCGTCATTGTCGTAGCGAACGGCTTTGACGATCAGGCTGGCGTCAGGATCGCCTGGCACAAGGGCCGGCCCCGAATCGCCGCCTTGCTGCCATCCTGGTCGGGAGTCGAGCAACAATCCGCCGCGCAGCGGCGAGGCTTCGGCTGAGTGGCACTTGTAGCAGCGCTGGATGAGTAGCGGCCGGACGCGCCGCTCGAAGAATTCAAGGCCTTGCGCCTCGGACGATTCGCCCGCCTTGGCAACGGCCGAGGGAGCATCGCCTTCGTCTGCCATGGCCGTCGCGAGGCCACAAATGCACAACCAGGCTGACATAATCCCGGCTCTTTGCCACATTCTCATCTCCCGCTGGCGACATGGCGACTGAGACAACCGACGCTGCCGTTACGAATGCTTTCGATCCCCTAAGTTCAGTTTAGCCGCTCGGCGTCGATAGATCGACATGCCTTGATGCGAAAAGCAGGCGGAAGTGCGTGCAACGTCAAGCATCGACCAGACGGCGAATCACAGGGAGCCTGCGCCAAGCTCTGTCCGGTCCTGTCCCTCGCTGAGCAGCGAAAAGCAACGGCGGCGCCGAGATTTGCGATCGCCTTTTCGCTTGCGGTCATGCGGGCAATCTCTCATCCTGAGGTCAGACGTCGTGACTCGTGAGGTTCTTTCGCCGTTTCACTTGGGGAGCCGAAGCATGCCGTGTCGATCTCGTCTTGCATGGGGGTTGCTGTTGGTAGCGGCGGTCAGCGCCGGTCCGCTTTTGGCCTTCGAACCGGCAACGCAGGCATCGGGCGATGAAGAACGAGACACCCAGCAGCAGGCCGCACAGCAGCGACGCGAGCGGTACGCCAACGGGATGCGGGAATACGCCCAAGGCACAAAAATCGTCGAGGCCAAGGCCGGTCGCGACGGGCGCCCCGCGGAGCTCGTTGCCCATCCGGTCTTTCGCTACTCCGACGAGCCGCGATTCATCCCCGACGCAACGCTGTGGGCGTGGACCATTGAGGGACGTCCCGCCGCGTTTCAAAAGGTCGAGGGCAACAACCAAGGCGGCGGCCGATTGTGGACGATTTGCATCGCCTCGGCCTCGGAGGATGAGTTGCACGCGACCTGGCCCGGCGGTCGCACGTTTCGCACGACCAGGCCGGGCGTGACATTCAAACCGATTCCCAACGCCGAAGCGCCTTCCGATCGGCCTCGGCGCGGACGCTGCAAATGAAGAAACTCAGAGATCGCTTCAGCGGCCGCTTGGGCGTGAGAGGCAAGCTTGACGGAGGCGCCGCGACTCGCTTCATGGCCAAGCCCATTTTCGAATACGCGGAAACCGAATCGAAGTTGCCTCGCGGGGCCGTATTCGGCATGAGTTCAACCGGCACGAACCCCGACTTGCTCTTGCTGATCGAGGCTCGAACGGACGACCAAGGCGAGTTGGGCTGGGAATATGCCCACGTGCGCATGACTTCGGCTTCGCTAATCGTCTGGCTGGACGGCGTCGAAGTCTGGTCGGAAGGCGGCACGGCGTCGAACAACGCCGCTTTGGGAAACTGGATCTATTTCTTTCTCAATCGCAGCTTTGAATAACGCTGCAACTTCTGTTGCACGCCGCAGCGCCCATTCACCAGGGCTTCACACGCCAACCGACGACAAAGCCGATGCAGAAGCACCACAGCGCGGCGGCGGCGGGATTTTCTCGGGCAAACTCAATCAGGTGCGAGCCCAGGCTGCCGCCTGCGCCTGCTTGCTCGTATAGCGGGTTCGTCTCGTACTGGCTCCAGACGGGCCGACTCTGTTGCGGTTCGTAAGCGGTCGAGTGTGCGCGTTCTGCCATGGTATTTCCAATCGCGAATGGGTTTCGATTCTGTTTCAGTTGCAAGCCGACGCGGCGCGTCAGCGCTGCTTCGACAAGAACCGCGACACCGCGTCGGGGACGAAGCGGGTCACGGCGTTCTGAATGGCGTCGCGCGCGTTCTCGCCGAGGTAGTCGTGAAAATTGGGCGCGTCGCGCCGCTCGGCGCAGTCAAACCGGCCAGCAGCAAGCCGGCGCCCAGACCTGTGGCAAACGTCGCCAGCACGGCATATCCCGGGTTCTCGCGAACCAGCCGCTCGACCTGGCCATACGCGTCGCGCAAGCCCGCCGACTCAATGTCGTGCCCTTGGTGGAACTGCTGCCTCTCTCGCTGCGTGTATTGAGAAATCCGTTCATTCGGAAGCACCATGGTTCCGGTCTCTCCACTTGCATAAGTTTGGGGAAACGCAAGCCGCGGCGAGGCGGAAGCGTTCGAGCCGCTTCTCGCCACTCGCCGCGACGTGCAGCGGGGACAATCGTTACTCGGAACGGACCATCAGGCCCAGCACAAGCCCGGTGATCATCCCTAAGCCGAACATGGCGAAGGTCGATTGGGCCGGGTGCTCCTTCACATGGCGCTCGAGGCCGGCGTAACCCTCGCGCATCGGACCGGCAAGCTGCGCATAGCCTTCTCGCATGCGATCGCCCGCCTGATACGCATATTCGCGGGCGGCTTCTCGAGCATGCTGCGCCGACTCTCGCGCCCGATTGAACGTTGAGTCCTGGTCTTCCACCATCTCATCGATGAAACGCTCGATCCGCTCGCGCCCTTCGCCCGTTTTCTTTTCGATGGCGCCGATCAATTGATTCACGTTGCCCCCGACGATCTTCAGGTCGTCGTCGGTCAATTGTCCCCAGCGTTCCTTCAATTTGCCGCGAATGCTGTCCCAATGCCCTTCAATTTGCTGTGCGTTGATCATAGCTTTGACGCTCCTTCATTTTACCTATTGTCTGCGGTGTTCTGGCACGATCGTCGCGCTGCTCGCCGCGCCGTTCGAAAACTGGCTGGGGTAAGCCGTAGCACATGCCGTGCCGCCGCCACGGCGTCGCGGCCCAGCCGCGTGTCAACCCTCGGCCGGCAAACGCCGCAGGCGTGTCTCAGGAGCCAACGCCCGGGAAACCGGTCCGCCCGCGAGGGGCGTCAACCACCCGATAGATGAAGGGGGGCGGCAAGGCCATTTGCCTCTGACGATGGCCGACGGCAAGTCACTTTGGTCGTTCCGTTCGCGCCGCATGGGACTTTGGAGTGTTTCCCCGGCGGTGAGGGACCGCCGCCGCCCGCGAACGACTTTGCCGGTCGCAGGAGAAATCGCTTTTCCGCCCGCCAGACAGTATATTGCTAGAGACGGCGGGCCCACGGAGGATGATGCAATTGCCTCCCGCCTCGGTCGCCGGCGTGTTTTTTTCCCAATGGGAAGCAAGCTGGGAGTTCGCCCGGCGAACTTCTCACCGAGCGAAAAGCGTCGCCAGCCCGATCCCACCGGCAAGAGCGTCTTGCGGACCTTGCCGGCAACCGGGCCATCGCCGGCTGCCGCACCCTTTGCTGATACTCCCAGTCGATCCATGGAGATTCGATGATGAATTTGAAAGACCGCTGGTTCGTCCCCTTTTTGCTGCTAGCGGCGCTGGCGGCTCGCGGCCTTGCGGCGGAAACGAAAAAAGCCAAACCCGCTTCCAAGCCGGTGGCGGCCGTGTTTCGCCTTCACGGCTCGCTGACCGAAACGCCCTCCAACGACGGCTTCCTGTTTTCGACGGAAAAGTCCCTGTCGCTCAAGGACCTGGTTGAGCGGATGCACAAGGCGGCCGACGATGAGGCGATCAAGGCCGTCGTGCTATCGGCCGACGGCGACCTCGCTCGACGCCTCCCAGGTGGAGGAAGTCCGGCAAGCCATGGCCTTGCTCCGCGAGAAAGGGAAAGAAATCTACGCCCGCGCCGACGGCCTGACCATGCAGTCGTACGCTCTGCTTGCCGGCGCCACGCGATTGAGCGTCGTGCCGACGGGCGACGTCTGGCTGACCGGCATGTACGGCGAGTCGCCGTACCTGCGCGGGTTGCTCGACAAACTGGGCGTGACCCCGGATTTCCTGCATTGCGGCGATTACAAGAGCGCCGCCGAGATGTTCATGCGCGAAGGCCCGAGCCCGGAGGCGGAGGAAATGCAGAACTGGCTGCTCGACGGCCGCTTCCAGACGGAACTCAAGCTGATCGGCAGCGGTCGCGGCGTGGACGAAGCGAAAGCTGCGCGCCTGGGTCGATGCCGGACCGTATACGGCGGCCAAGGCCAAAGAGCAGGGTCTGATCGACGTCGTCGAGCATCACGAGGACTTCGTCGCGTTCCTCCAGGAGACGCTCGGCAAAGATCTCACGTTCAATCACAAGTACGGAGAAAAGAAGCAAACGGAGGTCGATCTCTCCAGTCCGTTTGGCGCTTTGAACCTGTGGGCCGAACTTCTCAACGGCCCCAAAAAGAAAGTTCATAAGACTTCGGTGGCGATCGTCTACGTCGACGGGCCGATCACGCTGGGCGACAAGGAGGCCAGCCTGACGGGCGGTTCCGGGCCTTCCGCCGCCAGCACCCCGTTGCGCAAGGCGCTCGACAAGGCCGCCGAGGACGACACCATCAAGGCCGTCGTGCTGCGCGTCAACTCGCCCGGCGGATCGGCGACGGCCAGCGAGATCATTCTCAAGGCCACGGCCGGCGTGAAAGCCAAGAAGCCGCTGGTGGTCTCGATGGGCGGCGTGGCGGCCAGCGGCGGCTATTATGTGACGTGCGCTTCGAACATGATCTTCGCCGACGAGGCGACGATCACCGGCTCCATCGGCGTGGTCGGCGGCAAGATGGCCACCACCAGCTTGTGGAACAAGTTCGGCGTTAACTGGAAAGGCTACCAGCGCGGGGCCAACGCCGCGATTCTCAGCACTTCGCACGCGTTCACGCCCGAACAGCGCGAACACATGCAGGCCTGGATGGATGACATTTACGACGTCTTTAAGGGACACGTTGTGGATGCCCGCGGCGAGAAGCTCAAAAAGCCGATCGACGAGCTGGCCGGCGGCCGCGTCTACACGGGCAAGCAGGCCCTGGAACTGGGGCTGGTCGACAAGATCGGCACGCTTTCCGACGCCATCGAATACGCCGCGGCCCAGGCCAAGGTAGACAAGTACGAGATCCGCGTCGTGCCCGAGCCAAAAAGCTTCCTGGAAGTCCTGCTCGAAGACGTCGAAGGCGAGAAGGAAGACAGCAAGCACCTGTCGCTCGGTCGCGGACCGGTTGCCGCCGGCCGCAGCCTGTCGCTCATCGACGCTGCGCTGCCGTACCTCAAGCAACTCGACCCGCAGCGACTGCAGGCCGTGTTGCTGGCGCTCGAAGCGTTTGGAAATGATCCAAGCCGAAGGCGCCGTGTTGATGGCGCCGGAGTTCGTGTTCGGGCAGTAAGGGCAGTTAGCCCCAGAGATGAACTGGAAGTCTACGGCGGTCAGCGATGCCAGCATCGCTGGCCGCCTTTTTTTATTTACAATAGCATTAGGCGTTCAGTACGGTTTTGCGGTGTAACAACCGTAGCGGAATCTGTGAAGATTCCGAGGGTCTCCTTCGGCGCCGCAAACTCCTCGCGTATTGCAAACCACGCGAATCGCTTGGAATTCTCACGAGTTGGCATGCCGCGTGGCGTCCTAAATGAAGAAATGCAGCCTCCAAGCAGTTCGGACAGGGCTGGCAAAAAGATTGGGGCAAAAAAATAGGAACAAGAATTGGGTTGTTGCTGACTGCGAAATAACGGCCCGCTTTCTCTCAGCCGGTCCTCTCCGCTTCATTTTTTTGCCATCCATCTTTTTGTCTTCTCACGGCGCCTGCCTGGGGCTGACCATCGGGGTTGTTGCTGGCACGCATTTTCGGAGTGATTCCGCCAAAGGTTCATGCCGCCGCATCGCGTTGCGCAGCGTTTCCAGAGTAGGCGAGGTTATGCAGGTCGAAACGAAGTGTAAGCCCGCTTCATGGCCTCGGCCTTCTCCCACTGCTGGGAGATGCCGCTCCAATGGAAAACCATGACGCCGGTGGCGGGCTGCCGCGAGCCGTGATCGAGCACGGTTGCGATCTGCTCGACCGGCACGCTTGTGCCCCAGTCGGCCAGTTGCAAAATCGGCCAGATTCGTTTCTTCTCGTCGGGTTTGCCTTGGATGTTCAACTGTTCGCCAAGTTTGCGGACCTGCCGCGAGATCCAGCCCGGGTCGTCCGCATGCCCGAAGCGGGAGTGATAAGGCATGATGCTGAACACGTCGAGGTAAGGCGCTTGGGCGGGCAGGTCGATGGCCAGTTTGCTGCGAATGGCGCCGCCGTAGTCCTTGTTCGACCAGGGACAATGAAATGTGCCGAGCAGCGCCTTGGGACGCACTTCATTGACGATGTCTCGATACTCCCGGACCCAATCGGTGAACGCACCGCAGCGGAAATCGGTCCAGGCATCGCTCTGCTCGTCCAAAAGCATTGCGGCGGCGGCGGGCGTTTCGGCCGGCAGCTCGATGCCCGTTTCACGCGTGAATTGCCGCAAGGCGACGGGCGAAAAGTCGGTGTCCGGCATGCTTGGTTCCGCCCGTTCCCAACTGGCGTGTGAGTGGTGATAGTCGAGCCAGATGCCGTCGATCTCAAACGTTTTCAGCACGCGGCGAAACTCGTCCATCCGCTCGCGGCGATAGCCTTCGTGAAACGGGCTGACGCCCTGCCAGCCGTGCGGGGCAGGCGAAGGCTTGCCGTCCGGTCCGATCGGCGCCGCGTCGGGGTGTTCCTTCAAGTAAGCCGCCGAGTGCATCGAGTTGAACTCGGCGAAGACTTGCAGCCCGAGTTCATGACAGCGGTCGATCTCCTCGGCGTTAAGTCCGCCCGATCCGGTCCAAATGGCATTCACGCCGTAATCTGCGGGCGTTTCACCTCGCTCGAAAATCTGGCGTGGGAAACCGCCGTAGATGCCGCGGATCGCCAGCCAGGGACGAGCGTCTTCCGAAGTCACAGACTTGTCCTCCTGCTTGTCTTCCTGTGCCGAAACGGGCGTTGCCATTCCCGCCGCCCACGCGGCGGCCGCACAACCCTTCAAGAGCGAGCGTCGGGTGAGTGACGATGCAGTTAAGCGCACTTCGCGGCGTTGTTGAGTCATGGGAGTTTTGTTGCCTCGCGTAACGAGTGGTAATTTGCAGCTAGCTTTGCTACTCCGACATTCGCCCACCCCTGTTTCAGCGATTCGCTATCTTAATGGCCGGGCTTTAACGATGCGAATTTCGCCGCTCGGATTTGCAGAAAGCATCGGGCGACGCAGAACAATACTTTGGTTCCATTCAGAGACGCGCTGATTGACCGGGGCCCTAGCAGCCCGGAAACTAAACGCTTCATGTCTTCGCCGGTCAAACCTCTTTTCAAAGGACGTCTTGCCATGAGCGAATCGCAACCGTCGCGAGTCTTCATGTTCGACGACAGCGACCCCGAGATGCAGCAGGCCGACGAAGACGCTCGAGCGAGCTTTCGCTATTTCTGGCGCGAGCTCTCCTGGGAGCGCAGACGTATCATCCCCGCGCTGGACATGGCCGCGGTCAAGGCGCCCTTCTGCGACGACTCGCCGCCGTCCGGCCCTAAAGACCAGCCCGAAGCCGAACACATGTGGATGTCCGAAATCGATTTCGACGGCCGCTTTGTCAGCGGCGTGCTGTTGAATGAGCCGAATTGGCTCAAGGGCGTCAAGGCGGGCGATTCGGCTCGCATCGCGCTCAACGAGATCAGCGATTGGATGTACGTGATCTCGGGCGAGGTATTCGGCGCTTATACCGTGAACCTGCTGCGCTCGCGGATGCAGCGGGGAGAACGCCGGGAGCACGACGCCGCCTGGGGGCTGAACTTCGGCGACCCGACGACGATCCGCGTCGTCCCTGAGCCGAAAAGAGGCGGCGGGTTGTTGAAGAGCTGGTTCGGCAAGCCGCAGCAGCATGACGGCGAGCATCCGATGAGCGCGGGCATGGCGGAGAAATGGCAAGAGCAACTGGCGCAAGATCCATCGCTGGCTGCCGCGCGAGACGACCGAGGCTGGACCTTCTTGCACCAGGAGGTGCTGGCGGGCAACGCCGCGACCGTGAAAGTCTTGTTAGAGTCCGGCGCCGATCCGACGGCGAAGACTGCCGACGGCCTGACGCCGCTTGAGCTTGCCCGCTCGCTCGGCTGGGAGAAAGTCGCGGCGTTATTGGTGCATCAATAACACGGCGGCGGCAGTTCGATTACCGGATCGAGAACGATCCCGATTGGGAATTGGCCGCGTGGTATCTGCCTGCGGGGCAGGACTAAGCTCAGAGCTCTCGCCGGATGACGTGGCTTCGCTTCTTGCGGCCCGATTGTCGTTTCAAGTGGCACGCCGATTGCTGCTCGATGGCGAAGGGATTGTCGTTGAAGATGTTGAAGCAAGGCTGAATCTCGTGACCAAGCTCTCTCTGTCTCCCCGTTTGCAAGCTCGCCCCGCGCGAAGGCCGCGCGAGCGCCGCCTCCGTATCGATGAGGCGGCCATTCGCCGTGCCGCGCGGCGGCGCGGGCCTCGCAGCTTGCCATCGATTTGCTGGAACTACGCGATGACGGCGGCCAGGATCCGCTGGCGCAATGTATTCTTCCGGCAGAACCGCAACCATCTGGCCTGCCAGGCTTACCGCCAGATGAACTTGGAAGAATTTCAAGCGCTGAACGCGCGGCAGGCCTGGGCCAACTGGCGAACCATCCCGCGTAATCTTGCCGGCCGTTTGCCGCAACGCCCCGTGCTGGCGCTCGACTTGTGCTGCGGCGTCGGCGAATCGACGGAAGTGCTGGCCTATTACTGCGCCGGGATCCGCCATCATCGGGCTGGAGTTCAATCCGACCTTTGTCCAGGCCGCGCGGCAGCGCACCTGTCTGCAGGCGTCGGGCCGCGTCGCCGATGTGACGTTCCTCGTCCAGAACGTGCTCGAGACGTTTCGCGACGAAAGCGGGGCGCCGCTCCAGAACGCAACCGTCGATCTGATCAACGCCAGCGGTGCGATCGGCTGCCATTTCGATGCGTCGGCTACGGCCGTCGTCGCGCGGGAGTGCGCGAGAGTTTTGAAACCGGGCGGTCTGGCGCTGATCGACGCCGGGCGCGAAGGTACGGGTTCGCACGAACTGACGGCCTTGTTCTCGCGGCACGGCTTCCGGAAAGTACACCAAGCCCGGAGCTGCGTGTTCGACCGCTTCTGGCAGGTCTGCTTACAACAGGCCGAATAACGGAGCCCCGGCGCGCGGGCGACCGCCGGCAACGCGGTTCCGCGCGGCCCACGGTGATCGCCCGCGTAAGCATTAACGCGCCGCCCGCCGGAACTCCGGAGCCGGCTACTGCGACGGAAAGGGCGCCCCAGGCGAACGGCCCGGCCGTCACTCGCGAGACGTCGGCTCTCGGCCGGGGGCTTCGGTTAACGGCTGGGATCGATCCAAGCCTTCCGTTCCGTGCTCTCCGACGCCGCGCGGCCAATCCGTTCGCGACTCTTGCGGCGGAGTGATCGGGTTGGTTGGACCTGAGCTTTCCTCTTTTCCGGACCGCGGCGGAGTAGGAGGCAGCGCACTGGCGGCAGCCTCTTGGCGTTGAATGGGCGGCGCCTCGCCTTCGGCCCGGCGTTTCTGTTCGGCTTCGGGTACGCCGATCTCGCGTCCGTCTGCTGGTCGTTTCCCTGGCGTGTCTGGCATATTCATCCTCCTCGGCGAATTCTCGCGAAAAAAGTGCGGGCGGTTGAAAGGCGCACCACCTCGGAAGCCTAGGCATGCAAGAAGCGCACCAGAGCTCAGCATATTTATCCATGAATTGCGTCCGCTGCCGCGCAGTCGCGCCTTAGCGGCGGCGTGGCCCTGGAGCGGCGCCGGCTCGGCGGATTCAAGCCGACCGGCCTTCTGCCGGAGCGGCAACGTCTTCGGGCAGCCGACCGCCTGGGTCGGTTTGAATGATTTGACGCAAAGCCTCCGCGCGATCGTGTGCGGCGGCTTCCGACGCGGTCGAGCACGGCGGGCAAGCGGCTCTCGGCATAGGCCGGCTGGTGAACGACAATCAGCACCGCCGCCGCCAGATCGGCCGGCAGGCCGCCGGCGATTCGGCGCAAAGCCTCGATGCTGCCGGCCGAACCGCCGATCACGATGATGTCGTGCGTGACCATAGGACCACCGCCGCGTCGGCCTGGATGCGTGCGTTCCGCCGTTCACTGAATGGCGTCGGCGCAGAGGCAGCAGTAGCCGCCATTCGTCCAGGATGCTTTGACTTCCGCCGCGGGGATCCGGTAGCGGCACAGCTTGCAAGGGGGCTGCAGAAAACGTTGTCTCACGCGTGCATAGAGCGCCGACTCCCAAGCGAACAACGATTGCTCCCCGACGGACAGCACCTTGCAGGCGACGGCGCGATGGTCGGCGTCGAGGTAGTCGCCGCCGATCAGCATTTCGAGCAGAGCCACCGTCGAAGCGGGCTGGTCGTCGACGGGCCGCAAGGGACGGTTGAGCGATGCTCGCGAGGAAACGATCGCTCCTTGGCACTGTTCAACGCCGTTCCGCGCAGTTCGACCCGGCTTTTTCCACGCGCCACGATTTCCCGCGCCGAGCGGGTCAACCGCTGGGCGCGATGGATCGCATCTCGGGTTTTGACGATCGACAGCAACAGTTCCAACGGAACGATCGGCTTGACCAGCGTGTCGCTGAAACCAGCCTTTTTCAACTCGCGGCGCGGAACGCCGGCCGGTGCGTTGATCAGGGCCGTAAACCGCGTTTGGTCCAACGCGGGCAGTTTTCGGAGCCGACTGGCGACGCCAAGGCCATTCAAGCCGGGCAGCGAAAGGCCGAGCAGCATCAGATGGGGCTTAAATGCACGGGCTTCCTCGATGGCCCCTAAGCCGTCGTGCGATTGCTTGACGTGGTGCCCCCAGCGTTCGATCAGAATAGCCGCCTCATGTGCAGACGCACGTTCGTCGGCGATGAGAATACTCAAACCGGCGGACATGAGAATACCCTCTTATCGCAGGAGTAAAATAGACCTCAAAACAATGCAACTCCGCTGTGACTGGCGGTTGAACGTCAACGTTAACCGCGACGCCCGCATCGTGGGCGAGAAGCACTTCATGGCTTCAGAAAACACGAAGGGAAGAATCTTCTCTCGCATTAAGGGCTTGCGGTCGGCCTTCAACCGCTTCGGCCGCCCCGTGGGGGGCGGGGCCGCACACCATACAGAATGGGAAGGTAAAACGTCTTGAGGCGACAGGCCGAGCCGAGCTCGGGCCTATGCAAGCCCTCCCATCGGTTGAAGTTTATCAAATCCGCCAATCCATGCAACTCTGAGACGCTCATTCTTCCTGAATCCCTGGGTTCTGTTCCGAGTCGCCGAACAGCGCGGCGGAATTCCCTTGGCACGTCCCCGGCATTTGCACAGTTTCGCCCGACCGCCTAAGCTCGTGCAGCGGATGCGCAGCGCAACCGTTCCCTCAATCGTCCGACACTCAATCGTCCGACACTCAATCGTCCGACACTCAATCGTCCGACACTCAATCGTCCGACACTCAATCGTCCGACACTCAATCGTCCGACACTCAATCGTCCGACACTGCGGCCGATACGACCCAACAGGCTGAGATGGCAAACAAGAAGCGGCAGAGCGGCACCGAATCTCCGGAAAGGCGACTTGCCGCCCTCTCCAGGGCAAGAATTGACCGTTGTTGGAGTCGGCGCCTCGGCGGGCGGGTTCGACGCCTTCCAAGAGTTGCTGCGCGGGTTGCCGGAAGATCCGGGCTTTGCCATCGTGTTCGTGCAGCATCTGTCGCCGCAGCATGAAAGCTCGCTGCCGGCCCTGCTTGCGCCGGTCACGCGACTGCCGGTCGTCCAGATTGCCGACGGCATGGCCTTGGAGGTTAATCGCGTGTACGTTGTTCCGCCCAATGTTCAACTCCAGGTCATCGGGCAAACGCTGCAGCTCGAGCCGCGGCCCGCGGATCTGTCGCAGTACACGCCGATCGATTACTTCTTTCGTTCGCTGGCCGAGGATCTGCAGGGCCGGGCCGTCGGCGTGATTCTTTCCGGCACGGCCCGAGACGGCGCGCTGGGCGTCCGTGAGATCAAGGCGGTCGGCGGAGTGACCATCGTGCAATCGCCGGAAACGGCGGAGTACGACGGCATGCCCCGGGCGGCCATCGCCACCGAGGCCGTCGATCTGGTGCTGCCGCCGAAAGAAATCGGCAATGAGTTCGCGCGCGTCGTGCGGGATCCGGCGTTGCTGCGCCCGGAAGGGAAAGATGATGAGGCGACGCCGATCGGCGAAGCTCAATTGCAGCGAGTCTTCATGCTGCTCAACCAGGCGACGGGCGTCGACTTCGCGAGCTATAAGCTGCCGACCATCACGCGGCGATTGCGGCGGCGCATGGCGTTGATGAAGGCTGCCACGGCCGACGAATACCTTGACTGCCTTGAGCATAATCCGCCCGAGGTCAAACGCTTGTTTCAGGATTTGCTGATTCAAGTCACTCGTTTCTTTCGCGAGCCGGAAAGTTTCGAGGCCTTGGCCCGACTCGTCGCCGACGAACTGTTGACGGGGCGCGGGGCCGGCGAGCCGATCCGCATCTGGATTCCCGGCTGCGCCAGCGGCGAAGAGGCCTATTCGACGGCGATCGTGTTGCTGGAAACCTTGCGAGAATGCGGGGCCAATGTGCCGGTTCAGATCTTCGGCACCGATTTGAGCGAATCCGCGATCGAGCGTGCGCACAACGGCAGCTACCCGCCGAGCATTGCCGCGGACGTCGGCGAACGAAGGCTGCAGCGATTTTTCAACCGGATCGACGGCAGTTATCGGGTCAACCGCCAGATGCGCGATATGTGCATTTTTGCAAGGCAAGACGTGACTCGCGATCCGCCCTATTCGCGGCTGGATCTGATCATCTGCCGCAACTTGCTGATTTATCTGGGGGCGGTCATGCAAAAGAAACTGATCCACGTGTTTCACTACGCGCTGCGGCCGAACGGATTCTTGATGCTCGGTCAGGCCGAAACGATCGGACCGCGCTCGGACTTGTTTCGCGTTGTCGACAACAAACAACGAGTCTACCGTAAGAACCTTGCAGACGCCCCTTCGCTGCTGCAATTGCCGCTGCCCCATTATGCCGTCGGCGGAACGCGAGTGTCGCGGGCGTCGGCGGAAGCTCAAGGAGCGAATCACGTCCATGCCGAAGCGAGCCGGCTGCTGTTGGACCGCTATGCGCCGCCTGGCGTGGTCGTCGATGCGAACCTGCAGATCATCGAGTTCCGCGGCCAGACGCACCCCTATTTGACGCCGGCGCCGGGCGAGGCGAGCTTCAACCTGCTGAAGATGGCCCGCGAGGGCCTGGCGCAGGCGGTGCGCTCCGCCGTCCTGGAGGCGCAGCAGAGCCGTGCTCCGGTCCGCAAGGAGGGCTTGCACGTTCGAGTCGACTCGCAGATTTTCGCGACGACCGTGGCGGTGCTGCCGCTCGATGCCGCCGCCGAGCCGCAGCATTTTCTGGTGCTGTTTGAGAAGGCTCCTCCGTCGCACGATTTGCCGGCCAGGCCGCCGAAACCGGCGAGCGGCTCCAGCGAGGATGGCCGCCGCGTGGCGCAGTCTGGAACAGGAGTTGGAGGCCAACCGCGAGTATCTGCAATCGGTCATCCATGATCTGGAACTGGCCAACGAGGAACTGCAGTCGGCCAACGAGGAGATCCTGTCGAGCAATGAGGAATTGCAAAGCACCAATGAGGAGCTGGACACGGCCAAAGAGGAACTGCAATCGACCAATGAAGAGCTCAACACCGTCAACGAGGATCTGCACGGCCGCAACGAGGAACTGAGCCGGGTCAACGGCGACCTGCTGAACCTGCTGGCCAGCGTGCAGATTGCGATCGTGATCGTATCCAGCGAGCTGCGCATTCGCCGCTTTACGCCGATGGCCGAAAAGGTGCTGAATCTGATCCCCGGCGATATCGGCCGGCCGATCGGGCAGATCAAGCCCGACATCCATTGCCCCGACCTGGAACGACTGATCAGCCAGGTCGTGGACCACGTGGCGGTTGAGCATCGCAACGTGCAGGATGCGCAGGGCAAGTGGTATTCGTTGACGATCCGGCCGTACAAGAGCGTTGATAACCGCATCGACGGAGCGGTGCTTTCGTTGTTCGAAATCGAACCGCCGCCCGGGTCCTGAAACAGGCGCGGGCAAAGTCTCCGAGATGTCGTCCGGGGCCGCTTGCGGGGCGTCGTTAGACCGAACGGCGCTCCGCGCCGCCTCGCTCAGGCGCTGAACGGCCGGGATCGAGCCGAGCCCGACGAAACGGCAGCCGCGGCGTTTGAGTTCCGGAACGAGCCGGGCCAGCTTCATCGCGATGCGCTCAAAGACGCTGCCGCCGCTTCGCACTTCGGGTCGCACGGAAGCCAACCGCGCCGCGAGTCGCCCATCGTCGACCTGCGCCGCGCCGTATCATTTCACGCTCGGCGGCCAGGCCGGCCGCAAAGACTTTCCGTCCTCGCTCCGCAAGTCGCCCTTACATATTTTCTTTGATGCCCGAACGGATCAGCCACCAATTGACCGGGTAGGCCGTCAAGAATCCGCAGAGCATGGCGATCTGCATGACGAACCAGAACGCCGGCATGCTCGGCTTGAGCCATGCGTCCCAGAGTCGGCTGACAATCAGGAATTGTGCGAGGGCCATAAAGCCGTACATGCCTACCTGCCAGGCCGTCAGGGACAGGGCGTCGGCCTTGACCGCCTGGACCAGGCCTTCGCCCGGCGACAGGCCGCGCATCGGCTTGATCGTGTAATATTGAAACGCCACGCCGATCAGGAACGCGAAGATAAAATCGAGTATCCAGACGGCGAACATCTTGCCGTGTTCATCGGCGGGAAACAGCGACTTCCAGCCCAGCCAGACGGCGACGGCCGGAAAGCCCAGGGCCAGGAACTCGGCGCAAATATCGCCCAGCGTGCAGCCGCTGCCGCAATGGGTCGTTCCTTTGGCGACCATCATGGGAAACGGCGTGTATTTCTTGTTCGGCGGCTCCTCGCCGCGCCGTTTGGCTTCCAGCATGGCATGCTGCGTCGCCAGCCGGCCATACTTGAAGTACGCCCACAGCGAAATCACCGTGCCGAACAGCGCCGACACCGGCCAGACCACGTTCATGATCCACATGTGTTGTTTGTGGCCCGCTATGATATCCGCGGCGATGACCAGCGCAAACGCCCCCCAGGATCAGCATGACGATCGATAAGGTCGTGAACCATTGGGGAACCATGTCGCACCCGCTCCTTGCTTTCAGGGGGGGCTCAGTCCGCTCCGTTTGCCGCGCTGAATCGCCTACCCGCCGCTGCTCATACCACGGGACAGCGATTAACGGTCCGGAGCCTCGCGGGCATGCAGAGCAGCAAATTGCGCGCCCGACCGGTGCGGCGGCGAAAGGCGGTTACCGCGCGCGCGGAATCATCGTCTACCGACGGCGGCTTGCCGACTTGCCGCCTGCGTTGCGCACCCCGGGCTCCGCGCCGTGCGCGTGGCCTTCGCTCCGGGATCCGCCCGTCCCCGTATGGGCGGCGCCTGCCTTGGGCACGAACTTGAAGACGTCGACCTGATCGAGACAAAGCAGGTTGCGGCCGCGCTGGTCAAAACAGGGAAACGGATAGGCGTCGCGAGCGACCAGATCGTATCGCTGCTGCATGGAGTCCAGCCAGCGATCGAAGGCCGCCTGGTCGTACTTGTAGACCTGCGCTTTGAACTGCACGCAGCGCAGCGGATGCTGCTCGCTGACCTTGTCAAGGTGCAGCGGCTCGCGCCGTGCATGCCGGGGCGAATAGATCTTCTGATTGCAGAGGTACATTGCCGACCAGCCTAGATCATGAAACGTGCCGGGCGCAAAGTTCTGGTTGAGATCGGTCTTCAAGCAGGCGACTTCGCCTTCGAACTCCATGTTGAACCAGAACCAGCGGGCGAAGTCGCGGTAGCGGGCATCGGTTTTCGATTTGTAGGGGTTGAGAAAATCGCGGGTCATCGTGCCCAGCGGCACAAGGCACAGCACGCCCAGCGCAATGGCCAGCGCTTTGCGTCCGCGGCCGGTGCGCAGCTCGTGCCGCTCCAACAAAGCGGCGGCTCCCGCGCCGACGACCATACAGATGCCCGGCGCCAGGTACTGCGCGAATTTGACATGCCCGCCGTAGGGATATCGGCCCATCGCCGCGGCGACGATATTGAGCGCCGCCGGCGCCAGGCAGATCAGTAGCAAGCTCCACCGTCGCCCGCGATAGAGCGCGACCAGGCCTGCGACCCAAACCAGGAACGTCAGCGTGCTGGCGCCTCGCTCGCCGCCGACCGGAAACGACATCAACTCGCTGGCGTGCGTCACGATCAGCCAGCCGGCAAACCGCAACGGCGAGAGCGAAGGGAGGTTGTCTTTCCAGTAATTCTGCATGTAGCCCAACTCGGCCGCCGTCTGGTCCCTGGCCGCCAGGTGAAACAGCAAGCCAAAGCTGCTCAGCAGCACCAGGTTGTACGCCGCCCACGCCACCCAACTGCGGCGGTCGCCTGACTGCCACAATTCATAAGCGATGAACAAGCTCAAACCACCGGCCACGAACAACGCCGGATAAGACAGCGCCAGAGCCACGGGAGTGACAGCCGCCAGCAGCCACAGCCAGCGAAGCTGGTGCGGGCTGCGCCGCCACTCGACCGCCAGCGCGAGCAGCGCCAGAGCCACGAACTGATCGGGGCCGTAAGGTTTGGCCTCGGCCGCGTAACGCACGCCCGAGTAGGCCATGGCAAACACGGCCACGGCCAACACCAGCGGCAGCCCGCTGAGCAACCGTCCGGCAAGCCGCCGAAACAGCAACAAGCTGCCGATGCTGCACGCAAACGGCCACAACCGGAGCGACCACTCGGAAAAGCCGAACAGCTTGACCGCCGAAAGTTCGATCCACAGGAAGGCCAGCGGCGCCACCTGGTGGTAGTTGAGCGGCTTGAGCAGATCGAGATAGCTGCTATCGATGAAGTTGACCGCCAGAAAGCATTCGTCTTCCCAGAGCGGAAACCGTAGCAGGAAGCGCACGGCGCGAGCCGCGATGCCGAGCGCCAGGCAGGCCCAGATTATCCGCGACTGGACCGCGGGGCTGAACCACCCGCCGCTTCCGTCCCCGGCCCACGCGGAGTGTTCGGCATTCGGCGTCTGCGAAGTTCCAAAGACTGACTGCGGCGCCGATCCGTTTTGCGAACCTGCGGATCGAGCGTTAGAACGTCCCCTCTCCCAATGAGAGACGGTGAGGGTGAGCCTTAGAGCGTATCGGCTGAGGGCGTCCAGCCAGCACGGAATGAAGGCGTCGATGGCCGCTGCGCCCTGACCCCGGCCCTCTCCCGGATGGAGAGGGAGTTCGCCGGAGCCGCTGGCAGTTCCTCTAAAAAATCGAGGAAGCAAACGCGAACGCAATCCTGAAGAAGCCGCAGATTCCATAACCGGGCAATCCTTTGCCGTCGCCGAGACTGATCGATGTGCGAATGCGGCAAAGTATAGCCCTGCGGTAAATTGCGAGGCTAGGCCAATGTCAGCTCGGCGAACTGAAAGCCGTCGCGGCAGACGCTTTCGCCCGTTTGAACGGGCAAATTGCGGGCGAACATCGGGCCGCGATAGCAAAACGTGTGGAATTCTCCCCGCTCGCCGCAAGGATCAACTTCCGGCGGCAGTTCGGCCAACAGTTGCTCATCCAGCCGGCGGCCGACGAACCGCGGGTCGAGCTGTTTGGGATCGACGCAGGTCAGCACCGTTTCGAGCCCGGCGGCAAGCATTTGCCGGATCAAGGCCGGCGTTTCGGCCGGCGAGCACCAGATGGGAAACAGGGGCTCGACCCCGCTGCCGGCGAGCAACTTGATCCGATACTCTCGGACGTCTTCCAGAAACAAGTCGCCGAAGGCGATCTGCGTGATGCCTTGCTCGCGCACGCAGGCGATCGCCGTTCGCATGCGAACTTCGTACTCTTCGTTGGAGCAAGGCCAGGGAATCATCACCGGCGACAGCGGCAAACCGGCAGCCTCAGCCTGGGCTTCCACCAACTCTCGCCGCACGGCGTGCATCGCCACACGATCGAACGCCTCGTTGAACGTCGTCAGCAGTCCAGCGATGTCATACATCCCTTGGCTGCGTAGCACGTGCAGCGCCATGCGCTGTCTTTACCGGAACTCCAGGCAAGCAAGACCTTGGGCATAGGCGGAAGCTTTCGTGTTTTGACTCTTGAACTGTGACGATTCCGCTGCAAGCACAAGGCGGCGACTTGGGAAAAGCGGCATGTCAGCCGTGAACGAGGACGTTAAATGGCCCGCGTAGGAGTTTCACAGCAGAGTCTGGCGCCAACTGCGGGTGCAAGGCATGGGCCAGAATCTCCAGGCTGTCGACCAGCCGCGGACCGGGACGGCTGAAATAGGCGGAACCATCGACAACATAAACACGGTCGTTACGTACGCAAGGCAAATCGCCCCAGCCGGGGAGCGCTTGCAGAATGGGCATGTCCTCGAGCGTGCGCTCGATACTGTACCCGCAACAGGCGACCACCAGCACTTCCGGCCGCCAAGCCAGGATCTTCTCCCAGGCGGTCGTTTCGGAAGGTAGCCCGCTGCGGCCGAGCCCTTCCACGCCGCCGGCCATCTCGACCAGTTCCGGCGTCCAATGCCCGGATGAAAATGGCGGGTCGATCCATTCCAGCACCATCACCCGCGGCCGCTGCTGGACGTTTCGCATGCGCTCGACGACCGCATCGATGCGGGCCTGCAACGCGGCGACAACCGGCCCGGCGCGCTCGGCGACGCCGGCCGCGGCGGCCACGGTCGGAATTGTGCCGAGCACCTCGCCAAGCCGTTGCGGCTCCAGGTTGACCACTTGCGGGGCGCCGGGCAGCGAACAGGCGGCCGCTTTGACTTCGGCTTCCGCCACCGCGCAGACATCGCACAGCGCCTGGGTGACGATCAGGTCCGGCGCCAGGCGTTCCAGGACCGGCATGTCCAACGCGTAAAGGGCGCGGTCCGTCGCCATCCGCTCGCGCACCAGGGCGTCGATCTCCGCGCTGCTGGCATCGGCCGGAATCAGCGTCTTGGTCACTTTGGGTAGGTCGCGCACCGATGGCGGGTAGTCGCACTCATGCGTTACGCCGACAAGTTGGTCTTCGAGCCCCAGCGCACAGATGATCTCGGTTGCACTGGGCAGCAGGGAAATGATTTTCATCTGAAACGGCGATCCTCATTTCGAACAACGTCACCGGGGAGCCACCTGTACTCCGAAGATGGTCAAATGCCGTCGCTTGCCAGGGGGAAAATTATCGTCGAGCGGCTTCCAGAGATTTCCGGACAGCAGACCAAACTTCCAGGAATCGACTAGATTGCCCCCCGCGCCGGCGCGTTCAGTTGAGCTTCGCGGCGGTCCAGACGCCTTCAAGATCGTCCGAATACTGCTTGCGGATGCTGTTGTCCGTAAGAATCTCTTCCGTGGCGGCGGCGATCTCGTCGCGCCGAAAGACGAGCGTCTCCGTGGCGTGGCCGGCAAAACGGAACTCGACGTAGGGCGCCGTGTTGTACCGCAGCAGTTCAACCAGATGCTTGAGGTTTCTGACGCGGATTCCATTCACGCGGTCCAAGACGCAAAACGTCGGCGCGCTGTAGCCCTTGGTCAGCTTGTGCGGGAACATTTGCGAGGGGACCATGACTAATTCTTCGCCTTCGAAGGCCGGGCCATCAGTCCAGCGGCGAATCAGCGGACTGCCGCGTTCAATCAGCGCTTGACCATAGACCTTGCTCAGCGCGGCGAGAAACTCTTGCGTGGCGGGCGAGAAGACCAGCGGCCCGTAGATGAAATAGCGAGGGTAGTCGCCGTTCAGGTAGGGGATGACCAGGTCGTCGTGCGACGAGACGGGAACCCCGACGTCGAGCGTCACGCCGTCGCGCAGAATGGTGAACGGCGCCTTGCCGTCGCGAGCCAGCTTGGGAACGAGATAGTGAAACGCCAGCCGCAAATCCCCTTCGACCTGCACGCGCACCGCGTTGTCGAGCGCGTGCTCGCCGACTTTCAGAATCACGTCGCCGCGCCGCAGCGGATAGTCGTCGTCATGGCGATGCGGCAAGTTGACCATCGCGCCGCCGACGTCCTTGGCCAGTCCCAGCTTCTCGCGGACGGCGTCGTTTTCCAGCGTTTGCGTTTCATCGCGAAACCGCGGCTTGCCGTCACACGCGCCATCGGCGGCGTCGGCCAGAAAGGCGTTGATTTCCTCGACCGGGATCAAGTAGCCGATGTTTTCCGCCGTTCGGATGCCGCTGAAGGCCACGCCCACCACGCGGTCTGCGGAGATCGCCGGTCCGCCGCTGTTGCCCGGATTGAGCACCGCATCGATCTGCACGCGCAGCCCGGCCGTGCGGTAGTAGTAAGGAGCGTAATCGATCCGCGAGATGATGCCTTCGGTGACGGACATCTGCTCGCCGCCGAGCGGATAACCATAGACGTTGACGGTCCCTTTGATCTCCGGCAAGCCCTCGGCCAGTTCCAGCGGAGGCCGATTGTCGAAGAACGAGTCGTCCTCGGTCGGTTTGAGCACCGCCAGATCGATGGCTCGCGAAATGGCCAGCACTTCGGCCGGCAGCTTTTCAGCCGACTGGTGCGGCTGCACGTAGATCTGGCTGGCGTACTGCACGACGTGGGCGTTGGTCAGGATCCGTTTGCCCGCAATCACGAAGCCGCTGCCCGAGGCCTCGTGCGCAGGCCGACTTGGTCCACGGCTGCGTGAAGTTCGGGGAGCGTTGGGTAACGGAAATCTTGACGACCGAATCGCGGATGGCATCGGCCGAATACGCGGGCGAAACCGCCAGTAGTGCCATCGTCGCCCACAGTGCCGCGCGTTCCATCGTTGCTTCTCCCCGGCATGATCGAATGAAGTCCGAGCGCCGCTGGAGGGCGCTGCCGGGCCTATCATCGGCCGAGCGAGCCGCGCTGTCAAATCGCCAGAGCTCAATACGCCTCTTTCGCCTGCACGCCTTTGCGGTTCTGCTGGTAGAGATCCTTCAGTTTCTGCTCCTGCTGACGGAGGATGTCGCCGTTGCCGAGCTGCAAGCCTTCCAGCAATTGCCGCTCGGCGGCCGGCTGCGCGGGCGCCTCGGGGATGCCTTCTAGCGTCGGTTCCGCCTTCTCTTCCGGGGGCGGGCCGAGTTCCGTCTTGCCGCGGAAGAAGGCGTAGCGGTTGTCGTCGGCCTGGGCGATCACGGTCGAAGCGCCGTGGATCGAGTCGGCGACGAACACGCCGCGCAGGTCGGTCTCGCCCGCGACGAAGTCGTCGTTGCGGCTGCCGATCACCTTGACGTGTACGCCCGGCACGTAGCCGTCTTTCACGGCGTCTTTGACCGTCGCTCGCACGCGGCCCGACGAAGTTTCTTCCTGCACGTCGAGCTTCAGCGGCGTGACCAGCGCCAACGAAGTGGCGTACAGGTCATCGCCGCGGCAGGCCACCAGGTAGGCGCCCTCGTCGTTCAGCGGCAGCGGCAGCTTACGCGTGCGGTCGCGATAATCCTTGCCGTCGCCCAACTCGATGGTCGCCTCGTGATAGGGGCGGATGCCGGCCAGGTTGATGTCCGTAATGCCGCCCAGGTTGTGCTTCAACAGGCTGAACTTCATCAGGTCGATCTTATAGACCCGCACGTCACAGCGGGCCACGTTGCGGAACTTCAGCTCCACTTCGGCGCGCTCGCCCGGCGTAAAGGCCGTGATCTCGGGCAGCGTCATTTCCTTGTGCGTGAAGTAATCGATCGCCTGTTGGGCGTCGGCGAAGCGGTCGGCCACGCGGCGATATTCGCGAATTGCGTCGGCCGCTTTGCCCAGACTGTGATAGACTTGGCCCAGGATGTAAATCGCTTGCCACTTGTTGCGGCTTTCGATCTCGCGGCCCGTTTGCCGCTCGGAGCGTTTCATCTCGGCCACCTTGCGGCACATCTCCAACGCCTGTTCGTGCTCGCCGAGAGCGAAGTGGCAGTAGCCGACGACGTACCAGAAGCTGTCCAGGTAGTCGCTCTCCGGGTACCGCTCGGCGTACGATTGGCACTGCGGCGATCGCCTCGGCGATAGGCTTTGAGTTCCAGCAGGGCGTTGGCCAGCGAGAACGAGGCCTGGTCGGCCGCCGGATCCTCAGGGTAGGCCGTCAGGAAGTTGTTCAGCATCTTCAGCGCGTGCTGCACCAGGTCGACGCGGGTGATCTTTTTGTCGCGCAACTTCTGATCGCCGGCCGCCTGCGGAGCATAGGCGTAGACTCGCTGCGCCAGAGCATATTGCGCCGCCGCCACGTACGGTTCCGGCGGATATTCGGCCAGCAGCCGCCCCATCACGTCGACGCTGCGCACAAACTCGCCCTGCGATTCCAAAAAGCCCGGCCACGCCGCTTTCGCGCTGGAAGCTGACTTCGACCGTCGAGCGGAACACCAGGTAGCTGCGCTCGTACTCGCCGATCTCGTCGTAGGCCGCGGCCACCTTCATGATCTTCTCAAACGACAGTTCGACGTCGGGCCATTTCTCTTTGATCAACTCAAAATACCTCACGATCTCCGCGGCCGGTCCCTGGGCCAGGTGTACGTCGAGCAGCATCTGCACGGAGTCTTTGTAAACGTTCGGCTGCAAATTCCATTTGCCTACCAGTTCGCTCAGGTAGACGCCGGCGCTCTTCAAGTCGTGTTTGGCGAATGTACGCTTGCCGAACTCGTACAGTTCCTGCGGCGTGAGCTTGTACTCGTCGCCGCTGGTTGCGCCGAGCGGCAGCACCGCCAGCGACCTGGCCGCGGCCACGGCCAATTGATCGGCGCGGTAGGGATCGCGGATCACGGTCGGCGCCGCGCGGTACTCGCCCGGCAAGTAGCCATGCACTTCGAATTGAATCGGCTGGATGTAATGCCGGTTGCCGATGTAGAACGTGATGGCGCCCGGCTCGATTTCAAACCGCTCGAAACCGCCTTGCACCGATTGTTCAATCACCGTGACGCCGCTGGGCAGTGGCTCGGTGACGACCAGGTACTCGAGCTGTTCTTCCGGCGTGTTGGCCGGTACATTCGCACGCCAAATCTCCAGCTCGACGCGGCCGCGCTGGCCGACGGGCAGTTGCGTAAGCGGATTGCGGAACGACGTATAGGCGCCTTGCAGCACGCCGAAGCCGCGGGGGATCGGCTGGCCGTCCAGTTCTCGCGGCGCCGGTTCATAGTGCCGCCGCACGCTCCAATCTCGCGTCGTGCCCTTCAACTTGTCGGCCGGCACGAATCCGCCCAGCATGCACTGGAACGTGAACCGCCCGCGGCCGGTCAGATCGAACTGAATTCGCTGTTTGCCTTTCTGCAGCAGTTTGGCGGGAATGGCAATCGTCTGGGCGACCGTCTCCTTCGTCACGTCGAGCGTCTTGGCTTCGAAGCCGTTGACGACGATGGCGAGCTGATAGTGTTCCTGGTCGTAGCGGGTCTTAGCATACCATTGGCACAGGGCGAGCGCCGCCGGCCCGGTGGCCTTGTCCGGAGACCAGCGATACCCGACGCGATGCGACATCAGCCAATCGACCAGTTCCTTGTTCCCGGCCGCCTCGGGCGAGACCTTCTGCAGCGACAGCAGGTACAGCGCGCGAATCTCGGCCGAGGCCTCGCTCCACGGCAAAGAACCCAAAGCCGCGTTCCGCCTGGACGCGGCGCCGTCGAGATTCCGCTTGGAAAGCACCTCGAGAATATCGCTGGCCAGCGGCGCCCGGTCCATCTGCACCAAGGCATGCGCCAGGTGCGCCAAGGCGGCGTTGGAAAGGGCGGGACGATTGCGAACGAGCCGGTTGGCCAATGTAAAGTCGCCGCGGCCCGCGGCCGACAAAGCGTGCAGCAGGATGGCCTTGCTTTCGTAGTCGCTGTCGGCCGTGGCGGCGACCTGGCCGTTGAGATAGTTGAGCGCCTTCTCAAACGCGTCGTCGGGCACGCGATAGCCGGCCTTGCGAGCCAGGCTCAAGGCCCAGACCATGCGGGCGGACGTGTAGCGGTTGCTGGCCGCGGCCTTGCCGGTCCAGCTCCAGCCGCCGTCGTCGTTTTGCGACGAGATCAACAGGCTGAGCGAGGCACGAACGCGGCCGTCGAGAGTCTCGGCATGCGGTCCGCCCGCCTGACGCGTGGCGCCGATCAGCTTTTGCAACGCCAAGGCGGCCATCAAGTCGCTGGCCGTCGTATCGAGCCCTGAGGCGATCCGCGCCGAGTCTTGCTGGCACAGCGGTGCGGGAGCGAGCAGGATATCGAGCAAGCTTTGCTCGACGTTCGGCCCGACGATGACTTCCAGCGTGCGGGCCTCCAGCGGCATGTCGGCCGGCGGCTCGACCCAGACGGTCGTATCGCTCGACGCCGTGCCGCCCGCCGTGGCGAACACGCGCATGCCGTACGGTTCCAGCGGCACGCTGCGGCGGAAGACGTCGCTGTGCTCGCCGGCCTTGACGGTCAACTCGAAAGCGACGGCCAGCGATTCGACCGGCGACGCTTGCTCGCCCTGGGCGGCAGGCCTGGCTTCCTCCGCCGGCCGCGCCAACGAAGTCTTGAAGCTCAACTCATGGATGCCCTTGCCGGCCTCCAGCGTCTTTTTCTCTTCGACCGTCTTGCCGCCGATGGTGGTCTTGAGCGTGACCTCGATCGGCCCTTTGTCGACGGCGTCGTTATGGACGGTCGCCTGGATCTGCGCCTCGTCGCCTTCGGTGAAGGCCAGCGGCAGCTTCAGCTCGCCGAACAGGTCTTTCTTGACCGTCAGCTCGCCTTCCGCCTCGCCCGCCAGAGTTTCGGCGGTGACGCCTTTGGTCAGAATCTTCCAGGCGGTCGTCTTTTCGGGCAGCGTGACCGTGACGGTCGCTTTGCCGTCCTGGCCGGTGACGACGGCCGGGTTCCAGAAAGCCGTTTCGTGGGATTCGACGGCCGGCAGCAGCACGGCGCCCGACTCGTTGAGTCGACGGGCGAGTCCTTCGGCTTGCTTGCCATCCAGAGCTTTGCTGAGCTTCACATTGTTCTGGCGGCCTTCGGCGTCGATGTAAGCGAAGGATCCATTCGCGCACGTTCGTCCTGGGCAAGCGCCAACACTTCTTGTGACGTGTACGGGCGGCCAAAGCCCAGGCCAACTCCGTCTCCGCGGTTGAAACCCATGAAGAAGTTAAACGCTTTTGCATCCGCCTCGCGGCCGGAATTCCTTTTTGCGGCTTTGGCGAGCATCTCACCGCCAGGAACGGTCGCTTGCATTCCCATTTGCAAAGGCAGTCCCCCGAACTGTCCGCCGCTTTGGCTTTTAGATTCAGGGTCCATGAGGACGCCTGATTTTTCGTCGCGCAAGGCGCCTGCCAAGCCCATGGTTCCGTTGGCATTCGCCTGTGCTCCCCGTCGCGCTTCGGCGGACGCCGGACCGGAGTCAAAGGCCACGTTATTCCCAAAGAGGCCCGGCTGTCCTTGGACTTGTTCTTTGCCCGCTGCTTGCCGATCGTTCTCGGCAGGGCTCTCTGCAAGTAGCCGCCCGCGCGGTTGCCTTACCTGGTCAAACCTATCGACGTCCAAAGCGACTCGCACGTCGCCATTGGCATACTGCCACGACTCTGTCGTAACCGAATCCGCAAGATCGTCCACCGTAACCGCCGCGTGTTCGCCATCCGCCTCGCGCACGGCGAAAGCATCGAACGGGATTGCCGCGGCGTCCACGTTCTTGATCTCCGCTTGGAACTCGGCGAATCGCCCTGCCGCTCCCGTTTTCAACCGTTCCGCCTCTTCGGCGGCGATTTCCAGCCGGTCCTTTTCCGCCAGCAGTTGCGGGTTGATCGGCCGCGTTCTGGGGCGATAGGCGAACGTCACGCTTGACGTCGTCCGCACGGCGGGCTCGCGAGTCTGACCGCGGAAAAAGTCTTGAATGGCCGGCGCCGCGCGAACCGAACCTGTCGTGCAGCGACTGCTCGATCAGCGCCAGGCTCAGTTCGGCCGAGACGGGCTTGCCTTGCGGATCGGTCGTGGTGATCGTCACATCCACGTCGTCGCCCGGCCGGGCCGTCTGGCCCGCCGCTTTCGGCTTCGTCTCCAGCGTGACGCGCAGCTCGCGCTCGACGGCAAATGGACTGGAAGCCTCGTGGAAACGGCGGAAGCGGGCTCGCGCCTCGGGATCCTGCGGCGGCTGGGCGTCGGTCATCACCGCCACGGCCAGTTCAAAGTTCGGGGCCAGCGCGGCCGTGAGCGGAATTTGCAACTCGTTGGCGCCCTGCTTCAGGTCGACCAGCTTGTAGTCGAGCACGCGGGCGCCTTGGAAAGTCACCAGCGCCAAGGCGGGCGCCTCGCGCCAGTGCAGTTGCACCCGGGCCGTGTCGCCGACCTTGAACGTGTGCTTGTCGGCCAGAATACGCAGCCGCACCGCGTCGTTATCGTCTGAGATCCGCACGACGTGCGCCGCCGAGATCGGATTCTTGAAGCGGTCCGTCCCTTCGACCCGCAGAATGTATTTGCCGCCTTTCTCCAGCCGCAGCGTCAGGCGGCCTTGGCCTTGCTTCTCGTCGGTGGACAGTTCGTGCCGTTCCACCTCGCGCTCGCCCACTTTGCCGTCGACGGTCGTCTGTTCGAGCACGTGCAGCAAGAGCTTTTCGGCGATCGGCTTGCCCTCCGCGTCGCTGGTGGAGATTTCCGATTCGAACGTTTCACCGGCGACATACACGGGCCGCACGGTGCTGACGGCGATGGAAAACCCGCGCGTGGCAAGATAGAAGTTCTCAGCCGTTTGCAGGTTGCGTTCCGGCAGCAGCACGATGAGCGGCAGCGTCTGCGACTCGCGGAACTCACGCGTGGCGAGCTTGAAGGGCAACTCGCCCCGTTCGTCGGTCTTGCCGGTATAGATCCGGCCGCCGGCCAGTTGATAGCGAAGCTCGCGATGGGCCAGCGGAGCGCCGTAGTAGAACTTCGCTGAAATCTTGCCTTCGATCTCTTCGCCCCGGTAGAAGACCTTGCGATCGACCTCGACCGCCAGCCGCACCGGTTCGAGTTGATACTCGTGAACGGCAAAGCCGCCTTGGAACGAATGATCTTCTTCGTCGCGGAGTTGCACGCGATACTCGCCGGCCACGCTGCCGGCCGGCAAGGCGAAATGCGCGTGGAAGCTGCCGAATTCGCCGAGCGTCGCGTCATCCTGACGCAACAGCCGGTTGCGGCCGTCAAACACCTCCAGGCGATACTTTTTGCCTTGTTCGATCACGAAGCGATCGTCGACGCTCTTGCGGATGATGCCGCGGACGTGCACCATCTGCCCCGCGCGGTAGGCGGGCCGGTCCGTATAGATATAGCCCCGCTCGGCAAGGCCGACCGAGACGCCCAGGTTGTTCAACCCCACGACGTTCGAGGCCACGCTCGAGTCGGCCACGGCGAACACGCGCGACGTCGCCGGCCGACTTCAATTCTTCGTACGACTTCTGAAACACGCCGTCGTCGCCCGTCTGGGCCTCGGCGAAGACTTGCTGGCCGTTGGAGATCAACAGCCGTGTGTTGGGCCACGGCTTGCCGGTGCGGAGGTTCTCGGCGAAGACGAAGACTTCATCTCGCGAGCTCTTGATGATCACGTCCAGGTCGCTGACCATGACCAGCGTGGTGGCTTCGAGCGTTTTGCCGCTGACCGTCACGGCCATCACGCCGGCTGGCGGAGCATTGGCGGGGCCGCCCTTGAGCAACGGGATCTCGATCTCGTTTTCCAGTTGCTGATACTCGGCGTAATTGGGCGCCTCGAACTCAAACGTACGGTCGGGATCGATCAACGCAATGTCCAGGCCTTCCACGCCGGAAGCCAGGTGCATCTTGCGGAAATACGTCTCCATGTCGATCGAGTAGACGCGCACCGCGACCTTCTCGACGTTGCGAGTGGTCAGCTTGATCTTCGGCGTTTCGTTCGTGCGGAACACGCGCTCGGTGACGATCGCCAGCGACCTGGCCGTCAGCCGGGCGATGCGCGCCTGAGCCTGCGCCGCGTGATTGCCCCACGTGACCTTGCGGAATTCCTTGAGCGCCTCGGGCAGCTTGCCGAGCTTCTCTTCGAGCGTCGCCGCAATCATGAACTGCGCCTGCGAGGCCTGGTTCGTCTTCGGATACTTGGCGACCAGCCGCCGCCACTCGTTGATCGCTTCGTCGTATTTCTGCTCCAGAAACTGCATCCGGCCGAATTCGTAGAGAATGCCCGGATCGCGAGGGTCAAGCGGGTACTTGACCAGGAATTCGCCCCACAGCTTGCGGGCCTGGTCGTAATGTTTGGCCAGCTTGGCTTCGTAGCCGAGCAGGAACTCAGTATTAATGATCTGCCGCTGCACGTCGCTCCACGAGCGATGAGCCGGATGCTGCGCCAGGTAATTGCGCCACGCTTCGAGGGCCGCCGGGAACTTCTTCTGCAACTGGTAGCAGCGGCCGAGCAGAACCTGCGCGTCGGGCGCCTCTTCGCGATCGGCATAGCGTTTGTCGTCGAGGAACTTCTGAATCGACGCGACGGCCTCGTCGAACCGCCCGCGGCTCATATAACTGGATGCGATCCGCAAGAACGCCTTGCCGGCCAGCTTATGCTCCGGGAACTGCTCCAAAAAGCTCTTGAGCGAGGCCACGCCGAGTTCCAACTCTTCATCGCTTTGCGGGCGGGGCAGCCGCCAGGTTTGCGAGAGCTGGAAGGCGGCTTCGGCCACTCGCGGCGACTTGTCGCCGGCGTACGCGGCCAGCAGGTCTTGCCAGGTGCGGCGGGCTTCTTCCAACTGGTTTTGGCCAAGCTGGCATTCGCCCAGCCGGTAACGCGCTTCGAGATCGAGTTCGCTGTCAGGATGCTCTTTGCTGAAGCGGGCGAACCGGACCGCAGCTTCCTGCAACTTGCCCAGCGCCTGGTAGCAACGGGCCGCCAGCAGTTCCACCTCGGCCCGCTTCTCGGGCTGAGGCCCGACCTCGAGCGCCTGGTTGTAGAATTGCAGGGCTTTTTCATAGTCGGGCTGCTGCTCGAGCTGCTGTTCTGGGGCCGGCTTGAAATAGGCGTCGGCGAATTCGAGGTAGATGCCGGCGAGCTCCTGCTTGCGGTCGAGCGACAAGAGCCACGCAGCTTGCTCGCGGTAGATCTTTTCCGCCGACTGAAAATCGCCTTTACGGGCCAGCGAAACCGCACGGCCAAACCGCGCCCGGCGGGCCCACCGCCCTTCGGGCAGCTCGTGCTCCAATTGCGCATAAGCTGCAATCGCCTCGTCGTAGCGGCCAGCCAGGTGCAGCGCCCGGCCCTTGAGATACATCAGCCAATCCCGATGTACGTCTTGTTTGTCGGCGGCTTGCGGTTCCGCCAGCAGCTTGTCGATGGCCGCCGCTGCCTCGGCGTACTTGCGGTCTTGCATCAAACGATTGATCGCCGGCGGCGTCTGCTCCGCTTCGGTCTCGAACAGCGTACGCTCCGCTTTGCCCGCATCGTCGTCGTTTTCCGTGCCGCTCTCGGCGGCCCAGGCGACGGAAATGGCCAGCAGCAGCAAGGACGCCAGGCAGGCGCCGACCGCTTTAGACGAACGCAGACCGTCGGTACTCATGCCAAAGGCTCCTCGGTTTCCGTCGATTGAAGAATGAGACAAGCGGCCGCACGGCCGCAAACACGCGACCGGCGCCTGAACGCGCAAGCCGCATGTAGGACGCTCGAACGAGCCGAAAAGTTTCATCGGTCCGGCAACCGCCGTCCGGCGCCGCACGCCGAAAGTCGCTCGACCGCATCCAAGAGTCTAGCGATTCCGCGCAGAAAACAACAAGGATTGGGCGCGGCGGGATGAGAACCGCCAGCGGTATGGGGAGGGCAGCGCCGGTCGGGCGCTGCCGATGAGCGAGGAGCAATCGCTAGGAGGATCAATCGCTAGGTCGACCGATTATCGGATCGCCCTGGGCTTTTTCGGCGGCAGTCCGGTTTGCCGGGGGGCTGGTTAGTCTGCGGACTGCCCATGAGATTCCCGCGGGCTGCGCGGCGGTTACGGCCCGGCGGGCATGGCGGGCGGCGGCGCCACGGGCCCGTCGGCTGCGCTTGCCGGCACGTCGAAATCTTGATTGCCGTCCTCCTTGGGCAGATCCGCTTTGGTCTGGTACTCGGCGAACAGCGGTTTGGGGCCCGGCTCCGTCTCGGACAGATCTTTGGGCGGCTCGGAGTCGAAGCCGGTGATGCGTACGATCATGGGACCTCCGACCGTACCTTTACCCTCCCGCTTCGTATCGAACTCGCCGTTGCGAATCGTGGCAAAGCCTTGCGGGCCGCTATTGCCCCCTTGTGCGTCGGGCTGGAAATAGATCATGCCGAATCCGACCGGCGCTCCATTGAAGACGACTTTTCCCGAGAGGTGGTGGCGCGGCGGACCTTGCTCGCCGCTGCAGCCCCCAACGCCGACGGCGAACAGGCACGATGTCAGCGCAGCGTACAACCGCGCGCGAGGGCGCGTGGGATGGCGCCGGGCAAACGATGAAATCATAGTTGCATCCTTGAATCAGAAACAATCGCGATCAATGCGAGTCGGCCGGGGTTCAAGTCGACTCCGCGCCGCTTTCGAGCGGGCGGCGCTCAAGGCGCGGAAACGGCCTCGCTGCCCTCGCGGCTGGCAAGGCCCAGGTAGGCGTTGAAGTTGATGCTCGGGTTGATGTAACGAGTCGAGCCGTCGGCCATCAGGAACTGCGCTCCGCCGCCCGCGTGCATGCTGCCCATGCTCACGTCGTTGAAAACATTTATCGGCATGTTTTCATGACGACGCTTTGGCGCCGGACCGTGCCCTCACCTCGGAGAGCACGACAGAGACAGACGAGCCGACGATCGGTCTGTATTGTCTCGCAACCTTGCTGCGGCGGCTGCGTCATCGTCGTTGATGCCATCGTCGTTGATGGCAGCATGCGCTGCTATTGTCGGAGAGCCTGTTCACGCCGCTTGAAAGTCTTGAGCAACTGCCTGAGACGTTCGGTAACGTCGGCGAGTTGCAAACTGACGGTCAACGTCGTGTCGATGTCGACCGACCTCAATTCAGGCGGATCGGGCTCTTGCTGGGCACGCTGCAGTTCATACAACTCCGCCCGAGCTTCGGAATTCGTCTCGCCGTCGGCGGACCTTTCGGCAATGCGTTCGACGGCCACGTTGCCCGGGCAATCGCAATGCACCAGGCAGAGCAGGGCGCCGGCGGCGCGGGCCAGGCCGGCCGCGCTCGCGCAATTCCGCCGCCAGGAACGTGCCGTCAAGGATCACGCTCAGCCCTTCTTTCAAGTCTTGCTCGACTGCGCAAGAACAACTCGTCGTAGACGCGCAGTCGATTTTCGGGCCGGTAACGGTCCTGGTCGAATTCAGCCGACGCCGGCGAAGGGCCGAACAGCTCTTTTCGCAGCTTATCGGTCTGGAGCTGCTCGCAACCCAGCGCTCGGCAAGGGCTTCGGCCAGCGTCGTCTTGCCGACGCCCATCAAACCGCGGATGACGATCAGCGCCGGCGGCCCCAGCGCCGCCGCATAACGGTCCGCCAGGCAGAGATAATCAACGGCGGCGCCCGAGGCGGCACGGTCTCCCGACGGGCTTGCTGCGCGGAGCACGGCGACTTTTGCCCGCACGCAAGCCCGGTAGCATTTGTAGAAACTCCAGAGTTCGTCCGAGAATTGATCGTGGCAGGCGCTGCGGTAAGCGTCGACGATTTGCGCTCCGATGCGGTCGGCCCCCAACAGATCGCACTCCATCGCCAAAAAGCCCAATTCGTCGACCACGTCCAGGCGACGGAAATCCTCGTTGAATTCGATGCAGTCGAAGATCGCGGGAATGCCGTCCAGGCAGATGTGCTCGGGTCGCAGATCGCCGTGCCCTTCGACAATGCGGCCATCGCAAACGCGGTCTTCGAACTGTCCGCCTTGCAGTTGCAAAAATCTGAGCTGGGCTGCATGGACGCGTTTGATGAGCGAAGCCGGCAACCGGTGCAGCGGCTTGAGTAATTCTTCGCGGTTGGCGCGGACGTGTCGCTCAATGGACTGCCGGTAGTCGCTGGCGCCCATCGTGACCGGAGATAGGCCGTGATAGAACGACGCCAGCGTGCCGGCCAGCCGCATGGCCTCCTCGTGCGTCAGGCGCCCGTTGCGGATCAATTCGTCCAACATCCGGTCGGCGGGCAGGCGCCGCATTTTGACGACCCAATCGACGATCTGTCCGGACCCGTCGAGCGATAGCCGCCCCGACGCATCGGCGCAGATCGGCACGACGCCAAGATACACGCCTCGAGCCAGACGTTGATTGAGCCGCAGTTCGGCCTGGCAGGCCTCGTGGCGAGCCTCGACGGAACGGAAGTCGAGAAAGTCAAAACGCACGGGCTTCTTCAGCTTGTAGACGAAGCGGTCCGTGAGGAAGACCCAGGAAATGTGCGTTTCTTTCAGCGCGACGCGGCTGACGGGTTCTTTGTAGGTTCCCGGCCGTTTCAGCCACTCGGCAATCGCGGTCGATTGCGGCCAGTCGTCGCGATCTTCCGCCGCCTGATCGGCGGACCGTCCCCCTGAAGTTGGCAGAGTCGACATAGGCATGATTCGTTATCCTCCCGCGCCGCTGCTTCCGCGGGCAGACATTGCTCGGGACTGCGACGCGCCCCCGCTGCTTCTGCGCAGGCGCTTGCCGGCGGGCCTACTCGGCCTCAATGCCGGTGTTCAGCGCCTTTTGCACGATCCGATTTTCGGCCGTTTCGTGTTCGACCAACTTTTGCAGCAACTCGCGAGCCTCGGTTTCCAACGTGGTCCAGGCGCCTGGCTCGTCGAGGGCGCGCTTGGCCGTTTCAACCGCGTGGGCGACCTGGCGGGTCATCAGCCCGTGCTGCTTCAACAAATGCTTGGCTTCATCGCTGTAACGCGGCGCCACGGCCAAAGCCTGCTCCAGGTAGCCTCCTTCTTCTTCCTGGGCAAAGTGTTCCTTGAGGTGCGCTTCGAGCGCCTCGAAGGCCTCGAAAGCCGCTTCGGCCGACTCTCGCGACCAGCCCCCTGGCTTGCCCAGGGCATGCCGCAGAACTTGCACCAGGCGTCGCATCTCGCGGTGCTCCGCCTGGAACGCCGCAGCGAATGCCAAATATTCCTGCTCAATCATGTTGCACCTCGTATTTCCGTGCAGCGCCGCAAACGTTGCGTCTGCATCTGCCAGCACAGATTAGCAATTCGTGCGCCGCGGCGAGTCGGGCCGACAATCAGGAGATTCTCGGTAATAGGCCGGCCATCTCCCGCAAGGTCGACTGTGCGGGTACACTGAAAGCGTGCGTTTATGCACACCCGGACCATTTTGCGTGCGCCGCCTCGCCTCGGCGTCGCTACCTGAACTGGCTTGATCGGCGGCTTAAACCGCAAGGTTTGGGAACGCTCAGCGAATCGCTGGCGTTGCGGCACGGGCATTGCTTAGTGAGATGGTTCTGGCCCGTTGGGGCGCCAAATTTCAGTCCGCTTTCATTCATTGCAAACAATTCCATGGAACCGGCAGCAGAAAACAATATCGATTTGTTAATCGTCGATGACGACGCCGAATACCGGGCGACCGTCGCCCGCCGTTTCTCGCGCCGCGGCTACCGCGTGCAAGAAGCTTCGGACGGCGAGAAAGCCTTGGAGTTGGCCGCTCGGCGTCAGTTTCAAGTCGCCGTGGTCGACCTGGTGATGCCGGGACTCTCCGGGTTGGAGTTGCTGCAAAGGCTGAAGGCCGGCAGCCCCGACTGCGAAGTCGTGCTGTTGACCGGACAAGGCACGATTGAAACGGCCGTCGAGGCGATGAAACGCGGGCGCAAGACTTCCTGACCAAGCCTTTTCCGTTGGCCGACCTGGAATTGATCGTCCAGCGGGCCTACGAGCAGCGGCAACTGCGCAAAGAGAACCGCCAGCTCAAGGCGGTGCTGGAGCGCAGCCGGCCCCAGTCGGAAATGGTCGGCCGGTCGTCGGCCATGAAAGAGGTCTTCCGGCTGATCGAGCGCGCCGGGCCCACCGACAAGGCGATTCTGATTCAAGGCGAGAGCGGCACCGGCAAGGAGCTCGTCGCCCGGGCGCTGCACCAGGCCAGCCATCGGGCCGACAAGCCGCTGGTGGTCATCAACTGCGCCGCGCTGCCCGAGACGCTATTGGAAAGCGAGTTGTTCGGCCACGAGAAAGGCTCGTTTACCGGCGCCGTGTCCGCCAAGCAGGGCCTGTTCGAACTGGCCGACGGCGGCACGCTGATGATCGACGAAGTCGGCGAAATGCCCGGCTCGTTGCAGGCCAAGCTGCTGCGCGTGCTCGAAGACGGCTCGTTCCGCCGCGTCGGCTCGTTGAAAGAGTGCCGCGTGGACGTGCGGCTGTTGGCGGCCACCAATCGCGATATGAGTGAGGAAGTCAAAGAAGGTCGCTTCCGCGAAGACTTGTTCTATCGCATCAACGTGATGTCGCTCGAATTGCCGCCGCTGCGCAAGCGCGCGGGCGACATTCCCTTGCTGGTCCAGCGGTTTCTCGGTCAGAACTGGGAGATCGAGCCCGAGGCGATGCAAGCCATGGAGAGTTACGCCTGGCCGGGCAACATCCGCCAACTGATCAACGTCATCGAGCGGGCCAAGATCCTGGCCGACGACGAAATCGTGCGAGCGGAAGATCTGCCGCACGAGCTGCGCCGCCCGAGTTGCGAGAACCGCGGTCTGAACGGCGCTGGCGACCGCCTGGACGACATCGAGCGGACGCACGTGCTGGAAGTGCTGGATCGCGAAAAGGGAAACAAGGCCCGCACCGCCCGGGTGCTGGGCATCAACCGCCGCAGTCTCTACCGGCTGCTGGAAAAGTACGGCATCGCCTGAAACGTGCGATGAGAAGTTGCACGCTATTCGCCGCCTGGCTAGAGCTCGCAGGGCAGGGCGAGTGCGTGCTTGATTCGCGCTTGTTGGTCCTGCGTGGTGATGCCAGTACGACCAGGCATCCAGGGTTTCTGAGGCGCCAGTGTATCCTGCAATTGGGGTTATGATCGGGTGGATCGCAATGTGCGCGTATTTGTGGCGCTGCGTTATTGTGGTACGGAAGTGGCCTTTGCCAGCAGCCATCCGAATTGTGAGCAGGACTCATGTGCTGGTACTAAGTATACTATCTCCTTTATTTGTGGCAGTCGCGGTTCTCATAAAATGGCATTTCGATGTGCCATTGATTGCATGGCAAAACCGGCAAAACCGGCAAAACCAGCGGCAAAACCAGCGGCAAAACCAGCGGCAAAACCAGCGGCAAAACCGACGGCAAAACCGACGGCAAAACCAGACCGGCAAAACCAGACATCCAGGGTTGGCTGGAGGCAAAACCAGACATCAGGCAAAACCAGACATCCAGGGTTTGCGCGGCCGCAACCTACGCCGGCCAATGAGCGGGGAGGCAAAACCAGACATCCAGGGTTTGTGGCAAAACCAGACATCCGGCAAGGCGGCAAAACCAGACATCCAGGGTTTGTGGCAAAACCAGACATCCAGGGTGTGCGCGGCCGCAACCTACGCCGGCCAATGAGCGGGATCGTGAAGCTCAGCGCGTCTTAAGTGAATGCCGGTTGCAATTCTGCACGTTTGCGGATCACATAACGAACCTGGAAAGGCTGGGTGTCTGCAAACTCGTTTGTCGCGAAGCCATCCGTTGGTTGCGAGCGCGAATTGAAGACCGGCTCTCGTCGCAGGCCGGATTCTAGCAGGTCCCTGGGAGACGCCGGACGTCCCGTAGGCTTGTCGACATGCAAACGGGAATAACGCCCGCGCGAAGCGGTGTCTTGGAAGATCGCGGAAAACGCGCGATAAAGAGGATGGGGAAATACCAGACATCCATCCTTTTGTATGTCGCGAAGCCATCCGTTGGTTGCGAGCGCGAATTGAAGACCGGTTCTCGTCGCAGGCCGGATTCTAGCAGGTCCCTGGGAGACGCCGGACGTCCCGTAGGCTTGTCGACATGCAAACGGGAATAACGCCCGCGCGAAGCGGTGTCTTGGAAGATCGCGGAAAACGCGCGATAAAGAGGATGTGCGCGGTCGGACGGGCGTTAGGTAAACGCCAACCGGCTGGCGGCCTGGCCTTGATGCCAATGCCGGCCGCTTTTGTCGCGCGGGCTGCGATGCTGGCAGCTCGGCCAATGACGCGATGAAAGCGGCGCCCGAAATCAAGCATGCTGTCGACCCAACCTTCGGCGTTGATCGACAATCGCTCGAGAATCGGCTGTAAAGCGACCGGAATCGCCCCGCGCTTGTCGGCCCGTAGCTGCCGACCCGTCCAGTCCAGCAGGGCCAGGTACTCATCCAACCCGAGCGGCAGAAAGCCGCGGTTCGACGCCCGCTGCGGAGAATGCGGTCGCTGACTTGCGGGACAGACGTCATCATCCGGGATGGGACTGAGCCAATCATCGCGGCGGCGCGGCGCCACGACGCGCCGCGACTCGGCCTGAGCATTGCTCTCGGCTGTGCCTTCCTGCCTGGCGGCAATCCGCTCGTAGGCTGCCGTGTACTCGGAACTCTCGGGCGTATCGGCGATGCCCGCCCGGATCGGGTTCAAATCCACATAGATGCTGCAGGCCAGCGCAGCCGACTCGTCAAGCACAGCTTGGCTCTTGAAACGTCCTTCCCAGAAGCGGCCCGTTACGCCATCCTCGCAATTCGCGCGGCGCGCGATTGGTTCGCACAATGCACGCATGAACCAGGACAGATCGGCCAACCGTCCGCGGCGTACGCCCACCGCTTCGGAGTCAGCCAGCAGCATGGCCAACGCGCGAGCGTCTGGCTCATTGGGCGCCTCCGCCGGGTCGCGCCGCTTGCGAAAGATGCGCAACCAACGTTGGGCGACCTCTTCATCGCTGAACTGGCGAGAGAGATCCGGCCGGATGCGCAGCAAAACATGCAAATGGTTCGACATCACCGCAAAGCCAAGTACGTCGATGGCAAAGCCGCCGGCGAGTTCTTCCAACCGGTCGCGAATCCAGTCCTTGCGATGATCAAAGCTGCGGCCGGTCAACGCATCGTCGCCGCACAGGAAGGCGCGTCTTACGCATCGAGAGACGCAATGATAGATGCCGACTTCCGTATTGTCGACGATTTCACGGCGAGCGTAGGCGGGCATGGCTTCATCCCTCCGGGTTTGCGGGTAAGTATACGTCTGTTCATGTCCGCGTCAAGAGGCTTGCACAAAATCCCGTCGCTTTGTGCTCCAGCAAAGGTTGGGTGTCTGCAAATTTCTCGGTGCTCCAGCAAAGGCTGGGTGTCTGCAAATTTCTGCCAGCAAAGGCTGGGTGTCTGCAAATTTCTCACAAGATCATCTAAATTCAACAGCCCACCCCGACCCTCTCCCAGAGGGAGAGGGGGTGCGCCAAAGGCGGCTAAGTGCGAACCCGACATTCCCCGCACCTTGCGCAGCGGAAGCAGCGCCGCGTACTGCCCTTTACCCTCGATTCGCGTTAAACTGACGGCATTGGCCCCACTCACTCTCCGTACGCTTTTATGGACCCGACGACAGCACGCGACTCGTACGAGGCCGCGCTGGATTTTCTCTTTCAGCGAATCGACTACGAGCGTGCCGCCGCAATTCCCTACGGCGACGGAACGTTCAAGCTCGACCGCATGCGCGAGCTGCTCCTGCGGCTGGAAAACCCGCAGTCGAAACTGCCGATCGTCCACGTGGCCGGAACCAAGGGGAAGGGGTCGACCTCGGCCATGATTGCGGCCGTGCTTTCCGCGGCGGGGTATCGGACCGGCTTGTTCAGTTCGCCCCATTTGGATCGCCTGGAAGAGCGGATGGCGATCAACGGCCAACCCTGCTCGGCGGCCGAATTGCTGGAGCTGGTCGAAATGCTGCGTCCTGTCGTCGCAGAACTCGATCTGGCCGGCAGCCGGCGGCAGCCCGCCGAGACCGGTCCGACCTATTTCGAGCTCACGACGGCCATGGCTTTGCTGCACTTTGTCCGCAGCAACGTGCACGCCGCGGTGTTGGAGGTCGGGCTGGGCGGCCGGCTCGATTCCACCAATGTTTGTTTGCCGGCCGTATCGGTGATCACCAGCATCAGCTTCGACCACATGCGCCAACTCGGCAATACGCTGGCGGCCATCGCTCGCGAGAAGGCCGGCATCATCAAGCCGGGCGTGCCCGTCGTCAGCGGCGTGGTCGATGACGAACCTCGGAAAGTGATCGAAGAGATCGCCCGGCAGCGAGGTTCCCGGCTGCTGCAGCTCGGTCGCGATTTTCACTACCAGTATGAGCCGCCGCGCGACGTCGGTCGCGAGCCGGCGCAAGGCATGATGAGCTATCGCTTGTCGTGCCATGATCGACAGCGGAGTTTTGAAAGCGTTTCAGTCGGCTTGCTCGGCCGCCACCAGGCCGCCAACGCCGCGACGGCCCTGACGGCGCTCGACGAGTTGACGCGACAGGGATGGCAGATTCCCGAAGCGGCCCTGCGCCGAGGGGTGGCCGAAGTCCGCTGGCCGGCGCGGGTCGAAGTCGCGGGCCGCCGTCCCGCCGTGGTGATTGATGCCGCGCACAACGTTGCATCCGTCGAAGCCTTGGCGGCGACGCTGGCGGAAAGCTTTTCCGCCCGGGAGCGGATCCTGGTGTTCGCCACGACGCGGGATAAAGAAGTTCCCGCCATGCTTCGCTGCCTGTTGCCGCATTTCGATCACGTCATTCTCACGCAATATCAGAACAACCCGCGAGGAGTGCCGCCCGAGGAACTGGCGGCGATCGCCTCGCAAGAGTCTGCGGCGGTGCGAGTCTGCTCGTCGCCGGCCGCCGCCTGGGAAGTTGTTCGGACGCTGGCGGGCGAGAAAGACCTGGTCTGCATTACCGGATCGTTCTTCATCGCCGCTGAAATGCGGGCTCAAATCGCCGCACGGCCCCTACATCCCGCGCAGAACGCCGTCTTGGAGACGACTTGAGCGCCGGCCACGGCTCGCCGGCCGCCAACCAGCACCGCCGCCAACCAGCACCGCCGAGCACTGAGCCGAAATACGGGAATCGACTCGATCCGTCGAGCGCCGATGGCGAGCCCTATCCGGCTCTGCTACGATGAACGCTCGGCGCAAAGCCCCGACGTCCATCGCGGCGGCGTTTGTGCTGACCAGGGAGCATGGCCGCCTGCGGCGCCGTTTGCCGTTTGAGCACCGGCGCCTGGAAGTCCCGCCGCAACGCTGAACCCGAGTCGCCGGATCGAAGCGCGAAACCGCGCAGCGACTAGCCTCAGCCTTACCTTCGACAAATTGCCCATGAGCGACGACATCTTCGACGAACTGGAAAAGACGGTTTCCCGCCAAAGCATGGAGGCGGCGACCGCCCGAGCGGCCGAGCATTTGCGCAGCAGCGAGCACTACCATGAGTTGTTCGATCTGCGATTGCTTGACGCGCGGCTGCGGCTGGGACTGCCGGCGGTGCTGACCAAGAGCCTCGACGACTTGAAAGATCCGCTGCGTACGCAAATGGAGGAGGAATACCTCAAGGCCTGCCGCGAGGTGGGCTTTCTATTCCTCAACGACGCCCGCGTCCGCGAGGCTTGGATGTACCTGCGTCCGCTGGGCGAGCAGGCGGAAGTGGCCGCCGCGTTGGAATCGCTGACGCCGGACGAAGAGTCTACCGAGCAGATCATCGAGGTTGCGCTGCACGAAGGCGTCAACCCTCGCCTGGGCTTCGAGCTGGTCTTGAACAACTACGGCGTCTGCAACGCCATCTCGATGTTCGACGCTCAAATGCACAGTCGGCCGCTGAAGGACCGGCAGCAGGTCGCCGGGTTGTTGGTGCGTTACCTGCACGCCGAATTGTTCCGCAGCTTGTCGGAAGAAATCACCCGCAAGCAGGGCAAGCCGCCGCAAGAGACCACCGTCGAGGGCCTGGTGGCCGACCGCGATTGGCTGATGGACGAGAACAACTACCACATCGATACTTCGCATCTGAATGCCGTCGTGCGTTTCGCCCTGGTGATCGAGGATCCGGCCGATTTGCGCCTGGCGGTCGATCTGACCGAATACGGCCGCCGGCTCAGCTCGCTGTTTCAGTACGCCGGTCAGGAGCCGTTCACGGACTCTTATCCGGCCCACGGCTTGTTCTTTCGGGCCTTACTGGGCGAGCGGGTCGAAGACGCGGTGGCCTATTTCCGCGAGCGGGCCGAATCGCTGGCTGGCGAACCGCAGGGCCCGGCGGCGGCGGAGGTTTACGTGGGGCTGTTGGCGCGGCTGGGCCGCAACCGGGAGGCGTTGGACGCCTCCGCACGGCTGCTTTCGAACGTACGGGTTTCCGGCTTCGCCCCCAGCCTGCTCGAGCTGTCCCAGCGGGTTGGCGACTTCAGCCGCCTGCTGGAAATCAGCCGCGAGCGTCAAGACCTGGTCAGCTTTGCCATGGGGCTGGCCGAACAGCACCCGGCGAACGACGCCGAATGCCAGGGCAAGTCGTAGGCGCGTAGGGTGGGCATTGCCCACCATGATTCCTCGGTGGGCAATGCCCGCCCTACGGCTTCGGCTGATCCTTGGAGTGCGGCGCCTTCATGCCCAGTGCCTTGACCAGAAACGCGTAGCTGTCAGCCGCTTCTTCGATGGCCTTGGTGGTGGGCGTTCCGGCGCCGTGACCGGCGCTGGTTTCGATGCGGATCAGGATTGGCGCCGCGCCGGCCTGTGCCGCCTGTAATTCGGCGGCGAATTTGAAGCTGTGGGCTGGTACCACCCGGTCGTCGTGGTCGGCCGTGGTGATCATCGTCGCCGGATACTTCACGCCCGGCTTGATGTTGTGCAGCGGCGAATAGGCGTAGAGCGTCTTGAACTCCTCCGGATTCTCCGACGAGCCATAGTCGGAAACCCAGGCCCAGCCGATCGTGAACTTGTGGAACCGCAGCATGTCCATCACGCCCACGCCGGGCAGCGCCGCGCCGTACAGGTCAGGCCGCTGCGTCAGGCAGGCGCCGACGAGCAATCCGCCGTTGCTGCGGCCGCTGATGGCGAGTGTTTGCGGGGAGCAATAGCCTGTCTCAATCAGCCACTCGGCCGCGGCTATAAAGTCATCAAACACGTTCTGCTTGTTGTGCTTCATGCCCCCTTCGTGCCACTCGCGCCCATATTCGCCGCCGCCGCGCAGGTTGGGCATCGCGTACACGCCGCCCATCTCCAGCCAGACGATCCGGCCGACGGAGAACGAGGGCGTCAGCGAAATATCGAATCCGCCATAGCCGTACAGATACGTCGGATTGGCGCCGTCGAGCTCAAGCCCTTTACGAGCGGTGATGAACATCGGCACTCGCGTGCCGTCCTTACTCGAGAAGAAGACTTGCTTCGTTTCATAGCGGCTGGGGTCGAAATCGACTTTTGGCTGGCGAAAAACGTCGCTACGGCCGGCTTCGATGTCGTAATGGTAAATGGTCGCCGGCGACGTAAAGCTGGTGAAGGCGTAAAACGTCTCCTTGTCTTCTCGCCTTCCGCCAAATCCGCCTGCCGTACCCAACTCGGGGAGCTCGACCTCGCCCAGCGGCTGACCTTCAAGACCGAACATGCGAATGCGGCTGTGAGCGTCGGTGAGATACGAGGCGAAGAAGCGGTCTCCGACCACGCTGACCGTCTCGAGCACGTCCTTGGCTTCCGGCACGATCTCGGTGCAGCGCTCGGGCGCCGCATCGGCGAGATCGATGGCCACGATTCGGTTGCGCGGCGCATCCAGATCGGATCGGAACCAGAAATGGCCTGCGTCGTTGCCAAGGAAATCATAGCGGGCTTCAAAGCCGGTCAGCAGTTCGACGACTTTCGCATCGGGCTTCTTCAAGTCCAGATAGAACACGTTGTTCTTGCGTTCCGTCCCGCGCCAGACGGAGATGACCAGGTAATGGCCGTCTTCGGTCACCTCGCCGGCAAAGCCCCACTCCTTTTCGTCCGGTCGATCGTAGATCAGGCGGTCTTTCGCCTGCGGCTCGCCGATGCGGTGAAAGTACAGCTTCTGGAAGTAGTTCTGGCCGGTGAGTTGCTCATCGGCGGACGGTTCGTCGTAGCGGCTATAGAAAAAGCCGCGTTCCGTCGGGCGTCCAGGAGGCGCCGGAGAACTTGACCCATTTCAGGTGATCGTCGAGGTCCTTGCCCGTCTCGACCTCGCGAACTCGCCACTCCTGCCAGTCGGAACCGGCCGATGCGAGCCCGTAGGCCAACCGCTTGCCGTCATCGCTGATCGCCGTGCCGGAAAGCGCCACGGTTCCTTCATCGGAAAGCGTATTGGGGTCGAGCAGCAGCTTCGGCTCAGCCTCGAGCGAAGGCGCCCAGTAGAGCACGCTCTGGTTCTGCAAGCCGTCGTTGCGAGTGTAGAAGTAACGCCCGCCATGCTGCTCCGGCACGCCGTACTTTTCATAGTTCCACAGCTTGGTCAGCTGCTCTTCAATCCCTTCCCGCTCGGGGATCCGCTTGAGGTACGAGAAGGTCAGCTCATTTTCCGCGTCGATCCATTTTCGTGTTTCCGGGCTGTCGGGATCTTCCAGCCAGCGATACGGATCGGCGACCTTCACGCCGTGGTAGTCGTCGGTTTGGTCGCCCCGCCGAGCGGCAGGATATTCGAATCGATCAGACAAAGCTTTCTCTGAGGTCACGTCGGCAGCTCGCGGAGAGTTAGAAGTTGGGGGAGGCGTGGACGGCGCCGCTCTCTTGTCGTCGGCTTGGGCTGTGTCTGCCTTCGCCGTTTCTCTTGCCGACGACTCGGAAGCCGGCCGAGCGCAACCCGCAGCCGTCCAAGCGGTCAGCAAGAGCCAGACGAATCCAAGTTGCGGCGTTGGAGAGAACGAACTCGCAGCAGACAGATGCATGGCCAATCGTCCCCCCGTGGTTGAAACGTCATTGCATGGCGGAAAACCGCCTGCTTTCTACTTGATATTTGGCCTCATGCCAATCGGGGGCAATGCGAGAGATTGTGATCGCTGCTTGCGCGGTAGTTTTCCGGCAGCGCGACGCCGCCCCCGAAAGAGCCGGGGTGCTACCTCGTCTCGACCGTCACGGCCATAACGACCGGCGCGGTGTGATCGGAGCCTTTGACGAATTCGATGCTCTGGATCGTCTCGGCTCGCTGCGGATGAATGGCCAGATAGCGGATTTGTTGGCCGCGCAGCTTGAACGCCAGCTTCGACTCCGGCACGTCGACTACGCGAATATAGTCGGCGAAATGTACGCCGTTCTTCAATGGGTGGTCTTCCGTCCGGCCGTCGTCGTAGTGCAGCCGCACGATCATGGAAACGGTCGGCTCCACCGAGCGGCCATTGTAGCCCCAGCCGCTCACGCCGCTCAGCAAATGAATCGCCTTGGCCGGTGTGTTGCACGGCAGGCTCACCGCCTTGGGCATCTGCGGCGGAAAACGACCAGTCGGTCCGTAGAGCATGATGACGTTCGCAATCCGGTCGCCTTGCGGATCGACCAATTGAAACGGCGTGCCGGCAAACGTCTTGGGCGACCAGTCCGGGAAGATCAGGCGTTCGGCCTGGGCGTCGCGGCTGTAGAACATGCCGCGCGTGCTGACGATGGTGGCCGCTTTGCGCAGATCGAGCGGCAGGTACTTGCCGCGGGCCGTAAGAAATTCGAGCAAGTCGGCGATCGCCGCCGGCGGCACTTGCTTCTCGAATCCTTCGGGCATCAGCGATTTGCGCGACTGGGCGAGTTCTTCAATGTCTTCGCGCAGCAGCGAGTGTCGCTTGCCTTCCGCGTCGACCAATTCCACGGTCGTTTTCGTCTCCGCCGTGAGCAGGCCGTTGAATGTGCGGCCGTCGCTGGTGATGACCGTGTATTGACGGAAGTTGCCCTCGACGCTGCGGCTGGGATCGAGCACGTGCACGAGCAGTTCGCGCTTAGGATGCACGGCCATACCGGTCAGATCGGGGCCGATCTTGTTGCCTTCGCCCCCGTGCACGTGGCACTTGGCGCATTGCTGCTTGAAAACCAGTTTCCCTTTGGCCGTATCGCCGGTCCGCAGCGCCAACGGCGCCAGTTGGTCGATTACTTTTTGCCGGTCGGCATCGGGCAGGCCGCTCCCCTTGGCCAGCAGCGCCTTCGCCCGCTCTGCGATGGCCGGATTCGGATGCCCGGCCAGCGCCTGCTTCTGATCGAGCGAGAGTTCACTCAGCTCCGCCTGGCCTTGCTCAAAGCCTTCGATCAACGCAGCCGTCCAGTCAGCCCGCGTGAGCAACACCCGCAGCGCGTGGCGCCGAACGGCGGGCGTAAAGCGAGCCAGTTCGCCGACGACCATGGCGCCCGCCTCGCGTGATTCGCTGCGGCCGATTGCTTCCATCAAACCGGCGGCCAGCTCGACGGAGGACCGCGGCGTGACCAGTTGCAGCAACTCGTCGGCCGCCGCCGCGTCGTTGCGGCGGAACTCAATTAACTGCGTGGCCGCGTTCGCCCGCACGTCGTCCGGTTGCCCTTCGTCCTGAGCCGAAGCCAGGAACGCAGCGGCGATTTCTGCCGTGTATTTTTCTAACCGCCGGCTCCCCCAGCGACTTGCCAGGTTGACTAGTTGCCCCTTGGCGTCCGGCGAAACCTTGACCAGCAACGCCCCCATGGACGATTCCGCTCGCTCGTCGAGACGCGCGGTTTGGCTCTTGGGCCAGCCTTTCGCCAGTCCGGCGAGTATGCTGTCTGCCGTTTGACGCTTGGCGCCCGCCAGCGCAACCATCAAGCTGGCGACCGTATCGGCCGGACCGCCGCGAGCGTAGTGCTCTGCCACGCGGTTCAAGAGAGCTGTAACGGCCTGGTTTGAAGGCAACTCGTGATCGGCCGCTGCGGCCTTCAAGAAAAATAGCGAATGAGCCGCCGCGGCGCTGGTCGCCGCATCCATTAGCCAACGGTCTTGCGTATTGGCCGCGGCGTGCAGGGCAGCCGCAGTCGCATCGGCGGCTGCTTGCGACGTCGGCGATTCAGCCACAGCCAGCAGTGCCGCCAGGCGAACTTGGGCATCGGCGTCGGCCAGGCAGCCGGCAGACAGCAATGCGGCCGTGCTTCCCACGCTTCGCAGCAGCACTTGCAGGGCGTTGCGGCGCACGCCCGCCGATGGATGTCGCAGCGCGGCAATGGCAGCGTCCGATGCGTCAGCGTGCCGACCATCGAGCAGACCCAGCCCGTGCAATGTCCATAAGGCGTGAATGGCGCCGACGTTGAGCCCGATCTCATCGACCGCCTGGTCCTGCACCAGCGAGATCAACCCCGGCGCCACGTCGTCCCGGCCGCGTTCAACGAGCAGCCGCTGCGCGTGCATTCGCCACAGTTGGTTGTCGTGCGAGAGGGCGGTCACGAGTTGCTGTGCATCGTCTGGATCAAGCTGGAAAGGCCTGGTCGGCTCGGCGCCCTGGTAAACCAGGCGATAAATGCGGCCGTGCGATTTGTCGCGCAGTTCGGTCTCATAGGCGGCGCCTTTACCCGTTTTGAAACCTTCGGGCGTCGGGTTGTGCTGCACGATGTAGTTGTACCAGTCGATGACCCAGACGTTGCCATCGGGGCCCAGTTCCGCCATCGTCGGCGCGGTCCACTCGTCGTCGCTGGCCAGCAGGTTCCAGCCGTAATCGGCGACGAAATCGGCGCCGTGAGGTTCCAGCAGGAACGTGGCCGCAAGATGGCCGGTCGGCTCGGTCACAAAGGCCGTGCGGTTCCAATACCAGCGGGGGTACGTCCGGGCCGTATACAGCGCGTGCCCGGCCGCGGCCGTGAAACCGCCGTGATGATCAACCTGCCGCACCTTGTCCGTGACGGGATAAAAGTCGTTGCTCGTGGCAATACTGCCTAATACCTGGGGCGACCAGCCGCGGACCTGCTCGTAGTAGCGATTGGGAATCGGCAGATAGACGCTCGGGTTGCCGTTGGCGGTCGAGCCGAAAACGATGCCCTCCTCACTGAAGCCGACGCCCCAGGAGTTGTTGTTCGTGTTGCGCAGGAACTCGAACTTCGTGCCGTCGGGCTTGAAGCGGTAGAAGCCCGTGCGGAACTGATGTTCCTCATCGCCGACTCTGCCCTGGAAGCCCGCATAGCCGACAATGCCCCACAACCAGTTATCGAAGCCCCAGCGCAGATTGCTCGGCCCCGCGTGGGTATCGTTGGTTTTCCAGCCGGTGAACAGCACCTCGCGCACGTCCGCGCGGTCATCGCCGTCGGCGTCTTTAAGAAACAACGTGTCGGGCGCCTGGTGAACGACAAGACCGCCGCGAGCGAAAGCCAGGCTGGTGGGAATGCTCAATTTATCGGCAAAGACCGTGAACTTGTCGGCGCGGCCGTCGCCATCGGTGTCTTCGCAAATCTTGATGCGGTCGTGCCCTGCGCCGTGCGGCTGCAGGTTGTTCGGATAATCGACCGTCTCGGCGATCCAGAGCCGACCCCGATGATCCCAGGCCATGGCGATCGGTTTGGCGATGTCGGGCTCGGCGGCGAACAACTGCGGCTCGAAGCCCTGAGGCAGTTGCATGTGTTTCATCGACTCGTCCGGCGAGATCGGCGCCTGCATCGTATCGATCGGCTTGCCCTGCGTGCCCCATTTCTGCTGGGGCAGGTAGTTGGGCAAACGGGCCTTCGCATATTCGAACGGCTTGACGTCGGCGGACGGACGATGACTGCTGTCGAACACGTCTCCCTTGTCGGCCGCCCAGCGAATGCCCCGCTCGAGAAGCGCGTGAAAGCCGGGCTGGCTCCAGGTGCGGCCGTCGTGCCCGTAGGCGGTATAGAAGACGCCTCCTTTGCCGTGCGTGCGGACCCAAGTCCACGGCTCTTCGCGGTCCCCTTCGGCCCGGACCTGCAACACGCGGCGGTTCTGTTCGTTGTGCTTTTCGTGGACGTAGGTCTCGTCCCAGGTGGAGAAGGGCTCAAGCCCCTGCATGATCGGATGTTCGGCGTCGACGACTTTCGCATCGAACACGCCCGTCCCGTGACGTTGGAACTGCGCGCCGATCAGCGCCACGACCTGCGCCGAGTTGCGGAAGCAATACGAAGCGCAGTGCAGCGGGACGAAGCCGCCGCCGCCGGCCACGTAATCGAGCAGGGCCTTTTCTTCCCGCGGTTCGATGCGATCGATGTTCGCGTACAAGATCAGTGCATCGTAGCGACGAAGATTGTCGGGATTGAGCTCGGCGACGTTCTCCGTGTAGTCGATCTCAATGCCTCGGCCCGCCATCACGGGAATCAACTGCCGAGCACGTTCCGCGGGGCGGTGATGCCCTTGATCGCCGAGGAACAGGGCCTTGATGGCCGGGGTTGGTTCTGCCGAATAAGCAGGGACGCTCCAGCCGCAGACCAAAGTAAAAGCCAGGCAAAACGCGGCGACGGCGCGCAACGAAGCAGGACAACGCATAATATTTCTTACTCCAGCGTAAACTCCGGCAGCCGGACGATCTCGCCGCCCTTCAGCGCCGATTCGTGCGCACAAATGCCGACGCAGGTCCAGTTGGCCGACTGCACGGCATTGGGGTACGGATCGCGCCCTTCGACCAGCGCCAGAGATGAACTCGTGGGCCAGGTGCGGGTGCGAGCCGCCGTGCCCGGCGCCTTGCGTGAAGGACAGGTGCTGGTGTTCGTCGGCGTCGTACACGCCGCCGGTCGTGAATCGCTGGATCTCCTCGGGCAGCAGATGGGCGTAGTCGGGCACTTTGACTCGCTGCGGGATCTCCGGCTCCGGCTTTTTGGCCGTGTGCAGCACCGGCTCTTCGCCTTCGATCAGCGGCCACTCGAACGCCTGCTTCGTGCCGTAGACGTCGAAGCTTTCGCGGTACTGGCGGGCGGTGTCGAACAGCGAACGATAGATCCGGCCGTCAAGATCCGAGTTGCGGAACTTGATGTGCGTGGTTTCCACGGCAAACGGGCGAGTTGTACTTGGGGATCAATTCCTCGCGGATCGTGCCCGAGCCAAAGCAGCGAGACGTATTCGGCCTCGGCCGCCGGTCAACGCCAGGCACGGGACCGACGCAGTGCGTGGCATAGTGCATCGGCGGCAGGCCCGGCCAATAGTTGGGCCAGCCGTCCATGTCCTGCTGGTGGCTGGCTTGCAGGAACTGGACCTTGCCCAGATCGCCCTTGTCGTACAGTTCCTTGACGAAGAGGAATTCGCGGGCGTAGACCACGGTTTCCGCCATCATGTATTTCAGGCCGGTCTCCTTGACCAGCTCGACGATCTGCTCGCAGTCGTCGATCGTCGTGGCCATCGGCACGGTGCACATCACGTGCTTGCCGGCTTTCAGCGCGGCGATCGATTGCGGGGCATGGTCGGGGATCGGCGTGTTGATGTGCACGAAGTCGACGCTCGGGTCGGCCAGCACGTCGTCGAAATCGTCGTGTACCGCTTCTCGATGCCGAAAGTAGTCGCCGATCTCATTCAGCTTGTTCGGGTCGCGCTGGCAGATGGCGTCAACCGTCGCGTTGCGGGTGCCGCTGATAGATGGGGATGAACTCCGCCCCAAACCCCAGGCCGACAATGGCCACGTTGATCTTTTTTGCTCATGAAACTCCCTAGTCGCCGTCTTAGCTGTGTAGCTGAATGCGTCTTATGATTGTCTCTGGAGGTCAGCGAATCACCGACGCCGAAGCCGAAACGTCGCACCCAGCGGCTCCCCTGCTTCTCGGCCGAGCCTTGCTGCCCTGGGGCATCGCTTAGGCTCTGCCGCCAGGCGCCCCCTCTTGGTACGACTCGCTTCTCGTGCGGTTGGGGTTGAGCCTTGACGAGTTTCCCCTCGTCAGCGATCGCCCCTGGTCATCCAGCATACCGCAGCCGCCGCTCCGCTCTATGAGGAAATGCGCAAACGATCTGAGATTTTTTACCGTTGCGAGAGGTGCAGGTATCACCACGCGTCAGCTTTTTCACCTATACTTGTCTCCGAAGCCCGAAATCAGCAATCCAATGCCTGAGACTTTTTACGTCTCCAGATGCGCTCGGTCAGAAATCCGCAACGACGATGAAATCTCGCCCCGCCGTAGCGCTGCTGATTGAAACGTCGAACGCCTACGCGCGTGGCTTGCTGAGGGGCATGGTGGCCTACATCCGCGAGCATGGCCCCTGGTCGATTCACCTTCCGGAGCAGGGACGCGGCGCGTCTCCGCCCGCCTGGCTGGCAAAATGGCGGGGAGATGGCATCATCGCGCGGATCGAAAATGAAGCCATTGCCCGGGCCGTCGTGAAATCGGGCTTGCCGGTGGTCGACGTCAGCGCGGCGAGGCTGGCGCCGGGCATCGCCTGGGTTGAGACCGACGACCGGGCCATTGCACAATTGGCGGTCGACCACTTGCTGGAACGAGGGTTTCAGCATCTGGCTTACTGCGGCGACTCCGCCTTCAATTGGTCGAACTGGCGTCGGGACCACTTCGTGCAGCTTCTCGAGCGGCAGGGACGCCGCTGCCATGAGTTTGATTTTTCCGGCAAGACGCCGCAGCGCGAGTCCAGGGAGAGCCAACAGCGCCGGCTGGCGGACTGGCTTCGCAAGCTGCCCAAGCCGGTCGGAGTGATGGCCTGCTACGACATTCGCGCGCAGCAAGTGCTCGACGTCTGCCGCGAGATCGATATGGCCGTGCCCGACGACGCGGCCGTGATCGGCGTCGACAATGACGAGTTGCTGTGCGAACTCTCGGCGCCGCCGCTGACCAGCGTGATTCCCAACGCGTTGCGCACCGGTTACGAAGCGGCGGCGCTGCTTGATTGTCTGATGGCGGGTGGTCGCGTGGCGGCCGAGCCGCATTTGATCGCGCCGCTGGGCATCGAAGTGCGGCAGTCGACCGACGTGCTGGCGATGGACGATCGCGACGTGGCTGCAGCGGTCCGCTTCATCCGCGAGCACGCCTGCGACGGGATCAACGTGGCCGACGTATTGAAGGCCATACCGCTTTCACGACGAGTGCTGGAAAGCCGGTTCCGTTCTCGCCTGGGCCGCACTCCGCACGAGGAAATCCTGCGACTGAAGCTCGACCGCGTCAAACAACTGCTCGCCGAAACCGAACTGAGCATCGCCGCCATCGCCGAGCGAGCGGGCTTCGAACATTCGGAATACTTGAGCGCCAGCTTCAAGCAGCGCTTTGGCCTGGCGCCGAGCGTGTATCGGCGGCAGTTTCGGGGCAATTGAACGACGTCTCGTTGTGCGGCATTCAATTGCTTGCGGCCGGAACATCGTCGACCGCATCGACGGCCAGCTTCCACAACTCGCCGATATTCAGCTTGCGATTGGGGACGGCGTCGTCGCCGACCTGCCGGATCACGAGCAGTTCCAAGCTGGGAACCAGCAGCATGCTGTTGTCGAATTTGCCTAAGCTGGCGAATGCATCGCGCGGCACGCCCGGCCAACGCCCGGTGGAGTTGTTCCACCACAAGTAGCCGTAGACCGGATTCATCGTTTGCGATGATCGGCTGGCTTCGTCCGTCCAGGCCGCCGGCACGATTTGCCGGTCCTGCCACTTGCCGCGATTCATGAACATCAACCCGAAGCGGGCCAGGGCGCGGGCATTGATGTGCAGGCCCGAGTAGGGCAGCGGAGTCTTGCCGCGGCGCTGCCACTCCCAATCGTCCGGCTTGATGCCGATCGGTTCGAAGACCTGCTCGCTGAGGATCTGATCGATGTGCTTGCCTGTGGCCTGCTTGACGACCGGCCCGAGTATGGCAAGACCCGTGTTGTTGTACTCCCACTTGGCGCCGGGGGCATGGTCCAGCGGCGCTTCGTACAACGCGTAGCCGAACAAATCGGGTTTGGCGCTGATGCCCGGATCGTTGTGAACGCCGCTCGTCATGCTGAGCAACTGCCGGACGGTCACGTCGCGTTTGCCTTCGGGACGAACGTCAGGCAGGACTTCTCCCACCTTGGCGTCCAGTTTCAGCTTGCCGCCGGCAATCGCCAGCCCCGCCGCCGTGCTGGAGAACGACTTGGTCGTGGAGTACATGGGATACCGGCTTTCGGGCGTGGCGTCGTCAAAGTACCATTCGCCGACGAGTCGGCCGCGGCGCACCACCAGACCCGTCTTCGAACCGTGCCGCTGCAGCCAGTTTCGCACCTTGTTCAACCGTGCCCCGGACATTCCGTGGCGATCGGGCCGGGCGGTTTCCCATTTGGGAACCGGCCATGCGGTTTGAGCCTGCGCGAAGTGCGGCAAGCACGCGGCGCCTACGGACCACGCGGCGGCCAGCGGAAAGAGCAAACGGCGAGAAATCATGGCGAACGACCTTTCAGTCCCCCTGCCCATGCATTTTGCAGAACACAACGAGCCGGTCGGATCAATCTAAACGCCCGAAGCCTGGACTGCAAACTCGCCCGACGGAATGCCCGCACTCTCAAAAAAAACGCCCCCGGCGGCCGGAGCCGCCAAGGGGCGAAAGTTCTAAAAACTGAGAATCACTAAAGAAACAGCCTTAGCCATTCTGCTTGCAACAAGTCGCCTTGGCGCCGTCGGCAGAGGCCTGCTTCTCGGCCTCGCCGCAGCACGACTTGCCTTCGTCGCAGCAAGCGGCGCCTTCCAGGCAGCACGCCTGCGCGGCGGAACAGCAACCTTTATTCTCCGCACAACACTTACGCCCCTGCTCGCAGCAGCCGAGCTTTTTCGAGGCCGTGCAACAAGCGCTCGCCTTGGCCGAGCAACAAGCCAGCTTGGCCTTGCAGCAATCTTGCTGCGGGGCGGTGGCGGCCAGGCCAAAAGCCAGGCCGAATAACAACACGGAACTGCTCACAAATGCATTGAACATAAAGGCTTTCTCCAAATCTCGTGCGAGTTGACGGCAACTCGCCTGATGACGTTTGAACCAACACGCTGAAGCTACCGCTCCGCGCGCATTAGCACCGCCATACGCAATGGAGAATGTGCAACGCAGGTCCGGAAGACGGGTGGGGCGTTAACTCGGCCGGCTGCCCGGGACGTCCTGCCGAGGCTGGGTTCTCAAGAGAGGGCGGCAACCAAACCCACGCCTGGGGAGCCGCCGGGGCCGATGCGTGGTCGACGGCCACGGTCGCGCGGACCTGGCAACAGGGACATTTCTCCGGCGCTGCCGGGGCCTGATCGCGAACCGGGCCTTCTGCAGCTCGACAGTTGGGGCAGCCGCCGGATTCCGCGGCCACGAAGTCGCCGGCCGGCAGTGGCCTGGGGCAACACCAGCCCAGCGGCAACGCCATTGCCAGGGCATTCGTCAGCACCAGGAGTTTGAGCAAACCGGCCATATCCATATTCTACGCACTCGCGGCCCGAAAGGTTCAGGGGTTCGGTTCACCAGGCCTCTTCAAATCACCAGGCCTCTTCAAAAATGCCCAGCACTTCCTCGGCGATAACCGGGCGGGGATTCACGCGGAGAATGCGCTTGATGCCCAACGCTTTTTCTGCAAACAGCGGCAACTGCTCGCGGGTCACGCCCAGATCGCGCAACCGTTCCGGAATGCCGATCGCCGTTTTCAAACGCTCGACGGCGACAATAGCTCGCTCGGCCGCCCCCCTTTCGCTCAAACCGCTGACGTCTTCACCCAGCAACTGCGCGATGCGGGCGAACTGCGGCACGCGGGCCGGCAAATTGAAACGCATTACGAACGGCAGCAGCAGTCCGTTGCCCGCGCCGTGCGAGCAGTGCGTGGCGCCGCCGACGGGATACTCCATGGCATGCACCAGCGCCACGCCGACATTGGAAAAGGCCAGGCCCGCCACGGTGGCGCCCAAGGCCATGCCTTCGCGAGCCTCGAGGTCTTCAGGCTGTTCGACGGCGCGGACCAGGTGTCGGCCGACCAGTTCAATCGCCTTCTCGGCCAGGCAGTCGCCAAGCGGGTGGCGGCCCTGGTAAACCGATCGCTCGCCTTCGGGCAGCGGGAATTGCTCATTGTCGATTGCCGTGTAGGCCTCGATGGCGTGCGTCAGCGCATCGATGCCGCTATCGGCCGTCACCTTCCGCGGACAAGAGACCGTCAAGATGGGATCGACTACCGCCAAGCGCGGTCGCAGGTAGTTGCTGAGCACGCCGACCTTGATCTGGTTGGCCGTATCCGTCAACACCGAGGCCGCCGTCACCTCGCTTCCGGTGCCGGAAGTGGTGGGAACGCAGATCAATGGCAACACGGGGCCTGGAACTCGATCGTCGCCCACGTAATCGCGTGCGCCGCCGCCGTGCGTCAGAACCAAGGCGGCGATTTTCGCCAGGTCCATGTTACTGCCGCCCCCCAGGCCCAACAGGCCGTCGGGCTTGAATGCGCGGCCTTGGGCGATGCATCGCTCGGCGAGGTCGATCGTCGGCTCGGGTTCGCCGCCATCGAAGACTTCCGTTTCGATGCCCGCGGCGGTCAGCGGCTCTTGCACTGCCTTCAATAAGCCGGCGGCAATGAGCGACTTATCGGTAACGACCAGTACGCGGCGGAGCCGCATGCGCGCGGCCAGGTCGCCCAACTGAGCCGTGGCGCCGCGGCCAAACAGCAACTGACCGGCGGAATGAAACGTCCAGGTTTGTCGCATGAGAGATTGCAGGGATTTGGGCCAGAAGGTTATCAGCAGCCGATCAACTCGGGAGTTGATCGCACTCGGCCGTCAGCACGATGCAGACTGATTCGCGCTGGGCGGCCGACGACGACAATTTGACATCAAAGCGGGCGCCGTGGGCAAGCAGTTGAGCCAATTTGATTCTCGCCGAAGGTCCGCTCGCCTGCTGAAATTCCGCCTGAGGCAAGCAGACAAACGGAGGACAAAACGCTACGTGGACGCTCGCCGTGCGGCTTCCGGCGGGAAACTCGGCGAACAATGTCGCTCGCAGCACGTCGGCGCCGGCGGCCGTGGCGGTGCGCGTCAGTTGCTGGAGCACTTGTTCGCCGGCTACAGACGCTTCCTCGAGCGGCGCCTCCTCGACTTCGTCTTCGTGCTCCGCAGTGGAGCGCAGGTCGAAGTGAGGCGCCGCCGGTTCGATGTGCGGCCGGTCGCACTTGCCGGGCGGCGCCGGCGGCGACGGGCGCTGCGGCAGAAAATGCGGACCGGCGAGTTGCCAATCGGCCGCCGCGGACGACGGCTCTGGTTCGCTCGGCGCTACGGCGACGTCGGACTCGGCCGGCGAACAGAGGACTGGTGCGTCGACCTCGGACTCGCAGGACATCTCCGCTGGGGCCGCCGGTTCGCAGCGCGGCGGCGTTGGCACGGCGCCGCCTGGCCGACGCTCAGATGCGGCCCAGGCTTCTTCACCTGCGACGAGCAGCCAGAAGCCCGCCATGCCCCAAATCGACGTCGCCGGCAGCCAGAGACCCAGCCCGATGAGCAACATGCTCAAGGCGACGGAGACTTTCGCGATGCGCTCAGCGGCCTCGGAATCGAGCAATGGGAACGCCGCCGATGCCGCAGGCGCACCGCCGTCAGGCACGTCGACTGCGGCCGCAGACTGCGTGGGGAGAAAAAGCCCCGGCCAACGGCGCCGCCAGCAGAGTCTTCCGGCTGCGGCGATCGTTGCCACCGCGACGCCCGTACCGAGCAAGGGGAGCGGCTCGAGCGGCGCCGCCAGCGCCGGCCGTCCGGCGCACCGCCAGCAATATGCCGGCCATCCACAGCGAGCCCCAAAGCAGCAACGCGGCGACTCTTGCCGCATCGAGCGGATGCAACTCGGCCGACCGAGGCAGAGCCGCTTGGTTAACGTCGGCTAGTGCAGGCATCGCCGCTCTCTCGAGCCAAACGTTTCAAAGCCCGTCGCCCGTGCTTCGTCGGCTCTTATTTTTGGGACGGGTCCGAACCCGTAGGGTGGGCGCCGCCCGCCGGCGAATCATGGTGGGCAGTGCCCACCCTACGGGACGCAAACGCGATACTTAACGTTAACGAAGCTCCAGGAATGACGCTGAATCACAGGCGTCCGCTCCTCGCCCCGAAATTGCGGAGCTCTGCATCCGCCGCCGCTGGTTATTGTGCAGTGGCCGCTCCCGCAGCTTCGGCCAGTTCGGCGGCGCGGCGGGTGCTTTCCCAAGTGAACTCCGGCTCGCTACGGCCAAAGTGACCGCCGGCGGCCGTCAATTGGTAGATCGGCCGGCGCAGATCGAGGTATTTGATAATGCCGCTGGGAGTCAGGGGGAACATTTCCTTGACCAGCTCGCAGATCCGGTTCTCGTCGATCTTGCCCGTGCCGTCGGTATCGACGTGCACGCTGACCGGTTCCGAAACGCCGATGGCGTAGGCCAACTGCACTTCGCAGCGATCGGCCAGTTCGGCGGCCACGATGTTCTTGGCAATGTGCCGGGCCATGTAGGCGGCGCTGCGGTCGACCTTGGTCGGGTCCTTGCCGCTGAAGGCGCCGCCGCCGTGCCGGCCCCAACCGCCGTACGTGTCGACGATGATCTTGCGGCCGGTCAGGCCGCAATCGCCCTGCGGGCCGCCGACCACGAAACGGCCGGTCGGATTGATGTGATAGGTGATGTCTCCCGAGACCAGATCCGGCGGCAGCAACGGCTTGATGACCTGGTTGATGACCGTCTTGCGGATCTCTTCGCTGCTGACCTCAGGCGAGTGCTGCGTAGAGACCACCACGGTGTCGATCCGCACCGGTTTGGCGCCGTCGTATTCGACCGTGACCTGGCTCTTGCTGTCCGGGCGCAGCCACTTGATCTCGCCCTTCTGGCGGGCGGCCGTCAGGGCGTTCGTGATGCGATGGGCCAAGGCGATCGGCAGCGGCATCAGTTCCGGCGTATCGTTCATGGCGTAGCCGAACATCAGGCCCTGGTCGCCGGCGCCAATGTCCTTGCCGGCCGTCGAGTTCTCATCCACGCCCTGGGCGATGTCGGGACTCTGCTTGCCGATCATCACCATCACGGCGCAGGTATCGGCTGAAATGCCCATCATGTCGTCGGTGTACCCCACCTCGCGGATCACACGGCGAACCACCTCGGGATAGTCGATCGTCGCCTTGGTGGTGATTTCGCCCGCCACGATGGCGGCGCCGGTGGTGACCATCGTTTCACAAGCCACCCGGCTGGCGGGGTCTTGAGCCAACAGGGCGTCGAGGATGCCGTCAGAAATCTGGTCCGACAACTTGTCCGGATGACCCATGCTGACCGATTCACTGGTGAACAAGTATTTACCGGATGCCACGGTCAAAATCCTCCCGACGAAAGTCAAAAAAACCGGCTAACTTTACCTTTTCGGCACTCCCCTACCGCAAGCCACGGATTATAAGGCCCTTACGGGGCCGGCAGCAACCCGTATCCTACGGCCTGAAGCGCTCCAGCCGCCTGATTCAAGCCTCGCTGGCGGCATCTCCGTGAATCGAGCCATCCTCGCGCACGGGTCGCTTGCTCCATGTCTCCCCTCGCTCTCCGGCATCAACAGTCCGTAGATCGTCATCAGCAAGGGAGCAAGAGACCAGAGCCAAAACCCTGGTCCAAGACCAACGATCGGAGTTGGGCCTACTCCATCCAGGACTGAGTCATGGCCCAAGAAACTGAGGCATAGTGCGCATGCGAATGCCCCGCCCCAAATGACGACCCGTCGCCTTTTCGCCAGCACCGCAACCCAGACCATGACGATCAACGGATTCGCGAACCAGCAGACATACCCCGCAATCGCGCCAAAAACTCCTGACACCAAAGCGGCCAGACCAAGCCATGCGCACCTTGACCTGCCATCATAAAAAGCGGGAACGAAGAGCGAGATGACGTAGCTCGCGAAGCTGGCGACAAACAGAACCTTCGCAGTCAGCTTTTTCACGGCGTTCGAATGATGCCCAACGTGTCTTTGGGAAGTTTCTGATCACCGCGTCTGCGCCGCAGACCTCCGGCTCGGCCCGCAGGTAGAAATCAAGGATAGAATCGCCGCTGATCCTAGACGTTCGCCATCGCACTGTCACGCAGTTTGCCGTGTAAGCGCCGCCCGAGACCTCTCCGCCGACAGGCCGCGACTCTCCGGGAAATCCGCCGGGGTTTCAAGCTGATCGCACGCCGCCCGAACTATTTCAACGCCTGCTCGATTCGCGATTGCACGTCCATGCCGTCCGTTTGGTCCCGCGGATGGCCGCGCCAGAGAATGCGGCCGTCGTGGCCGATGAGGACCGATTGCGGCACGCTGTCCACGACAAACGCTCGAGCGGCGGCACTCTCGAAATCCGCGCCCTCTCTGCCGCCCGACCGGCCGGGTGAGATTTCCGGGCGATCGCGACCGTTGCCGCGCAATGCTTTGCTATGCAGCCTTCATCACGGCGCGAAGTAGCTGATGAAGATCAACAAGACTGCAATCGTCACTCCGACGACGATCCCGATTACGATGTATTGCCACACGGCAGCAAGACAACAGATTCCGATGGCCGTGCCGGAAAGCACTGGCTATTTTTCCTTCGCCCACGCTACCGGCCCAGGGTCAAGCCCGCCAGCGAGCATGATACGGCCGTAATCGTGAACCATTTCGACAACTCATCCCGAGCCTAGGTGGCCGGGCCGTTCGGCGGCCGCGGGGGCGTCTTGCTTTGGGCTTGTCTTCTTGAGCGACGTCCTTGGCGTCGTCTTTCTTGCCGCCGCCGAACGTGACCGAAAACTTCTTGAATTTGAACGTGACGCCGCCTCCTGCGCACGCTCAGGGCACGGCGGCCCTGTCGCGTTCTTCGTCGGCGAAAGGAAAAGGTGGATCAAGCGCAATGCCGGGAATAACGGCAAAGCCGAGAGCAACAATGCTCGCCAAGAGTGCTGCAACTCCAGTGAGTGTTTTTTCATGGCGTAGCTGAGGAAGGCGAAACTCGTTTTGAATGCCCGACGGTAGCAGACGGTTGCTAGCGAATACTTGCAGGCCGCGGATTTGCTGCCCGACGCCTACGCGCATAGACGCCGCAAATTGAATACTAAATCCCCGGCCATGGTTTTGCGACATCGGAGTCGAAGGGAGTTTGCAGGGCGCCATGCGTGCACGCGGGCATGCCGAGCGGGTAAACATATTCCTTCGACCGACGTGATCGAATCAGGCACCTTCAACCGCTTTTGCGTTTATCACTCGGCGCCGCGTTCAGAGCCGAACGAATCCCAAACCGCCGATGGCGACGCAGGCCAGGCCGGTTTCCAACGGCCAAACGAATTGCCCGAACGCCACGGCCGGGCCGGCAGCAAAGTCGGGCGGCTTGCTCTCTTGGCGACCTCGCATCGGAACCCAGCGCACGACGCCCATCGTCACGCCAAACGCGACTGTTGCGCGGTCGAGCCAATCGCTGATCGAAAAGTGGAGCGGCTTGACCGCCGGCTTACGAACTATCAATAGATCGAGTCGACGATTTCATCCGGCGGGGGCAGTTCGTTCATCTGTACGGCCTTGATGGTGGATTGCCCGCGCGACATCGCCTTCGCCACGCGATAAGCGCCGTCAAAGAGTTGGCCGTTCGGGTCAAGAAGGATCGGATAATCGCTATCGACCCGCTCCATTCTCACGAAGTGCTCGACGACGTTCCTCAGCGTGGCCTGGAAGTCCTCGTCGAACCAGCACACGGCGTCCACGTGCTTGAGCGACTCAATCTTGATCTCAATGACCGGCAAATCTTTCGTTGCTTCCCAGAGTCGGTCGGTATGCCAGACGTGGTACTTCTTTCCCACCTTTTGAGTCGTACGATCAACTCGCCTGGTCACAATCGCGATCCTTTCACTCCGTCGGCAAGCATTTTGCCACAAGAAAACATGCGCCCCTCCACCCTTGCGGCGGGTGGCCGGCGAGGTTCGATTTCCCCTGTCGCATTCCGTCGCGAAATCTCGATTAGATATTCAGCGGGCATCCCGGTCCCGCGCACCGTCGTTGGTCGCTTCTTTGCCCGAACGTACCAGCGGCGGCGTTTTTAGGATACGACAATCAACCTTCCGCGTCATCTTTCCTTGCCGTCGGAAGCGGCGCCGACCGGCTCGCCGGACCAACGAACGCCAGGTAGAATCTGCCGATCTCGCCCGCAATCGCGAGACAGTAAGGCAACCGAGTGGTACGATACGACTTGCCAAGCCATTGTCTGCCATGGGCCGCAGCTCCGCACATGTGCCAAGGGCAACGAACTTCCTGTGAACAAGTTCTGCAAACACGTCGATCGTTTTTCGGAAGCCGAGGCGCCGTGATGGCCGAGACCGCTTTCCAGTCCTGTCCGCGTTGTGGCGAGGCAATGGAGACTAGGTTTGCCCACAAGGCGGCGGGCCTTTCGTTCGTCGCTGCAGACAAGCTGCAGCATTTCATCTTCCTTGACGAGGACGTGGCGAAGGCAGGCTGGAGCAAGCTGTTGCCCTCCGTAGCGGCATACTTCCGGTCCTACCTGTGCCGCTCCTGCGAGTTGTATATCATCGACTACAGCTCGATCCTGGATCGCGATGAGGCGACGTTGGCGGCCGAATCCATGATCTCCGGAGACTGACCGTCACCACCTTGGCGAACAATCGCGCATCCCGACGCCGGTCGAAATGGAGTAGAAGAACCGACCGGGATCGGGAGGGCGGTTGGCGGAACCGGGCCGGCAAGCGTTAAGAGTTAGGCGAAGTGGAGGGGCCTGATGTTTAGTTGGTTTCGCTCGATGCCCAAGTGCCCGGTCGATGCGGCGATGCGCGAATGGATCGACGACCGCTGGGCATGGCTCGAAGGGGCAATTTGGGCTCGAACGCCTCCGCAACAGCCGCGTTATCCTGCCGCGCCCGAGTTCTTTCCCGAGGCGTTCGACGGTACGCACGGAAGCACAGGCGGATGCTGGACCGCGTCTGCGGCTACATGGACATCGACCCCGCCGCCGTCGAACTGTCTCTGTACCAAGATCGCAACCCGGTGTACGAAGGCGTCTGGCAGCACGGCACGGCCGGACTGTACCACGCCGAGGCGGACCGGTTCCGCATCTGGGTCGAGGTCGGGAACCTGAACGACCCGCTCGCCATGGCGGGCACAATGGCACACGAACTCGGCCATGTCCACCTGCTGGGTCACGGCAGGATTTCGGCAGAGGAAGAGGACCACGAACCGCTGACGGATTTGCTCACGGTCTACTTCGGCATGGGCGTCTTCACCGCCAACTCGGTCGTTCGCGAGAATTACTGGCACGCGGGAGCAGTATCGGGTTGGAGCATGGGACGCAGGGGCTACCTTGGCATGCCCGACTACGGCTATGCCTTCGCTCGGTTCGCCCGAGCGCGGTCTGAATCCGGCGCCGAGTGGGTGCGTGATCTGCGGCTCGACGTGCGGCTCGGCCTTCAAGCAGGCCATGCGGCTTTTGGCCGAAGAGGCCGGCGCCGACGTGAAGCGGCCGTAGCCGTACGGTCACGCTGCCCGGCGCCGGCAAACGGTAGATGGCCATGCAGGTCATCGACGAGGACCAGTACGCCGCGGCGGCCGATCGAGGCAACGGGCCGGCCGCGATTCTCGCCACCGCATCGGCGCGGTAAACTGCCGGGATCGGTCGACGGTTTCAATTCAACTTGCACTGACTGTGGCATTGGTGGAACTCGTCCGGCACGTTCCGTCTCCAGTCGATGAAGTACAGGTCATTTTTCGCACAATTGCAGGTGGCGCATGAGTCAGATCATGGTCGACGTCGAAGCCGACGGGCCGATTCCCGCAGACTATTCCATGGTCTGCTTTGGCGCGGTCGTGGTAGAACCGTCGCTGGAGAAGACGTTCTATGCGAGACTCAAGCCAATCTCCGAAAAGTGGATTCCCGAGGCGCTCGCCGTCAGTGGGTTCACGCGAGAGGAGACGCTCCAGTTCGATGACCCGACGACGGTGATGGAGCAGTTTGCCGAATGGATTACCGCCAACAGCAACGGTCGGCCGTTTTTTATCTCCGACAACAATGGTTTCGACTGGCAGTTCATCAACTGGTACTTCCATCACTTCGCCGGCAACAGCCCGTTTGGGCACAGCTCGTCCAACTTGGGATCACTTTACAAGGGATTTGCAAAGGACGCGTTTACGAATTTCAAACACCTTCGAAAGACCGAGCACACGCACAATCCCGTAGATGACGCGAGAGGAAATGCCGAAGCACTGTTGCAGATGAAAGAAGGCGGATTGAAGATCAGCCTCACGTGAAGCGAAACATAACAATCCCTAAATGAGGACCCGCTTCACCAGGGCACGGGCTGCGCTGTGAATAGAACCAAAGTCGTTTGCCGCAATCCGGTCAGCGGAGGCGTAATGTTCCAAGTAGGATCCGTAGACCATGAAACTCAAGTCCCGGTCCTTGCCCGCAATCATCGTCTGCGGTTGCGCTTGGCGGCCTGGCGAATGCAATACAGCCGCGCCGAAGTCCGAATCAACAGCGTGTCGCCGACAAGGGCCGGGGTTGCCATCCCCATGTCGTCCTCGGCCAACGCGTTCGTGTGCAGCAGTTCGAACTCGTCGCCGGCTTTGAGCACGAACGTCACGCCGTCTTCGTTCAGGCAGAATACCTTGCCATCGTAGGCCCAGGGCGATGCGCTGAATGCTCGGCCATTCGGCAGCCGATGGATGCCGAAGGTCTCTTTCCCGTCGCGAGGGTCGTAGCAGGCGACGAAGCCGCGATCGTGGAGCACGTACAGCCGGTCACCGTAAACCAGCGTGGTCGGGTTGTAGGGAGCGGCCAACGGTCTGCACCAGGCGACGAAACGGTTCGACGTCTGCCCCGGCAGCAGCGAGATATCGCCGTCTGCTCCCGGCCGAATGCCGTAGAGCGGCCGGAACGCGTTGCTCACGTAACCGGAGCTGATGATCAGCAAGCCGTCGTACTCGTACGGCGTGGCAATGGTGATGCCCGACATGCCCTGCAGCGACCAGAGCAGCTTGCCGTCAAGATCATAAGACCGCACCAGGCCCGTGCCCGGCGTGACGATCTCCGTGCGGCGGCTGTTCTGCCAGACGAACGGCGTGGCCCAGTTGCTGCCTTCGTCACGCGCGGTTCGCCAGACTTCCTTGCCGGTCTTGGCATCCAGGGCGAGCAGGTAGGAGTCTTCTTCATTGTCATTGACCAGGTAAATCCGACCGCCGTGCAACGCCGGCGACGCTGCCGTTCCCCAGCCAAGACGAGTCTGGTGAGGCGGTATGTCGACCTTCCAGACTTCCCGGCCTTCGAAGTCGAAGGCGAAGATGCCGACATTTCCGAAGTAACAATAGACTCGCTCGCCGTCGGTTACCGGCGTCTCCGAGGCATAGCTGTTTTTGATGTGGATCGCCGTCGCCGGGCGCCCTTTATGGACTTGCCGTTCCCAGAGCACGCGGCCGGTATCGAGGTCGAGGCAGAACACTTTCCAGCGATGGAGCGACGCCGGCGGCGCCATTCGCTCGCCGCCCAGGTAGAGTCCTTTGGTCGGCTCTTCCGATTCGCCGCTATTAACGACCGTCGTCAGAAACACGCGGTTTTCCCAGACGATCGGCGATGACCATCCCCGGCCGGGGATCGCCCGTTTCCAGGCCACGTTCTGCTTAGCCGACCAGCGATCGGGAAGGTTCGTTCCTTCGCTAACGCCCCGTGCATTGGGGCCGCGAAACTGCGGCCATCGATCTGGCTGCGCCGCTTTGCCGCTCGCCCCTGGCGATTGCGTTCCCTCCTGACCCTCTTCCGCGCGAACAGGCAGCGTGCAGATCGCGAGGAACAATAGGGCGGCTCGGAGCGACTCAGGTCTCACGGCAAGATCCTCCCGGCTCTTTGGCAGGCTTCCTTTCGAGTATTTTCAGGCAGCGCGGTCGCTATTGCAACGGCTGAAGCCGACGCGGATTCGAGACGCGTTTGATCCGCTCGGGTTGCGGCATCCCTGGCTGCAAGTCAGTCCGCAGCCTGTAGCGGAATTCGTGAGAATTCCGTCGGGTACGCGCTTCAAGGCGGGAACTCTGACCAAATCTACATCTATTCCGCAGCGCTCACGCATTCCGCTGCAGTTTTCCCGCACTCACGACTCTCGGTTGAGCGAGCCCGGATCGCGGCCAATCTGCCGTGCTGCAAGCAGGCGCCTGGCGTCGCGGTTTAATCGGAGCGCCGCTCCAGATAGAATCACAGACGCTCCGCTCCCGTATTCCTCAGCCTCGTTTTCACGAACCGCGTCGCGTCGATTGGAGCCCGCGGCGTCTGAACATTATCCCGTGCGGATCATATTCAGAAGCCGAACATCGCGAGTCGATGAAACGCAAGTTCGCCAGTAAAGAAATGCGCGTGGACACGAACCCATATCAACCGCCCTCTGTGCCGACTCCTACGCCGCTCAAACAGCATTTGCCGCTCCGCATGTCGTTTGCGTTGACTGTGGGGCTGCCGCTCGCAGTTAACGTCGCCGTCTTAATTGCGACTGGAACAACGGGTCGATTTATCTGGCTCTTCGAACAGGCCGCACCGGTGTTGATCGTCGCGTGGCCAATCTCCGTCCCGACCGCCATCTGGATTTTCTACGCACATCAGGCCGCAGCGAATGCGGATGAGCTGAATAGTCGCCGCCTTCTTTGGCTGGCGCCACTGATTGTGATTCCAATAACAATACTCGTCTGGGGCGCCGTATTTGCCCACCCTCGCGGCCAAGGATACGTTCGATGGCAACTGACTGTCGTGCATTGGGCATTCTTTGCGTCAATCGCGATTGGTTGCAACTCGCATCCCGCCGTTACGCGGCTTGCGAGGTATCGCGCTTCTTGCTCATGTTGAATGCGGTGCGTTATGAAGTCATCCCACTGACCATTGAGGTGCAACGCACGCAAGGAGAGAATGGGTTGCGCCCTCGATCTCCCAACGCATACCGGAGAGTTCCATCCTGTCCTTCACCAGATGGTGGCACGCGCCTTCCGCCACTCCTGTCCCGATCGGATAGCCCGCCGACAGGTACTCGTCGTATTTCATGTACTCCTTGTTGTTCTCGAAATACGCGATGTTCTCGCGCACCGTCTTCGCTCGGCCGCCTTTCAAGCCATGCTCGCTTAGCATCCGCTTGTAAAGACCGATGACGCAGCTTACCTTGCCCTCCAACAATAATCGCAAATGGCGGTCAACTTGGAGCTTGGCGGCCTCGCTGCCGTCGCCGTGGAACGCATGGGCCACCTGCCACAAACGCTCCAGCACGTGGAAAATGTCGAGGATCCCCACCGCTTTGCCGAACCAACTCTGCTTCAAGGCCCACAGCGAACGCTGCCCGTCCATGAGGCACACGAGTGTCGTCGCCAAACTCATGCGGAAGATCGCCGACCATGCCAGCCGCGCAAAGCAGCGGACCTGTCCGTTGATGACCTCGCCGTCGCGGAAACGCGTCATCTCGGCGAGAACCTGTTTGTTTTGGGGGCGCGGACGGTCGGGCTGCCGCTGCTTGCGGCGTAATTCATCAACCACATCCGAAGCACTCCTTTAAAAGGCGCGATGCTATACACCGCGCCGACATACGCCATCTGCTTGCGCGTGCGTTTCTCGCCCGGTTTCAGGCGTTTCGACTTGGGCGCCACGGCGGGTTGCGCCGCGTTTTGGCACGCGTCGTTGAGGTCCGCCGCGGCGGCGGCCTTCTCTTCGCGGAGCCGCTGTTCGAGCGGACGACGCATGGGCACGCCCTTGCCATCGGCGGCGAACACGAGGATCTCTTGCTCACGTTCTGGATCGACGGACGTTTGGGCTTCGTGGAAGGTGTCGGTATGTTCGGCCATATTGCGTGCCATCACTTCCGCGGCACGGACCGAGCTTTTCACGCCCAGCAGATCGCTCAATGTGCCGACGCCTTCGGCGAACGATTCCTTGACGCACAGCCGGACCATCCAGTCTTCCAGCACATACGACTGTTCTCCGGCCGGCAGCCCCAGTCTGGCATCGACCGGCGCCCATTCCGTCTTTCGTTTCGCCCGCGGGAATAGATGTAGCGTTCGATGGTCAGAACGCCAAAGATGGAGCGGTAAAACTTGGTTTTCTTATCGCTACGCACCAAGGTTTTCCCGTCGCGTTCGACGGTTTCGCCATGATCTCCATCTCCCGCGGCGGCCGCGACGGATTCGAGCAGATGCAAGTTTGCGGCTTGCGTCATAGTGAACACCGTCCGCTCGATATCGTCCATCCGCAGCTCTTTCGAGTCGGCGGCCATTCTCACAAAGTCAACGATCTCACCAAACGCGGCCTGCGCTTGCCAAGCGCGGCCTCTGCCTTGCCAAGAGATTCGAACTGAGCGATCATGCTGATTGACCTCCGTTGGATAGGGTAGAGTCGGTATGCCTACCTTCATCCTATCCCGGAGGTCGCCTTTTTCCATGCTAGCACCCAGCGCTTAGATCCTTGTTGTATAATGATTTACAGCGTGCGGCAGGCGGGTTGCAACCATCGCGATTGGCATACTTGGCGTTGCATTCAATCGCGGACGGCGATCATTTGTCGCCGCTGTCGCGATGATGCTGTTGCTGTTCTCATTTGGATGTTCCTTCATCGCTGGTTCCTCAGTCACCGGCGACTGGCTATAAAGCCGGCGAACTATTGCGTGAACCAGAGTGGCCGGCCACGCCGAGTTTTGAAATCAATGTCGTTCATCGCGGCTCCGTGTACACGGACGTTCGGCAAGGGAGGCGGAAATGCCCTCAACCTGGGAGGCAAGGCAGGCCGCAGTAGCGGAATTCGTGAGAATTCCGTCGTGAGCGCACTTCAAGGCGGAAGCTCTGACCCAATCTACATCTACTCCGCAGCGCTCACGCGTTCCGCTACAGTTTTCCCGCACTCAACTTTCTCGGTTGAGCGAGCCCGAGAGCGCGGCCGATCTGCCGTGCTGCAAGCTGGCGCCTGGCGTCGCGGTTTAATCGCAGCGCCGCTCCGGATAGAATCACAGGCGTTTTGCTTCCGTATTGCTGAGCCTCGTTTCCACGAACCGCTTCGCATCGACCGGCCCCGGAGGCGTCTGAATGTCATCCCGTTCGAATAACGGCCAGACGCCGAGAATCCCGAGTCGATGAAACACAGGTTAGGTATCATCGCGCGCCATGAAAGCATCCGCACCAGCCGTTCATGTAGGATGGGCCGAGGCGTTGACTAAGGGGCCGCCCCGCCAGGCAATCTCGCCGTTCCCACTTTCTCGCACGGTTCGCTCGTCGTGGAGCTTTACGCCTCAAAAGCCAGCCCTGCTTGATGAATGAGCGAATCACAGTTCACCTCGCTGTCCAGCGACGACATGCAGCTTATCGAAGCGCGGATCGCCTCGCTCCGCGATTGGTACGGTGCATTCGAGCTTTCTCCCATCAATGCTTGCTCGTTTGACGGCGGCACAAACGACGTTTGCGCCCTGGACTACATTTTCTACGAACTTGGCGGCACGTCATGGAGCTGGGATGACGGCCTAACTCACTCGATCGCGTGGGGAAACGTTGCCGTGCGCCGATTTGGCTTTCAATGGTGCAAATTCGCCGGCGACGCGTCGCCTCGGCAATTCGTGCTTCGGAATCCTGAAGTACCATGCATTCTCTTTCCGTGGCCGCGGCTCTACGAATTGGTCGAAAACCCCGGCCGCCATGATTCCGCCCACGCGTATTTGCTGCTGTCTACCATCTCAGACATTGACCAATGCTCCGTTGTGCCCCGCGGCTGGCATCCGGCGCTCGATGCGATCGAACAGACGCGAAGCGATTTTCCCGATGACGTGGTTGCCATGCTCCGCCGACTATACGACGATGATCCGCAATGGATTCATCATTTAGGCATGTCTCCGTATGATTGGCAGAAGGACATGGATTGGAACGTGGTCCGATCAACTCTTCAATCATGGATTTCGTCCGGTTTGCATCAATCGTTCCGCTCACGGTATCCTGATGCTAACGCTGCTCGTCGTGAGCAGGGCGCCTGAGTTTTTCCGTTAGGCCGCTGATGACGAAACCACCGAGGAACCTGCAGACGAATTGGGATCCGCGAACCTACGATGAGCCGCGGCGGCGTCTCGTACCCGACTTTGAGGCGTTCTATGGGACCGTGGCGATGCTGGTCGAAATGACAAAGGCCGAAGGCGCTCGGGTCCTGGACCTTGGCTGCGGCACGGGCATCCTTTCCGAGTTCGTTTTGACGCGGTCGCCAACCGCTTCCGTGACTCTGTTCGACCAATCGGCGGAGATGCTCGAAGTGGCGACTCGCCCGTCTGCAACCGTATGCAATCACGACGGCCCAGGGCTCATTCGATGAATCCTTGCCGGCCGGCCCGTTCGATGCGGTCATTTCGGCCTTGGCGATCCATCACTTGGGCGACGAACAGAAAGGCCCGCCTCATTCGTCGCATAACCTCGACGCTTGCCGACGGCGGCGTGTTGATCAACGCCGATCAAGTTGCGGGCGCGTCCCCGTGGCATGCTGACGTTTATCGGGCCATGCACGAGAAACAGGCTCGCGAGCTGGGGACGAACGACGCGGAATGGTCCGCCGCCGTCCAGCGCATGTCCATCGACCTGTACGCGACGGTCGACTGGCACCTGGCCCGCTTCTCCGAGGCCGGCTTGTCGCCGCTGCGACACGTTTTTCAAGAGGTTCGGCTTCGCCGTCATGGCCGGCTGGAAACAAGCGGCATAACAATCGCAGCCCCAAGCACTCAGGAGCATTCAATGAAAGCGAGACATGACATCGCGGCGCCGTCGTCCGCCAGAAATGCGCAACCGCTCCCTCCTGACGAGGCTGCGCCGGCTCAAGGCATCGATGTGGTGCGTGCTGGCCCTCATGATTCCATGGTTCGTTGGCTTGCTTGCCTATGGGGGCTCGCACGAACGGCTGATGACAGCCCTTGCGATCCTCGTTTTGCCTGTTTGCGTAGCCGTCATCATTCACGCATTTGTGAGGGTGTGGCGCGTGCTTCCTGAACGTGAACGGCGCTGGCGCGGAAAATGACCACAGGTTTGGAATGGACGTTCAACGATGGCTGGATACTGATGTCCGTGTTTCTAGCGCACGGTGAGCATGGTGCAACGCTTGACGAAACGATCGGCGCAGCGGATGCAATGAATCATGCGATACCGACAAGTGGAGAGCTTTCACGCGCGCTCACTCGACTTGCTTCATGTGGAGTACTGACCGAAACTGACGGCCGATTTCGGATTGCCGATAGGTTCATTCCATTGATTGCGAAAGCGCGTGAAGGAAGAGGCGGACTCTTCGGCACGCCTGACAGAGGAAAGCAATGGCTCGCCAAGTCAAAGTTCAATGTCGATGAATCTGTTGACATCTCGATTACTGATGAACGCCTATCGTTGGCATTCGGGCTATACAGTAGGCGTCTTCGGAAGCGATAGCGGAGGAACAAGGCATTGCACGCGAGCAGGCGGCAATGCAGATCTTCGGATGGACGTGATGCACCATGCCACGCATCGATTTCACAGCGCCGTTGATCGTGACTGACGCGGAAGACCGTGTCGTCACCGACTGGTCGACGCTTAACGAGTTCGTTGGACGGTCGTTCGAGAACACTGACGTTCTCGGCTACTTCGGGCAGTCGACTGACGAGGCGCCCGTGGCGGTCTTGCTCGATCGATCCGGAGATGTTCAGATTCTGGCCAATCAACAAAGCGACGGCCTGATGGCGATGTCGTCGCTTCGATCAGTCCGCGCGTTGTCAGGCAAGGAGCTTGAGATTCTTCAAAAGCATATTGAGGGCACGTGGTCCGATGGCGTCGGAGAATGCCTCGACATGGGTGACATGAACTTTCAAATTGACCTCGACCGCATCGACCGGCGGCAGGTAGACGATGGCAGCGCCTCCCGTGGATCGGGCACTCGTGATCTATTTCCTGCGATTCATGCGGGCGACGTCGAAAAGGTTCGTGCCGCAATTGAGAAAGGCGAGAACGCCAATGCAATCCTGGGCGGCACGACAACGTTGGGATGGGCAATTGCCTTTGCAGATGCACAAATCGCCCTCCTCTTAATCGACAGCGGCGTAAACGTGCATTATCTTGAACACGGCATGCAGACGGTGCTCGTCGCATGTGCTGCAAGCAGAGACTTTTCTGACGGCGACGCGGCATCGGTCGCAACTCGCTTGCTCTCAATGGGCGGGTTTGATCGTCATGAGATTGATCGGGCGGCTGAGATTGCAGAACAGCGAGGCAAGGCAAGGCTTCTAGACGTGCTCAGGGAACATCAGCGTGCATAACTAGCCGTTGCACGGAGCTGCGCGGGTTTTGAAATCAACGTCGTTCGCCGCGACCCAGTGGTCGCGGATGTTCGGCAAGGGAGGCGGATATGCCCGACGCGCAGGTTATCATTCGGCTCACCGTGCCCGAAGCCGTCGTGCTCGACGCGTTTCTGCGGCGCTACTCGGAAACCGATCGCCTCGTCATCGCAGACCAGGCGGAGCAACGGACACTGTGGAACCTTGAGTGTGTTTTCGAGAAGGTCGGCGATCCGTCGTGGCCGTCCTTGGAGGATGTGCGGGCTGCGCTGCGTGACGCAGTAGAAGGGTGAACCGACATCGCCGAACCAAGCGCTCTGCCTTATGCCGGCGTCGTCGCGGCTTTGCCGGGTTCACGCTCTCCGGGCCGCGGCGGAACGAGCCACACGTTCCGGCACAGCCGGCCCTGGACGCCGAATCCCAATCGCCTGGTCCGAGGCGCTTGGGCCTGCGGCCTGACGGCCCCGTTACGCGCCGATTTGCAATTCCGTTATGCTGAAGCATAACCTACGGAGATTACGATGATTCCAGCGGGCGCCCGTGGGTTTGTTCGCAACGCCGTTCCGGATAAAATCACGTGCGTTCCGCTTGAGCTGTTCTCGCAACCTCCTTGAACTCTTTCCCGTCAACCGGAGCCGGCGGCGTCTTCATGAACGACAAACCGCTACTGTTTGCCCGACTTCAGGACCACTTCAACGCGGATCCTGCGGAACTGCCGGTCCTCGAACAGAGCTACGCATTCTACGAAACGCGCCAATCTGCATCTTGCCATCGACGATCTTTCGCAGTCTGCCGACGGTCCGCCGACGCTGACCGGCATCGTCGCCACCGAAGACTACGAGTCCGTCAGCCTCTCCAAGCTTTCACGCCCCGCGACGGCAAAGAATTACGACGCGGGTCCGGTGGAATACGTCGATGACCCGTTGCCGAACAAACAACGGTTGTCGTGCGTGAAACGCGGGTTGTATCTTTGTCGCGTCGACGGCAAGCCGCTCGCTCTGCTGCTCACGGAACAACAATACGGCCGCACGCCGGGAATCATTGCCGAAGTCATGGCGCCGGCCAAAGAGGATGCAGAGACGTTCGCCCATCGCTTGACGCGTGCGGTTCGCCACGGCAAGGCGTTCCGCGGCCATATCTTATCGCTCGAGCGCGACTGCTACGGCGGCGTTAACGTCAAGTTCCACAGCTTGCCGGCCGTGAACCGCGAACAGATCATCCTGCCGGCGGAATTGCTGGACCGCATCGAACGTCACACCATCGCATTCAGCACGCACGCTAAACGCCTCTCCGCCGCCGGCCGTCACTTGAAACGCGGGATTCTCCTCTATGGACCGCCCGGCACGGGCAAGACGTTCTCGGCGATGTACCTCGCATCGCGAATGCCCGGCCGCACGGTGTTTCTGTTGACCGGCGCGGGGCTGGGATCGATCGAGATCGCGTGCAACATGGCGCGAGTTCTCGAACCGGCCACGATCATTCTCGAAGACGTCGATCTGATCGGCACGCAACGCGACCGGCAAATGGTGGACGCCAACGCCCTGCTGTTCGAATTGCTGAATCAGATGGATGGCCTGGCGGATGACGCCGACATTCTGTTCCTGCTCACGACGAACCGCCCTGACGTACTGGAACCGGCGCTGGCGGCCCGACCCGGACGAATCGATCAGGCGATTGCGGTGCCGCCGCCCGACGAAGATTGTCGCCGGCGCTTGTTCGCATTGTATTCGGCGGGGCTCAGCCTTGACGTCAAGCGGCTCGACGAATTCATTCATCGCATCGACGGCGTCAGCGCCGCGTTTATCCGTGAGCTGCTCCGCAAGGCCGCCGTGTTTGCTGCCATCGAATCCAGCGGCGATCTTGTGGTGAACGACAGTCACATCGATGAGGCGCTGTCCGAATTGCTGGTGGCCGGCGGACCGTTGACGCAAAGCTTGCTGGGGGCACGGCGCAAAAGAGAAGACGGGCTCGCAGGCCTGCGATGCCTGATGAGCCGTATTCAGTTCTGGCGTTGGCGTTTCCGGAGGAGTACTTCCCGGACGGGGACGACTTCGCCCATAAAGCTGGCGTTCACATTGCGGCGAGCCTCGGCGATCACCTTGCAAAGCACGGCCACTCGATCCCCGACTGGGTGCGGGGTGGATGCGAGGAAGACGCCTGGGTCTATCTCGAATCGCAGCGCGATGGCGTTCGCTACGACTACGTGATCGTCTTCTTCCCGCGCGGACGGACCCGAGGACGACGGCCGCTGGATGGCCGTCCAATACGGCATCAGGCGCAGCCTCTGGGCCGCTCTGTGGTCGAGGAAGCCGAAGCTCCGCGCCGATGACCCCATCCATGAAATGCTACGACAGTTCGGCGCCATTCATGAGCGATTCGAAATGCTCACGGAGAGCGTTCCGCAAGGACTACTCGAGCGCAACGCCCAACAGGGCGTGGCGCCTGGCTGACCTCCTGTGCTTCAAGTCGGCGCTCGCGGCTTTATTCGGTACGCCGTTGCGGCTAAAATCACACGCCCACGGCGGCAGCTTTTCTCAATTCGTTTTCACAAACCGCTTCGCGTCGACCGGAGCAAGCGGCGCCTGAGATTTATCGCGTCCGAATCACGTTCAGCAGCCGAGAATCCCGCGTTGATGAAACACAAGTTAGCCCACTCGACCGCGCTCACACATGCTCAAGCTCTATAAACAAACCGGAGACACGCTGCGATACCACGAGGCTTGGATTCAAGGCGGCACGATCACTGAGCATTGGGGTATTGCTGGCGAGCAGGGACAGACTCGCGAGCACAAAGTACCGAAGGGCAAGCATGAAGAGGATGCCATCTTGGATGTTCTGCGACCTGCAAGCGATGATGGCTTTCGTCCGATCGAGGATTTGGCCGTCTTGCTTGTCGAGTACGCCATTGATGGGTTTGGCACGGATCAGCAGTTGGAGAAGCGATACGCATTGCAGGACAGGATGGACGAGACGTTGGGGTGGACCGGACTGGGGCACTGCGACGGAGGCAGCGGCGGCTCGGGCACTATGGAGGTTTGTTGCCTGGTTGCAGATTTTGAAATCGCCAAGCGCGTCGTCGAGGCAGATCTCAGAGGCACAGAGTTCGGCGACTACACACGAATTTATTGTGAAGACGAAGCGGACTAACAAGGGGCATGCATCGACTCGCCGCTCCGCTGGGAAGTCGGGCGGTTCAGGCGAGTAGGTTATGCTTTGGCACATCCGTGCCGCTCTGCAGCCTCCGAATCCCGATCGCCAAATCCGCGGCGCTCGGAGCCGTGGCCTGACGGCCCGTTGAACGTCGATCTGCAATTCCGTTATGCTGAAGCATAACCTACGGTGACTGCCAGCAATTCCCGGCGGGGCCAAAAGCCCGCGATTTTCCGAGGTTTTCATTGAAAGTCCTGCTGCGCCGTATTGCCACGACCCTCGCAAACCACCTATTGTCGCCGGGGAGTGCCGTGGCATCACCACAATCATCCGTGTGGCCCGACGCACCAAAGCTTGCGATTCCAGACTTGCCAGCGCTGCTTTGCGATTCGATGGATCTGTGGCTCTGTTATGCAATCGCCCATACCGCGGCGAAGCGCTACGCGATCGTTCAGTTCATTGACGTCATTGACCATCGCCTGTCCCCCATCAACGACGAGGGAATTGGGAGTCATCCCTACGCCAACGCTGGCTTGCAGTTTTACGCCTTTAATGAGATCACCGGTTCGTCGGAGACCGTCCGGTGGTCCGCCTTGGGAGCGCGACATTGGGCGGTCACTTTCAAGGACAACACGCTCGACGTCGTCTCGGAAGGCGCAACGGTCATTGCGCGTGACATAGAGGCTGGCAGTCCGACATCGGCGTTGCTTGGTTTTTTACGCAATAAAGGAGCCTGACAAGCGCCGCGCCGCAGACGCTGAATATCCCGATCGCCAAATCCGCGGCACTCGGAGTCGTGGCCTGACGGCCCTGTTGAACGTCGATCTGCAATTTCGTTATGCTGAAGCATAACCTACGGAGACTTGACGATTCACCCTAGTGGCCGATCACGGCAGAAGCGGATGAATGATCACTCTGCGGCCACTGCCTGATCGCGGTTATTCTGTCGCTTGGGAAACATCATGCAACTGTCGACTGCTGATGGCACAAATCTTTTCACGCTAACTGTGGAGCGGTACGAGTTCCCAGATGAAGAACTCGGGCCGACGGAGGACAATCCTGCGGAGGACTTCGAAACAGAGCGTTTTCTGATCGTCGCGTGCACTTTTCGGAATGCAGAGGGCGAATGGCAGGCTCGAGGCCCGACGATGACCACGGACGAACTTGCGCGGCTCGCGAACTGGTTAGAATCCCTGCGCGGTGATGTCGTGTCGCGCAGCGGCTGCTATTTCACGGAGCGTGATCTTGAGTTTGAATTTGACGATTGCAGGAAGAGACTTCTCGTGCATGTTTGCCGAGACTTCGTTCCGGGATGGATCGATCCAAGGCACACTATTTCCATTGAGTTCCCATTGAAAGACGTGGATTTGGACGCTGCCGTCAATTCGATTCGCCAAAAGCTCGCGAGGTTCCCTGGGCGTCCTCCAATTTAGCGTGGCGCCAGAACGCCTGCCTTCTGACGCTGACCCGCGCTGACTTTGCCAGCGGTCCCGATGACGGTGAACGGCCGCTGCCACGGATATTCAGTCCCCCCCTATATCTTGGTTTGCCCGCTCGCCATCGCCGCTACGTCTCCAACGCCTTAATCCCCGCCTCCGCCTCCGCCGCCTTGCGGTCGGCGGCGCTGGCGGCGGGTACTTTAAGAACGTCCTGGTAGGCGGCGAGGGCCTGTTGCTTGCGGCCGGCGGCTTGCAAGGCGTCGCCGAGAGAACGGTACATCGAGCCAACCCGATAGCCTCGCAAGTTATCGAAATCAATTAGTTCATCATGGTGACAATCGCGTAGATGACGCGGCCGTCGCGAACAAGAGCAATGCCCGCGCGGCCGCAAAGGTGCGCCCACGTCGGTTCGGGAGAAGCAAATCTCCAAAGCTCGTCACCCGTGCGTTTCAAGTCAACCATGTGCAGCAATTCGTCGAGAAAGATTCTGTCGGCAGCCGCAAGCGCTGTCGGCGATTGCCGGTAGGGAATCAGTTTTTCAGTCAGCCAATCGGCTTTGATCCACGAAAAGTCAGTGGGCTCCCAGGGCAAATAGGCGTCCTCAGATTCGCTAAAGTCGATTTCGTTCTTCATCAGGATGCTGCGAGATTCTGGCAGCGGATCGTGTTTCAGCCGCAGGTAGCTGCCGGGAGTGAGAAACTGCTTCAGCTTTGCGTCGTTGTCGTGAAGCCATCTTGAGAATGTCGGCAACCCGGCTTGACCTTCAAGCGTTCCCTTCATGTATTCGAGAAGTTCGTTCATGGCGTGCTTTTCGCCTTAGGGCATCAGATCACGCTTGAGCGTGAAGAGATCGCGGGTCGGATGCTTGCGGCGAGCGTTTGCAGCAGATCGTGTTAATGGGTCGCTTTCCTTCCCTCGCGGCTTGACCCAGGAATCTTGCCGGTCGTAGTACGAAGCTTTTCTAACCAACGGGGCTCGCCCGCACGACATCGCCGCTATTCCTCCACCGACTCAATCCCCTCCTCCGCCGCCTAGCGATCAGCGGCGCTGGCGGCGGGTTCATTGAAGACTTCCCAGTAGGCGGCGAGGGCCTGCTACTTGCGGCCAGCGGAAATGAGAGCAGCCTCATCTCAATCGGGCGAGGAGTGGCGGCCGAACCGAAAGAAGTGGACTCTCCAACGTTCTTCTTTCAGCGGCCGTTGTGCATCTTCGCGAGGAAAACGCTTAACTCATTGACCTCCGGAATCGCGCGGATTCGCATGATATCCTCGTCGTCGAGAGCGTCGATCGCCTGGTTCGTGTCCCAACGCTTCTGATTCTTTTCAGCAAGCGTGGCCAGAGCGCGGCGAGGGTTTGTTTTGCCCATCGCGAGCCATTCCTCCGACAGCTTCTGTCCGACGATTCGCTCGATTTTTTCCGGAGCGGCAAGCAGCCAGGCTTCGATCTCGGGAACTGCGGAAATCACCTTGATGGGCACGGTCGCATCGGCGGCCCGTATGAGAATCTTCCGTGCTCTGCTGCCGCTCTTCGATCAATTCCGGATTTACGGAATCGGAATCCATAACCACGGCCACGGGGCACTTGCGTCGAACCAGTAGAGAGCGAGCCAGAGAAGGGAGCCCTGAACTCCCGCCGGCACTGACTAACTCCACGTCTTTGAGCGCCTCCTCGGGCAGGATTCGACGAAGAAACGCCGCGTCAATTGCGCCTTCGACAAGAACATAAGTTCGGCTCATGGGATGCTCGCCTCGAGAAGATCATAGTCTGGAATGCCATGCTCACAACAAACTCGGTGCTTTAGCCGTAAGAACCTGCACATCCTTCCCTCCCGCAGCGCCAAGTCCAGGTCCGACCCCGACCACAGTAAAACCGCTTGTGGCATCGTAAAGTGAGCAAGATAAATCGCTGGATCCGTAAAACCCTCTTTGGAGACCATGATGCCCACAGTTCCCGCCGGTCGCCGCAACAGTTGACTCCGCATTTTCACGACCGGCTCAATCGCGACCTTCTTGCTCCAGTCTTTCGTTTCGACGAGACACGAAAGTCCTGACAAATGGACGGCGCCGTCGATCTCTTCTACCTTCTCGCCGAAGAGGGAGACTTCGTACGGATACGCACAATCGCCTGTTCATCAGGATCCAATTCGAAAGCGCGGATCACCAAGTATTCAAGCGCCTCTCCCGCTTCCCAATCGCCAGGCGATCCCGCTTTGATTTCCGCCCACAGGCCGCGGAGGCCGTCCCAGTCCGCAATCGCCTTGATCTTGGCTTCAAGCTCTGCAGGACTCGACATCCCACGCCCCCATGGTTCGGATGGTCATTGTTCCCGGTATTTGATCGTACCATATAGTGCGGGGAACGGGGATGCCTCCATGATTCCACTCGTCATCGCCGCTATTTCTCCACCGCCTTAATCCCCCTCTTCCGCCGCCTTCCGATCGGCGGCGCTCGCGGCCGCTTCTTTAAGAACTTCCTGGTAGGCGGCGAGGGCCTGCTGCTGGCGGCCGGCGGATTGCAGGGCGTCGGCCAGGGAGCGGTACATGGCGCCTGCGCCAGTAGCCACGCAACTTGTCGAAGTCTGCATGGTGCAAGACGGCCAGGGCGTCGTCGTGCTTGTTCTGCCGGCTGAGAATCTGCGCGGCGGATTGCAGGCCGCGGAAGTATTGGCGCTGCCGGTGCTGTGCGTTTGGGCGACGATCTGCCGATAGGCGGCCAGCGCCGCGTCGTCGTCGTGCAGGTTGCGCTGGCGGTTGTCGCCAAGGTTCAAGAGAATGCCGAGCCGGGCTAGAGCGTCCGAGGTCAGTTCCAAGGCGCGCCGACAGATCGGCTTCCGCCTTGGCGCCGGCGCCCGTGGAGAGGTAAGCCGAGCCGCGGGCGGAATAGGCCTCGCCGGCTTTCCAGAAGGGCCATTGCGACAGGTCCTCGGCGCCGAACTGCTCGATCAACTCGGTCCAGCGGCGCTGGGCCAGCAGGTTCTGCATGCGAGCCGTCTTGGCCGCGGCCGCGATCGGAATGCGGTCGGCCAGTTCCGCGGCCAACGCGTCGTCGTGCAGGTTGCGGGCGCAGCGGACGGCCTGCTCCAGCGCGGCAGAGGCCTGGTAGTCGTTCACGCCCTCGGCGCCGGCGAGGGCGACGTAAGCGGCCAGCGCTTCTTTCAGCTTGCGGCTGCGCAGCAGATCGTCTGCGGCCCGGCTCTGGATCAGGTAGTCGGTCACGGTCGGATCGGCGTCGAACGTTTGCGAGCGGCCGGCGTAAAAGTGGGCGAACTTCATCGGCTCGTGGAAGGCCGACTTGCCGGTGGGGGAGAAGGCGGAATACTCCGAGCCGTTCTCGCGGATCCGCTGGCGGCAGACGTTGACGTGCCAGGGCAGGCTGGCCGTCGGCTTGCGGCCGATCACCTGGTGCAGCGGATCGTTTTCGTCCTGCACCACCGGAATGCGGATCTCGACGGTCCAATGGTCGTCGGCGATCTGCGTGGCGACTTCGGCCTGCGAGCTCCAGCCGAACCAGCCGCTCTTCGGCGCCCCGCGGTCGAGATCGACCAGCGCTCCGGCCGGGTTGATCGCGAGCTGGTAATAACTGTGCGAGTCGGTTTCGAGCAGGATCTCCACCGCGTCGCCGTACCAGAGTGGCCTGGTCTCCGTTGCGCGTGGCGGCGATGTTCAGCTTTTCGCCCGGCTGCTCGTCGCAGCGGATGGCGAAGTACAGATCGCCGCCGTCGCCACAGGCGCTTTGAACGTCGTGCCGAAGATCGGCTGCCGGCCGGTCTGCAGTTCCCGCAGGCGGCCGGTCGAAGCGACGGGGCACTTCTGCCAGCCTCGTCGTCGAGCTTGCCGTCGATGACGATCTCGTCTCGCGGCTCGCCGACCAGCCGCAGTATGCGGCACCGGGCCGCGCTTTGCGGCAAGCTGCTCGCCGCTTGTTGCGCAGGCCTTCAGATAGTCGTCAACCAGCGCCAGACCGTCGGCCGTAGACGGAGCTTTCGTCCGCCTCGGCTTGCGGCCGCGGCGAACAGCTCGAGCGCCCGGTCGACCGTCGCTTGTCCTTTTCCATATCGCGCCAGTTGGCTTCGCAATAGCGCGAAGAAGGCCTGCATCTCCTCGCCGGCCGGGCCGTAGAACAGACGGCAATACTCGTCGAACATCGCCGTCGATGTCCTGCTCGCTTGCCGCCCCAGTACATCCGCGCGGTGAAGTAGACCAGGAAATGGTTGAAGCCGATGGCCTGTTCGTCGAAAGTCCTGCCGCACGCTGAGCCAGATGTCTTCGCCGCGCGAGACGCCCTTGGTGGCGTTGATGCTTTCGCCCAGCACGTGCGGCATGTAGGCCGGCAGGTACAAGCCGCGATCGGTGAACGGATAGTTCTCGAAGATCATGATCGGGTTGTCGGTCTTCGCGATCCAGTCTGCGCGCAGCTTGCGGATTTCGTCTTGCTCTTCCGGACGGTCGCTCGTCGGCCGGCGGCCGCCGACGATGATCACCTGCACGTTCGGCTCCAGCTTGTCGATGTTCTCCGGCGGCAGCGTGTAGGTGCCGTACGCGCAGTTGGAGATCATCTTGTCCGGATGCGTCTTGCGGACTTCCTTGCGCCACGCGGTTGACGAAGTCCCACACGTAATCCGAGAGCACGCCCGCGGTAGCCGCGCTCGGGCGAGTCCTTGCCTTCGCAAAGCGGGCACTGGCAGATGGCCGTGTAGCCGTCGGGCGGCATCACCGAGACGACGTCGAACTTGTAAAGATCGAACTGCGCCCGGACGAAGCGCACGGTCTCGCTGCAACAGTTCCTCGTTCGAGTAGCACAACTGGTTGAGCCGCTGGCCCGGCTGGTTCTGCCGCTTGCCGCCGTAGAGCGCGAACCAGTCGGGATGGCTGGTCGAGAGTATGTTCGTCGTGTGCGTCATCGTGTGCATGCCGTGGGCCGTCTGCAGTCCGTACGGATTGCGGATGCCGAGCCGCATGGCCCAGCGCGACGTTTCGCGGCCGTGTACGCCAAAGCGGATGTTGAACGGCCGCACCGGAAAGTCGGGCTGCACCGTCTCGTCGATCTTCAGGCAGCGCGATCGACGCCGTCTTGCGGCACGACCTCGCCGAGTTCGCCCGGCAGATACCAGCGGACGCCGAGACTGTCGCAGAAAGCCGCAGACGGCGTTGAACGAGCCGCGCTCGTCGAAGCCCCAGACGTGGACCGTGCCGTCCTTGGCCGCCGATTCGTGGCTCGGGCTTGCCGAACGTCGGCCGTCAGTCCGGTGTAGTTCTTGTACAGTTGCGAGAGCGGGTTGCCCCAATGTCGAGCCGGTCAGCTTGTCCCACTGCTCGTGCACGCGGCCGCTCGTCCAGTCGCCGTTGTTGCGCGGCCAGGGTTCGACGGGCGTGAAGTCGGTGTCGTCGCCGATCAGCGCCAGCCAGCCGTCGCCGGAGACGATGCGGTAGGCGCCGTCTTTCAACCCTGCGGCCGTCACGTTGAGCCGCTCGGTGTGAGGGCTCTGGCCGACGTAGACTTTCACCGGCGCGTCTGCGCTCGGCTCGGTCGCAATCGGCAGCCTGGCGCCGGCGATCTTCTCGACGTAAAGCTGCAGCTCTTGCGCCGCCAGACGCGTCGTGCGCGGCGCCTGTTCGGCGATGATGATCTCGGCCTGCGGCTGGCCGTCTTTCACAAGGAACGCGTCATCGGCCCGGGCCGGAAGCGCGGCGGCGCCAAGCAGGTGGAGAACGGCAATACAAGGCGCCGCGAAGTTGATGCTGATTTTCATGGCGTGAGTTCCTGAGCGTGAGCGGTCAGTCGTCGTCGTCATCATCTCGGTCGTCGTCGCCATCCTCGCCTTCTTCATTGTCATCGTCGTCGGCCAGAGCGAAGACGAACGAGGCGCGGACGGGGGGCGGCATCTGGGCGTCGGGGCCGCGGACGCTCTTCCAGACGATCTGGTTGAGCAACAGATCGTCGGCGGCGTCCTCGCGGCTGAGGTCGAGCTTGGCCGTCTGCTCGGCGCCCCAGCCGGTGTCGGGGTTCATGGCGGTCAGGTCGACGTTGGCGGGGCGATGCTTGTAAGGGCGCAAGTCGGGCTTCGCCTGGAACGATGCGTACATCGGCCGCGCGGCCGCGTCGAATTGGCTCATCGGCTTCAGGCCCAGAATCAATTCCATGGTCCGCAGCATGCTGCTGGTGGAGTACATGCTGGAATCGACCGCGTTGCGCTTGCAATACGGACTGACGACCAGGGCCACCGTGCGGTGAGCGTCGACATGGTCGGAGCCATTCTGGGCGTCGTCCTCGACGATGAAAATGGCCGTATCTTTCCAGAACTTGCTCTGGCTGACCGCTTCAACCAGCAGGCCCACGGCCAGGTCGTTGTCGGCCACCATGGCCGTCGGCGTCGGTTTGCCTTTGGCCTGGCCGGCCGTGTGATCGTTCGGCAGGCGGAGCACGATGAACTGCGGCATCTCGCCCGCTTGTTCGAAGCCGCGCAGCTCTTCGGCGAAGCGTTCGGCCCGTTTCACGTCGGGATAATCGAGGTCCCAGGGGCGGAAGTGCGGGTCGAAGTGGCCTTCGAGCGCCTTGGCCACGGCCTTGCCGGGCTGGGCCACGCCGCCGCTTTCCTTGATGAACTCGCCGTAGCTGCGATAGCTGACGCCGGCCTCGCGGCAACGGTCCCAGAGATAACCGCCCGCCGGCACGGCGATTTCGAAGGCGCCTTCGCTCGGGTACTGCAGCTTCTTCTTGCCGCCGCGGTAGACCAGCGGCCAAGTCTTCTCGACAAAGTCGGTGGCGTAGGCCGCCATGGTCCACTCATGCCCGTCGGCGCTGACCTCGCTTTCCACGTAGAAGTTATCGAGCAGCACGAACTCACGGGCCAGGGCGTGCTGGTTGGGCGTGACCCGCTCGGGGAACAAGCAGAGGTGCGGGGCGCCGTTACCTTCAGGCAGATCGCCGAAGACCTGATCGTACGTGCGGTTTTCCTTGACGACGTAAATGCAGTGCTTGATCGGGCTCGGATCGCCCAGCCGGGCCGGAATAGGATTGTCTTTCTCGGGCGGTTCGACCGGCGGCGCCTGGTCGGCTTTCAGCGGGCTGGAGCGATAGGCCGTCTCCGTGTACTTGGCCATCGTCTCGGGCGAAGGGGGATCGATCACGCTCAGCGTGCCGCGCAGCAGCCCGCCGATGTATTGCCGGATGTTGGCCGAAGGATTCTTGATGGGGTCGGGGCCGTTCGGATTGGCGTGCGAGATCAGTCCCTTGCCGTTGGCGATGTAGATGCGCTTGTCGAGCGGGCCGTAGCGGACCGAGGTCGGATACCAGCCGGCCGGCAGAAAGCCCATCGAGCGGCTGCGGCCCGGCTCGCTGACGTTGAACATCGCCACGTTATTGTTGTCCGCATTGGCAATCAGCAGCACCTTGCCGTCGGGCGTGAGCGAGAGACTGTTCGGGGGCGCTGCCGCTGGGCGCCTTGGGATAGAGCGAACTGGAAATGCTTTCCAAGGCCAGGCCCGAGGTCGTATCGAGCACGGAGACGGTGTTGGAATTGGCGCAGGCGACGAACAGCCGCTTGCCGTCGGGCGAAAGCGCCAGCTCGGTCGGATGGGCTTCGGTCGCCCAGATCGCGTCGACCTTGAGCGTCTGCAGATTCAGCACGGCCACGGCCGACTTGCCCCACAGGCTGACGAACAGCCGCTTGCCGTCTGGTTCGGGCAACACGGCGTAAGGGTAGCTGTCTTCGGCCAGCGCCGCCCGGCGCCGCTTGTTCGGCTCATCGAGCGGCAGCAGGCAGACGGCGTGTCCCCAGCCGCCGGCCACGTAGAGCGTTTTGCCGCCGGCGTCGCAGGCCATGCCGGCCGGGACGAAGGTTTCGCCCGGCTCGGCGACGCTCAACTCGCGATGTTCGCTCAAGAAGCCGTCGGCGAACTTGAACTCGTGGATCACTTCGTACTCGGCGCCGCTGGCAAACAGCCGCTTGCCGGCAGGGTGAAAGCAGAGGCCGTAGAAGGCCTGGCTGAGACTGACGCGTGAGACGACCCGCTGCCGCCGCAGATCGATGACGGCGATTTCGTGTTCGCCATAGCCGGCGTGCAGCACGGCCGCGTAGAGCTCCGTCGGGTGGATGGCGATCTGCACGGGAAAATCGCCCAGCTTGATCTGCTTGCCGACCGGGTTGAGCGACCACTGGTTCGGCAACAGCACGCCGCCGCCAAGCTGGGCGCCGGGTAGCTGACGCGGCTTGTTGGCCGGGCGATCGGCGTCTTGGGCCAGAGCGAGCGAGCAGCAGCACGCCCAACCGGCGACGGCTAGCGAGGTGCAAACAAGAGCGAAGCGAGACATCGAAAAACCTTCCTCTCTGTCGGCGGAATGGAGACGGTTGCGGTTTGCCGTGGCGCGGGTCAGGGCTGGGCTGTTAAATAATGTTAACCGGGTGCAGGTATGATTGTTCGATTGAGCGGCGCGTGCCTGGTTTGTGATGCAGTGAACTGGGGATTCGCCTAGGCTCAGCCCCAGGCACCCAACGGTTCGGCTTCGCACGGGTCAAGGTTGTGCGGAAGACGAACCGTTCAGCGGCCGGATGGTGATCTTCCTGAAGGCGACGGGGCCATGATCGCCTTGGATCATGAGCGGGCCTTGGGGCGCCTCGTTTTCGTAGGCGGCGGCGCGCGTGGGACCGGTGAGCTCGACGTTCTCGTGAATCAGCTTGCCGTTGTGAACGACCTTTTCGAAGCGTGCGTTGGCTCTCTTCTTGCCGTCGGCGTCGAACCGCGGGGCGCGGAACACGATGTCAAAGCTTTGCCACTCGCCCGGCGCCAGGCTGGCGTTGAGCTTGGGCGCGTGGCCTTCATAGCCCTGGTTGTCTTTCCAACGCTGGTAGATGCCGCCGCAGTCGCCGTACTTCGGATGTTCGACGCCGAAGCTGTCCAAGATCTGGATCTCGTAGCGGCCCTGGAAGTAGATGCCGGAATTCGAACCTTTAGGCACGACGAACTCAATGTGCGCTTCGACGTCGCCGAACTCGCCCTTGCTGAACAGGTTGTGCTCTCTTCCTTGGGGTCCGTTCACCAGCACGCCGGCGCCGGGCTCGGTCTTGAACAACTTGGGATTCGCCGAATCGAGTGACGCCGCCTTGACCGCCATCCAGCGTCCGGCGCCTTCGCGCCAGCCGTCCAGGTTGCGGCCGTTGAACAGCGGTTTCCAGGCGGGCTTCTCGTCGGCGCGGCTGGTTTGGAAGGCGCCGAGCGTCAAAGCTGCGACGAGCGGAAGCAGAATGTGAGAGAGTCGTGAAAAGGACGCAAGCCGGTCGGTCGCTGGCATGAGGGATGCTCCGCAAAGGCGCCATTCGTGGTGGTCGAATCGATGCCCGCGATTATAAGGGGCCGGCGAGGGGGCTGCGACAGAGGCGCGGCGACAAGCCACCGCGTTTCGCAGGCCGTTATTGTTTGGCGGAACGACTCCGAAAATATGCTGCGGGCGACCACCGAAATTATCAGCCCCGAGAAGGCGCCGTGAAAAGGCAAAAAGATGGATGGCAAAAAAATGAAGACGAGGATGGGAGCAGATGAGGGAGAGCGAAAGAGGGCGGGCAGTCGGCAGTGATTGGTCTGCGGCGCTAACTCACCCGCTTCCTGTCCTTATCTTTTTGCCCCCATTTTTTTGCCATCCTTGTCAGGCAGAGAGATGGAGAGCAAACCAATTGCACTTCCTGCATCAGGGCGGTGCGCGGAACGACGATTGGTGAAAATTCCGTGAGCGTCCTGTGGGGAACGGAATTGCCACCAATTCCGCTACGTGGTGTTGCGACGCTTATTGCAGTTGCTGGAGCAAAGCGAGGGAGTCGGCGTGGTCGGGCTGAAGTTTGAGGGCCCGGCGCAGATCGTCGAGGGCGGCTTGCCGTTGCTCGAGCGCAGCGTGGGCCAATGCCCGGTTGTAGAAACAGTTGTGCGGTCTGCGGCGCCAGCGCCACGCAGGCGTAGAAGACGTTGAGCGCCTGCTGATAACGGCCCTGCCGAAAGGCGCACATGCCGGCGTAATAGTTCGGCCAGAAGGCCTCGGGCGCCTGATCGAGCGCCTGTTGGAATTCGTTCTCGGCCGCGTCCAGCTCGCCGCCGCGCAACAAATACCGGCCCAGTGCGTAATGCTCCCAGACGGTTTCCGGCGCCTTGTCGCCCGGCGCCGCTGATGCGATCGGCTTGCCGGAGAGCCCCGCCGCGTAGCTCTGACGTTCCCGCTGCAGCACGACGCTCGCCCCCAGCGACTCTTCGGCCTCGGCCAGCAGTTCGAGCGCGGCGCGGCGGGCGGCGGCTGCGCTCGGGCTCCGGCGCCCCGCGGACCTTGAGCGAAGCCCAGAGAATGGCCAGATCGAGCAACTCGGTGCGAAGCTCGGCGGCATTGTCCGCAGGTTCGAATTGAGCCAGCAGACGCTGCCGGGCCTGCCAGAGGGCGCCGCAGCCCTGGTCGATCTCGCGGATGACCGCAGCCGACGCCGAGGCGCCGCTGTCGATGAACCGCAAGCGGTCGACCAGCGCGTGCAAGTCGGCGCCGAGCCGAAGCTGCCGCGCCTCGCTCAAGCGTTCGCTCAACCGTCCGTCGCAGCACGGCCTGGCCGGGCACGTGCCGGAGATCGTCGAGCCCGCTGCGCAACCGCTCGATGGCGGCCGCATACTCTCCGCGCTCGAGCGACTCTTCGGCATTTTCCAGCGCCGTCCGCGCTTCGCCCGTCTGGCGGCGGATGGCAAAGGCCCCCAGACCGACGCAGGCGACCGCGAGCAGCAACCCGGCCGCCAGGCGGCCGAAAGCCTGCGGCTTGCGGCGGCGCCATTTCCGCCAGCGCTCGGCAAGGCTGCGGTTGGGCACGCCGGCCAACGGCAGATCGGCCAGGTGGCGCCGCAGATCTTCGGCTAACGATGCCGCGTCGGCATAGCGATCTCGCGGCCGGCGCGACAGGCATTTGGCCAGCACGTCTTCCAGGCTGCGCGAGACGGCGCGATTGAACTGCCGCAACGGCGGCGCCGCGCGCCGCTGCCGGAATCGGCCGGACCGCCCAGCAATTCGTACAGCAAACGGCCCAGGGAATAAACATCGGAGCGGACGTCAACCGGGCCGGGAACAGGTCTCCCGGCCCGCAGTGCGTCGACGGCGGCGGCCTGTTCGGGCGACATATAGCCGCGCGTGCCGCCGAGCGAATCGCTCGGCGACTCGGGCGAGACCGGGCCGCGGGCCAGATGAAAGTCGAGCAACATCGGTTGGCCGTCGCCGGCCAGCAGCACGTTGGACGGTTTCAGATCCAGGTGCAGCAAGCCGCGCTGGTGAGCGTAGTGCAAGGCGTCGGCCAGGCAGGCGCCGATCCAGCAGACGGCATGTTCGTACGACTTGCCGGCCAGCAGCTCCAGCGCCGGGCTTTCGAACGGCAACGGCGAAGGCGACTGACGCTGCAGTTGCACCAAGGCTTCCGCCAGCCGCCTGCCGCTGCGCTGTTCGGCGGGGCAATCGTCGAGCGCCGCCAGCACCGCATCCAGACTGGCGCCGCCGAGATACGGCATGCAGAGCGCCCGCAAGCCGCGTTCGGGAAAATCCTGCACAAGATACAGCGGCACAATGCCGGTGTGCTGCAAGCGAGACAGCGAGAGATGCTCGGAGACTTCCAGCGAGGCCAGCTTGACCACGACCGGCCGATCCGAAAGCGATGGCTGCGTGGCCAGGAATACGCGGCCGGTCGCCCCGCGGCCCAGTTCGCTGAGCAGGCGAAACTCGCCGAGCTCTTCGCCGACCTCGGGAAATTCAAGCGCGGGCCGGTCCTGAAACAATCCGTAGCAGGCCAGCAGCAGTTCCAGCTCCGTCTGCAGGTGCGGAAAACGTGCGAGCAACTCAGCGGAATCGACCGTTTCGCCCGCTTCCTCGCGGAGCCAGATCTCTTCGCTGATCAGCCGCACGGCCTCGGCGGTTTCCAGCGGGGCGGCGGGACTGTTCGGCCAGGAACTGTTCGACGGACAGGCATTGCCCCTGGCGCCATTGAACGCTGAATTGGCGAGCCAGCTCAGAACCGCGATCGGTGCGATTGGGGGATTCGGCCGCGAGGGGAGTTTGGGCCGGAGGGCGTTTCGCCGCCGTTGACGACTCCGGCTTCACCGGAGGTCTCGCTCAGGCGCCGCGCGCTCGGCAAAGCCGTCGGCTTCCGATGCTTCGTCCGCATCGAGCGCCTCTCGCTGCGCGGCGGCCAGCCGTTTGGCAAGGTCGTAGAGAATGCGACGCACGCTGCTGGCGTGCAGGCCGGTGCGCGCGGCGATTTCCGCCAGCGGCAAACCTTGTCGCTTGAGCGCGAGCAGTTCACGATGAGCGGGCGGGCAGAGGGCGAGCAGTTGCCGCCATAGTTCGTTGCCCCGCGCCTCTTCGCTCGGCGCGGCGACGCCGCTGGCCAACTGCCGGCCGTCTTCTTCCGGCCCGAATGGCTGTTCCAGTTCGATCGCCCGGCGATGCTGGCGAACGCGGTCGATCAGGCGGCGCCGGGTCGCGGTGATCAGAAAGGCGCGAAGCTGTGCGGCCGTTTCAAAGTGCCAGCGTCCGTCGCGAAAGCCGTCGAGCAAGTCGGTCCAGACGGAGAGCACGACGTCTTCCGAATCGAACTTGGTACGCAACGCTCCCGAAATCTGCCGGCGCACCAGCGTTCTCAAACCGGGCGCCACGTTGACGAACACGTGTTCGATGGCTTCCGAGTCGCCCTCGGAGAGCAATTCCAACAGGTGTTCCAGCGGGGGCGGATTCATCGTTGCTGCAAACGCAAAAAGTTCAGCGAACTCCGCGAAGTGCGAAGGCGGTCCAGTTCCTGGCGCGCCGATGCATGTTTGGCAGCGCCGCTGCGCTGGAGGCGGAAACCGGACACATAGTAAGCCACGCCGGCGGCGCCCAGGCCCCACAGCACGCGGTCGTGATCGGCCAGCGAACTGACGAGATCGCCTCCCAATTCGTCCAGGTCGGAAAAGACGGCCTGGAACGCTTCGCCCAGTTTTTCAACGTCTGGGCTCAGGTCGGGGACCAAGGGAAACAGCGACGCCCAGGCGGCCGGCGCTTGGTCGGCGTCGGACTCGGCGTAAGGCGACGCGGCGCCGGAGTCGTTCAGGGCCAGCAGCGAAGCGTTCGCATCGAAGTTCTCCTCCAACGCAACGGCGGCCCGAGTTTGCTTCGCCAGCCAGCGTTTCTCCCCATGCGTCGCTGAACTCGAGATTGCCGTCGATCGCGTCCAGGCTGGCCAGCCTGGCGGGGAGCGGCGAGTTCTTGTCAGAGATGCCGTTCGAATTGGCCGGGGCTTCGGCAGGATTGCGTTGAAACTCAATGCCGACGGGAACGGACATCGAGCGGAGCGACATCGTGCCGACCTGGTGCGGCCCATCGTTTAAAAAGGGCGTCATCAGCGGTTGGGGCCGTCCTTCGGCCGGCGCCATCGGGGCGCCTCGCAACGGGCCGGATGTTTCGAGCCGGTCGAGCAGCATGTTGGCCAGCGGTTTGTCGTCCGCCAGGTAACTTCGATCAGCCGTGAAGCTCGGACGGCCCATCGCCTCGAGCGCCTCGAACAGTGCGTCCTGATTGCTGGTATCGAAGGAACCAGAAGCCGTTCGCATCCCGGCCTCAGGCGGCGGCGCCATGAAGCCCGGCGGCGGCGCCTGAAGCCTGACCAGTTGGACTTCCACGACCACGTCGTCGGGTGAATCCACCGACTTGAATTGAGCCGCAGGCAGCTCGATCAACAGCTTTTCGTGCGTTGCCGGAACCGGCGCAATCAGCTCGGGGGCACGACCGGCATGCACCGCGTCCGCCACGTCCACGGGGGGCGGAATGATCGGCTCAAAACCGAAGCTGAACAGGCAGCGTCGCTCCAACGATTCAAACATCGCTCTGGAATAACTCCCTCGAATGCGATCTTGCGAAGTGCGGCTGCCGAACCATCGGCGATTGGTGGACATCCTACTTGCGGCCTCCTTCCTTGGAGTAAACGCCAGCGTGCCGACCATTGCGACCAGCACCATCCTTTACCGGTCAAAATCAACAGTCACCCATCGATTGTACCCTGGACGCAATCGCGGCAGCAAGTCAGGAAAGGGGCTCGCGCGACTTCCCTTGCGCAAATTTAACACTGGGTTTTGCCCTTTTGACCCCTCGCTAGACAGGGGGACTAGACTGGGGGCGATGGGGCCTCCCCAGAAGTATCTTTGGGCCGGATTCGACGCGCGGGGCGACAGCCGCCTCGCCGCGGCCCGAATTGCCCGCTTAGGGGGCGCCATTACGGCGAGTGCTGGCGCCCAAATTGCCAGACACGCGGCGCAGCCCCCGCTGCAGCGCAACCCTGTGCGCGGAACCGCTCGACCGTGGCTGCGCCGCACGGCAAGTCAGCGCTGAAACATGCGGGCTAGTTGCGGTACGGCGGCAAGCGGGAGCCAGCGTCGTGTGCGGCACGGCGGTTGCTATTCAGCAACCAGCGGCGATGCCGCGCCGCGCACAGAAACAGGGGACAGGTGACAAAGGGACAGGGCATGCGCTTTGGAAAACGGACGATCGCGGAGACTCGATGGTCTCGCCGGTCCGCGCCGGATGAAGTCGCCGCCCCAATGCGCGACGCAGAGCAGATGCGCCGGACGAACTGCTTACAACACCGGGCGGGCGGGCTGCTCGCCCGGCGGCAACTCGATCGGGCATTGGAAATCGGCCGGCTTGACCGCCAGCAGCGAGCACTGGATGGTCGTCAACAAACGTTCGGCCGTATTGCCGATGAACACGCCCGGAACGCCGCCGCGAGCCATGGTGCCGATCGCCAGCAGGTCAACCTGATGATTCTTGATGAAATCCGCGATCGCCAGGTCCGCAATCACCACCCGCTCGGTGACGTGAAGCTGCAGTTCCAGTCCCGCGGACTTCCCCAGCACGCGCTCGGCCTGCTCGCCGAGCTTCTCCTTGGCCGCCAGGATCATCTTCTGGTGATAGACCTGCGTATTGAAGTCGGTCATGGCGGGGCCCCACAAGCGGTCGAGCGGACAGTCGACGGCGTGCAGCAGGTGCAACTTGGCGCCGGCGGCCAGGGCGATATTGCCCGCCGCGCGGATCACCTCGTCGCTGACCGGACTGAAATCGCTGGTGGCGAGGATGCTTTGCGGAACCTCGCGAGGCTCCGGCTGCGTCACCCAGACCGGGCAGGGACAGTTGTGCAGCAGCTTCATGGTCGTGCTGCCGAACAGAAAGCGCTCGACGCTGCTGCGGTTCCTTGCTCCAACGACGACCAGGTCGTGCCCGCGGCGAAGCACCTCGCGGATCAGCTCCTTCCAGCCGGCGCCCGCGGAAATCTTACTCGTTGCCGACACGCCGTGCGACTTGGCCCGCGCGACCAGCTCGCCCAGCACCTTGGCGGCCGACTCGTGGAGTTTGCCGGCAAAGCGCTGCAAGTCCTCGCCGGAAAGGTAGACGTCTCCCGACGGCATGTCGATTGCAGAGAAAAACGTCAGCGGCGCCTGCGAATGTTTGGCAATCCAGACCGCTTCTTTGATGGCTTGTTCGACCGGCGGCAGAAAGGCCGTCGAGCCCGTTCGCAGCGTTTGCGAAAGATCGATGCCAACCAGGATGCTTTTGAAGTTCTGCATGACGAGCGTGCTCCTCTCGTAGATCGCGTTAATCTATGTTACCTTGCCTCGGCGCCGAGGGAATTCTGGCCGGCGCCAAGAAAGGCGCCCTGCCCGGCATCGCTGCACGTTACATTCTTGTTAGAATTGCCGCCGCCTCCCGCTCCGGCAGGCGAACGCTCCGAGGCGCCCTATGACCGCTTTTGATCCTGCCAAACAGCCCAAAACCTACGCCCCCGCGCCGATCGAGCCGCAACGGCAACTCGAGTTTCTGCAACTGGACGAGTCCGACGTGCAGCGGCTGCGGGCGATGGCGGACGATTTCGAAGTCTGGGCCGACGATTTCGTCGAGAGTTTCTATCGTCATTTGTTCGCCTTCGACGAGACGGCGAAATTCCTGCAGTCGCCTCAGACCGTCGCGAGACTGAAGCGTTCGCAGCGCGAGCACCTCAAGTCGATGCTCGAGGCTGAATGGAACGCCGACTATTATCGGCAGCGGCGGCAAGTCGGGCACGCGCACGCCGAAGTCGGCATCGATCCGCAATACTTTCTCGGCGCTTTCAACCAGTATGTGCAGTACAGCATGGAGAAACTGGCGGAAAAGCACGCGGATGACGTCGCGGCCTACAAGGATCAGGCCGCCGCGCTGCTGAAGGCGGTGTTTCTCGACGTCAGCCTGACGCTGGACGCCTACTTCGCCCAATCGACGCGCAACCTGCGGAAAGCGCTCGACATGTTCTGGCGCGCCAACGCGGAACTGCGGCAATTCGCCCAGTTGACGTCGCACGATTTGAAAACGCCGCTGGCGACCGTGGCCAACCTGTGCGACGAGGCCCTGGACGAGTTCGGAGACGAAATGCCGGCGCCGGCCAAGGAGCTGGTCGCCGCGGCGAAAGACCGCACGTTCCGCATGAGCCGCATGATCGACGAGTTGCTCGCCTCCTCCTTGCCGCAGGAAAACGAGACCGACTTGGACGAAGTATCCAGCCAGGAAGCGCTGGATCAGGCGCTGGAAACGACCGGCCCGCTGCTGGCCCAAAGCGGCGTGGAAGTGAGCATCGCCCAGCCGCTGCCCATGGTCCGCGCCAATAAGGTCCGCTTGCGCGAAGCGTTTGCACATCTGCTGTCGAACGCCGCCAAGTTCATCGACCGTCAGCCCGGCCGGCTGTCAGTCGAGTGGCTGCCGGGCGACGGCCATTGCGTGATTATGTTCATCGACAACGGGCCGGGCATTCCCCCGGAGGAGAGGGACGCGCATCTTCGCCCCGTTCCGCCGCTTGTCGCAGCACCGTGATCGGCCCGGCTCCGGCCTGGGCCTGTACTTCGCCAAGAACCTGATCACGCAGCAAGGCGGTCGCATCTGGGTTGAGTCGACTCCCGGCGAAGGAAGCCGGTTTTGCATACAACTGGCTGCCGCCGCCGCGCCCTCATGACTCGAGATTCCGGTAGCCGCGGAAAGCCAATCCACCGGCCGCCGCATCGTCGCCATGACGCGCCCGCGATATAAGCGTACAGTAGCCATCACGCTCCCGCGTGATGTAAGCCTCCAACCAAACGCCGCGCCAAACTTCGCTCTCGCGAAGCTGACGCGATCCGGCTGCTTTCTGATTCATCCGCCGCTGCCGAGGCCCCAAGATCCTCGCAGCGCGCCTGCGCGTCGGTTCTCACCCCGCCGCCGCCAACTTTTCCACTCCCAGTTGGCCATCTTGGGCGCTGTCGTCCGCTTCGCCTTGCTCCGTCTTCCCCGCTCCGCACTCCCTGTTCCGCGTTCCGCATTCCGACTTCCGAATTGCCCACTCCCACGGTCCGTCGAATGTTGTCTTCGCCGGCTTTAATCCCAACGCTTTGCCGGCCCGGCGCAGCGTCTTGGCGGAAATCCCGCAACTGCGGGCTTGCCGGAACAAGTCGGTCGACTCGACCGGCCCGTCGCTCAAGGCGGTCAATAGCCACTCGGCTGCGTCCTCGCGGTCTTGCTGCTCGGCCGCTTGTCGGGCGGTCGGCGGCGTGACGATCGTGTCGGAAAGCTCGACCGGCTCCGGATCCCAAGCGACGCGGCCCGCCTCAATCCGAAACGCCGCGGCTGGCGCTTCCGGGCCCAGGCTGTTTTTGATCGGCAGCAACAACCGCCGCTTGGGTTGTTCCGCATCGCGGGCCGCCAGGTAGACCACCGGGGCGATAGCCGACAGCTCAGCCAGTTCGCGCGTGGCGACGCGTCCGCCCGCCGGACCGTTCAAGCGGGCCAGCACGACGATGGCCGTCTTCGTCCTGACGGCCAGTTCCGAGAGCTTGTTCAGCAGGTAATGAACTCGTGCCCGGCAGGGCGCCGCGTCGATCCCGCCGGCCCAGGCTTCGAGGTTGTCGACGACGATCAACCGGGCGTCGTTTCCTTCGTCAATGCCGCAGGCCAGGGCGGCGACGCGGCGGTCAAGTTCCGCCAGCGAGGCATCGTCGCCCGGTTCCGGCCAGCGCAGCGTGGCCATGGCGACGCGCTGGATCGTGGCGCCCGCCGCATCGAGCCGGGCCCTCAAGATCGGCGCGGGCAGATCGGCCGCATGGGCGATGAGCGCGGCGTCACGTTGCCCGCAGCCATTGCTGACGCCTGCCGCCCACTCGGTCGCCAGCAGGCTCTTGCACGTCCCCGGCTCTCCGGCCACCACGCACAGCGCCCTTGCGGCGCCCGCGCGTCGGCCAGCCACTGGAACTCCGCCGCCGCGATTTCCTCGGCCCGTTCCGCGTACACCTGCTGCGAGCGGCCCTTCGCGCCATTTTCTCCGCCGATCGAGACCCACCGGGTCGACAGCGTCTCCGGCTGCCCGGCAGCCACGTTTTCTAACCGCAGTTCTTTCGCCTGCGTTGGCGCCTTCGGATGCATGGTGTTGGTAACTTGCGGCTTGCGCTTTCTTCGGGACATGGCTTTCCCCTCGGCTACTGCTCCGCCTGCGGAAAACGGCGCAGCGGGCGTCGCCATGACGCCCGGGCTTAAAAACGCCGCTTCCGATAGGCAGAGCTTCCGCCGAATCTACGCCCCGGCTGGCTTGGCGCGTGAGTCGGTGACCCCATCTACATTATGTGCCGCCTGCAAAGTAGCGATCCACATTCCGTTGTGGCGCCGGGAAAGTGGCAAACGCATACCGCCGTGCCGTCTGCAACGGAGCAGGCACACTCCGCTGTGCCGTCCGCCTTCATTTGCTCGCGTCAGCGGCGCCGAACGCCCGGCGATACCCCAATAGCTGCGTAGCAGCGACAGTCTGTAGCCAGGCGGTGCGAGCCCCTGGATCCCAAAAACACACTACAAATCCCAGCCCCGGCAGGGGCGGCAGGACCGAGACCGCGCTGGACGGGCTTGCAGCCCATTCTTTCCCGGTGGTTTACTACGTGATCCGCAGATGTGCGTGCTTTCAACCGGCATTTGCTTCGGCCCGTGCTGCGAGCGTCTCTCCAGTTTGTCGGCGGGCGTAGTTCTCGGTCACACTGCCACGGAAATCCTGGGTGTCTGGTTTTGTGCCCATGATGATCATGTTTTGAATCCCGATCTCCGCGCTTCGCCCATCGCAGAATGCATGCTGCCATCCTGCGCCGTCTCCGCTGGTTCCAATAGTCACTCCCTTCTCTTATCGTCCTCTTGACCTCCTTCGCCGTCTTGCTCGGCGTCGTCGTCAATCGGGCCCGCGAGCAACGAGCAGCGGGGAAGGCGATTGAAGCAGCGACGGGCGCCAAGTTTGCAGACGCCCAGCCTTTCGCGATATGTTGCCTAATCCGCAATCGTGCGGAATTGCAGCCGGCATTCGCTCGCCCCGTGCGCCGCGCAAACGCTGGATGTCTGGTTTCGGGATGAGTTTGCAGGATGAGTTTGCAGACACCCATCCTTATCCAGTGGGTTAAGTGCACCGCAAACGTGCAGAATTTCAACCGGCATTCGCTTCGGCACGCGCTGCCAGCGTCTATTCAGCTCGTCGGCGGGCGTAGTTCGCGGCCCCACGGCCGCGCAAATCCTGGATGTCTGGTTTCCCGGAGTTCGACGGCGGCAGTTCCTCTATGTGGAATGATCGCAAACGACGCCTCGGCAGCCGAGGGACGCAGCGTCCCTGCGGTCGACCTTGGTCAATTGGTGATCCGTCTCGGTTGCTGACACCTTCTTCGCGCCCGATTCGCAAATGTGCAGAATTGTAACTGGCATTCGCTTCGGCGCCTGCTGCGAGCGTCTATCCAGTTCGTCGGCGGGCGTAGTTCGCGGTCCCACTGCCACGGAAATCCTGGGTGTCTGGTTTTCCGCTGTTCCCGACCCCAACGGGGTCAGATTCACCAGGCCAGGGCGGAGCCCTGGTTACCGTGCCGCCGCACCATCGTCGTGGATCCCAACGGGGTGAAACAAACGGGGTGAAACAAACGGGGTGAAACAAACGGGGTGAAACAAACGGGGTGAAACAAACGGGGTGAAACAAACGGGGGCGCGGTGGACCCTGGTTTCTGCGCCGGACCGCGGCTCTGTTGCTTGCGCGCTTTTTGTGACGCCCCGTTGGGGCTTGTCTGAATGGTTTTGAGCGCGTGCCCGGTTACCCAGGGCTTCGCCCGTGGGCTGATGAATCTTGCACCTTCGGTGCTGCCGGAAGAGCGGAGCGAGCGGCGCTGCGAACAGGAACCACGAATGGCACGGATGCCACGGATTTGGTGACTTCCCTAGCGTAAGGCGCATAAGAAAGGGCCGGACGAGCGCGGGCGACTCGTCCGGCCCTCGAATGGGAGGGGCGGGAAATTTGGCGGGATAAAGGGAGTGATTCGTCAGAGCGTATTTCTTTTTTCGCGGTCGCGGAGACCACGGCGTGTTCAAGGGACTTGCGGGGCCTCAGGCCGCAGCGACCGCCCCAGCGCGGCGGCTCTGAAGCGACTCGCTTTTCAGCGAATCGCATAGCCGGCGGATCTCTTCCAAGTCTCGCTTGATCGCGTCGGCCAGGTAACTGCCGGAATCGTCATCGGCCAGCACCCATTCTTGATGACGGTCGTCCAAGTGTTCCAGAATCTCTTTCATCAAGAGCAGCTTGGCGTGGCGACTCATGGACAGAATCCTTCCTGCTGATTGGCGGTCTGCTGTCATCCGTAGCGAGCGATGCGGGGCGTTTCCGGCCGCGGCTGGATGCTTCCATTGCATCCTGCGTGCCGATTCGCTCCTGCGCGGCCGGGAACTTCGATGGACTGCCGCAAGTCATTTGGAAACAGCTAGTTGCAGCGAATGCTCCGATTGAGACGAGCCGCGGAGTTTATCGCAAAAATACGGAATGAATTGTAAAAACTGCCAAGTTCGCTCGCCCACGCCGCGGAAAGCGCGAAGGTGGGAAATTCGCCGCCGCAACGGGCGGGTGGAGGTGGGTTGCCGCCTGAAACCTGCAGCGCGACTGAAGGCGGCGCTGAATTTGTCCTGCGCGGCGAGAACGCCGAGAATGCCGGGGCAGCGGTGCCGCATGTGGCGGAGCTGAGCGCTTCTTCCGCCCCGCGCACCGTAAGAGCGGGCGCGCAACGCACCATGACTGTCGAGCAAGTCGGGAGCGACTGTCCCCAGGTGCGGGGCCCCAGGAGCGGGGGCTCAGTTCAGTCCGCGACGTCGGGCTCAGTCGGCGACGTAGGGCAACAGGGCCATGAAGCGAGCTCGCTTGACGGCCTTGGTCACCGCGTGCTGGCTAACCGCCGTGCAACCGCTCTTGCGGCGTCCGATGAGCTTGCCTTGCCTGCTGGTGAGCTTGCCGAGCAGTTCCAAGTCTTTGTAATCGACGTACATGGGCCGCGGGCGAGCACCGTCGACAAAGACGGGATGCTTCTTCTTGCGCGGTTGGCCAGCTTGGATCGTCTTTTCGAAGGGGTACGGGAACGTTGGTATTCTGCCATAGTGCTGCCTGAAATTGTCTTGAGCGGCCGCCTTGACGCCATGCCATGAGGCGGCCATGTCTGCCGGCTTGGCGCCGCCAAGCCATGCGGACAATGATAATAGAGCCACGTATCATAGCCATTTGCGTCGACTTCGTCAAAGCGGTCGCAACAAAAGGCCGCGGGCCGCTGGTTAAAGGCAAAAAAACCGCCGGAACCCGGCGAAGCTCCGCGGCGGCTGCTCGGGCAAAGGCGCGTCGGGCAAAGGAACGATCAGCAGAAAGCTGAGATCCGCAAGCGAGCACGCGAAACGCTAAATGACCAAGCCGCCGCGCGATGTTTGGCGGGACGGCTCGCCGCGACATCCGGGCAGCGTTTTGTTAGAAGTTGGCTTTCGGCGCCCTAGATTGCTTGAACCGCCTCAAAGCCCCTTTTATAGTAGGAGGTTCAGTCACTTGTCGGCAGTGTGGGCTGCTGAGATAAATTCTGAAAAACAGGCGAACCCTGGTAACTGCCAACGCGTAAAGCTAACCGTATCGTCAGGCGCCAGGTCAATTCGAGACCTGTCAATTGAAGCACCGATTCTGAGAGATTCTCGCCGCCGACGGGCCGGCCTGAGGGCGATCGTCCTTCGGCGACTAAATCATCAATCTATCGAGCTCATCCCCCCCTTTCGAGAGAGAGACACACAGAATGGCGGTTGTAGCGGAGTCCCAAGCGGCAGATGCCTCTCGCACCTCGGATGTCGTCATCGAAACCCGAAACCTGTCCAAGGTGTATCGCGACTTCTGGGGCCGCCAGAAGGTGCGGGCGCTGAAGGCCCTCGATCTGGAAGTCCGCCGCGGCGAGATCTTCGGGCTGCTGGGCCCCAACGGCTCGGGCAAGACCACCACGATCAAGCTGCTGCTCGGGTTGTTGTTTCCCACCAGCGGGCAGGCCCTGGTCTTCGGCAAGGACGCCACCGACGTCACCAAGAACGAGCGCATCGGCTACCTGCCCGAAGAATCCTACCTGTACCGCTTTCTCAACGCCGAAGAGACGCTCGATTTCTACGGCCGGCTGTTCGACATGCCCGCCGCGGTGCGCCGGCAGCGGTCGGCCGAGCTGATCGAGCATGGTCGGGCTCGATTGGGCCAAACGCCGCCAGTTGAAGGAATATTCCAAGGGCATGACCCGCCGCATCGGCCTGGCCCAGGCGCTGATCAACGACCCCGAGCTGATCGTGCTCGACGAGCCGACCACCGGGCTCGATCCGATCGGCACGCCGCGAGATGAAGGACCTGATCCTGCAGCTCCGAGACCAGGGCAAGACGGTCCTGATGTGCAGCCACCTGCTGGCCGACGTGCAAGACGTTTGCGACCGCATCGCCATCCTGCACCAGGGCGAGCTGAAGGAACTGGGCCGGGTCGACAGCCTGCTCAAGGTTCGCGACGTGACCGAGATTCGCACGACGGCCTTGAGCGACGCGGCGAAAGCAGAGATCAAGGCGGTGATCGAGCGGCACCACGGACAGCTGCTGATGATGGACAATCCGACCACGACGCTGGAGGAGTTGTTCCTGAACATCGTCCGAGACAGCGAAGCGCGACCGGGCCGCCGCGCCGCGAAAGCTGATTCGAAATCACGCCGAGACGTCGGCCGTGGCCCGCGGCGTCGGCCGGTCTCAACTCCTTGTCGGGCGGCGACCGCTTCGCTCGGCGTCCAAGCAGACAGCGTAAATCATCCTATTTCTTCTCGGTCCGGTTCTGGCATGGTCCTCGAAACACAATATCCTCCGTTTCTCGAATGGCTTTTTCTCTGGTCAGGTTCAACGCCCGGCGCACTTTGGATCTGGCTGGCCGGCGTCGGCGCCGTGGCGCTGGGGGCCCTGATTTTCAGCTTCATCGCGCCGTCACCGCGCGTATGGCCCGCACAAGGCGGGCGACGTCATCTACAAGGTGCTGGCGTCGAGCGTCAATGACATCGTCTTTATTTCGCCGCGCGCGCGTGTTCGCCCTGGCCAAACTGGCCGTGCAAGAGTCGATTCGTCGGCGCGTGCTGGTCGGATTCGGCGTGTTCGTCGTCATCCTGGCGTTTGCCGGCTGGTTTCTTGATCCCGGCAAAACCGACCCCGCCAAGCTGTACCTGAGCTTCGTGCTCACCTCGACGTCTTACCTGGTGTTGTTGCTGGCGCTGTTGCTCAGCGCGTTCAGCCTGCCGGCCGACATTCAGAACCGCACGATTTATACGATCGTCACCAAACCCGTGCGGCCGAGCGAAGTGGTGCTGGGACGCACCTTGGGCTTTTCCGCCATCGGCACGGCGCTGCTGTTTTTGATGGGCCTGGGCAGCTACGGGTTCGTGTCGCGAACGCTGGACCACACGCACGGATTGACCGAGGAAGACCTGCTGCCGATGGAAGTCGCGGCCGACGAAGGCGTCGAGGCGGGCAAGCAGGGCCGCACCGGCTTTACGGGAGGGCATCGCCACGAGGTCCAGCTCGACGCCGAGGGGAATGGCGAAACCAAGCCGGCCCAAAACCACACGCACCGCGTGACCGCCGTCGAGCGCGACGGCCGGACCGAGTACGTCGTCGGGCCGCCGCTGGGCCAATTCAAAGCCCGCGTGCCGGTCTACGGCAAGTTGTCCTTCAAGGACCGCAGCGGCAATCCGACCGACAAGGGCATCAACGTCGGCAACGAATGGACCTACCGCAGCTACATCGAAGGCGCCTCGCAGGCCGCGGCCACGTGGCGTTTCAAGAACCTGCGGAAACAGGACTTTCCCGACGGCATGACCTTGGAAATGACGATCCGCGTGTTCCGCACTTACAAGGGCGACATCAACCGCGGCATCGGCGGGACGATTACGCTTAAGAATCCGAACAAGCCGGAAGTCAAGCACGTGCTGAAGAACTTCGTCGCCAACGAATTCAGCGTCGATCGGCATCTGATTCCGCTGAAGCTGACGACCGAAGACAACCAGACGATCGACGTGTTCGAGGATCTGGTGGACGACGGCGAGTTGGACATCGAGCTGACGTGCCTCGACGCTTCGCAGTTTTTCGGCATGGCTCAGCCCGACGTTTACCTGCTGCAGCGAGAAGGAGCTCCCTGGCTCAACTTCGCCAAGGGCTACGTCGGCATCTGGCTGCAGATGGTGTTGATCACGACGTTCGGCGTGATGTGGAGCACGTTCCTCAACGGGGCGGTCGCCATGCTGGCCACCATCGCCACGATGATCGGCGGCTTCTTCGTGCAGTTTCTCACCCGGCTGTCGCTGAACCAGGAGTACGGCGGCGGCACGTTCGAATCGCTGATCCGCATCGTCAAGCAAGACAACGTCATGACTCCGCTGGAAGAGACGTACACCAACACGGTCGCCATGTGGCTCGACAAGATCGAGCGCGTGCCGCTGTGGGTCGTGGCCCATCTGCTGCCCGATCTGCCCGCCATGAGCGACGTGAGCTACGTATCCAGCGGATTTGACATCTCTCCCGACCTGCTGTTGATCCACATCACGACGGCCTTGGGTTACGTCGTGCCCGTGCTGATAGCCGGCTTCCTGTTTTTCAAAGTGCGCGAGGTGGCGAAATGAACCGGCGATCGCTGATTCGAAAGCTCACGTATTTGTCGTTGATCGTGATTCTGCTGCTGCCGTTGTCTTACTACAGCCAGCCGGCGACGGTGGCCGTGGGCAACGAAAAGGCCCGGGCGGGCGGCCGCTTGGCGCAACTCAGGGATCAATTCCAGCTTGGCCAGGCCAACCTGGGCGAGATCGATCCGGCGGGCGAAACGATCAAGCTGGCCACGCTCGGGCTGCGCGGCGTGGCGGCCAATATCCTGTGGGAAAAGGCCAACGAGGCGAAAAAGACCGAAGACTGGACCGGACTGCAGGCGACGCTCGACCAGCTCGCCAAGCTGCAGCCCAACTACATCAGCGTCTGGCGGTTTCAGGCCTGGAACGTTTCTTACAACATCTCGGTCGAGTGGGACGACTACCACGACCGCTACTTCTGGGTCAAGGAAGGCATCAAGTTTCTCCGCCGAGGCTCCCGCTACAACCAGATGGAGCCGCGGTTAGTCTTCGACACCGGCTGGTTCACGGGCAACAAGATCGGCGTGGCGGACGAACGCGTGCAGTTCCGCCGGCTGTTCCGCGAGGACGACGATCCGGAATTTCCCAACCACCGCTCGCGGCCGCAAAACCGCCGCGACAACTGGCTGGTGGGGCAGGAGTTTTTCGAGCAGGCGGTGTCGCTGGTCGACGACCGCGGCGCAGTCCATCCGCTCGATGAATCCGCTGACGTTCTTCAATCAGCCCGGCATGTCGCAGATCAATTATGCGCCACGGACTTGAAGAAGACGGCACGTTCGAGGAGAAGGCCAAAGTCGCCTGGCAAGAAGCGAATCGCCGTTGGACCGATTTCGGCAACCGCGAGTTGAATACGACCGACGGTTTCACGATCCGCCTCAACGACTTGGAACTGAGCCGCCAAAAGGTCCTGGACGCCGTGGCCAAGCTGGACGCTCTGGCGCCCGAAGCGAGAGACGAAATCCGCGAAGAAAAGAAGGCCAAGCTGCCTGAAGCGGACCGGAAGGTGTTGGCCATTCCGGCGGAAACCCGCAGCATGCCGGAGGCCCGGCAGGCGTACGACGCCGAGATGAAGCTGTTTGTCACGCATCAGGAAGTGGCCGATCGGGTCAAAGGCCCGCAGGCTGACGAGGCCAAAAAGCTGGCCGAGGAGATCCTGCACTTGGATGGCATGGCGCGGGCCATCGATCGCGACCGCGGCACGATCAACTTCACGTACTGGCAAACGCGTTGCCGAATGGAAGAGACCGACTCGGCCCTGGAAGGCCGGCGGCTGGTCTATCAGGCCAAGCAGTTGTACGACGACGCCGCCTTGCCGGAAGCCCGCGAAGCTTATGAACGCGGTTTTGCCGAGTGGCGGAAGACGTTCGAGGCCTTCCCGGAGATGGTCGAAGACGGCATCGGTTCGGACGACCTGGTGGACGCGATCAAGGGGTACGCCGAGACGCTGAAAAAGCTCGACCAGCCATTCCCTGAAGACTTCATCTTGAAGGACGTATTGGTCGGGTATCGGAAGCGGAACCCGTCGACGCCGCTGCCCGGCATGCCGGCGCCGGAAATTCAGCCGCCGCCGACGCCGGGGCAATAAAGCCCCGTTGGGCGGCGGAAGAGGTCGGCTTGGGGCGGCGGCAAAGGCCCCCCGGAATCCGGGCGACGTGCGGCGCAACGCGAGAGGCACTCGTTTCCTCAAGTTGTTTGGATTAAGATAGGGCTTCGCTTGCCAGTCCCGCTCGCCGGTCTCGCTCGACTTGGGGCCGCGCGTCGGCAAGTCTGACGCGCAACAGGAACCACCGCACGATGCACCCCACGATGCACCCCACGATGCTTTGCCACGGACATTCTTCGGTCAGGCTTTACGCCGTCCTGCTATTGCTGGGCGGGATATTGCTGCCGTCGCTTGGGCCTTCGCGGGCTTGGGCTCAAGACCCCACCGCGCCGGCCGTTCCGCCGCAACCGGGCGCCGCTCCGGCTGGCATGCCGCCGGACGCGGCCATGCCGATGCCTGGGGCGGAAGGCATGCCGCCTGCGGCAGGAATGCCCGGACCGGAAGCCATGCCTGGTCAGGCGGCAGCGCCGAGTCCGGCGCCCGCCCCCGCCGCTTTATCGCCTGAGGATGCCGCCAAGACGTTTCTGGTCTCCGGCACCGGCGGAATGCCCTGGCAGATTGGCGCCATGTTCACTGCTTTCTGGGTGCTGATGGCGGCCGAAATCGCCATCCTTTCCAAACCTTCGAAGCGTTTGGATAAGCCCAAAAAGCGGCAAGCAGCGGAAGCGGAGTAAGGCGGGACCAGTAAGGCAGGACCGGGGGGGCCGTGCGCGAGCCGGGCAAGGATGATGTCCGCGGGCGCCGCATTAACAAACCAGTTCATTCGGCAAACATTGTCTGATTAAGCAGCCAACGGGAGAGACGGCGAGATGGACGGCTGGAGCACGATGTTGATGATCCACTGGGTCGGCCTGGGGTTCGTTTCCCTGTGGATGCTCGGCACGACTCGCAAGGAAGGCGTGTGGGGCAACGCCCTGTTGTTCTTCAACTGGTTCATTGCCTTCTTCGCCACCTGGCTGTTTTGGGAGCCGGCGCTCAAGGGCATTCTCTCGCTCGCCCAACCCGCTCCCGACGGCCAGCTCATCGTGCTGGGCATTGGGATGGTCGTGATCTGGGTTTTGTTTCTGGTGTTCCTGGGCGTGCTGAGAACGGCCACGGACGCGCTCTCCAAGGTGAAGGTGGCCTTTCATCCCTTGTTTGACAGCATCGGCGCCGTGGTTTGCATCGGACTGATCATCGGCGGAATCTATTACAGCATCCTGCCGATGAAGGCATTGCTGGAGCTTGGCAAGGCCGCAGCGCCGCAAACGGCGGCGAAATAAGGCGCCCGGCTTTATTCCTTTAGAGCCCGCATCAGTTCGGGCAGCGAAGTAACGCCGGTCACGACGAGCAGCACGCCTTCTTCTTGCAGCACGCGCATGCCCGCTTTGCGGGCGGCCTGACGCATGGCGTTCAACTGCGGGGTTTTCTTTAAGGCGGCCCGCACCTCGTCGGTCACGATCAGCGTTTCAAAGATGCCGGTCCGTCCGTAATAGCCGATGCCGCGGCATTGTTCGCACGGTTCTTGCGGCTTCTCCGGATCGGGAGTCGGCGGGCGATACAGGGCTTCCACCCGTCCGGGCGGAATGCCGAGTTGCTGCAGCAACTGGGGCGGCGGCGGGTACGCTTCCTTGCACTTGTCGCACAGCTTGCGCACCATCCGCTGATTGACGACGACCTTGACGACCGACGCCAGTTGATCCAGGGGCATTTTCAGTTGCGCCACCCGCAGCAGCGCTTCACAGGCCTCTTTGGCCCGCGCCGTGGTGATCACGGTGCGATCCCCGACGGCCTGCTCGCAAAGCAGCCGGGCCGATTCGGCGTCTTTCATGTCGGGAACGACGATCACATCCGGATACTCGCGCAGCAGCTTGGGCAGGATCGTCGCCGGCGTCTGGCCGGCGGCGCCGTCGAACGTGTGGCCGACGATGTTCTCGACGTCCAGCTCCTTGGCGGCCGAGTCCTCGATGGAAATGAAGCCGCGCGTATAACGGTCCATGCAGCCGAGAATTGCATGAAACACGCAGGTCAGGCCGCCGCCATTAGGAGGGGCGGAGACGATGACCAATCCTTCCTTCGACTCGAGCGCCGGTTTCAGTTCGTCCAGCATTTTTTGCCGCATGCCCAGATCGAGCGGCCGCTTCGACTTCACGTCCGGATCTTCGAGCTGCAGCAAGACCCGCTCGCCGGTCTGGGTTCCCTGGCTGGTCAGGCGGCAGGCGCGTTTCTGCTTCTCGTACTCCGCTCCGAAGACTCCGCTCTGGCGGTTCCGGCGGTCGTTGGCGTTCAGGGCGGAAATCGTCTTCAGCACCGCCAGCATCATGTCGCCTGGTTCGCGTTCCATCGCCTCGCCCGGATGCCAGACGCCGTCGACCTGGAAGCGAACCGCGACCGAAGTCTGGGTGTAATCGAGCATGACGGTCAAGGCGCGGTTATTGAACGCCTCGGCCAGCATTTCTCTCGCCGACAAGTAGCCGGGCGACTGCCTGGCCGTCAGCAGGTTGATGTTGTCGTCTCGCTCCGTGGCGCCGCCTCGCGCCGAGAGTTTGACGGGCGGACCGATTTCGTCGATCCCCTTTTCCTCGGCGTTGACCTTCATGCCGAGCTGTTGCAGCCTGGTCAGGAACCAGAATCTGAGGTGCTTCTTGGTGAATACCCGATCGTCGATTTCCACCTGGCCGTTGCGGTTCACCACATAGACGACAAACGGCACGAAGTACGCCAGGCAGAGCATCGGGTATCCGATCCAGAAGAAGATGGCGAGCCCGGCCAACCAAACCAGCGATATCAGCAGGATGAAAAAGATCGAAAACGGCAGGAACATGGCGAGGTTCCAGCCCTTGCCGACCTTGCGCTCGAAACGGTCTCGATTCACCCAGTCTGCGGAATTGACCCAGGTCAGATACAACCCGATCAACAGCACGACTTTCAGCGCATTGAGCACGACGTCGACGACGTCGCTTTGCAGGTATTGGTCCCAGCCCTGCGCCACGGAGACGATGTCTTGCTGCATCGCAGCCGTGACTTGTTCCTGGGCGCAGGCGGACTGCGAACCCAAACCCCAAACCAGGGCCGCCAGGCAGCCCGCCAACAACGCTCGATGCATTAGAGAATCCCAGGTGCTTTGACTTCGATGCCTTTGAGAGCCATCCGCAACGCGTCGACGTTCGGCGCAACTTCAAAAGCCGTCTCGCGGTCGATCAAGTCCTTGTCGACCAGGCTCTTCAGGCTCATCGTGAAGTCTTGCATGCCTTCGCGTTCGCACATCCGAATCGCGTCGGGGAGCTTCTCGTCTTTTTCTTCCAGAATCAGCTTCCGGATAATCGAGTTGAACGTCATGATCTCGACCGTCGGCACGCGCCCGACGCCCTCCTTGATGGAGGGCAGCAGTTTCTGCGCGACGATGCCCTTCATGTTCATGGCGATGGCGCTGCGCAGGGAGCTATGCATTTCCTGCGGGAAAAGGTCGAGAATACGGCCGATGGTGGACGGAGCACTGGAGGCGTGAATCGTTCCGAACACGAGGTGGCCCGTTTCGGCGGCGTGAATCGCCGTCATAAACGTTTCCTCGTCGCGCATTTCGCCCACCAGCATCACGTCGGGGTCTTCGCGCACGGCGTGTTTCATGCCGATGCCGAAGTCGATCACGTCCAGGCCGATCTCGCGCTGGTTGATCAGCGACTTTTCCTCGGTAAATACGAACTCGATCGGGTCTTCCAGCGTGAGAATGTGCTTGCGGTAATTCTTGTTGATCCAGTTGAGCATCGAGGCGATCGTCGTGCTTTTGCCGGACCCGGTCACGCCGGCCAGCAGCACCATGCCTTGATGGAACTTGCAGAGATCGACCATTCCGGTCGGCAAATACAGCCCTTCGAAGTCGGGAATCCACTGGTTCACTTTACGAGCCACCATGCCCACGTGGCCCAACTGTTGCAGCAAATTGACGCGAAAGCGCCATCTCGCGCCGTCGACGTCGACGGTGTGGGCGAAGTCGGCCCCGCCCGTCTCCTCGAAAATCTTGCGGTTCCGCTCGTTCATCAGCGGAAAACAAATGCGGACCATCTCTTCGTCTTCGATCGGACCGCGGTCGAGGGGCCGTAGCGTGCCATTGACGCGGATGATCGGCGGTCGCTCGGCCTTCAGGTGCAAGTCGCTCCCATTGAGCTTGACCAAAGCGCGAAACAACTTGTCAATCTCGAACTCTTCGTACTTCTTGATGTATTTTGACGCTACGGCGTCAGGGACGGCGGTCGCCATCGTTGGACCTCGCTCTGTCGGATTGGGCTCTGTCGTGTTGGGCGCTGTCGAATTGGGCTCTGTCGTGTTGGGAGCTGTCGAATTGGGCTCTGTCGTGTTGGGAGCTGTCGTGCTGCCTACATTTCCCGAGCGGCGCGAACGGGAATGCCCCGTTCGGCCATAATGCGTTTGGTTTCCTGAATCGTAAACTCGCCAAAGTGAAAAATGCTGGCCGCCAGCGCGGCGTCGGCATGCCCCTGTTGAATGGCATCGGCCAGGTGTTCGGGCCGGCCCGCGCCGCCGCTGGCCACCACCGGAATCGAAACGGCCCGGCTGACCGCCGCCGTGATTTCCAGGTCATAGCCCTGCTTGGTGCCGTCGGCGTCCATCGAGGTCAGTACGATCTCGCCCGCGCCCAGACGTTCCACCTCTTGCGCCCAGGCCACCGCCTCCAGTCCCGTGCCGATCCGGCCGCCGTTAATGTGGACCTCCCACGCCTCGCGGCCGTCTTTTTGCACGCGTTTGGGATCGATGTTGACCACGATGCACTGGCTGCCGAATCGGCGGGCGGCATCGGCCACAAACTGCGGATTCTTCGGGGCGGCGGAATTGATCGAAACCTTGTCGCAGCCCGCGTTGAGCAACTGACGGATGTCCTCCAGCGTGCGGATTCCGCCGCCGACGCAAAGCGGCATGAAGACCACTTCGGCCGTACGGCGAACCACGTCGAGCATGATTTCTCGCCCTTCGTGGCTGGCGGTAATATCGAGAAATACCAGCTCGTCGGCGCCCTCTGACTCATAGCGCGAAGCCACCTCCACCGGGTCGCCGGCGTCGCGAAGCTGCACGAAATTCGTCCCTTTGACCACCCGGCCTCGGTCGACGTCAAGGCAGGGAATCACTCGCTTCGCGAGCATGGTTCCTCGATCAGAAATGGCAGGCAAGAGGCCGCCGCTCAGGGGGCGACCCTCAGCCAGAGCTGACTTTTCGTATCATGATTGCCAGCATGTACTTTACGCTGGGGAAACAGCGCGGTCAACGGGCGGAATCGCATGCCGTTTGCCGCAGATTTGAGCCGTCGCGCAAGAAGCGGCAAACAAGGCAGATAACGGAAATCCAGTCTTCCCCCGCCCGAATGGCCGCGGCCCTGCGTGCGCGGACCGGAGCGCCGGCAGCCGCGCCAGAATACTTTCAGCTCCTCAAGCGGCTGAGCGCCTTGCCGGACCGGGGGCTGATTTGATACGCTATCGGGTTCCCGAAATCGGGGAACGGGATTTGATCACAGGGGGTTCCGGCTTATCGGCCTGTACGCCTGACCCGTTTCCGGCGGCCAAACTGAACGAACGTCTTACGGAGAATTATGTGGGTACGAAAAGAACTGGCAAAGGGCGCCGCAAGGTCGGCCGCAAGAAACGCCGCATGCGAGCCAAGATTCGACATCGCAAGGGCTAAACGTTTGCGGGGCTCCAGCGGTACAGGGGCTAATGCTGCCGCATACGTTGCGGCGGCCAGCGCCAGACGGGCAAGGCCATGAGCGAAGGCATTCTTCTGAAGCTGGACGGCGACGTGGATCGCCCGCTTGCGCTATCGTACGCCGATCTGGCCGCGGTTGACGCCGAGCGGCAGGTCGCCGACGTCAGCCAACTTGGCGCCAAGCGCCGCGGACAGGCGGTGAGCCTGGGGACTCTGCTGGAATTGGCCGGGGTCAAGCCTACGGCCCGATACGTCACATTGCATGCTTCAAGCGACGATTTTCACGCCAGCGTGCCGTTAGACGCCGTTCGCGATCGCGCGGTGCTGATCTACCGGCTCGATGACGCCCCGCTGCCGGTTTCTGCCGGCGGACCGATTCGGTTCTTCATCCCCAACCACGCCGCCTGCCGCACGGACGAGATCGATGAATGCGCGAACGTGAAGTTCGTGGACCGCATCGAATTCTCGTCCGAGCGCGGTTTCGACAATCGCCCCAGCGAAGAAGAAGAGCACGCGGCGCTTCACCGCCGGCAAGCGGCCGAGTCTCGCGGTCGCGGCCAGTAAATAGCGGGCCGCTTCCGTCGCCGGCGTACCGCGAGGAGATCGCGCTGCGGATCAAACGCAGGTTCTGAACGCGATCCATCTCCGCACCGCGGTCCTTCGGTTAAGAATCATAGCCGCGGCGCTTACTCCAAACCGTACTGGTTGCTCATCGGCACATTGGCGCCGCCGAGGCGCCGCAGCATCTGCGGGCCGAGGAACCGCGGCGTGATCATGAGGTTAAAGCCGTTGTTGGCCTTGCTGTTGTCGACGTAGAAGGCCGCGCTTGTCACGAACGATTCGCCGACGCGGGTGACTGAAATGTTCTGACCGATGTTGTAGGAGTTGAGTGCGAACGACGTGCCCCAGGTCACTCGCCACTTGGGGCTCAGCGTATAACTGTTCGAAAGGGTTACCATGTTGTATGTGAACGGCCCGTTGAACGAGCGGAAGGAGACGTTCCAGTTCATGCGGGGCGGCTGCTGGATGGTAGTTCCGACTGAGAAAATGCGCTGGCCCTGGTTGAAGAAATCGAACAGGCCGTCGGAGAGCATCGTCACGCGGTCGCCGACGTGCCAGCGGAAATCGTAGTTCATCAAGCCGAAGGGCTGTCCGAAGTTGTCCCGGGCCGCGTTGGGAAAGTACACGCCGCCGGCGTCGAGCACGATCCAATCGATGATCCGGCGATTGCCCGCCGGTCCGCGTTTGGTCTGCCAGCGCTGGTTCAGGCCGAAACGTACGGACTCGAACCGGTCGGCGACTTCGCTGACGGGCGAACTGACGTAGTTCTGTAACCCGCTGCGCAAGGCATAGGAACGCGGATCGTACTTATACGGCAGTACGCCGCCGTAGTCCATCACCATGAAGCGGCGTTGGAAATGCTCCTGAGAGTTGTCGTTGATCGGGTCGTAGAGGGGCAGCATCGTCATGCGCTTGTTGGCATCGGAGGCCGAAGCGTCGACCTCGAACACGGCTTTGTGCGCCAGCCCGTGGACGTTAAGGAAGCGGCTTTCGATCGTCGGGTTCGAGGCCCAGAAGGCGATGCTGCCGCGCAACCCGGCCTGCCCCCAGGCCCGGTTGTATTGCTGGTAGCTTAAGTCCTGGTCCCAGTGGGCCAGTTGTCCCATCGCGTACGGCGAAAACTTGAACGGTCCCAGGTCGAAGGGCGCGTCGATTTCGTGCGCGGTTACCAGTTGGCTGCCGCGGAAGTTCGAGGGCAGGCCGGAGGTGTTCTTTTCCCAGGGAAGGTACTTGAAGATCGCCGCGTCGGCCGGATCGGTGGGGACATTAGTGATCCGATACGAGGCGTAACCCGCGTTCGAGTGTTCGTACCAGGTCAGCCGGTCGCCCAGCAGGGCCTGACCGAGCGTGAAATGATCGGCTCGCGGCCACCATTGCGTCTCGGTGAAGAACGGATTCAAGCGGGCCGACGTGTACACGCTCCACGAGCGGTTGTCGATGATCCGCTTCAATTCCAGGTCGGTGAGTTGGTCCGGGCGCTGGTCCCATTCGGCCTCGTAATACTGCTCGAGGAAGTTGCGGTCGGTGATATATCCGATCTGGCCGGTCAACTGGAAGTTGCTGGGCAATTGCTGGCGGTAGTTTTCGAGCAGGCGGCCGCGGTTGCGCGAAGCGATTTCCGGCGCCAGGTGGTTGCGCGTGCGGCCCAGGTTGTCGAAGCCTTTATCATGCAGGCCCCAAATCTGGAGATTGCTCGTGACCGGCCCGCCTCCCAGGAAGTCGGGCCGATTGAAGATGACGTCCGTGCCGGCGGCAAAGCCGCGTTTGCTGAGATTGCTGAGCGTGCCGGTCCAATGCAGCCCCTTCGGCACGTTGCGAATGCCCAGCAATTGGAACGAGTTGAGTTCAACTTCGGTCCACGTGCCGAACACCTTGTCGTTCTGGAAAAAGGCCGAGGTGATGAACGTCGAGGGCTGATCGAGGTTCGTCGAAAACCGCGGCCAGTAGAAGACCGGCACCGGGCCGAGGAACAGGAAGTTGTTCTTGCTCGTCACCAACTGCTCGTGCTCGATGACGGGCTCGTGCGTGGCCGGGTCGAGCACCGGAGTGCCGGTCAGCGGATTGACGATCGGCCGCTGGTGATCTTCGATGAACACTTCGCTGGCCTGGACCCGATAACGCGGCTTGCCCAGGCCGCTGGACGTAACAAAGCTGTTGCGTGCATAGAAATTGTCGCCGTGGGCCACTTTCACCAATTCCGACTTCAAACGCAGCATGCCGGCGTAGCCCGGCGCCGGCGTGAAGATCTCGGAATCGACGATCGTGCCGTTCTGGCGGTTCACGTCGTAGAACATGCGATTGGCATAGATCACGCGATCTCCCTGCCGAAACACCACGTTTCCTTCCAGGTAGACTTCCAACGGAACGTTGTCGTCCTGGAACTGCTCTTGCACATCCCCTTGCAACACGCCCGTCGTCCACATCACGACGTTGTCGGCCGAGATGTCGAGTTGCTCCTCCTCGTTATCGCTCGAAATGAGAATCGTCAAACCGCCCGTGAATACGCCCACGCCTTCGTCCTTCGCTTCGTTGGGAACCCAACGGAACTGCGGGTTGACCGAACTGCGGGGGAAGAGTCGCAGACGTCGCGTGCCAACGACGGGCGCTGGTTCCGCCGCGGCGGGCTCAGAGACCGCGAACTGCGTCCGCTGGATCACTTCTTCGTCGGGATTGCGCCGCTGCAAAGCTTTCCGATAGACCGTTGGCTTCAGCGGCGGCTCTCCCCCGGACGACTTCACGCGGAACTGAATCGGCGCCGTCGAATAGAAGCGTCCCAACCAGCCCCGATCGTCCGCGGGATTCAAAGGTTGCTGTAGCCGCTGCTCGTGGCGTCCGGCTTCGATCTGCACGTCGCCTTCGAGGTAGGCGATGATCTTATGGCGGCTGTTTTCCACTTGCAGCTCGTCGGCCGGCTGCTCCTCGCCGACTTCGCCCTGCAGCGGCTCGCCGTCCTTGACCCACAGCACGGCGTCTCGGCTGCGGCAGCGGTTGGCGCCTTGGTGGATGGTGCAATTGCCGTGCAGCAGCCAGACGTCGTACTGGCCTTGCCGCCAATGGTTCGCATGCTCGGCCGAAACCACGATCGGTTCGCTGGGACGATCCGCAGGCAGTTCGATTTGCCCGCGGGCCAGGTCGGCCGCCGACCAGCAGCCGATCGCCAACGCCATGCGCAGCGCCAGCGTCGCTGCGCACAACACGCGCTGTGCGCAGGGCAATCCAAGCCAGCGATTAGCCGTTGACCTACTCAGCAGATTGGCGATCCTTCCGGCCCGCGCCGCCTGAACTTCCTGGCAGCGCCGCGCCGGACCCATAAACTGAAACGGACGAACGTCTTAAGAGATGTGCCGACCTTCCGAAGTCGGGGGCGGGATTATAGGAGTCGATCGCCTCATGGGTCAAGGCAACTTCACGCCGGCGAGGCGGTTTTTAAGTCCAAGGCAGAAGCGGTTTTGCGCCGCAGCGCCCGCTCCCAGAAGCTCCCAAATCCACGGGCTGCCAGCAAGGCGACGATCGCCGCCAGGGGGGCGCGCATTCGCATGTCGCTCCAATACAAGGCATGCACGGCGGTTAGCGAGGCCGCCAACAGCACGCCCCAGAGCCACGCCGACCGCCACAAGCGACTTCGCAAAACGCACAGGCCTGCCACGGCCAGCATGAACTCTGCAGAATACCAGCTTGCCGCAGCGTACCGCAGCGCGTTGCGACGCAAGCCGCGCTCTGCACGGGTGCGGTGCGGCAGTACGCCCCAAAAGTTCCCCAGACGCACAAGACACGCTGCCAGGAATGGCTGAGGGTGTGCGCGAATCGTTTGCCAGGCCTGCGCATATTCGCGCCGATCGGCGCTGATTTCGTCATCCCCGGCGTTGGCGCGTGCGAGGGAAACCTCGCGATCAAACTGGTCCGCCTGCCAGACGTCGCCCCAGTCGGCCTGTTGCAAAAACGCGTAATACTCCGGATTGTTCCCCAGCAATAACGTGTATCCGCCGTGCGTCGTCGTCGCGATCGGGCGGCCGAACTGCAGCAGATTTCGCAGAATCCAAGGCGCCAGCACGACGCCCAGACTGACCAGCAGTACGGCCGGCACGGTCAGTCGCCGGCGCCCGCCGCGGAGCACTGCCCATGCGAGAGCGACGAGCGCCGCCCACGCCAGGAACGTCGGCCGGCAGAGCGCAGCCAGGCCCAGGGCGAGTCCGGCCAGCGCCGCTCGTTTGGCGCCCGGCCGCGCTTCGGTCCAGGTCAGCGCGGCAAGCGCCGCACAGACCAGCGCCGCGGCCAGCGTTTCCGTCATGACCAACGTCGACTGATGCAGCAGGATTGGGTCGCACGCCGTCAGCGCCGCCGCCAGCGCCGACCAGCGGCCCAGTCCCCAACGCCGCCCCAGCCAAAGCGTCGCGAGTGCCGTGACGGCGCCCAGCGACACGTGGAGCAAACCAAGGGCGATTCGCGACCGCGCCTCGTGGTCGAGCGCTTCGCAAGGGACCAACAGCAGCGGGTACAAAGGCGGGCGATAGGCGGTCGGACGGCGACTGGCGCCGAACACGCCGTATTCGACCACGTTGTTCGCCAGCGCCCGGTAACCGTCGGGATCGGCGTGGAACGCGCCGTTGAGAGCCAACAATACGCCGCCGCGCACCAGCAGCGTGAATGCGAGTACCGCCCAGGCAACGGCGTCCAGCGCGGCTTTCGGCCTGGCAGGGATGGACTCGGAAGAACAGCTCGGCATGGCGATGGCGCTGCAGGCCTTTCAGACGCGGCGAGGGCGGCGGCTTTCGACGACCGGGGCATTCGGCGCCTATCGGCGGCGGAGGTCGGCGGTACAATAAGCCAGGAAACGTGCGGCAAACGCGCCGACCAGACCGATTATGGTTGCCTCGGCCCTGCAACACAACCGATCGGTCTCTACCTGTTTCGCTCTCCGGCCTATGGCTCAGTCAATCTCGCAACTGCTTGTGGCCTGGCGCCGGCCGTTGCTTGTGTTGGCGATTGCCGCCGTGGCCGCCGCGTGGGCGCCGGCGCAAAAGTTGGGATTCGATCGCTCGATCGAAAACATGTTCGCCCCCGATGATCCGTTGCTGCCGCCCTTTCGGCAGCTCAAACGCACCTTTGGCGGCGACGAGATCGCGCTGGCCGCCTACGTCGATCCGGAACTGCTTTCGCCTCCAGGGCTCGATCGGCTGGAGCGACTGACCAAGGAGCTGGCGGCCGTGCCCGGCGTGGCCAGCGCCTTCAGCCTGGCGAGCGTCAAGCCGCTGTTGACGTCTTCGTTTCTGCAATCGCTGCGCGAGCGGCGTGCTGCAACTCAGCGAGGGATACACGATCGGCGCCGACCATCAAACGGCCGGCATTGTTTGCATGCTGCAACCCGAACGACACGCGGCGACGCCGCGTGCGCGGACCGTCGACCAGTTGCGGCGCCGGCTGGAAAAGCACGCCGCCGGCGGCGTGCTGAGCGGCGAACCGGTGATGGTGGTGGATGGATTTCGGTATCTGGAGGACGACGGCCGTCTGCTCGGCCTGGCCGCAACGGGTTTGTTGTCGCTGACCATTATCGCCTGTTTCCGCAGCGTGCGCTGGGTGCTCGTGCCGCTGGCCGTCGTCGGCGCGGTGCTCGTCGGGACCAAGGCGCTGTTGGCCGTCAGCGGCCTGCATTTGAGCCTGGTCAGTTCCATGCTGTGGGCGATCGTTACCGTGATCGGCATTGCCACGGTGATCCACCTGTTAATCGGCTTTCGCGAGGCGCGCGCGGCGAACCACGCGCCGCCGGACGCATTGGCAGCGGCGGGCGGAAAACTGGCGGCGCCGATCTTCTGGGCCTGCGCCACCGACGCCGCGGGCTTCGCCTCGTTGATGGCGTCTGGCGTCGGGCCGGTGCACGATTTCGGCGTGATGATGGTGCTCGGCTCGATGCTGACGCTCGTCAGCATCGCCGTGCTCACTCCCGGCTTGGCTCTGCTGGGGCAGATCGACGCCGATCCTCGCCGCGCCTGGGGCGAAGGAAGACTCGACGTCGGCCTGGAACGTCTCGTCGGCGCAATTAACGCCCGCCCGCGCAGTCTCGCGCTGATCATCGTCGCGCTTTGCGCGGCTTGCAGCGCCGGCATCGCGTGGCTCGACGTCGAGACGGACTTTACCAAGAACTTCCGTCGGTCGAGTCCGATCGTGCGTTCGTACGAGTTCGTCGAGTCGCGGCTGGGCGGCGCCGGCGTCTGGGACGTGTTTCTGCCGGTCCCCGCTTCGGCCGGGGCCGAGTTCATCGATCGCGTGGCCCGCCTGGAGGAGCGTTTGCGCCGCGAGGTCGTCGTGCGGGGCCCCGACGGCAAGCCGGCGCCCGGCCTGACCAAGACGCTCAGCGCGATTGACGCGCTGGAGCTGATTCCCTTGGGAAAAGCCAAGGCGGCGCAGGATCTCGAAGGCACGCTGAAGCTGATCGGCGGGCAATTGCCGATCGTGCAGTCGCTGCACGGCCGCGATCCCCAGGCGCCCGATCGCTACTTCCTGCGGATCATGCTGCGGTCTCGCGAACGTCAGTCGTCGCAGCAAAAGCACGCGATCATCGAACAGGTGCAGCGCGTCAGCCGGGAAGAGTTCCCTGAAGCGCAAGTGACCGGCTTTTTCGTGCTCTTGACGCGCATTATCGAAAGCGTCACCCGCGACCAGTGGCTCACCTTCGGCCTGGCCTCGCTGGCCATCGGACTGATGATGCTGGCGGCTTTCCGCAGCCTGCGTTTTGCCCTGGTTGCGCTGGCGCCCAATGCGCTGCCGATCTTTGTGGTGACGGGGCTGATGGGCTGGTTCGGCTTCAAGATCAACATGGGCGCCGCCATGATCGCCGCCGTTTCCATGGGCCTGGCGATCGATTCGTCGGTGCACTACATCACGGCCTTTCGCCGGCGCCGTCAGGCGGGCGACAGCGTCAACGAGGCGCTGCACGCGGTGCATCAGACCGTCGGCAGGGCGATGGTCTTCTCGACCTTGGCGCTGGTCGTGGGGTTTTCAGCGTTGGCCTTGAGCCGTTTCGTGCCGACGATTTACTTTGGCGTCCTCGTCAGTCTGACGATGCTGGGCGGGCTGATCGGCAACCTGGTCTTGCTGCCGTTGCTGCTCAAGCTGGTCGAACGCGACGCTCCGAAAGCGTCATGAACCATTGTGCGTCATCAACCAAGCCGCACGCGCGATCCGCCGTGCGGTCTGCAAAGGAGCAGGCACACTCCGCTGTGCCGTCGCCTGGCCTGCCATGACGGCCGGCGTCTTAGCGGAACTAAGAATGGAGGTTGGCAATTCGAAGCAGCGCGGGCGAATGTCCGCCGCGCTCAGACCAGCTCGAGGTTCGCCCCTTGGGCCAGATTGCGAAAGAATTCCAACGTCAGTTCCGAGAGGAAGACGTAAAAGCTGCCGTCTCTAGAGAGCAGACCGACGGTTGCACGCACGCCTTTTGCTGCAAAGAAGCTGCACAGGTTTTCGGCGTCGGACTCCTCTTCCAACTGGCTCAACAGCACGCCGGTGCCGGTGTATTCGACGTGGGTTCGGATGGACTTGTCGCTTTGTTGGCTGGGATAAGACATTAGATTGGCGCCTCGCTCTTGTTCGTGAACCGCCCGAGACTTTCGACGGTAGCAAACCCCTTCAGTCGCGAGCAGCTCAGCCTATGTACCGGTTGAGACGACCTGGGCGGAATCGCCGCGCTCGACACACGAACCGACGATCCGAGGAAATCTCGCCCATCAGGCCCGAGGAACTCAAACCGGCATGATATCGGTTTAAAGTTTCTTTGAGATATATGTAGTCTAGCAGAGCGAGGTTCTCGCTCAACGTGAATTGGATTAAATTCTCGTCAGCTTTGCACTTCGGACGCTAACAATTCGCCGGGAACCCGGCGGCGGTTGCTACTTTAGCGTGTTTCGCCATACGGCCCCAGACCGATTGGAAACGGAATTTCGCGGCCGAGCAGGCTGTGCATTCCCACGGCCGCTCCCTGGCGGGCGTCAAAAAAAACCGCGAGCACTGAAGAATAGCTTGCATAAATCCGGCCGGGGCGGGGGGACGGCCAAAAAATCAGACCGAGCATCGGCCCCTGCGTTTCAACTTGCACCAGGGTCACGGTGTCGGACGCAAGTGTTTCCTTGCACCCTGTTTAACGGCGGACTCCGGTCGGTTCGTGGTCGATTCGTACGGCGCAAGCCTTATATGCCGGCTGGTGAGAGTGGGGGTCGAAGGCCGCGGCCGTCAACAGGTTGCTGGCCGCGTAGTGCATCGGCATGAAGACCTGGCCCGGCGGGACTGCGGGGTCGGGACGGCTGCGGCCTGCAATGGCGCCACGCTGTGAAGAGACCGTCACCGCTCGCCCGGCTTGATCGCCAGCCGGGCGGCGTCGGCCGGGTTGATCTCGACATAGACCTTCGCAGTGGAAGCTTCGAGAGCACGTGCGACTTGCCGGTCCGCGTCTGCGTGTGCCACTGCGAGGCTGAGCCTCGACCGGTGAGCAAGAGCAACGGGTAGCTCTCGCTCGGCGTCTTCCGGCAGCGGCCGCGGCGAGTCGAAAATGAATTTCGCTTTCCCGTCGTCATGATAGAAGCGGCCGTCTTCAAACAGCCGTCGTTCGGACCCCGTTCAGTCGGCGGCGCCGCGCGGGAAACGGCCATTGCACGCCGCCGCGACGCGTCGAGCATTTCGTAGCCGTCGATGCCCGTGATGTCGCACGGCTGGCCGGCCGAGAGCTGTTTGAGCAGTTCAAACACTGCCTCCGGCGACGACCAGCGCGCGGAACATCTCGCCGCAGCCCCAGTACTCGGCGAGCAGCTCGAAAGATGTGGAAGTCGGCCAGCGCCTGCCCCGGCGCCCGGGCTACTTTGTTGATCCGCCCGATGCGCCGCTCTGAATTGATGAACGTCCCCTCCTTCTCTCCCCAGCCGGCCGCCGGCAGCACAGATCGGCCAATCTGCGCGGTCTCGGTCGTAGTGATACATGTCCTGCACCACCAGGAAATCGAGCCGCGTCGAGGATGTCGCGGGCCGTAGTTCTGGTTGATCCACGAGTGGGCCGGGTTCGTGCCGACGACCCACAGCCCGCGGATCTTGCCGCTGCAACACGCCCTCGAGAATCTGGTGATAGGGCCAACTCTTTTCGCTCGGGATGCGACGCTCGTCGATGCCAGCAACGTCGGCCACCTGGCTGCGATCGGCGGCGTCGGCAAAATCGCGGCCGCCCAGCAGATTGGTCGTGTTGCTGAACAGCCGCGAGCCCATCGCGTTGCACTGGCCGGTGATCGGAGTTGGCGCCCGTGCCGGGCCGGCCGATGTTGCCGGTCATCAAGCGCCAGGTTGATAATCGCCTGCGCCGTGCGCACGCCTTGGTGGCTTTGGTTCACGCCCATCGTCCACCAGAACGAAACGCGGCTGGCCCTCGTGAATAAGTGCGAGCCAACTGCTCGATCGACTCGGGCTCCAGGCCGGTTTCGGCGGCCGCGCGTATCCAAGCGAATTGGCTTGGACGAACTCGGCGAACTGCATCGAAGCCGCTGCGTATGGGCAGCGATGAACTCGCGATCGATCCAATCTCTTTCGATCAGAAGCCGGGCCACGGCGTACAGCAGCGTCAGGTCCGACTTGGGCTGCGGCGCCAGATGCAGCGTGGCTTGCATGGCGGTTTCGGTCGCCCGCGGATCGATGACGACGATTTCCGGCTGGTGCGGATTGCGCATCGACCCGCTGCCACATGATCGGGTGCGCGATGCAGAGATTGCTGCCGACCAGCACGATCACGTCGGACTGTTCGAAGTCGGCATACGTAAACGGCGGAGCGTCGAAACCGAACGATTGCTTGATAGGCCGTGACGGCGGTCGCCATGCACTGCCGCGTGTTGCCGTCGCCGTGCAGCATGCCCATGCCGAACTTCGCCAGCGCACCGAGCAGGGCCATCTCTTCCGTGGCGATCTGGCCGGTGCTCAAGAAGGCGACCGAGTCGGGGCCGTGCTGCTCCTGGATCGCCTTGCATCCGCGCGACGAAGGTCTTCAACGCCGCGTCCCAAGCGACCGGCGCCAGCCGTCCTTGCTCGTTCCGCAACAGGGGCGTTACGGCGCGGTCCGGCGACTGCAGCACGGACAGCGCCTCCCAACCCTTCGGGCAGGCCATGCCGAGATTCACCGGGTAATTGGTCGTCGGCGTGAGCGAAACGGCCTGACGCTGCCGCAGATGAATGTCGAGACTGCAGCCGGTCGAGCAGAATCCGCAAACCATGCGCGTAATCGCATCCGGCCGGCGGTCGGCCGGCAACAAGCCGAGACCGAAGCCGCCCGGTTCGAGCGCCAGCTCCCGAGTCAACGGCCCGTCGCGGTCTACAAGATACGGCCGCGGCAAACCAATCCGATTTGCGGCGGAAGAGCCTGTCGCCATCAGCGAATTCCTCCCGGCATGCGCGGCCCCGCGGCCGCGGCAAAGAACAAGTATCGTTCCAGCAGCTCGCCCGCCAGACTGGCCGCCAACAGCAAGAAACTGAAGACCAGCAACTCCACTTGTGATTCGGCGGCGCCGGCCGCGAACCGCAGCAGTAAGAAGCCCGGCATGCAGACTCCGCCCAGCAGGCCCAGCGCAAAGCGGGCCAGCGTGACGTTGGCCAGTTCGCGGGTCATGAGCAAGGCCGAACGCCGCAAAGACGTCATATTGCGGCTCAACAAGCGGCCGAACAGCGATGCTTCCCACAGCAGTTTCGTTGCGGCGACGGCCAGCAGCACGAGACACAATGGGCGGCCGTGTTCGCGGACCAGGTGGCCGTCAATCATCGCAGGGCGAACGACGGACAGCAGCAGCGAACTGCTCCAAAACGTGGCCACGCCCAGCCAGCCCGCGGTCAGTGCGAAGCGGACGGCGGTGCGCGCCGGATTCCACAGCTCACGGTGCGGCAAAGCGTAAATCATCACCGAACAGCCGACCGCCGCGGCGCCGACCAGCACCACGCCCCACGCCAACCCGTCAGCCAGTTCGTCGAGCGGCGCCGACAACGGTTGAGGCGCCAAAAAGCACGCGGCATAGGTGCAGGCCAGCGCGGCGAAGGCGCCGAACGCGACAATCTCGCGGCTGAGCCACGAATGCCGCAATCCCAGCACCGCGCGGAACGCATACTGCGGCCGGCCCAAGTGAAACAGACTGGCAGCCAGCGCCAACAGGCCCAACACGACCGCCGCGACGGCGTTCAGCGGCCGCACGGCGTCGGCCAGCTCGCTCGGCGCCGCGCGTTCAAAGGCCAAGGCGGCGGCGAACGCGCCGACCGACAACTGCGTCAACACCAACATCAACACCAACGGCCAATGCGGATGTTGCGGCTGCGAGCGAAAATAATCGGCCGCCAGCAGATTGCGAGGAAACACTCGCCGCGTCTTGTACGCCGTCGTCGGCAGCGTGATCTGCGGATCGGGTGCGCCGGGCAGAAACAGCGTCGCCTCGGCGTCTTCCACGACTTGTTGCACGTCGACCAACTTGATCGAGATCGCCTGGTGCGGGCAGGCTTGCACGCAGGCCGGCGCTTCGCCGGCGGCTAGCCGCGCCGAACACATATCGCACTTGCGGACGATGCCCTTGGCATGGTGGTACTTCGGCACGTCGTACGGACAGGCCAAGGTGCAGTACTGGCAGCCGAAACATTGATCGTCGAGGTGCTTGACGATGCCGGTGACGGGATCCTTTTCGTAGGCGTTCACCGGGCAAGCCGTCAGGCACGCCGGTTCCAGGCAATGATGGCAAGCCGTGGTCACGTGCTGAATCACCGGCAGCGAGCGCGAACCGCCAATCATCAAGCCCACGTCGCGCCACGTTTCCTGTTCATCCAGTCCATTGAGCGTGTGGCAAGCCGTCACGCAGGCTTTACAGCCCGAGCAACGGTCGAGATCGACCTCAAATGCATATTGCTGGCCTGGCTCCGGCGGCGAGCTTGGCAACAGCGAGCGGTAATGCCTGGCCTGGACGGGTTCGGCGCCGTCAACGTGCCGCTGAGCAAATCGCTCGACGGCCGACAGATCCTGCTGTTCGGCCAGCAAGGCTTCGACGAGCGCGGCGCCGCGCGGCGGCGGGTCGGCGGCAGGCTCGCCGCGAGCGATGAGATCGTTCAGTACGTGTTCGGCCGACGCCATCTAGTTCCTCGCCAGGTTGACGGCGTGAAACTGCTCGGTATGGATGCGGTCGGCGGGCACGCCCTCTATTATCAGGCCTTCACGGAAGGCATCCATGAATTCGTTCGGGCCGCACAAAAAGCAACGGCGCCCGGCCAGATCGCTCACGACTCCGCGCACCGCGTCAACCGACAAACGGCCGCAAGCGCCTTGCCAATCCGCGCCGGGCTGCGAAAGCGAAACATGGTACGTCAGCGTCTTCAACTCGGCCGCTCGTTGCAGACACTCGCGATGGAAGATGATATCTGCGGCGGTACGGGCGCCATAGACAAACGTGCAAGGCGTCGAGACGCCACGGTCCGCGATCAGCCGCAGCATGCTCATCATCGGCGTCACGCCGCTGCCCGCGCTGACCAAGAGCAGCGGCTCGACGTGCCGGTCGGGATCGTAAAAGAACCCGCCCTGCGGCCCCCGCAGCTGGAAGCCGGCGCCGGGGCGAGCGTGGGCGAAGAGATGTTTCGAGACCGTTCCTTCCGGGTTGAGCTTGATCGTCAGGTCCAGCCGCTCCGGCCGAGCGGGCGAAGAGCTGATTGTAAAGCTGCGCCATACCTCGCGGCCTTCGCTTTCGACGCACAGACTGACGAACTTGCCGGCATGATCGAGCGGAATTCCACCGGCCGAGTTGTCAAAGCGGAACGTGCGTACGTCGAGCGTCTCTTCAATGATTTCGACGATCGGCAACTCGGCGACAATGGGCGCCGCGTGGCGAGGTGTGCCGCGAGCGGTCGCGGCGAGAGCGCCGGCGCCGCTTGCCGACGCGGCGCCGGGCTTCACGTACACCTTGCCGTCCTCGACCAGCGTCTCGTAGGCGCCCAGCGCGTGGCCGGCGGGATCGAGACTGCAGCCGCTGCAGGCATTGAACGTCCAACCGTGCCAGGGGCAGGTGATCACGCCGTCTTGCACGCTGCCTTGGGTGAGCGGCGCCCCTTCGTGCGGGCAGGCATTGTCCACCGCGTGAATTTGTTCGCCGATGCGATATAAAGCCAACTCCTTTCCGCCCGCTTCGACGGCCAATCCGGCATCTTCTTGCACCGCCCTCGCTTCGGCCACATAGAGGAATCCATCGGCCCGCTCGGTCGGTTCCGCGTTCGCCTCGTTCTCTGTCTGCAGCGGCTCGGCGATCTCGTCGAGCCGAGCGAAGAACCGGCGCAAACCCGCACAACTTGGGCAGAAAGCCGGCGGGTCGACGCCCACGTGACGATGCTGGCACTTTTCGCAGAGCCAGACGGGCGGCCGGTAGTCTTCCTCTTCCGCCTTCGCGGCATCGGCCTCTGGCAGCAGCTCTCGCCAATAGGCGCTGAACGTCTGCCCGGGGCGGTGGTGCAAGTAATAGTCGGCCACCACCTCTTCGATCAGCGTGGGCAACTGATCGGCATCGACGCCAAGCCGATAGGGCCGTCCCATCTCGACCTGGCCGCCGATGCCGCCGCCAAGCAACACGTCGAAGCCTTCGCGCGTGCCGAGCAAACGGCGGACGCGCACGCCTTTCAGGCCGATGTCGGCGGTGAAGTGCTGCGCGAGCTCGAAGGGCAGCCGCTCATGTGGATGCGAATGCCTTCCAGCTTGACCTGCTTCTTCCGCAGTTTCTCCAGCAGTTGAAACATGTGGCCCTTGGTTTCGGTGACGGCGATGTTGCAGAACTGGCTGCCGGTGCAGGCCATTGTGTTGCGGTCGAGCGAGTCGGCGTGAACGCTCAGCCCGAGCGCCGCCGCGTCGATGGCCGCGGCATCCTTAGCTCGCGTGGGAATGTCGATCACCGCGATGCCCTGCTCGTGAGTCGTCCGTAACTGCCCATCGCCCCACTTGCTGCTTAAAATCGCCAGTCCTTCAAGCTGCCGCCACGAGAGCCGCCCAAGCGGCACGCTCAAACCCATCGTCCAAAGCTGCGGATCTCGTTGGCGAAACCAGCCGACCAGTTCGTCGTACGATACGGCAGGCCTCGGGCGTTCGTCACAGCGCTGCAAGCGATACGGAAGCTGCTCGTCGAGCCAGGCCAGCACGCCTTCGACGCCGATCTGTTTGACCAAGAAGCAGAACCTTGCGGCGTTGCGTTTCTCGCGCGAGCCTTGGGCCCGGAACAGATCGAGGATCGCTCGCGTGACATCGACGACTTGTTCGGGCGCACCAACACCGGCATCCGCCATGCCAGATGCGGGATTCTGTCCTTGCGTACCGCCGACGAGCAACTGAAAGGCAATCTCGCCCTCCGTCGTGCGCATCGCCAGAAAGCTGATGTCCTGCGTCCAGAAGTGGGCCGAATGACGTTCCGTGCCGTTGAGGCAGATGTTCATTTTCCGCGGCAGGTCGGCATATTCGCGGCTGTCGACAAACAACGCCGTAATCTCATGGCACAGCGGGCGCGTGTCGATGAGCTCGTCCGGCGTCAGTCCGCTGAACGGATGGGCGAAGACGTTGCGGATGTTGTCGTGCCCGGTTTGCTTGGAAGACAGGCCGACGGCTTCCAACCGGCCGTTGACCCGGGGCAGATGTTCGATCTCGAGCCCTTGCATCTGCAGGTTGGCTCGCGTGGTGACATCGACCACGCCATGGCCGAACTCGTAGGCCAGGTGAGCGATGGCCTTCGCCTGCGGGGCCGAGAGTTCCCCCGCCGTGATGCGAATGCGATTCATGTAGCGGCCCGGCGTATCGCGTTTGCGATAGAAGAAGCCGTACCACTTCATCCGCTCCAAGTCGGCCGCGTCGATCTCCTTCATCGGCGTGCCGGCGGTCGCGTATCGTTCGATATCGGGCCAGACATCGAAGCCGTGCTTGGCAGATTTCCACACTTCTACGGGATTGGACATCGAAGGGCGAGCTCGTAAGGAGGGTTGTGGTATACGGCGCCAGGCGTCGCTCAGGCTTCGGCTGCCGCCAGTTCCGGCGCTGCGGCACGTCGGCCGGCGGTTTCCGGCTGAGCTTCGAGCGATACGGCGAAGCTCAGGAACGAGCAGCCGGTGACGACGGCGCCCAGCAGCAATAGGCGGTCGGCCACGGCACGCTGGCACTCTTGAACAGAAAGCCGGCGGCCACGGCGGCGGCATTGCCGCCGGCGCCGACGATGCCGGCCACGGAACCGACCGCCTTGGGGTTGACGAACGGCGCAACGGCGAACGTCGCCCCTTCCGACATCTGGACGAACAGGCTGAACAGGATCAGGGCCGGAACGGCCTGCCACAGCGTGTGCATTTGCGAGAACAGCATCAGGCACAGGCCTTCGCAAAACAGCGCCGCGAACAGCCATTTCACGCGCCCGGAGAGTCCCCACAGCCGGCCGAAGCGGTCGCCGCAGGCGCCGCCCAGGGTGCGGGCGAACAAGTTCATCAGCCCGAACGAAGCGGCGATCAGTCCTGCATCCGCAAGGCCTGAGCGCCGTCCATGCCACGGAACTCGTCGAAGTAATCGATGAAGTACAGGGCGGCGATATTGTTGATCGTCAGCTCGATGCCGAAGCAAGCGCCGTAGATCACGAACAAGGCCCAGACTCGCGAGTCGCGGCAGACTTCCAGAAAACTTGCCCCGCGCCGGCCGAAGGCAACTTGCCTGCGGCGCGCAGCTCGCTGAAGTTGCCTTCCGGCGCGTCTTGCGTGAGGAAGAAATACGCCACTCCGGCAAGCGCACAGCGCGGCGCCGGCGACAACCATCGCCAACCGCCAGCCGGCCTCGTCGGAAAAACCCAGCACGCCGACGAACAGCGTAAACAGCAGCGGCATGACGAACTGGGTCACGCCGCCGCCCAGGTTGCCCCAGCCGGCCGTCGTGGCGTTGGCCGTGCCGACGCAGTTGGGCGCGAACATCAGCGTCGTATGACACTGCGTAATCACGAACGATCCGCCGATGGCGCCGATCAACACGCGAAAAAAGAGGAACGTCTTGAAGTCGTAGGCCAGCGCGATCCCCATCACCGGCAGCGATCCGAGCAGCAGCAGCCACGTGAATGCCTTGCGCGGTCCGATCCAATCGCACAACCAGCCGATAAATAACCGCGCCAGCACGGTGATAGAAACCGAGCCAATCACGCACCAGCCGACTTGTTCCTTGGTCAGTTGCATCTGCTCCCGGACGATGGGCATCAACGGCGCGATGCCGAACCAGGCGAAGAAGCAGAGGAAGAATGCCAGCCAAGCCATGTGAAAAGCGCGCATGGGAGGCGTGGAAACGTTGAACAGATCGATGCGCGTTGCTTTGCCGTGGTGTTGCATGAGTTCCTGAGACGGTTAGGGGCCAGGTCCGGTTTGCGCCGCTAACCCGGGCTTTACCTCAGCCCCTACCAGCCCGACGCGTCAGTGAGGCGAAGAAAACGCATTCGCCTCGCTGACGCTTCGGGTTAGCGTCGAAGGCATTGCCAAACGATCTCGGGGGCTGGTGAATAATCCGGGCTAACGGCGATGCGTTCGGTCTCCTCTCCGACGCGGTTTGCCGGCGAGATAAGCAGCCCGTGTGCCTGCCGCTTGCCGGGCGATGCCTTTTTCGGAAAGCCGAAGCAAAAAGCCGCGTTGGGACATGCTTGCGAAACTGCGGCTGCTTTTTTCGCGAGCAGCACCGCTTAATCAAAAGGCAGTCTGCGGCGAAGGACCCGGGAAAAACGCCGTCGCCAGATTTCTTGCCGCGAAGCCTAGATGCCGTCGCCAGAAGACGTTACGCGATCCCACGCGAGCGATCGCGGCGGGATTAAGGATGAAATTGGAACGCGATTTTCAATTGCGTCCGTACCTGTAGCGGAATCGGTGACGATTCCGGGCCTCAACTCACGCATTTCCGCAACGAGGCGGCCTCGCTTGCATCGGACTCTTCGTGGAACTTCAACGGCTTTCGGAGTCGCTCATGTCTGATTCGCCCACGGAGGGACGCACGGCCGCAATGTCGGCCGACGCCTCGGCGCTGGCGGATCGACTGATCCGCCCCTTGGCCAACCGCTACCTGTTGGTTCTGACGGCCATTGCTGCGCTGATCGTGCTGGACCAGGCGGTCATCCAGCCGCAACTGATGCGGTTGAATTTTTACGCCCCCGTCATCAACATCGCCGGGCGCCAGCGGATGCTGAGCCAGAAGCTCTGCAAGGAAGCCTTGGCGATCGAGTTGGAGCAACAGCCGGCCGCTCGCCGGAAGCTGTGCAGCGAACTGCTCGCCACGCTCCGCCGCTGGTCGACGGCGCACCAGGCTTTGGAACAAGGCAGCCGGGAGCTGAATCTGCAGCCGATCCGGTCGCCTCGCATCCTGAACGCGCTTCACGATTTGGAACCTCACTTCCGCGCCATGCAGCACGCGGCCGAGGAGCTTGCGGCGGACCAGGGACAGCCTGGCGCCGGCGGCGAACAATCCGGGACGGAACGGCGCGTGCGCGTGATGCTGAATCACGAACCGGACTACTTGAGCGGCATGGAACGCGCCGTCGGCATGCTCGAGGCGGCTTCGCAGGAGCAGGTCGCCTGGCTGCGCGGCGGGGCGCTGGTCGCCATGCTGCTCGCGACTGCTGTTGCTCGGCGGCGTCTACTTCGCCGTGCTGCGGCCCGCCACCAGGCTGATCCGTCAACAATTGGAGCAACTAGCCGCCAGCGACCGCTGCCATCGAGCCTTGGCGGGGCTGCTGCGAGATGCACGCGATCAGTTGGAATTGCGCGTTGCGCAGCGAACCGCGGAACTGCGCGACGCCAACGCGGCACTGCAGCGTGAAATGCGCGAAGCGCGAGCGGGCGGAACAGCGGATGCAGCGGCTTTCAGGCGAATTGGCGCACGCCTCCCGCGTGACGGCGCTGGGACAACTCGCTACCGGTTTGGCGCACGAGATCAACCAGCCGCTGGCGACCATCGTCAATTACGCCGGAACGTGCGAACTGCTGCTCGAACAGGAACTGCCGGGCAACGCCAAATCGCGGCAAGCGGTCATGGAGATGAAACAAGCGGCGTCGCGAGCCGGGGCGATTGTGCTGCGGATGCGCAACTTCGTCCGCCCCGGCCCGGGCCAGGCGGCTGCCGAAGAATTGAACGATTTGACGCGCGAGGTGCTCGAGCTCTGCCGGCCCGAACTGCTCCGCGCCGACGTGGAGCTTTCGTTGGAACTGCCTGCCGCGGCGACGCCCGTGTTCGTCGACGCACTGCAGATCCAACAGGTTCTGGTCAACCTGATCCAGAATGCCATCCAGGCCATGCGCGACGGCGCGGCGCCGCAGCGACGGCTGCGGTTGCGAACGTCGATCGACGGCGACGAGGTCCAACTCGAGCGTGGCCGATACCGGGCCCGGTTTCGGTTGCGAGACGGAGCAGGATCCGTTCGCTCCGTTCTTTACCACCCGGCCGGAAGGGCTGGGAATGGGACTGGCCATCAGCCGCGCGATCATCGAGCAGCACCAGGGACGCATCTGGGCCGAACGGCATTCCGCTCGCGGCGCCACCGTCTGCTTCCGGCTGCCGCTCTGCCACACTGCGAAGAGGTCCCATGAGTCGCCCGCCGACTGTGTTTGTCGTTGACGACGATCGCCCGATGCGCGATTCGCTGGTGATGCTGATCGAGACGATGGGTTTCGCTGCGCAGAGCTTTGCCTCGGCGCGACGAGTTTCACCGTTTTTATGCCTCGCCGCAGCCCGGCTGCCTGGTGCTCGACGTGCGCATGCCGCGGCAAGGCGGCCTGGAACTGTACGAGCAGTTGGTTCGCGAAGGGAAGCGGCTGCCCGTGATTTTCATCACGGCTCACGCCGACGTCACGACGGCCGTCGCCGCCATGAAGTCGGGCGCCATCGAGTTCCTGGAGAAGCCCTTCGATCACGAGACGCTGCGGGACCGCATCACGAAAGCCTTGGCGCTCGACGCCGACTGGCGGCGCCGCGAGGCGGAGTTCAACGCCGTGGCGACGGCGCATCGCCCGGCTCAACGATCGCGAACGCGAAACGTTGGAACTGATCCTGGCCGGCGCCGCGAACAAGGTCATGGCCTCGCGGCTGTTCATTTCCGAGCGGGCCGTGGAAATGCGCCGCGCCCGCATCATGCACAAGCTGCAGGTCAATTCCTTGGCGGAGCTCGTCGATCTGGCCGTGACTCACCGGCTGCTGTCGGAGATCTCGGGGCTTTCCTCCAGTTCCTGGTAGCTGGCGCGACGTCGAGGGACGGCTGGAAACGAGCGAAAAGCTTGTTTGCAGGGCCTTCAAGAGACCCGCGAGGATCGTTTCTCGAAAGCAGCGGGAGTCGATCTCGCAATGCGGGGCGCCAGGCGCCGCGTTGTCGCCATGTACTGCCGGTAGTCGTTGCCGAACCGCTCGAGCATCATGTGCTCTTCTCGCCCCACGCGAAAGGCAAACAGCAACAGCATCGCTGCGCCATCGGCGGGCCCGGCTAGCCAGTTGGGGATCACCAGCGCCTGGCCCGTCATGTAGATGAAATACGCCAGGTACATCGGGTGCCGCACGAGGCCATAAACGCCGTGCGTGACCAATTGATGCTTCTCGCGCAGTTTCAAGGAGATCGACCAGTTCTCGCCGAGATCCGCGTGCGAGCGGTAGAAGAGCCACGCTCCGACCGCCAGAAGAACGACGCCTGCGAAAAAGGGAGCAGAACGGAGCGGGTAATCCGCAAAGGCGAGCGCCGGCGTGGCGATCCAAATCAGCGTGAGCAGGAACGTGCATGCCGCGAGCGTCAGCAGGACCTTTTCCATGGCGCTGTTACGGCACTTCGCCACCGCGACCGTGCGGCTCCGCCGCCCATGCGGGGCCCGGATGGCGACCATCAGGATGTTTGCTAAGAGAATGACCGCCTTGGCATACGAGGGACTCATGATTGGCAAAGCTCCACAACGCTTCCCATCTGGACCATGCCGTCTGCGAACGACGTCCCCCCGGGGCGTTAGCAGGCGGTCGGCCAGGATTGCTGACAAGTATCACAACATAGCGCGCCTTTCTGAAATCCGTTGAGACGCCGAAATCAAGGTCCAGGTCCTTGTATTTTATTTCATCGCCCATCAGTGACAGGGGCTCCACTGAATTAACCGTCGAGCGAGTTCGTTCTGGACCTCGGACTCTCAACACGGGAGCGATAGGCGCGTTTGTCATAGCTGGGACGGGGCTCTCGCAGAGGCGAAGCCAGCGAGATCGCCGACGAATTCAAGCACGGTGGCATGTCCGCAAAGTCCGGTTTGAGCGGCAGAACGATCACAAGTGCGATGGTCGACATGTTCCTGCCAACCGCCATTTAGCCAGGCTTGAATTGCGGCGTCGCGTGGCGCCGCGTTGCGGCCCCGTGCGTGGCGGCTGCGAGAACGTTACGGAAACGAAAGACAGAGTAGGCGCCAACGCCGCCACATTGCAAACGCGCCATAATGTCGCCGTCGCTGATCCCCGACCGTTATTCGGGTCTCGACGCATTTTGCTCTTTGTTGCGCAGCGAATACCGGCTGTCTTTCTTCTCCAGATACGGATCGTCGATGTTGCGCGGTCCTTTCCAATAATCGTCGACGGAGAAGATCTCGTCGTCGTCAAACTGCACGACCAGGCGATAGGACGTGATCCGGGCCAGAGCATACTGCCACTCGTGCGTTTTGCCGCTGTTCTGCACCACCGCTTCGATCAGCAGCAGAAGTTCGGCGTCGTTCGCTTCCGCGAACGCGAATAGCGCTCCGTCCAGGATGCCGGCGTCCTGCTCCTCGTAGCGATACAGCGGCTGGCGCATGATTCGCAATTCGTTCGGAGACTCGTCCTTGTAGATCCTCGCGTGAAAGCGGTTGACAAGCCGTCGCATTTGCGCCAATCGCAGAGGGCGACTGGCGGCAGGCGCTGCTGTATGATCCAGAGCCTGGTCCTCCAGCGGCGCCTGCTTGGGCGACCAGAGCAGCCGCTCGCCGCGGCGGCAGTGCAGCGGTTTGCCGCGGAGCAGGATGAATTCGCGCCAGAACTCGCCCGTTTTCAGCGTCGGATCATCGCTTTGCAGCCACAAGTTCACCACGGCGCGCGGCCGCTGGCCTTCTACGCAGACGAACGCGAAACCATCGTCGACATAGTCGCGCACCGGGTTATTCCAGTGCAAAAGCGGCTGCTTGCGACAGGTCAGCCGCCGCTGGGCGCCATCGGCCTCGCGGAAATCGAACTCGCCGAGCTTGGCCCGCAAAAAATCGAGCCGCTCTTGTTGTGCCGCCGCATCAGGCTGTGCAGGTTCGTCCGCCTTGCATGAAGCAGATGGCTGCAGGGAAACCGAGACGAACAGGGCAACGGCCGCGCCGCAGGTCAAGCAGGATCGCATGGTCTTCGTCCGGTGCTACAGAGGCCGCTTGGCAGAGTTTAGACATTATGTCTGCATCGCAGGCTCAAGGCAAGCGGAGGCGCCGTCTGGATAGCGGCCGACGGAGGAACGGTACGCCCCGTCATGCCGTCCGTGAGGCATTCCATGATCGTCATCGGCGACAATTCGGACTCGATGCTGCCGCCGGCGACGGCATTCGGAGTATGCCTGCGCCTTCGGGCGTTCGCTTCGGCTGTTGAGGTATAAAACCAGACATCCAAAGTTTACTCGCACACGCGGCCACGGGCCACGCCCGCCGGCGAGTAAGCTTGGCGGAAGTTATCCGCGGTGCGACTGCGCAGTCGCCATTGGGCCGCGGCGATGGCACGAGAGGGGAAGAGCGAGGAACTGCGAACGTGAACCGATGCGCCAAAGGCGCCCAAATTCGCGACGAAATGTTGGTCGTCTTCGGCGAGCTGATCGAGAGCATGATGCTTGCCGCGGCGAAGCAGGTTAGAATGTCGCCAGCGTTGGTTAGGCGGGGCGATCGGCAGATTAACCCTTTGAAGCGTGCACCATGAAAACCCTCCTGGCGATATTCTCGATTCTCTGCTGCTTGGCCTTGCAACTCCGCGCCGAACAGCCGGCGCCGGACTGGAAGCTGGAAACCAAGCAGGCCGGCTGGCAGCCGCGAGATTCGCAAGGCGAGCTGGTCCTCGGAGACAGGCTGTGGCTGTTCGGCGGCTGGTTCAATTCCTATAAGGCGGCTCCGCGGGACGTCTGGAGTTCGGCCGACGGCAAAAGCTGGAAGCTCGTCACCGACGCCGCGCCGTGGAAGCACAGCGATCTGCCCATGTCGCTGGCTTTCAAAAACAAGATGTGGATGATGGGCGGCTGGTACAACGGGCGTCTGCCCGATCACTCCGCCAGCAACGCCGTCTGGTCGTCGAGCGATGGAGTGGATTGGGAGCAAACGGCCGAAGACGCCGGTTGGTCGCCGCGATTGGCCGCCGCGACGGTCGAGTTCCAGGGCAAGATGTGGATTCTCGGCGGTACGGAAGACTATTACTTCGGCGATGAGCAGAGCGTCAAGAACGACGTCTGGTTCTCGGACGACGGCCGGCATTGGAAGCAGGCGACCGCTCATGCCGAGTGGGCGCCAAGGGCTTATCACCAGGCGGCCGTGCTCAACGGCAAGATCTATGTCTTCGGCGGCGGCAACTATTGGCCGGAGAAGCTCTACCGCACGTACAATGACGTCTGGTCGTCGAGCGACGGCATTCACTGGACGCAAGAAACGGCCGCCGCGCCGTGGCCGCCGCGGCTCTGGTTCTCGTCGGTCGTCTATCGCGATCGCATTTGGGTCCTGGGCGGCTGGTCGAACCATCCTTCCAGGAACTGGGGCGACGTCTGGTATTCCAAGGACGGCAAGCAGTGGACGCAGTTGAAGTCCGCCGTCACATGGAAGGAGCGGCACGAACACTCGGCCTATGTGTTCCAGGACAAAATCTGGATTGCCGGCGGCCATGCCCAGCCGCTGAGTAGCGAAGTCTGGTCGCTGTACGTGCCGCCCGAATCGTTCAAGGACTGAAGGCCGGCGCACAAACGCGCCTTGACCAGACGCTCACAGCGATCGGCGGCATTCGGCGTCAACGCCCTTTGGCCGATTGCGACAGCGCCTCGAGACGGTAGTACTCTGCGGCCAGCGCATCCGAGTCCAGCCCTTGGCCGCTCTTGGCATAAGCTTTGGCCGCGGTCGCGATTTCGGCGGTCCGTTTGATCTGCGACTCGTAGGCCGTCACGCGCTTTTCGGCGCTATTCGCCGCGTCGAGCTCCGCTTCCAGGAGATGCGTCGACCACAGTTCCAACTCTTCGAGGTTGTAGGCTTCGTTGTTCCGCCAGTGCGCCATCATCTGAGCGAAGACCTCGCGCGAGCTTGGCTTTGACTGAGTCGATGGCCGGCGGCGCCTCCTTTTCCGCCATCGCCGACCATCCGGCGCCGACCACAAGCAGAGAAGCGGCTAAGGCAATCAGAATTCGCTTCGACATCGTTCGTTCCTCCTCAGAAAATCACGGAGTTGTGCCCAAAAGTTCAACGATGTGCGTCGCCAACGTCGCAGGTCTCGCCGAGATGAAGATCATCGAGTTCATCGGACTCAAGCTGATCAACTCCCAGCGGCACATAGCGACCCACCCCTTTGATCAAAGGCTGCGAAGCGCCTTCATGATAGGCCTCGGGCCGTCAGGCTGCAAAACTTTTGAGGAAGAACTCGAAGCCGTCGGTTCGAGCGACGGACCGCCCGAAGGGGAATGGTAAGCAATGGCGACCCTGGAAAGAAGCAGAGCGGCCTGCGCTGCTTTCAGGCGCTCGATTCCATCTCGCCCGCCGCAACTGCAAAGCGGTTGCGATAGCTTTGTGCTTCGAGTACGCGCTGCGTGGCCATCTCCAGCGCCGCGCGGCGCGGTTCGATCCGCTCGTGACGACTGCGGTCGAGCGTTTCTTGCGTATTGCGGCGAATCGTATCGGCGATCTGCTCGAAAGCGCTCGCCTGGCTGCCGTGGCGGTACTCGACCGCTCCGCAAATCACGCCGCCGGCATTGGCAATGAAGTCGGGCACGACCAGCACGCCGCGCTCGTGGAGCAGCGTTTCGGCTTCGGCCGTGGCAGGAATGTTCGCACCTTCCAGGATCAGCTTTGCCTGAATCTGAGCCGCGTTCTTGGCGTGAATGGAGTCGGGCCGCGCCGCGGGAATGAGAATCTCGCAGGGAACCGTAAACAGTTGCGCCGCGGTCAGAGTCTGGCCTCGCTCGCAGCCCGTTACGCTGCCGGTCTTGGCTTTGGCGGCGGTCAGTTCTTCCACCTGCAGGCCCTCGGGATGATATACGGCGCCGCCGGTATCGCTGGCCGCAACGACCACGGCGCCCATCTGTGCCAGGAAACGTGCGGCATGTCGGCCGACGCTGCCAAAGCCTTCGATGGCGATCCGCGCTCCGGCCAGCGACATGCCCAGGCGGGCGGTTGCCACTTCGGCGCATTGAGCGACGCCATAGCCGGTGGCGCCGACTTCGTCGAGCGGAATGCCGCCCATCACTCTCGGCAGGCCGACGGCGCGCCCGATTTCATCGTACAGGCGCCCCATGCACGTTTCGTCCGTTCCCATGTCAGGGCCCGGGATGTAGTCGACAAGATCGCGAATGGCGCGGCCCAGCGCGCGAAACAGCCGCGGCTTGTCGGCCGTTTTTGGATTCGCCGCAATGCCGGCCTTGCCTCCGCCGTGAGGCAAACCGGCCGCCGCATTCTTGAGCGTCATGGCGCGGGCCAGGCGGAAGACTTCTTCGGTAGTTATGTCCGCGGCCATCCGCACGCCGCCGATCGCCGGACCGCAGGCGACATTGTCGATCACGAGCACGCCGTGCAAGGCCGCGCCGGGGTCGTAAAGATGGACGATCTTGGCCGGGCCCAACTTGTCGCAATAGTGCTCCGTCAGGAAGGCAGTCGACGACATGCTCCTCTCCCTCTGCATCTATGGTTTTGAACGGGCATGAAAGCGAAGCGCCCGCGTCGGCGATTACGTCAAGACGCGGGCGCATGGGCGGGTATAGGGCCAAGCATCAGCTTGGCGGCAGGCGCTGGGCGCAGGTGATACAATAGGCGGCGTAAGGGATGGCCCGCAGCCGCTCGGGCGAGATTTCGCCGCCGCATTTCCGGCAGCGGCCGAAAGTTCGCTCGTCGATCCGCGCCAAGGCGTCGTGCACCGCCGCTTGCAACTGCTGCTCGTTGCTGATCAGCAAGATTTCCTTGTCGCTGCCTTCCGTTGCATAATCGGCCGGGTGCGTCGGCGCCCGCGACAACGCGCCGGCGGCTCGCAGGTCATCGGGCACTTCTTCAAGCAGGTGCTCGACTTCATCGACCAGCCGCAGACGCATCTCGACCAGTTGCGCGCGGCATTCTTCTAACGTGTCCTGGTCCATAACTGGCAGATCCTTCCTGGAAACGATATCCAGACCTCTCAGCACGGCGCGGCGCCGCTCAATGTTGCGCCACTAAACGTGATGATGCCGGGCGACCGGTTTAACCGTGCTGGCTTGCGGCCCTTTCTCGCCCGGTTCTTCGATGTAGGTGACTTCCGCGCCTAGTTCGAGTTGGTCGAAATCGGCGCCCAGCACGCTGTTTCGATGGAAATAGATCTCGCGGCCGTCCAGCGTCTCGAGGAAGCCGTAATTACCTTCCGGAAGCACCTTCGACACGCGGGCGTGCGCCGGCGCCTCCTGATGCGATTTGACGTCCAAACGATGACGGCGCGAATAATCTTCAAGCAACCGGGCCGCCGTGTTAAAGGCGTCGTCGATGGCGACTCGCAGATTCTTGTACTGAGTATGCTGGGCAGCCTCTCGATTGACGACCAGTTCCTCGCCCGGCACGGTGATGTCGATCCGCACCTGATACAAGTTCCCTTGGCGGTGATGCCGGTGCGGCACGTCGACGACAACCCGGCAACTCATGATCTGATCGCAGAAGCCGTCGAGCCTGGCTGCGTTTTCGTAGACGAGGTCTTCTATCTCGTCAGAATGAGACAGATGCTGAAAACTGATTTGCAGCGGAAGTTGCATGGTTCGCGCTCCTTATTCTTTCGCACGCCAACGGCCGCGCGTTTGATCCGGCGTCAGCCGGACTGGCACGCTTCGCGGCCGTCACGTGCGTCGTAAGCGGTCGCTGAATAAGAAATGCAAAGGTCGTGCCGCAAAGCGGCTTGTCGCGGCGGCGCCGCCAGCCATGCTTATATAGGCGGCTTTCAGCAATCCCCGGGCGAAAGCCGACGGCGCCTTGCGCGCGGCCTGGGCGGAGCGGCCACACCTGTGCATCCTGGCACACGTGAAATGATTGCACGGACCAGGACGGGCAGGCGCGGCGCAGCGACAGCGCGGGCACGCTTACCCGCTAGGCCTCTGCATTTGGTTTCCGGTTTCGAGCGATACGCGAGCGTAAAATGCGCGATGCAATCCGGAGCACGATGGGCATAACGTTTGCGGCGCTGGCTGCTGCAGTGGAACCGGCTTCAGCATCTTTTCGGGAAGTTCAACAAGCGCGAGGAAGTTGTCATGGCGGACCATGGCGTTGCGCAATCCAGAAAGCTCGCTGAAAGTTCGGGCGAATCGACCTCGGCGGCGAGCGGATACCAAGGACCGCTGGAGCCGGTTAATGACTACTGCTGGCGAATTCCGAAGAGCTATAAGCCCGGCATGCGGGTGGACGGTCTGGTCTACGGCGATGCAACGCTGCTCAACTTGATCCGCGCCGATCAGGCGCTGGAGCAGGTGGCGAACGTGGCATTCTTGCCGGGCATTCAGTATGCCAGCCTGGCCATGCCCGACATCCATTGGGGCTATGGTTTCTGCATCGGCGGCGTTTGCGCCACCGATCCGGCCGCCGGCGGCGTGATTTCGCCTGGCGGCGTGGGCTACGACATCAATTGCGGCGTCCGGCTGGTTCGCTCGAACCTGTTCTTAGCCGAGATAAAACCGCATTTGAATTCGCTCGTCAACGAGCTCTTTCGGCAAGTCCCCACCGGCGTCGGCCGCGGCGGCAAATACCACTTCAGTCCGAACGAGCTGCGGTCGCTGATGGCGACTGGACCGCGAGGCTTGATCGAGCGCGGCCTGGCCGTCGAACGCGACGTCGAATTTGCCGAAGCGCACGGGCGGCTGGAAGGAGCGGCGCCGGAAAACGTCAGCGAGCGGGCCTTGCAGCGAGGCTACGACCAGTGCGGCACGCTTGGCGCCGGCAACCACTTCCTGGAAGTGCAGGTCGTCGACCGCATCTTCGACGAGCGCGCGGCGCGGGCGATGGGGCTGGCCAAGGATATGGTCTGCGTGATGATTCACTCCGGCTCGCGCGGCCTGGGCTACCAGGTGTGCGACGATGCGCTGCGCCAGCTTCGACATGTGCCGGCCAGGTACGGCATCGAACTGCCCGACCGTCAACTGATCTGCGCCCCGGTCGAGAGCCCGGAAGGGCAACACTACCTGGGCGCCATGCGGGCCGCGGCCAACTTCGCCTGGTGCAACCGTCAATTGCTGTTATGGCAAGCGCGCGAGGTCTTCGAGACGATCTTCGGCCGCTCCTGGCAAGCGCTCGACATGCAGTTGATCTACGACGTGGCCCACAATATCGCCAAGCTCGAAGAGCACGAAATCGCCGGGCAGCGCAAGCAAGTGTGGGTTCACCGCAAGGGCGCCACGCGCGCCTTTCCGCCCGGGCATCCTGAAGTGCCGGCGGCCTACGCCGCAATCGGTCAGCCGGTGCTCATTCCGGGCGACATGGGCCGCGCCAGTTGGGTGCTGGCCGGGCAGCCGGGCAGCATGGCGCAAACCTTCGGCAGTGCGTGCCACGGCGCCGGACGAGTCCTCAGCCGCCACGCCGCCGTGCGCGAGGCGCGGGGGCGGCGAATCGACGAGGAACTCGAGCAGCAGGGCATCATCGCCCGAGCCCGAAGTTGGAAGGGGCTGGCCGAAGAGCAATCGGCCGCCTATAAGGACGTTGACCTCGTGGTTGAGGTCGTTCACAAAGCGGGCCTGGCCAGCAAAGTCGCCAGGCTGCGCCCGATAGGCGTCATCAAAGGGTAAATGAGGCTCGAAGCCGTTTCATTCTCTTTCTGGCCGCCGAGCTGCAGATTAGTCCAGAAATGCGGACAACTCTTCTCCGGCAAGTTGCTGCAACTTGCGAAATGCTCGCGTCTCGATCTGACGGATGCGCTCGCGGCTGACGCGAAAAATATCGGCCACGTCGGCCAGGGTGTAACAGTAGCCGTCTCCCAAGCCGTAACGGAGCTTGATGATTTCCCGCTCGCGGTAGCTGAGCGATTCCAGCAGTTCGCCGACCCGGCTGTGCAGGATGGCCAGGTTGGCGTCGTTGGCGGGCTCGTTCGTGCGGCGATCGGAAAGATCGTCGAGCAGGTTCCGCTCTTCATCGAAATCCTTCGGTTCGTCCAGGCTGAACAGCCCGCGCGTGGTTTCCAGCGAGCGGCGCACCTGTTCGACCGGCATCTCCGCCGCTGCGGCCGCCTCTTCGATTGTTGGTTGCCGGGCCAGTTCCTGCCACAAGGCGCCCACGGCGCGGCGAACCTTGGATTGGGTTCGCATCGACCCGCTGGGGACCCGGATGAGCCGGCTTTGATCCGATACGGCGCGGCCCACCGCCTGCCGGATCCACCAGGTGGCGTAGGTGCAGAACTTCAACCCGCGGCGGTGCTCGAACTTCTCGACCGCGCGCAGCAGGCCGGCGTTGCCCTCCTGGATCAAGTCCTGAAAGCCCAGCCCGCGATTACGGTATTTCTTGGCCACGGAAACGACCAACCGCAGGTTGCCTTCCGACATCCGTCGGCGGGCAAGCTGATAACGGGCGTAAGCCTCTCGCAGCCGCTGGACGCGCTTCCGCAAACCGGCGGGCGTCTGCTGAGCGGCGCGGAAAATGCGCCGCCGCTCCGCCCCGCAGCTCTGCAACTTCTCGGAGGATGCGCCGGATCGTTTCAGACGTTTGATCTCCGCCTGAAGTTGATCGGCGCGTTCCGCCAATTTCAGCAAGCGTTGGAATTGGTGCTCCAACCGCGGCATTCGCAAGCCGAGCTCTTCGACCAGCCGGACCGCTCTCCGGCGGCGCGCAACGAGGCGCCGCCACGCCTGCTGACGTTGCCGCAGTGATTTTGATCGGCTCGCCGCCGTACGATAGTCCTGCTGGTTGCGCTGCAACAGAGCGGACAACGTTTTCAGGTGGTGCGGCAGCCGGCCGAGGATCTGGTGCTTTTCCAGGCGATCGCTGACGGCGACCTGCACGGTGCGGTCGAACGCCAACTCGCCGGAGTGGACCCGCTCCAACGCGGCTACCGCCGAGCGCAGTACAAAGCCGCACTCGAGCAGATTGCGGCGAAAGCGGCGCCGGGCGGAGTCGACCTCTCGCGCCAAGGCGAGTTCCTGGGCTCGGGTCAGCAGCGGCATCTTGCCGATCTGGTCCAGGTATATGCTGAGCGAATCGTCGAACCAACTCACGTCGCGATTCGCGCCGCCGGTCAGTTCGCTATCGGCGTCTTCCGCGACGGCCTCGTCGTCAGACGGTTCCGTTTCCAGCGAGTCCTGTTCGTCTGAGGCATCCAGGCCGTGCGCGAACGAGGTCGGTTCGGGCTCCAGCATGGTCTCGTCGTCCTGGATCGAAAGTGGTTCGTAAGTTTGAATGCTCATGGCTGCGAAAGGCGGTTAGGCAAAGACCGTCAGGATAAATTCCAAAAAACGTGCCGCGTCGGCGACCGCCGGAGCCTGCGAACGACATTCGCGAGGGCGGGGCTCCACCAGACGCCCGGCCCCCCGTCGCCGGCGGGCCGACATTGAGTCCCGCCGCAAAAAAAACGATAGAAATGATAGCTCGAATGCATTCTACGCAGCACCTCGGGTGCGGTCCACGCCCGCAGCTGTGACGGTTTTGCCGGGCAAATGGTTCGCAGGTGGTTCGCAGGCGCCGTCTCCCTAGCCACTCGAAAAAAATCGCCGCGGCGCGATCCATCGCACAAAGCCTTGCGTATAGAGAAATAGCGTTTGTTTTCCAAACCCGGCCGAAAACGTTTTGCCGACTCTTTATATATTTGCCGGGGACGTTGGAGCGTCTCATTCGGGAAAGCGGCAAGCCCATGCTCAGCCTTCCGCGCTCGCCTCAGGCCGCCGAGCTGAGGCTCTCAATTACGGGCTGAAATTCCGCAACGATCACGGTCTAAGTGAGGCTTCCGTCGCCAGACGCAAGCGGCTGGGGGTTTCCCGCATTCCGCTCCGTGGTGCTGCATCGCCGAGTTAGGCGCCGAACGGACTGACGCCGCTCGCTCGCATGACCGAGTTCAAACATTGTCGGCTCCGCAGCTTGTCGGCTCCGCAGCTTGTCGGCTCCGCAGCGCACGGCCGTGAGGCTTTTGAGCACACGGAGTACTGAAACGGAGGCGGCCCTACCACGCCGTTTCCAGATTCGCCCGCTACTTTTTTTGAGGATCGCCTGATGCCTATTCGACACGAACCGACCACTCGCCGCCGCTCTCGACGCGACCGGGGCGCCGGCCCGCCGCAAGCTCAGGCGCCGCCGAAAGCGCGTCGCCGCAAACGCGCAGGCGGTGCGCGACGAGCCGCGCAGACGGAATCGCCCGAGCCATTGATGCCCGAGCCATTGATGGAAGTCTCGGGCATCTTGGAACTGCTGCCTAAGGGCTATGGCTTCCTGCGCGCCCCGAACCAGGGCTATGCCCAGCAGCGCAGCGACGCGTACGTGCCGCAGCGTCTTGCGGACAAATACAAGCTGCGCGCCGGCTCGCTGGTCAGCGGGGCGGCGCAGCGAGTTCGAGACTGCGAAGGCCCGCGGCTGGTCGAAGTTCGTGAAATCGACGGCCGCACGCCTGAAGACGCCCGAAGCGAAAAAGGCTTCGACGACTTGACGCCGGTTACGCCGCATGAGTGGCTGCGGCTGGAAACGGGCGGCCAACCGCTGAGCACGCGCGTCGTCGATCTGCTGGCGCCGCTCGGCAAAGGACAGCGGGCGCTGATCGTCGCCCCGCCGCGCACCGGCAAGACGGTCTTGTTGCAGCAGATCAGCAACGCGATCGAAATCAATTATCCCGACGTCAAAGTGTTGATGTTGCTGGTCGACGAACGGCCGGAAGAAGTCACGGACATGCGGCGATCCGTGCGAGGCGAAGTCATCGCCAGCAGCCTCGATCAAGACGCCGCCAATCACATCCGCGTGGCGCAACTGGCCGTCCAACGCTGCAAGCGACTGGCCGAGTCGGGCCAGGACGTCTTCCTGCTGCTGGATTCCGTGACCCGGCTGGCCCGGGCCTTCAACAAGTCGGTCGGCGACTCGGGCCGTACCATGACGGGCGGACTCGATATCTGGCCCTCGACATTCCCAAAAAGCTGTTCGCAGCCGCCCGAGCTTTCGAAGAAGGCGGCTCGCTGACCATCGTCGCCACCGCCCTGATCGACACCGGCAGTCGCATGGATGAGTTGATCTTCCAGGAGTTCAAAGGGACGGGCAACATGGAACTGGTGCTCGACCGCACGTTGGCCGACCGCCGCGTCTGGCCGGCTCTCGATATCAGCCGCTCGGGCACGCGGCGTGAAGAAAAGCTGCTCGACGCCGACACGCTGCACGCCGCCACCATCCTGCGGCGCTGGCTGAGCATGGTGGGGCACGTCGAAGCGATGGAGGAGTTGACTTCCAAATTGGCGAGGTTCTCTTCCAACCGCGAGTTCATCCAACTCATGGCCGCTTCGAAGAGCGTGGAGCGGTAAGGAACGCCCGCCGCTTATGACGCATGGTTTGCGTCTGCTGTTCAGAAGCCGCTATTGCGCAAATGCTTAGCCTGCACCTGGTCGGAAGGCAGTCGTCGCAGACGTGTTCAGGCGAGCAACTCCCGTACGACTTCCCCCTTGGCCACCATCCGATGTGGACGATTGAACTGGTCGTAGACCCACTGATCGTGCGCGATGCCCAACTGATGATAGATGGTGGCGATGATGTCGCCGGGCGACAGGGGATTGCTGGCGGGGAAGGCGCCGATGTTGTCGCTGGCGCCGTAGATCAAGCCCTGCTTGAATGCCGCCGCCGACGAGCATCAGGCTGTAGCAGTAGTTCCAGTGGTCGCGGCCGGCGTTGGCGTTGACCTTGGGCGTGCGGCCGAAATCGCCCAGCACGGCAACCAGCGTGCGCTCGAGCATGCCGCGCTCGCGCGAGATCGTCGAGCAGACTGCTGCAAGCGGCGTCGAACTGCGGCAGCAGCGTGTTTTGAAGCTTTGGAAGTTGCTGCCGTGCGTGTCCCAGGTGGCGTTGGCGTCGGGCGCCCAGGAGAGCGGTGACCATCCGCGTGCCGGCTTCGATCAGCCGCCGGGCGAGCAGCACGCTCTGTCCGTAGATGTTGCGTCCGTAGGACTCGCGGACAGCTGTCGGCTTCGTCGCTGATCCGAAACGCGCTGCTGCCGCTCCGCGACGTCAGCAGATCGAGCGCCCGTTGCTGAAAGCCGGTCATGCGCGTCGGCCGCCGTCATTGTCCGACAGTTCGCCGAATCGTATGCGTCCAACCGCCGAAAGCAGATTGCGCCGGCCGCTCAGCCGCGCATCGGTCACTCCGGCCAGCAGCGTCAATTCGGGCACGGCGAAGTCGGCCGCATTGGGGTCTTGCAGCACGAACAGCGGATCGTAGCGCCGCCCAAGAAGCCGCCGAAGAACCCGGGTTGCGGCGGCCCGCTGGCCCCTTCCTTGGTGATGTACGGCAGCGACACGTTCGGCACGATCGGCTGCGCTCGGGGGGCGCAGCAGGGCCATCACCGAGCCGATCGCAGGGTTAGTCGGTCGGGCTCTGTGCCGCCGCCACGTTGCTCGCCCCGATCGTGGCCGGTCAGCGCCGCAGTAGACGGCCGCCGCATGCGCGTTGTTCACGCTGTGATGCATCGAACGCACCACCGTCGCGCGGTGCATCTGCGCCGGCCAGCCGCGGCAAGTGCTCGCAAAACTGGATAGCCCGGCAGCGGCGTGGCGATCGGCTTGAACTCGCCGCGAATGCCCTCGGGCGCATCCGGCTTCATGTCCCACATGTCGAGATGGCTGGGGCCGCCGTTGAGGAAAGATGATGATGCAGGCGTCGGCGCGCGGCGTGAGACCGGCGGAGCGGTTTTCCTGATCGGCCCGCAGCAGTCGCGGCAGCGTCACGCCCATCAGCCCCAGGCTGCCCGCTTGTAGCAAACGCCGGCGCGAGAGGGCCGCCCCTTCCGGGCAACCGATCTTCAAGCGAGCAAGATTGCGGTTCACGGGCAACCTCCAGGCAAACCAGGTTCAAACGAGGCCTGACGACGCACAAGGGCCAGTTTATGCGAATGTCGAGGCAGTGACAACGCGAGACGCCTGCTCCTGCGTCGCTCGCGTCGCTCGCGTCGCTCACACGCTCTCGACCAGCCCGGGCTCGACGAACAACAACCGGGCAAAAATATGCTCCATCGGCAGCCCGGTCATCTGGGCGACTGCGCGGCGATAAGCGGCCAGTTGCGGCTGATATCGGGTCACGGCCGCTATGAACTGCTCGCGCTGGTTTGCGTTCACGGCGTCGGTCTTGAAATCGAGCACTTCGGCGGCCGCCAGGCGGCCGTGATGATGGATCAGCACCAGGCGGTCGAGACTGCCCGTCAAGATGGCGTCGCCGTCGCGCACGGCGAAGCGTCGCTCGCGGTGGACTTGATAGCTCAGCTCCGCGGCGTTCCAGCCGGCGCCTGTTGCGCCCTGCGCCGACCAAGGCGCCTGCCGCGAGTAGTCGGACTGCGTCAAGCAAGCCCGCGTGGCGGGGCGGGCCAGCATCTCGCGAAACTCCTTGAGCCAACGCGCAGCCTGCGCCTGCGTGGCGCCGAGCCGGGGGGCCGCGTCGTTCAATATCGCGTCGTCCGGGGCGCCATCGTCGAGCCACTCGATTTGTTCGAACCAGGCGTGGAACAGCGTGCCGCGTTCCAAAGCGCCGGCGGAATCGAGCCGCATCAAGTAGGCCAGATCGACCGTTTCGCCCCCTTCCAGCCCGGATGGGCTCTGGCGATCGAGCCCGCGCTTCCGCCGTTGCCGCGACGGCGCCAGGGCGACTTTGAATGCAGGCGGAGATTGTGCGCCGCTTGCTGAGTCCGTGGCGGGCGCCGCTGGCCGTTTGCCATTCGTCCTCGGCGGCTTCGGGAACTTTGCCCGAGTGTTGTACATGCCAATCCTTTTCTCCGTGCTCGTAAAGCGTCTCGCCCGGTTCCGCTTTGCGTTCGTCGCCAAGCGTCGATCGCAGCAAGCCGGCGAATGTGGCGGGAAGCTTCTTCTCGCTGGATGACGAAGGGGCGATGATCATGTGCAAAGTGCGTACGGCGCGGCTCAACGCCACGTAGAGCACGCAGAGCGACTCGCGGATGGCCTGCCCGGCCTGACGTTCGAAGATCTGTCTGAACCTCGCGCGGCAGCAGCGCTTGCAGTTCTTTGTTGGCGTAACGGCAGACGAAATCGATCGGCTGAGTCGGCTGCGGCCGGCCGACGACCACGGCCGGCGGCTGTCCGCTGAGCCGCACGTCGAGCTGCGGCAGGACGACGATGTCGAACTCGAGTCCTTTCGACTGATGGATCGTCATCACGCGCACCTGGGCCGTGGTCGGATCTTCGACCTTCTGGCTTTCGACGAACTGGACGAAATCTCGCGTGTCGCAAGGTGGCGTCGTCCTCGTAGCGATAGGCCAACTCCACCAACTGCATCAGCCGTCGGGCGTCGCGACCGTCGCACGATTGGGCCAGTTCGCGGGCCCAGCGATAAATCGTCGGCCCGTAGCCCTGATTCAGCAGGCGCCGCCGCACGGAGAGCGAAACCCGGCCTGCCGCCGCGGCGTCGGCATGATCGTCGAGACCGACGACCGGACCGAGCGGCGACTGTGACACGTGGAACCGCGCCACCGTGTCGCCCGGATGATCGGCCAAGGTCAGCAGCGAGAGCACGACGGTCACCGCCGGCGAGTCGGTCAGCGGGTTACCTCCTTCTTCGCTGGCCTGAATGCCGCGCTGCCGCAATTCGAAGATCAGCCGCGCCACCGCCTGGTTGTCTCGCACCAGGGCGCCGACGGAGCAGTCGGGCGCCTCGCGGGCCAGTCTGGCAACTTCTTCCGCGGCGAACTGGAGCGTGACGGTCTCTTGCTTCTCGCCATCTCTCGCGCGGCGCAACGTGCATCCGGGCGTAGCCGGGCAGGTTGCTGTGCGCGGTCGAGTGCGACGCAAAGCCCTGCGTCCACGTCTGCACCGCTTGAGAGAAATTGTCCAGCACCGGACTGCCCGCCAAATTATCGAACGCCTTGTTGACCGTTTCAATGACGGCGGGCGAGGAGCGGTAGCTGCACGAAAGCGCCTGGTGCTCAAGCGCGGACCAGGTTTCGCCGAGCACGTCGAATAGCTCGGCGACGCCGCCCCGCCAACCGTAGATAGCTTGCTTGACGTCGCCGACGCAGAAGAACGAGCTGCGTCCCGGGACGCCGGCGAAGACTTCGTCGGCGAAGGGACGGATTACGTTCCATTGCATCAGCGACGTATCCTGAAACTCGTCGAGCAGCAAGTGACTCAACCGCGAGTCGAGACGATACGACAACTGTTCGATCTGGCCGGCGAAGGCCGCGCCGGCCAGCTGCGCGTGACGTCGTCGAATCGCAGCGCGCGGCGGGCCAGCTTCAGGCGTTGATAATGGGCGTCGAACTTTTCCAGCAACTGCCGCGTGGCTTCGGTCTGGTCGGCGAGCCGAGCCACGAGCATCGCCTTGGCATGCTTCAGCAATTTGCGGTAAGCGTCGAGCAGTTGCGGATCGAGCTCCTTCTTGTAATACGAGGTTTCGCCGGCGGCCACTTTGGCGGAAATGCCGGCGGCGATGAACGCGTCCCAGTCTTGTTGCTGCGCCGCTCCAGATCCTTATCGCGCGCCGTCACGCAGCGTTTGTCGGCCGGCGGCGGAGTGGCGGCGAGCTGCTGCAAGGCAGTCTCCAACTCCGTCGGAGAAAGCCCTTTGCCGCGGGGCAGCAGCTTGCCACGCTTCGGCCGTCGTTTCCAGGTACAAGCCGTACAGGCTGTTGACCAGGTCGCGAATCTGGTCGCTTACCGAGCGCGTCGCTTCGCCCTTGGTGAGCAAGTGCATTAAAGCGAGCGTCGTTTTGGAGTCGCTTTCCGCCAGCACGGCGTGAATCGCCTCGGTCCGCAACCGCTCGTCGGTCGAAGGCTCGACGATTCGCCAGCCGGGAGGCAGGCCCAGTTCCAGACTCAGGCTGGCGGCAATTTGCGAAAAAAAGCTGTCGAGCGTCGAGATGCGCAGGCGATGCAGGTTCTGCACCAGCCCTTCGAGCAGTTCAAGCGCCCGACGCTGCGAAAGAGACGAGTCGCGGATGAAATCCGCCAGCGCGCGGCAGGTCTGGTCGTCGACGGCGGCTTCCGCCAGACGCACCAACACGCGGTCAAGGATCTCGCCGGCCGCCTTGCGCGTGAAAGTGCTGGCCAGAATCTGGTCGACCGCGGCGCCCTGATTTATCAACCCCAGATAGCGATTGGAGAGTTGAAAGGTCTTGCCCGTGCCGGCCGAAGCCCGAATCATCACGTGGTCGAAACGCACCTGGCTCATGGGCGCTCCTCCTCGTCAGCCAGCAAACCGCCGAACTGCGAGTCCTGGCAGATGGCCGAGAAGGCCTCGGAGAAAGCCGGCGGCGGGCGCTTTAGGCGGCCAGAACTCCTGGTTGCGGACGCCGCGAATCACCATGGCCGCGGCATCGTCGGCTTCGGCCAGTTCGTCCTCGCTCCACTCGGCCAGGTAATGACCGACGTCGCTCAGGCTTTTCGGCAGCGCGATGTAGCCTAGTTGCGGCGGCCGCTCAATTTGCAATGCCGCCGCCAGATGCCGGTAGAGCGGCAACTGCAGGTCGACCCATTCCCCTTTTTTACGGTGAATCTTGTCGGGCGGGCGGCTGCTGTCGGACGTTTTGTAATCGAAAATCACGATGGCGCCGGTCGCGTCGTGCACGTCGACGCGATCGACGCGGGCCCGCAGATACATCGGCCGGTCGTCGACCAGCAGCGAAGCGCGGCGCTCTTCGATCGGGGCCTCGGCGAACAGGATCCGCCAGCCTTGCGCCGCCCAGCTTGCTTGCCAGGCGGCGAACGCGCCGAGCCGCAAGCGGAGCTGTTCGATCTGCACGTTGACGGCCGGCAGGCGGTCCTTGCCGTAGTGCTTCTGCGCTGCGCGGTCGAGCGCGGCGTCGATTTGCTTGCGAATGGCTTCGACGTCCGTCGAGCGGCTGGCGTCGGGATCGAGGCCGAAGTCCCGCAACACCTCGTGCGCCAACGAACCGAACGCCTCGGGCCCCAACTCTTCCGCCGCGTCGTCCAGGCAGCCCAGCTTGAGCACGTGGCCTAAATAGTAGCGGAAGGGGCAGGCCAGATAGTCGCGGAATTCCGTCACGCGCATGCTTTCGATCGGTTTGGCGAGCGGTTTGGGCTGCGGCACGGGTAGCGCCGATTGGGCGCGTCCCCCCGACAAGCTGCGCGGAACCGTCCGCTCGACCGGGGCCTCGCCGCCGCCGAAGTAGCGCAACGTGCGCCGCGCGATGGCGGGACGGTCGCAGGCGAACAGCAGGCGGCTGGGCGAGAGGGGATCCGATTCCGCCGTGCGGCGGCCTGCAATCAACGTCAAACGTTCGCGCGAGGCCGCCAACACGCTCAAAGCGTAAGCGTCGCGAGCGTAGCGGCGGTCGTTATCGTTCAGCCCCAGGCGCCGCCGCAGTCCGCCGGGCAAGAACAGATCCGAATTGACGTGCGAGGGAGTCAATCCCTCGTTGAATCCGGTGACGATCAAGGCGGGCGCGTCATCCAGCGGCAGTTCCAGCCAGCCCAGCATTTCGATGGCCGCGTGTTGCGGCAGCGGGGGAATGGCGTCGTTCTCTGTCTGCCGCAGGAACAACCGGATGGCGTCGGCCTGCGCGCCACTCGGCCGAGAAGCCTTCGGGCAGCGACGCCGCTTCGACCAGCGTTTCGCGCAGCAGCTCGCAAGCTTCCAGCGCGATCCGGCCGGAGGCATGGCGGCGGTCGAGCGGTTCGCGGCCGTAGACTTCGACCAGCAAACGGGCGACGCGCTCCGCCCAATGGGCGAGCGAGCGTTTCCCGCCGAACTCGCCGAGCAGGCGATCCACGGCGGCCTGCAGCGCTTCGACGCCTTGAGCCGCCTTGCGGCCGCCGAGCCAGCGGCCGGTCAATCGCGACTTGCAGATGTTCGCTGTAGTAACGATCCAATTCGCTGAGCCAGTCGGCCCCCGAGGCGAGCTCCCGCGGCAGCGCCGCCAAAAGCCAACCGTCGAGATCAGGGCGCCGCGTCAGCGAGGCCAGATCGGCGAAGCGGCCGCCGTCCAGGTAATCGGCCGCGGCGGACAGCAACCGAAACGGACCGCTGCGGCCGGCAGGCAAGCCGTCGGCGTAGCGGCAAGGCAGCTCGAATTGTTCGAACCGTTGTTCCAGATAGGGCACGACGCGAGAGTCTGGCGCGCCGATGACGATGTCCTCGGCGGAATACTTTCCTTGCAAGCTTGCCAAGGCCTGCACGGCGGCTTCCGCCTGATCGGCGGGGCCGTCGACCACGACAATCTGCTCGTCGTCCAAATCGATCGCGGCTTCGCGCCAGGCGGCGACCTGCAAGGCGCCCAGCTCGTCAAACCGCGAGGAGAGCGAAGCCGGAGCATGAACCAGCACCGTGAGCCGGTCCTGGACCGCTTCCAGCATGCGGTGCAAAATGCGGTTCGGATCGGCGACCCCGACCAGCACGATTTCGTTTTCCGCGCTGCAGACGCCCTGTTCCAATGCCTGCAGCCGCGCCCATTGGCGATCTACCAGTCCCGCGACTTGCAAGCGAGCGATGTATGCGTCCTGCACTGCGGCCATCGCCAGCCAGCGGTCGCGCTCGATGAAATCCTCCAGTTCCTGTCCGCACTCGGCCACGTCGATGAACCGCAGCGCGTGGCCGGCCAGCTCGACATGCAACTGGCCGAACAGATTGGCCAGGGCCAGCCAGCGCGACGGATCGTCGACCGGCGGCAGCTCCGGAACGACGCGTTTCAGCCTTGCGGCGCCCACTTCGCGCAACGCCTCGGTCCAGATCAGTTGGCTAGCCAGCGGCCCGACGAAACGCCCGGAGGCCGTGTACAACTGTTCGGGCAAGTTGCCGAGCGTTACGATTCGGGGCGGGCTGAACGCCAGCGAGCGCTCTTCGGACTGCTGCACGAGAATCTCGAGCAGCCGCCGCCCGGCGCGGCTGCCGGGCACGGCCACGACCAGCCGATCCAGGGCGAGCATCCTGTCGGCGGCGTAAGTCTCGAATAAATAGTCCGCCGCGCTGACGAGCGGGGCGATTCCAATTCAAGAAGCGGCGTCGCACCGTCATGTCGATCCTTCCCCGGCGAGAGTGCCCGGCAAACCCCTAGCTGACCGCAACCTGGATCGGCAGGTCGACGCAAACTCGCGTGCCTTCGCCGGGCGCCGTCTTGATTTCGGCTTTGCCGCCCATCAACTCGGCGCAGTTTGCGGATGCCTTCCAAGCCGAATCGATCTTTGGAGACCAGGGCCGGATCGAACCCGACTCCCCAGTCGCGCACTTCGACGCGGATCATGCCGTTTCGTTCGCTGAGCTTAACCTCGGCCCGCGACGCCTTGCTGTGGCGTCTGATGTTGGTCAGCGCTTCCTGAACGATCCGGAAAATAGTCCCCTCCAGCAACGGTTCGAGACGCTCGAACGAGACGCGGTGCGTGAAATCGATCTGTAACTCATTCGGAGACGCCTGTTCGGCGACCAGGTAGGCAATGGCCAGCACGATGCCGGCCTCATCAAGAATGGGAGGACGCAGACCGCTCATCACGCGGCGGCCCTCGCCGATCGAGCGGCGGATCAGGTGCGTGGCCAATTCCAGCGCGGCGGTCGATTTCGTCGAGAGCTTGTCTTTCTTGTCGTTGATGCCCTCCAGGTGCAGCAGCGCAGCGGACATGTATTGCACCAGCCCGTCGTGGATTTCATAGGCCATCAACTGCCGGTCGCGTTCGTGGGCGTGAATCAGTTGCCGCAGGAACTGCTGCTCGGCTCGCAGGTTTTCTTCGGCCTGCTTGCGTTCGGTGATGTCGGTGGAGATGCCGCAAAGGGCGTACGGTTCGCCGCCCGCGTCGCACAACGGGAACTTGACGGACAGGAACGTCCGCCATTGATTGTTGAAAAACGCCCGCTCTTCGAACTGAAAAGCCTGCTTCGCGCAACACTTCGAGGTCGTGAGCGCGGAACAAGGCGGCCACGTCGGGCGAATACAGTTCGGCGTCCGTGAAACCCACGATCTGGTCGCTCGTCAGTTGCAGGTTCGCCTGGCAGGCGCGGTTGGCCATCAGATAGCGGCCTTGCACGTCCTTGAGATAGATGATGGCCGGCGTGTTGTCGAGAAACGCCTGCAGCCGCTGCTCGGTTCTGCGAGCGCCGCCTCCGCGCGTTTCTGCTCGGTGATGTCTCGAAACACGATCACGCCGCCCTGCTGCACGCCGCGCTCGTCTTTCAGCGGCTGCGCCGTGACCTGCAGCCACATACCGCCGGCTTGACCGGGCCAGCGAAAGAAAATCTCTTCCCCCGAAACGGATTCGCCGCGAATCGCTCGGGCGATCGGCCGCTCGTGCGCCGGTAAGGGGTCACCGTGTCGGGCAGATACGCGTCCTGGAACCAGTTCCAATTCGACTCGGCCGCGCAGTCTGATCGACCTTCAGCATCTTTGCCCCGGCGGGATTGATCAGCAACAGCCGCTCCAAGGGATCGGCCACGATCAGGCCGTCGCCCATGCTGTCCAGCACGGACTGCAGGATCCGCTTCTGTTCCTGGCTGCGAGCCTCGGCCCGCACGCGCTCCCACTTCGCGCTGCAGGCTCTCGTTGGCGGCGATCAGCTCCGCGGTGCGCTCGCCGACGCGGGTTTCCAACTCGTGACAGATCCGCTGTAACTCGTCTTCCGCCAACGGCGGTCGCCGTAACGTCCGTGGCGCAGGCCGCGACGGCGATGATCTCGCCGCGCTCGCGGATCGGACCGATCCGGCTTGAATACCACGCCTGGCCTCCGTATCCGTCCTCGCCGAGAACTTCGTAGCCCTGGGATTCTCCCGTGCGAAACAACGTTTCCAGCGCAGTCGCGGACCCGGCCGCGATGTTCCGGCACGACGAAGTTTTCGACGTGCGTTCCAATCACCTGGTCCCTGGTAAACGCCGGACCAATGCGGTTGATGGACAGGATTTTTCCCTCGCGATCGATGGTGAACACCGAATCAGGAACGTGTTCGAGGATCGATCGCCACTTTTCTTCCGCCTCGCGCAGCAAACGTTCCGCGTGAACGTGTTCGGTGACGTCCGTGGCCACTCCGGTGGCGCCCACAATCCGCCCGTCGGCGGCATATTGCGGAGCGTACCACGAGTCGAAGACCCGCCCGGCCACTTCAACGTCGACCTTATGTTCCCGTCCGGACAACGCCTGCCGGATGCCTTCGCAGACCGCCGGGACTTCGCGGTACATCTCGAACGCGTTGCGGCCAATGACCTCGCCGGGCCGAAGGCCGAGCCCCGACAGACCGACGCCTTCGGAAAGGGTGAAGTTGCCCTCGTGGTCGACGGCCCAAACCACAATCGGCGCGTGGGAAACCACCGTTGCCAGCGGAGGAGCCGCACGTTCGGCGGCCGGCTGCGCAGTGGGCGATGCCGACAAGGCGCGTTCCAACTCCGCCACTCGGCCGCGCAACCGGCGGAGTTCTTCTTCGAGCGGGGCTGCGGAATCTGTCTTCGTCGCCATCGTTTCACGCCTTCCTGCGCCGACCGATACGACGCGACGCAGCGAAATCTCTTACCAAGCTTGATGTTAGCCCGATGGGACCGGCTTTAGCAAGCTATCAACCAAGAGCGGGGGGCCGCCTCAGGCCGCCGCTCGGAAAAATCCACAAAAACCAGATAATGCCGCAAACCGCATCCGAGAGGAACGGTAAATCAGACCTGCCCGGCTGCGATTGCACTAAACTCTTGTTACATGGATTGCGAAGGGCGTAAACGCGCCAGACGACCTCGGAGCCCGATACCCAGATGAGCATTGGAGAGAATCACGCCGGCGCCCGCATGCGATTCGCTTGCGCAAATGCCCTGGCAGGCGTCGCCGCCCTGGCAATTGCCGCGGCGCCGGCGCTCTTCGCGGGATGTGCACCGCGGGAAGCGGAACCCGTCGCAGGCGGCGCCGCTGCGCCGTCAACGGGCGTCAAGGCCCGTGGCAACAGCGGCAGTCCGCGGCCGCTCGGCGGAAGCATCCGGTTCGCTGAAGAAAAGTGGCAGGCTGCCGGCCTGGAGATCGCCCCGGTCGAAAAGAAAACGCTTGCAGACAGCGTTTGGGTCACCGGTAAAATCGCCCTCAATGAGGATCGTCTGGCTCACGTCTATCCGCTGGTCGAAGGCGTCGTTCGCGAAGTCCGCGTGAGATACGGCCAGCAAGTTATGGCGGGGGACGCACTGGCCGAGCTCGATAGCAAGGAAGTCGGCCTGGCCAAGTTGGAACTGGTCAAGAACCGGCTCGCCGTGCAATTCGCCAAAATCAACCAGGACTGGCAAGCGACGATTGAACGGAACACGCAATCGCTCATTCAAGCCCTGAAAGCAAAGACCCTGGTGCTCGACATTGAGGAGCAGTTTCGAGACCAACCGATGGGCGATTATCGGCAGCAACTCGTTTCCAGTTACTCGACGGTGAACCAGACTCGCGTCGACTATGAGCGGGTCAAGGGGCTCTATGAGCAGAACGTCGCCACGCAGAAGGATTTTCTGAAGGCGAAGACCGCCTTCGAATCCGCGACCGCGACTTATCAATCGCACCTGGAAGGCATCAAGTTCGCCTCGCGCCAGCAACTCATCGCCGCCGAACAGAAGACGCAGGAAGCGGCGACCGCCCAGTCGGTCAGCGAATCGCTGCTGCTGATCCTCGGCTACACAGAGCAGGAGATCCAGAAGATGGATCCGATCGAAGAAGGAGAACCGTCGCGCATTTACTCCATCACGGCGCCGCTGGCGGGCACGGTGATCAAGAAAGACGCAGTCCTGCTCGAATACGTGACGCCGCAGATGCAGTTGTTTCAGGTCTCGGATCTGTCGACCGTGTGGCTGCAAGCGGACATTTTCGAGAAAGATTTGCCTCTGCTCTACCAACTGCGGGACAAGACGCTGCAATTCCTGCGCCGGCAGCTATCCGGATCGCCAATTCACGGCCAAGGTGATTTATACGGGCGACCTGGTGGAGGAAAAGACGCGGGCCGTAAGGCTGACTGCCACGGCCGAAAACCCCGAGGGGCTGCTCAAGCCGGGCATGTTCGTCGAAGCGCGGCTGCCCAAACCGAAGCTGGCCCCCGCGTTGCGCTGCCCGAGTCGGCGCTGCAGCGGCACGAGGGCCGGACGTTCGTATTCGTCTACCTGGAAGGAGCTCGTTTGAGCCGCGCGAAGTGGAAACCGGCGCCACGGTCGAAGGGCAGGTCGAGATCGAATCCGGCCTGCAGCCGGGCGAGCGCGTGGCGATTCGCGGCGGCTTTGCGCTGAAGAGCGAAATGCTCCGCGAGTTGATGTCGGAGGAATAGCATGCCGTCCGCTCCGTCTGCCAACGCTTTCGACCTGCTCTCCGTTTCCTCGCGCCGCTGCAGCGACGCCGGCGGTTGGCGCCGATGATCGATTTTTCGCTGCGCAACCGCTTTATCGTCTCGCTCGGCGCCCTGCTGCTGGTCGCCGCGGGCCTGTGGGCCATGGCTCGGCTGCCGATCGACGCCGTGCCCGACGTGACCAACGTGCAGGTCCAGGTGCTGACCGCCGCGCCGGCCCTGGGGCCGGACGAGGTCGAGCAGTTCATCACCTTCCCGGTCGAAACTGCGATGAGCGGCATGCCGCGGATCGAGGAGATCCGCTCGTTGTCGCAGTTCGGCCTGTCGGCCATCACGGTCGTCTTCGAGGAAGGCACGGACATCTACTGGGCCCGGCAACTGGTCGGAGCCAGCGCTTGCAGCAGCCCGCGAATCGATCCCCGCCGGCATCGGCGCATCCGGAGATGGGGCCGATCACCACCGGCCTGGGCGAGATCTACCAGTTCGAGGTCCGTGCCGAGCCAGGGGCGAAAGACGAGCAGGCGCCCGTACACGCTGATGAAGCTGCGCGACGATCCTCGACTGGAACGTCGCCTTCCAGCTGCGCAGCGTGCCCGGCGTGATCGAGGTCAACACCTTCGGCGGCGAGCTGAAAACCTACGAGGTGCAGATCGATCCCGACAAGCTGCTCAACTACCGACATCTCGCTCGACCGCGGTCTTCGAGGCGCTGCGGCAGAACAACGGCAACGCAGGCGGCGGCTACATCGTCCATGCACCGGCGAGCAGCGGCTCATCCGCGGCGAGGGGCTGATCGGTACGCTCGACGACATGGGCGACATCGTGCTCGACGCACCGCGACGACGGCACGCCGATCTACGTCCGCGACGTCGGCCGACGTCCGCTTCGCTCCGATGATCCGGCAAGGCGCCGTCACGCGCGACGGCCGCGGCGAGGCGGTCGTGGGCATCGTCATGCTGCTGATGGGCGAGAACGCCCGCGCCGTCGTCGACCGGGTCGAAGCAGCGGATCGCGGAGATCCAGCGGACGCTGCCGCCGGGCGTCTACATCGACACGTTCTACGACCGCACCGAACTCGGTCCGCAAGACGATCCACACGGTCGCCAAGAACCTGGCCGAAGGCGGCGTGCTGGTGGTCGTCGTGCTGCTGCTGCTGCTGGGCAACTTGCGCGCCGGCCTGATCGTGGCCGCTGGCGATCCCGCTGTCGATGCTCGTGCGCCTTCGTCGCCATGTATCTGCCGGGCTGTCCGGGCAACCTGATGAGCCTGGGGGCGATCGACTTCGGCCTGATCGTCGACGGCTCGGTGGTGCATGGTCGAGAACGTCGTCCGGCGCGCCGGCGAGCACGCCAAGCGCCGGCGACGACCGCGTGTCGACGGCGTCGTGTCCGCGAGGCCTGCTAGGAAGTGGCCCGCCCGGTCCTGTTCGGCGTCGGCATCATCGTGATCGTGTATCCTGCCGATCCTCAGCCTGCAGGGGATCGAAGGCAAGATGTTCCGGCCGATGGCGTTCACGGTTATCTTCGCCCTGCTGACATCGCTGGCCCTGGCCGTGACGTTGATGCCGGTGTTGGCGTCCCTGTTTCTGCGCAGCGGCGTCTCGCGAACGGAGACGTCGTTGATCCGCTGGGCCAAGCGCTTGTATCGCGCCCTTGCTGCGCAAGGCGATTGCTCACCCGCTGCTCGTACGCTGGCCATTGCCCTGGGGTCGTTCCTGGCCAGCGTCGGCGTGTTCTTCCGGCTCGGAGCCGAGTTCATTCCCAAGCTCGACGAGGGCGACGATGGCCATCCAGGCCATTCGGCTGCCGAGCGTGTCGCTGGAGGCTTCGGTCGAGCTGACGCACGGCTATCGAGAAGACGCTGCTCAAGGCGAAATTCCCCGAGGTCACGACGGTCGTTTCGCAGACGGGCCGCCCGGAGATCGCCACCGACCCCATGACCGTCAACCTGCACCGACATCTTCGTCGGTGCTCAAGCCGCACGACGAGTGGACCGACGACGACAACCAAGGACGAGCTGGTCGAGGCGATGGAGGCGCACGCTGCTCGAGATGATCCCGAGCAACATCTTCAGCTTCTCGCAGCCGATCGAACTGCGCGTCCAGGAGCTGATCGCCGGCGTCAGTCGGACGTCGGCATCAGCCTCTACGGCGACGACCTGACAAGTGCTGGCGCGAAAAGGCCGAGGAGATCGTGCGCGGCCGTCAGCCGCGTGCCCGGGCGCCGCCGACGTGCAGGCCGAGCAAATCGGCGGGCTGCCGGATCTGCGCGTGAAGATCGAGCGGCAACGGATCGCCCGCTACGGCATCAACGCCCGCGACGTGCTCGACGCGGTGGCGGCGGTGGGCGGCAACGTGGTGGGCCAGGTCTTCGAAGGACAGCGCGGTTGCCGCTGCAGGTGCGGTTCGGGCCTTATTGGAGAGCGCGACCTCGAGCGGCTGCGGCAGATCAAAATCGCCGATCCGCCCGGCCGCCAGATCCCGCTGGAGCAACTGGCCGACCTCACCCGCTACGAAGGGCCGGCGCAGATCAGCCGCGACGCGCGTCCAGCGCCGCATTCTGGTGCAGTGCAACGTCCGCGGCCGCGACCTGGCCAGCTTCGTCGCCGCGGCGAAACAGGAAGTCCGACGCCGCGTGAAACTGCCGACCGGCTATGCCATCACTTGGGGCGGCCAGTTCAAGAACCTGAAGAAGCGACCGATCGGCTGTTGATCGCCGTGCCGCTGTCGTTGTTCCTGATCTTCGCCGTGCTGTACGTCACGTTCAATTCGGTCCGCATGGCGCTGCTGATCTACCTCAACGTGCCGATGGCGGCCACCGGCGGATTCTTCGCTGCTCTGGCTGCGCGGCATGCCGCTTTCGATTTCGGCCGGAGTCGGCTTTATCGCCCTGTTCGGCATCGCGGTGATCAACGGCGTGGTGCTGGTCGAGCACATCCGGGAACTGCGCCGCTCAGGCCTTGACGCGGCGGCCGCCGCCTTCGAAGGCGCGATGATCGCGCTGCGGCCGGTGCTTGATGACGGCCTCGTAGCGACGCTCGGCTTTGTGCCGATGGCCCTGGCCGCCAGCGCCGGCGCCGAAGTGCAGCGCCCGCTGGCGACCGTCGTCATCGGCGGGCTGATGACATCCAGCCTGCTGACGCTGTTCGTGCTGCCCGCCATCTTCCGCTGGTTCGCCGGGACGGCAACCGCGGAAAGCAAAGCGGATTGAGCGACGCGCGGCGAACGAACCGCGGGAGACGCGTTCACTCGTTGTTCGCCGCCGCTTGCGCTCCCCACACCCCTTCGTATCCGGAAGCGACAAGATTCCAGCGCCGGCCGTAGACGTGAACGCGACGGGTTTCTCCCTGGGCGTCAACGAGCGGCTCTTTGGCGTGGGTCCAGGCCAGGATGGCGCCCGTCAGGTTGCTGGCGTCGAACTGTTCTCGACGCAATTGAGCGACGTACCGTCCGCTGCGAAAGCCGAGCGTGCAGTAGGCCACGATCGGCAAGTCGCGGTAGTCCTGCTTGTGCGTTTCGAACTCTTCGCGTGAAATAGCGCCGGGGATCATCGAGACGGCCCGCTCCTGCGGCGAGCGCACATCGACCACCACGATCTTTTCACGCCGCCGGCGCTCGGCCAACTCCGCCGGCGAAATCTCCGGCGCCTCGGGCAGCATCCGCCGGCAGATGGCGTACATCTTTGCGATCCGCCGCAGGCGTTCGGCGTCGCTGCGCGGCAGGCGCGAAGCGCGCCATAAGAAGAACAACCCCACGGCCGATGCCGCCGCGGGGACCGACCAGAGCATCGACACGTCGAACGATCTCCCCGGAGCGGACGCCTCGCCAACGGCGCCCGCGGGCTGAATGGACAAACGCTGCGTCAGTTGCTGCGCGGCGTCACCGGGCGTGCGGTTTGCGTCCGCGTGGGCTGCAATTGAGCGCCAGCCACTCGGGCCGACTTGCGGTAGGTGCCGCGCCGCGGACGGTACAACGAGTCCTCGTACGCGCCGCGCTCGCCGAAGTACACCGCTCCCCCTTCCAAGGCAGGCATGCCGGACAGCGTGGTATCGAACTTACGGGCCGCGCAGGACTTCGTTGCCGTGGAAACGAACTTTGCCGGTCGGCTGTTTGAACTGCGAACGGAACATCTCGCGGAGCAGCGTCTCCGCCGGGTTCTCGTTTCCGCCGCTGGCCTTGGGACCGATGCCAATGCCCATCTGGTTGCCGCCGGTCCGGCCGTACCCGTACGGTCCGCCCACCGGACCGCTGCCGACGCCCGAAGGCTGCGTTGGGTTGGGATTCAAGGATTCGACTTGGGCGAAGGCAAGATTCGCGGCGCTCAGCGCCGTAACCATCGCCGCGGCTGCAAAGCAGCACTTGTGTAACACGCGCTTCATGGCTTTAGCTCCCCGTGCAAAAGAGAAAATCGGGCCGACCTTTGCTCCTTTTGTCGCGCTTCAGCACGGCAACAAAGAATTAAACGGCAAACCGAATGCCGAACGGCGCCAATCCCGTCGCGGTAACTCTAGGTTAAGTATACACCTTGGCGCAGCGGCGGAAATGAATTGCGCCCGGGGAGCGGACCTAGGGGCATTAGCCGGGCCGATTGCCGCGAGAATCGGCACGACCGGGCGGATCCGCACGGAAGAATGAAACAGCGCACTTCAGCGGCGAACGCCTGCTCGGGGGGGGGCAGCCCAGCGGCATTGGCCAAGGCCATCATCACGGCAACACCGCCCAAGAAGCCGAGCGCGTCCACGTCGACCGTGCCGCTGCGGACCGTCTCATGAATCAGTTCTTCGCTTGCGTTGTTTCCAATCCCGGCGGCATGGTCCTTAACTTGAACAAGCCGCTACGACGAACATCACGTCACAGCGTGTTCTAAGAGCGCCTTCTTCAACGCCGCCGCAACCTCGGGCGCCAGTGTTTCATTCACGGAGCGATAATCGAGCGTCTCCGCGACTTTCCCCTCTGTGGCGACGACCACCGAGACTGCGGCGGCCAGATCGATTTGCCAATCCTTGGGGCCGTCCTTGCCAGCGGTATAGCAGGTCAACGCCGTGCGGCTGAGCTGCAGCGACTGTTGAGCGATTGGCAAATACCGCGTGGTCTTTTCGACGTCGTCCGTCAGCCAGACGGCGACGATGTAGGCCTGCGGGTCTTCCTTGCCGAGAGTTTCATCGAGCGCGCGGAGGAACCGGGCCGTCGGCCGGTCCCACTTACTCGCCTGCACAAAGATATAGATAGTCGGGCGGCGTTTCCTTTCCGCGGCATAGTCCGCATCGCTGCCGGCCTGCAAGCCCGTCGCATCAAAGACCTTCAGCGGCGGAACCGGCTTGCCCGTTTCAGGACCGGCGCCGAGTGCAGGACGGAATCCCGTCGTCGCGACGAGCAGCAACGAGGCAAGCGTTGCGAACGTCGATGTTGGCGTTACAAGATGCGGCGGCATGATCGTCTCCTGGGAAGCAACGTTGTGCAGAATACGGCGCCCGCGGCTGGCGACACTCCCGCCGCCCACTTGGCAGAACGCCCCGCGGGGCGATATCGGCGTCGGCGTAGAATGACTTCGTTACTCTAATCTCTTTTGCGCCGTGGCGCCCAGGCGAGGACAAGCAAAGCCGCGGAAGTTGTTCCCTACCCGCGCCCGCCTCCCTTTCCTACTTGTCTGCTTGGATCGCTTGACCGCTGCCGAGCTTTTCGGCGACGGTCGTCAGGCCGCCCAGGTTGAGCAGGTTGAGTTCCGAATCGAACTCGATGACGCGGAGCTTGTCGCTCAGCACCCAGCCTTCCTTGCGATCGGCGCCTTCGCCGATGACGATCGCCGTCCAGGAACCTTTTCTTTGCACGACCTGATCGCGCTCGCCGCGTTTGACCGTGGCGACGAGCGAGTCTGATGACGCCGGGCAAGTCAGGGGCGAGAGCATCGACGTCGGCAGACTTGAGTAGGGCTGGATCGAGTGAGCATGGAACAGAAGCTAACGAAGGAAAAGCCGGACACGCGACCCGTTGGAGCGCATCAACAAAAGATACGCGGCTTTCCGCCCGCGAATATGGGGACGGCCACGCCTGAGCTTAGCGGCGGAGGTGCTCCAATTGGCGATCTTCCTCGAGTTGTCGCAACTGCCGCTCGACCCACTCGGCGACGCGCGTATGCGTGGGAAAATGCGGCTGCGATGACAACTAGCAGCAGCACCGCCCCGGCCAGCGCGAAGGGAGCGCGCTCGAGTTGATAGGCAATCACAAGGAAGAAGGCGGCGCCTTCGAGAACAGCGACCGCGACGATGGTGCGGGTCGCGTATACGGCGGCCAGTTTGCCCGCGTCGGTCGTCGGCGTTTTGAGCGGGCCGCCGGTCTGACCCGACGGAGACCAGACGCCTGCCGCGATCTGGCGGCGCTGGCTGCGGACGATGAGCGGCGGGGCGAAGAGCCGGGCCGCCACGGCTGCGGCTGCGGCGCCGCAAGCAACGTAGGTCATGAAACCTCCGCCGTCTTGCTTGCCCGGCGGCGCCAGGAACAACACGTAGCCGAGAAACGCCACAGGCCCCATGCCACCGAGGCCACGATGATTTGCAGCACGCGCACCTGGCCGGCCAGTTGTGCTTGCAAGTCCTCGCTGGTTGACATCAAGCTCCTCCCGGGTCGCCACGGTGGAAAAATCGATGGTTGCCTCAAAGCGCTTGCATGCTATCGCTTGGCAACATGGCATACCAGCCATTGCAGGCGAGATGCAAGTTTCTACGCGGTTGCACGTTGTCCCGGCTCTTCCCGGCAGGCTACAATGTGCGAAGCCATGTCGGTTGCCGTTCGGCAATGTAAGCGTTTATCGGGGGAGATACGATGATGGGCTCTCGCAGGCGCATTGCTTTCGTGGCGCTGGCGCTGTGCCTGGTCGGTGCAGCGACGGCTAAGGCAGGGATGACGGCGCCGACGCTCGAAGATATTCCTCGTTATCTCACGCTATCGAAACTCGCCAGGCTGCGCCTCGATGCAATTTCTTTCTTCCTGGCCTGCCTGTTAGCAAGCGGTTGGGCGGTGCAGCGGGTCTGGAATTCTCTGGCCAAAGACTTTCCCAAGTTGCCGCGCATCTCGTATCTGCGTTCGCTCGGGCTGATCTGGCTGTGGGGCCTGCTGTTCCTGCTGGTGCTGACGATGATTTCCGGCGCCCGCGAGCTGATGACGCCCGGCGCCTGGAAGAAGAACGGGCTTACGTACCAATTGGCCAATCCGGCGGAGGCTACTCCATCGAACCGGAATGAACCGCCGTCCCGCCCCGAGACGCCAACCGAGAAGGAGAGCCCCTGATGCGCTCCATCGCTTTTTTGCTGGCGCTGTTCCTGCTGTTCGCCATCGGACTTGGCATCGTGACAGGCTTGCCGGCGGAAAGCGGCGGCCATCTCCTGGCGGGCTGGCTGTACTTTCTCGGCAGAACATGCTCTCGGGCGACCGTGAACTGGAGCGGCGTAGCGACGCTGGCCATGTGCAGCGCATTACTGCTTGTCAGCGGGCATCGCTTCGCCGTGTGGTTGAATGCGGCGATGCAGGCACAGACGCCGCCGGCCCAAGGTCGGGGCCGAGGCCGGAGAGCGGTCGCACGGCGCCGTTGTTGGCCGCTGGCCGTTGCGGAGGACGGCAATGTTGCTGGCGATCGTCGTGTTGATGTTCGTCGCCGGCATCTCGTTTATCGGGCTCGTGCACCAGACCGCCTGGCTGGCGACGACGCCCGAGCCGCTAACGGTACGGCGATTGAGACTGCGTCATGTCTATGCCCGTCCGAAATTAAATTTGCAAAGTACCGGTCTGGGAGTTCAATACTGGCACGGACGTCTATAAACGCCCGCCGGTAAATGGCCCGTGGCCGGCCATCCAGCAGGCCTCGCACAGTTGGCAGGCGCGCATTCTGCCATTCATCAATTTCCGAAATGACAACATCGACTTCAAAATCGATTGGAATGATTCCAGGAATGCGCCGGCCTTTCAGCGGTTCGTCCCCCTCTACCTGAGGCCCGATTTCGGCGATTTGCGCGAGGGACGCGGCTACGCGGTCAGTCATTACGCGGGCAGCGAGCGTTTTTTCGCCGAGCCTGTTTCCATGGAAAGAGTAAAGAACGCCGGCAGCCGGCTGATTCTTTACGGCGAAGCGTCGCACGGCTTCATGGCCTGGGGCGATCCGGCGAACGTGCGCGATCCGATGCTCGGCCTCAATCGCTCGCCTGCCGGCTTTGGCAGCGCGAGCGAGCAAGGCGTGAACTTTCTCATGGCCGACGGATCGACGTGTTATCTTTCAAACGACATCGACCCTCGCGTATTGGCGGCGCTGGCTTCGCCCGAGCTGAGCGACCTTGCGACGCCGTCCGCTCCCGGCGCTGCTGAATCGAACGGCGTTTCGGCCGGCGCAGACCGGTAGGCAATACAGAAACGTTCCCCAGTGGACATTCCCGCCACAAGAAATTGCGGAACGTGATGGTCGTACCGCGATTGCTCGATTACGATCGCAGAGGGAACAGAAGCTAACGAAGGAAACGAAGAGGGGGAGGAAGAACTGCCCCCGGCGCCTGTTGAGTTTCTCTGCCGCTTCCGTTTCCTGTCGCCCCGTTCCGGGGCTAACTAGCGGATTGCGAAACTGAAATCCAGGGGCTCACGCCGCCTGGCTACGGCCTTTCGTCGCGATGCGACTGATTACAAAGAGCCTTAAACCGGCAGCAGCGAAAGGTTGATCTGAAACAGCCGGTCGGAGATCAGCACGGCCTCGGGATCAATGTGTTCGAACGTCGCGCAGAGAAAGGTCAGCCCCTTGGCAAACGCGATCTGGCAGCCGGGGCCGATGATTACCGAGGGGGCGGTGATATAGCTGAATGCCCAGGGAGTTCCGGCCAGACTGTTCTTGACGCCGCCGACGAGCATGTTCGTGATCTCGCCTACGCCGTCAATCACTGCCGGACTGAGCTCGTGTTGAGGTTCCTGCAGCATGCCCTCGACGGCTTTGAGGGCGAAGCGTTCGGCCATGTTCACGGTCACGAAACCCGAGGCCTGGCCGTGCACGCCGATCATGCCGGTCACGGTTCCGATGTTGTGCGTCGGCACGGTCGTGAAACCGACCCACTGGGTATTGGCATTGCACATCGAGAGCCCGCTCTCGACCGCGTCGAGCAGCGCGTGCAGCAATTCGGGGCTCGCGTTCTTGCACAGTAACGGCTGCTCGACATTTTCAGTGATACTCATAGGCTTTACCATCCGATAGGCGTTGGAGGAGATCGCCCGTTGCGGCGGCGAAGGGCGGCGCGCCATGCCGGAACAGGCTGGGCGCGAAAGCGACGGCGGTTCACAGATCGTTCAGGTGCGGAACGGGAACGGTCGCCGTATTGAAAACATAGCTCAAAAATCAGCGGGGGCGGTCACTTGTTTTCGAAGGCCGACTTTCCATTCGAGCCGTGAGACCGGCGGGCAGGCCCCGCCTTCGAGTCATCAGTCCGAGAGCCGAACGAGAGTCGACGACACTCGTCCAACGCTTGACGAGTCGCTTGCAGCATGTCGTCGGAGAGCTGTTCCAGTTGCCTTGCGTCGTCGAGCGTTTGCCGTAGATCTCGGTACGTCCGTTCCGAAGGCGGTTCGCAACCGCGCGATCGCCGGCCAAACAGATAGCCCAAGGTTGCTACCGCCGCCAAGGCGACGGTCGTCGGCAAGAAAGGCAATGTCATTTCGCCACGCAAGAATGAAGCTAACATCGGCGGCTCCGCTGGCTCGCAGTCCCCATGTCTTGAGGCCGAAAGCCGCACCCCACTATTAGAAGGTTAGGACGCGAAATGCGCTCATCGCCTCAGGAGCGCCGCCAAATTCGGCGGCGAGTTCCCTGACTGCGCAGCGGCGGCTAGAACCATGCTGCGTTTCCGCGTCCGTCTGCGCAACTGCTGAACGTTCGGCGCAGGCGGCGCCATCGTGACGATCGTTGCAACTGAATGCATCGTCGAGTATGGTTAACCCGTCGCAAGGAGATGGGAAATTATGAGCTTTTTGTTAGGAAAAGACTGGAACGTACTTGCGTTTACGTTCGAGCGTGCGGACCTCTACCGGATCAACGGCAACCGCACGAAAGGCCGCGACGCCTCGAAGATTGCCGAGAACGTCAAACGCCATGCGCGGACGATCTACTGGGCGATCTTCAATCAGAAGGGCAAGTTGCTCGACAGCGGCCCGGGGCCCTACAGCGGCATGGTGCCCGCGGCCACGCTGGAACGACTGATGCGCGAGGCGCCCAACAACGAAACGGTCCAGGCCGTGCTCACCCAACTGCAGCGCGGCGAAAGCGACAAGGCCGCCAAGATCCTTACCTGGGGCGACGAACCCGAAGAGAAAACTCCCGCCGCGGCGGCGCCGCCCGAGTCCAAGCCGGCGCACGAGATGAAAACGCCGCCGGCTCCCGCCGCCGAAGGCGCCCGCCGCCGCCAGCGCCGCGCCGGCCTCCGCATCGTCGACCACCAGCCTTTACAAGCTGGTGGTCGCTTCGGATGGCGGCGATGAATTCGAATCAAGCCTGAAGCTGATCCACAATCAAGGCAGCATCAGCGGAACGTTGGTAGCGCCGGATGGGGAAGAAGTCGCCATCAACCACGCGCAGCTCGAAGGCGCCGAGCTGTCGTTCGACTTCGATCTCGGCGCCGGCGACGAGGCAATCAGCTTGCGATTCCAGGGCGTCATCCTGGACGACGTCGTCAAAGGCGCCTTGTCGTAGCAAGGGCGATCTCCGATCTCCCCAAGCCGGACGTAAATCGAGACCGGCGAGAGGGCCCCAGGAGCGGGCCGTCCGATTCGTCCGCGTCGCCGTCCGCTTGGCCTTCACGAGCGCGCGAGTTATCCGCCTTCGGGATTTTACGGCATTCGGCCCGGGTTGCTGGCCGTGCTTAACGCCGTAAGTTGTAGACCTTGACTAGTTTCTGTTGACCGCCCTATACTGCGGGTTTGCTTGGCCCAGAGCTTTTATCAGGCATTCGCGAACCATGAAAACAGAGCGGCGGCACGAACTGGCGAAGAACGATCTGGCAGACTGGATCGGCGATCGGATTGAGGAGCTCAAGCCTTATTCCACCGCCATCTGGGCGACCGTGCTGGCCGTCCTCGTAGGGGCGTTTGCCATCGTTTACTGGTCGCGCAAAAGCGAGGCGCAGACTGGAGCGGACCTGGGATAGTTATTTCAACGCTCGCAGCGAGCCGACCCCCGAAGGTCTGAGAAGCGTGGCCGAGGCTTATCCCAACGCGCCCGCCGGGCTCTGGGCGCGCTTGACCCTGGCTGACGTTCAGCTCTCCAAGGGGGTGAACGACTTATTCGAAGATCGTGGGGACGGCGAAGAAGCGCTCAAGGAGGCGGTCGAAGCGTATCAGTACGTGCTGGCCCATGCTCCTCGCGGCTCGCTGTTAGTCGAACGTGCGACGTACGGCTTGGGCGAGGCGCTCGAATCACAAAATGAGCTGAGCGACGCCAAGGCCCAATATGAGGCCGTCGTGGCGAAATGGCCGGACGGGGCCTATTCGACGCAAGCCAAACAACGCCTGGCCGACCTGGAAAAGGCATCGACCAAACAGTTTTACGATTGGTTCGCCAAGCAGGAACCAAAACGCAAAACGCCCGCTGCCAACGCGGCGGACGGCAAGCCCCCGTTCGACTCCAGCAACATTGAAGAGCATCCCTTCGAGCCCAAAATTAAACTGAACGCCGAGGGCGACGGCAAATAGCCCGGCGCTGCGAGCCGCATGGAAAGCAGAGAGTCCGCGCTGTATCAGGCGCCGTTGGCCCCGGCTTTCCGCTTCCTGGTCCTGTTCTTTACCTCATGAACGCCTCCCGCCCTGAGCCGTCTACCGAACCGGTGGAATTGGTCGTCGCCGAGAACCAGGCCGGCAACCGGCTCGACTGGTACCTGGCCCGGCAGTTCCCCTCCTATAGCCGGACGCATCTGCGCCGCGTGATCAATGCGGCCTGCGTCAAGGTGAACGGCAAGCGGACCAAGGCCAGCCATCATCTCAGCGCGGGCGATACGGTATCGCTCGTACTTCCGCAAATGCCTCGCTCCGGCCCCGAACCGGAGGAAATTCCGCTCGACATTCTTTATGAGGACGACGCCCTGGCGGTCATCAACAAGCCGCCGGGCATGGTCGTGCATCCGGCCAAGGGGCACTGGAAAGGCACGCTGGCCAGCGCGTCTGCAATTTCATTTCGATCGACTGAGCAGCGTGGGCGGGCCGACGCGGCCGGGGATCATTCATCGCCTCGACCGCGACACGAGCGGCGTGATCGTGGTCGCCAAACATGATCTGGCCCATCAGCGGTTGGCGCTGCAGTTTGAACGCCGCACCGTAACCAAGCAGTACTTCGCGCTGGTGGCGGGACAGCCGAACTTGGACCGCGACGTGATTGACCTGCCGATCGGCCTGCACCCGCACCATCGCGAAAAGATGGCCGTTCGGCGCGACGATCCCAATAGCCGTCCGGCGCAAAGCTTCTACGAGGTGCTCCAGCGGTTCGACGGCTTTGCCAGCGTGAAGATCACGCCCAAGACGGGACGGACGCACCAGATTCGCGTCCACCTGGCCAGCATCGGTTGTCCCGTGCTATGCGATCGGGCCTACGGCAACCGGGCGCGGCTCACTCGCGGCGAACTGCGGCGACGGCCCGACGACGAGCTGGCGCTGCTCGAACGGCAAGCGCTGCACGCCCATCGCCTGCAACTCGAGCATCCCGAGACGGGCCAGCCGCTCGAGTTCGAAGCCCCACTTCCGGACGATATCCGGCAAACCTTGGATGCGCTGGCTGAATTTCGCGCACTTGTAAGCCGGCGCGGAAGATCGCAGAATCGGGACTTGGCACGCGCGTTGATCGGTTGAAGGGTCTTTTGGGAGTCATGCATGAAGCTCGTCAAGTTTTCGCCGCCCGGCGGCAAAGAATCGGTGGGGCTGTTGGAAGGCGAGCAAGTTCTGCCCCTGGCTTCGACCGGCGGCCAGTACCAGACCCTGACCGATATCCTTGAAGCCGACGATCCCGCGGCGCTGGTCGAGCTGTTGTTCGACCAGTCAGGCGAGCGCGTACCGCTGCATGCGGTCACCTTGCTGGCGCCGGTCGACCAGCAAGAGATTTGGGCCGCGGGCGTGACGTACATCCGCAGCCGCAAGGCCCGGATGGACGAGTCGCAAGGGGCGGCCGTGTTTTACGACAAGGTCTACGAGGCGCCGCGTCCGGAATTGTTTTTCAAGGCCAACGCCTACCGCGCGGTGGGGCCGGATCGGCCGGTCCGCATTCGTCACGACGCCGCCTGGAGCGTTCCTGAGCCCGAGCTCGCGTTGGTGCTGAACTCGCACATGAAGCTGGTCGGCTTCACGGTCGGCAACGACATGAGTTCTCGCGACATCGAGGGCGAAAACCCGCTGTATCTGCCGCAGGCCAAGGTTTACGACCAGTCATGCGCTCTGGGGCCGTGCATCACGCTGTTGGACGCCATGCCGCCTCGCGAGCAGATCGGCATTCACATGGCGGTGATTCGCGAGCACGCGATCGCTTTCGAGGGCGAGACGAACGTAGGACAGATGGCGCGGACCTTCGAGGACTTGATCGACTACCTCTCCCGCGACAATACATTCCGCTACGGCGTGTGCCTGCTGACGGGCACTGGCGTGGTGCCCGGCGACGATTTTACGCTGCGCCCGGCGACATCATCAATATCACCATCGACGGCATCGGCACGCTCGTCAACACGGTCATTCAGGAATGACCGGCGTCAGTGGAACTCGTACTCGGGGTTCTGTACGTCAAAATCAATATCGCTGAACTGCCGGTTCGGCTGGATGTTGAGATACGTGTACTCTTCGGCAAGGTCGGGTTCTTCGCCGTGCACCGCGGGCCACTCGTAGGCCTCGTAGCGGACGGGCAACTGCATTTGGGCGTCGATGTACAGCCGAGTCATCTGGTACGGTACGCCGTCATGCCGCGTGTGACGCGCCAGCTCCAGGCAGGTGCATGTGCGGCCTTCGATCTTCGCATCGGGAATGATGCGCGTCGTGCAGTGAACGAACTGCACGTCGTGCCGGGCCTCTTTCAGCCAGCTCTCTGCCATCCGTCTGATTCCCAGATCCGTCACCGGATAACGATTGCCTTGCATGGCCATTCTGCCTTCGGGATCGAGCCGGAAGGTGCCGACGAGACGCCCTTTCAGCCCATTGGGATGAGCCAGCAGACGGTTGTCGTTATGACCGTGCACGTAAATTGCTTCTTGCCCGCGGACTTTCGAGGGGGCGAGATAGCTGACGTACACGCTGAACGGTTCGTGACGCAACTTGATGGCCAGCCGTTCGTTGCCGGTCAGGCGGCCCTCGATCCGCTCGCGTTTGACCAGTGTGCAAGAATAGTCGGCGATTTGCCGCATCGCCTGCAGACTGGCTTCAGCCACTCGGATGGCGTCAGTTGCCGTCGGCTGCGGCCGGACGGGCAAGCTCTGTCGGGCCAGTCGCGGCGCAGCGGGCTGTGCCGTCGGGCGCGGTCGGGCGGAGGCTGCCGGACGACATCAGGAGTCTGGGCGACGGCATCGGAACCGAGCGCCGCAGCGACCACGAAGACGCCGCAGCGTAGAATTTTCCTTAACTCACCGCGGATCGGATGGGTCCGTTTATTCATCGCTCGCACTCCTTTGCTAGCGTCGGAGCAAGGCTCCAGATTCTGCACTCGCGCCTGGCCGTCCCCTACGGCGGCGCACAACTTACGGCGATTTCAAAGCATTGGGACAAGAGCGGTTTTTTAAAAGCTGAGCGCCAGAGGCTGCACGGCGAAGAGACGCGCGAGGACTCGGTGCACGTCGGCGGGCGGAGAACTGGGATGTCTGCGGGATTTCACGCCCTGGCGGTAGTTTGCATGGCGCACGCCGGGCAATTAAACTGTCGCCTGCCCGCCTTGCCCGTTTTCCCTCAAAAAAACGACCTTCCTTCAGGAGACTTGTCGTGCTGCTGCGATCTCTTTCCCGCCTGCTGGCCGCTTTGCTCTGTACTGCGATTGGCGCTTCCGCCATGGCCGAAGACGCTGCGCCGAAAATCCGCGTCGGCATCATCGGCTTGGATACCTCGCACGTGATGGCGTTCACCGGCGTATTGAATGATCCAAAGAGCGAAGGGGAGTTGCAGGGCGTGAAAGTCGTCGCGGCTTACCCGGGCGGCAGCCCCGACATCGCATCAAGTCGCGACCGCGTGGCCGGCTACACGAAAGATTTGCAGGAAAAATACGGCATCGAGATCGTCGATTCCGTCGAGGCCTTGTTGCCGAAGGTAGATGCGGTGCTGCTGGAAAGCGTAGACGGGCGGCCTCACTTGAAGCAGGTCAAGCCGGTCTTTGCCGCCGGCAAGCCCGTATTCATCGACAAGCCGGCGGCCGGCAGTCTGGCCGACGCGGTCGAAATCTTCCGCTTGAGCAAGGCCAGCGGAGTTCCCTGCTTTTCCAGTTCTTCGCTGCGATTCAGCCCCGGCATCGCTCAAATGCGCAGCAACGAAAAGGTGGGCGAAGTGCTGGGCTGCGATGCGTACAGTCCCTGCTCGTTGGAGGAGCATCATCCCGACCTTTACTGGTACGGTATTCACGGCGTGGAAACGCTGTACGCCATTATGGGGCCGGGATGCGTCAGCGTTTCGCGGACCCATACCAAGGACACGGACTTTGCGACCGGCGTGTGGAAGGATGGCCGCATCGGCACGTTCCGGGGCATGCGCAGCGGCAAGCACGATTACGGCGCACTGGTGTTTGGAACCAAGGGGATCGTGCCCAGCGGCGGCTATGGCGGATACAAGCCGCTGGTGGTGGAGATCGCCAGGTTCTTCAAGACCGGCAAGCCGCCGGTCAGCGCCGAAGAGACCATCGAGATCATGGCCTTCATGGAAGCCGCCGACGAGAGCAAGCGGCAAGGCGGCAAGCCGGTCACGCTGGAAAGCGTGCTGGCAAAAGCCGGCTACCAGGCCGGCAAGTGAGCGGCGATGCGCTGGGCTGAGCCGCCTCGCACATTGCTCATCCGACGCTTCAGAATTCCGCAGCGGGCATGGCGGCGAGCCGCTGGATCGCCTGTTCCAGTAGCCGCCGCTGGTCGGCATTGGCCAGCCGCTCGCGCGCTTCCTCCGCGGAACACCAGGCTCGCTTCCGCTGTCGCACCTCCAGCCAATGCTCCAGCACCTCTGAGACCCGCATCATGACCACGGTCACGCGCAACTGGCCGCCCCACTTGGCGTATTCGTAGCTGCCCAGCGGGGTTCCGACAATCTCGCCGCGCAGGCCCGCTTCTTCATACGCCTCTTTCAAGGCCGTTACCGGATACGTTTCTCCCGGGTCGATCGTCCCTTTGGGAAACCCCCAGCGTCCCTTGTTTAGCGAAGTTATCAGGCAGAACTCAAACTGCCGCGCCTGCGGGCGAAAGGGAATCGCACAGGCCTGTAGCGCGAACGCTTCCGAATCAAACTGGTTCATTTCAAGACAATCTTCCCGAGATGAGACAGCAGGGCACATTTCGCCCTCAGGACGATGCGCAACGGCCATCCGCTCCGCAAACGTTAGTAAATCCTTGCGGAAAAAAGATTAAAGAGCATTGGGACTGCAGGAAGCAATGAATTTTTATCGTGTGGCGCCGGTTTTGCTGATAGTTGGGCCCGTCGTCAGAGCGACGCTCCCGCACCGCACTGACGATCAGCGTGAGCAAACGCTGAAGCAGTCACGATACAGGCAAAGCTTCACTATTTTGTCGCGTTTTTCAAGGAGGATGGACCCATGCTCGTGCTCAGTCGCAAGGTTGGCGAAAAATTGGTCATTGGCGATGGCATCGTTATTACCGTGAGTCGGGTGGCCGGCCAGCGGGTTAGTATCGGCATCGAAGCGCCGCCCCATGTGCGGGTTGTGCGCGGCGAATTGCAGCCGTACGACCACCCGGAAAACCCGGAACACGCCGACGCGGCGCTTGCCTGCTCGCGAGGCTGATTTCAAGAATTGATGACGAACTCCCCCCGCGTAAGGAGTGTGTTCCGGCGCGTCATCGCGGCGCGTTCACTACGAGGGGGGCTAAGTCGCTGGTCTGTCAGAGAAGATCGCGAGTTGCTTGGGCAATGGCCATCGCCGCCCGATCGATGTGTTCTTCCGGTTCGAGCAGTAGCGGATGGTGCAACACCAGGCCGCTGACCGCCGCTCGCCGGCTCTCAACCAACTCGCCGGCTATCCGGCATCTCCGCGGACTTCGTACGCAAAACCGCGAAACCCGGCATCCAAGGCGACGCCCGCGGCCTGCACTGCCGCGATCAAGGCATCGCGAGGCCGGCCGTCGAGTTCTTCCGGGCAATACTGCATGCCGACTTTGTAATACGCCGGCTGCGCCGGTTCGACCCGATTGACGAGCGGCCGCAACCCTGCCGCGCCGGCGAGACCTTGCCACAACCGTGCGACGGCGGCCAGTCGCCGCAGGTTCCGCGCCCCCAATTTGGCCAATTGCGGCAACAGCACGGCCGCTTGCAACTCGCTCAAAGGGAAGGCGTGATTTCCCTGTTCGCAGAAGATTTCGTGCGCTGGCGTACGTCGGCTTGGCGCGTGAGGATGGCGCCGCCCCGCCCGGCCGTGAGCAACTTGCTGCCGCCGAAGCTCAGCACGCCTACGTCTCCCCAGCTTCCGGCCGGCCGCCCGGCGATCATGGCGCCTGGCGCCTGGCATGCGTCTTCGACCACGGCCAGCCCGCGCTCGGCCGCAAACGCCATGAGCTCTCGCATCGGCGCCAGTCCCCCGTGCAGATGCGAGACGAGCACGGCTCGGGTCTTTTCGCTGCATGCGGCGGGCAGCGGAGCGACGGCGAGATTCCAATTCTCCGGAGCGACGTCCACGAGCACCGGCAGCGCCCCGACGGCCTCGATCGCCCGAAAATTTCCCGGGAAGTCATATCCGGCCAGAATCACTTCATCGCCCGGTCCCACCTTCAACCCGCGCAGCGCCAACTCAACGGCGAACGTCCCCGAGCAGCAGAGAGCGACGTGCTCCACGCTGAACATTTCCGCCAGCGCATCGCTTAGCTTGAGCGAGTTCGTGCCATGGTAGCGGCCCCAACTGCCGTCGGCATAAGCCTGCTCAAGCGCAGCCAGCACGTCCGGATCCGCCGGCGGCCAGGCCGGGGCGGTGGCCGAAGCGGCGGGTGCGGCTGCGGTGGGACGGCGTGGGATCAAGCAGCGGGCCTCAAACGCAGGACCAGTTCAGGCATAGGTGGTAAAGCCGGCACGCCGGATAGGCGCCTATCCGCGAGTGCCGTGTTCGTTGTTCGCCCCTGGGGCTCGGCTGATATTCAAACGACGGCTGGAATGTCGGCCGGCGTTGTTTTAAGGTGTAAGAGGGCCGACAACGCATCCTGTTCGACACTACACTACCCAGCCAGCGCTGCCAAGAACTCCTTATGCCATCCGATCCTGCAGCTTCTTCCAAGCGAGTTCGATTTTTGATGCTCGGCGGCTTTCTGGGCGCCGGCAAAACGACGACGATCGCCCGGCTTGCCCGGCACTTCGTCTCCCAGGGGCGGAAGGTCGGCCTGGTGACGAACGATCAGGCGTACGGCCTGGTCGACACCCAATCGCTGCGTGCCCAGGGCTTTCAGGTGGGGGAAGTGACCGGCGCCTGCTTCTGCTGCAAGTTCAACGACCTGGTGGCCACGGCCGGCCAGTTGGCCGCAGAGGACCAGCCCGACGTGATCATTGCCGAGCCGGTTGGCAGTTGCACCGACCTGGTGGCCACCGTCATCGAGCCGTTGCGTCAGCTCTACGGCGAGCAGTACGAAATTGCCCCGATGGCGGTGTTGCTCAAGCCGGATCACGGCCGCAAGATCCTGGCCGACGAGCAGGGGATCGGCTTTTCGCCCAAGGCGGCCTACATCTTTCTCAAGCAGTTGGAAGAAGCCGACGTGGTAGTGATCAACAAGATCGACCAGCTCGACGTCGAGGCGCGGGAGCGGCTGCTGCAGCTCACGCGCGAGCGATTCCCTGACAAGGAAGTACTGGCGGTAAGCACCGCCAGGGAGAGGGCTTTGCCGAGCTTGTCGCCGTACTCGAGCGCGGCGAACCGCAGCGCACTCGCACGCCGGAAGTCGACTACGACGTTTACGCCGAGGGAGAAGCCGAGTTAGGTTGGCTCAACGCCGCGGTCCGGCTCCGCACGGCGGCAGGAGAGTTCGACGTCGACGAGTTACTCATGGAATTGCTGCGTCATCTCGAGCGGTCGTTTGGCGAAGTCTCGGCGGAACCGGCGCACCTGAAGGCATTGGCCGACGCCGCCGGCGCCACGGCGATCGCCAACCTGGTCAGCGCCGACTCCGGCGTCGAACTCTCGTTAGCCTCCGGGGCCCGCACCGCTGCGGCCGAGTTCACGGTCAATGCCCGCGTGGCCATCGATCCCGAGACGCTTGCCGACCTGGTCAGCAAAGCCGTCGCCCGGCTTGCCGAGCAGCATGGCCTGGAAGCGGAGATCAGCGACCTGCAGAGTTTCCGACCCGGGCGCCCCATGCCCACCCACCGCATGCCGTTAGGGCAAAGCCACTCTCCCGCTCGGTGAGCGGCAACCTTTTTCCTCCCGCTCAGCGTACAATTGACATCAACTCGCATGCACTGTTAGAGTTGGCCTTGCGCGAGTCCGCCGCACCGACCTCGGCGGTTCGCATCCCGGATGGGTGGCCGAGCGGTCGAAGGCGGCAGTCTTGAAAACTGCTTTAGGAGTGATCCTAACGGGGGTTCGAATCCCTCCCCATCCGCCTTCAGAAACCTCAGGAAACTCCGTGTTTTCTGGGGTTTTTTCGTCGCCGGCGCTCTCGCCGACAACGCCGTTTTCGAGCATGCCGGAATCGTCGTTCACTGCCAGCTTTTCGCGCAAAAGCGCCAAGCAGAACGCCAAGACAGAATCCGCCTCGGAATCGCCAGCGTCTTGCGCTCGCATGGCCGATTCTCGCGTGTCGGGCTTCATTGCACTCCGTTCAGCCAAGCTAGACGCCAAGACGGTTTCGCCGGCGGTTGTTGTCGTGGCATCGGTGCCTGTCGCCCGGAGCGTTTCCGCGGTCGCCGTCGCCATGCTCGGCAGGGCCTCGACGGCTTCGCTTTGCTCGCCCAAGACGGTGTGGCTGTAACGATCCATCGTTAGGGTGATCGTCGAATGGCGGGCCAGCACTGGGCCACCTTGGGATGAACACCGCTCCGCGCCAGGTTCGTCAAGAACGTGTGCCGCAGGCTGTGGAAATCGGCGTAGCGGCCGGCGTCGTCTACGTAGGTTAAGAACGTGCGTTGCTCGCGTCCGGCCCTTTCCTCGACCGTCCTGGCTTCCTTGAGCCAGGCGGCCCGTGCGGCGTCCAGGTCGGCCTTTATCAGGCGGCTCGTCTTATCGCTCGCCGGCAGGCTGAACGCTTGGGCGGCCGGCAGCTTGCTCGCAAGGTGGGCCTTGAGCGCGGCCGCGGTATCATCCCGCAACGGCAGCGTATCGCGCCGTCGGCGTTTGGAACTGCCGGCCTCGACCGTAACCGTTGCCGGCTTTGCTCGAAAGTCGAAACTCGACCGCGTGAGGCTTCGCAACTCGCTCGCCCGCAGCCCGCTTTCCAGTGCCAGCCGGTAGACCAAGGCCCGCTCGGGGCCGCCGATGCCCAGCATTCCCGCGCCGTTGTGGGCGGCCCGTAACAGCCGGCGGGCTTCGTCGACCGATAGTTCGCGCCGATCGTGCCGGCGGTCGGTGGCCACGTTCAGGCCTTGCAGGTAAGCCAACGGCGATTCGCTCGCCCGCCCCTCGCGGACCATCCATTTGCAAAACTGCTGGAGGTGTTCGAGGTGAAAATTCACGGTCTGGTTGCTCAATCCGACGATCGCTTGCTTGCCCGCGGCCGGCTTGGTTTTCTTGCCGTGGTTTTTATCCTCGCGCAATGCAGCCAGGAATCGCTGCACTTTCGCGGCCGACAGTTCGTGCCAAAACTGAAAGCCGCAGCCCTCGATTACTCGCCTCGCGTGTCGGGCTACGGCTCGCGCATGGCGTTCGACGCCTCCCTTGGCCAACAGAGCGGCCTCGAAATCTTTCAGGTGATCTACCAGGGAGTTGGCATTCGCTACAGTTTGCCGCGTCAAGCAACCCGATCTTCGCCAGCTTTTTCCGTAGGCTGGCCGAGAGGCTTTCGAGCCAGCGGCCTAACTCTTTATCTGGGGCTTGCCGATTCACGCGGCAAGCAACCAGCTTTTCGAGGTGGCGGCCGAAGGTTTCGCTTTGCTTGCGGTCGGTGAATGCCGGCAGTCGGCGGACGGCTTCCATGTGATCGCGAAACTCGACGTACCATTTCGCCGATTCGCGCGTCTTGCCCTTCCGGTCTTTGTAAGTCGCCTTGAAAACCCGCACGCCGCACCTACCTTTCTAATCTTGCCCGCTAAGGCCTCTAAGACGCTCTAGGAACGCTTCGGCGGTTTCGCCACGATTTGCAAGCCCAACAGCGGCGCCAGCTTGTCCAGGCTGGTTGTGGTCAGGCCTCGCTCGCCGCTCATAAACCGGCTCAACGCGCGTTTTGCTCGATGCCGCTTGCCTTGGCAATCTCGTAGCGCGTCAAACCGCTGGCTTCAATCGCCTCCCGCAAGGCCGCCGAAATCGGGTCAGTCGTTTTTCGTTTTTTGGCCATGCTGGGATTATCGGCGATAGTTGCCACTTGTCAAGCATTGTTTCTTTGGAAATCACAAGTCGGCCCGGTAGCGATAGCGGCTCGCCTTGTGCGTTTCCTGGCTGCCTTTGACGACCAGTTCCAAGATGCCGTCGGTTTGCAGGCCGCGGAGCCAGCGGGAGGCGGTCGAATGATCGACGTTCAGCAACCCGCCCGCGGTTCGCGATGAGAGGAAAAACGGCTGGTCGCCGCAGCCCCGTTGCAACTCTCGGCACAAAGCAACCAGGCTTTGCAATTCCGGCTGTTCGTATTGCCGGGCCGCTTCGGGCAATTCCGATTCAATTGCGAGGGCGAAAATCATGGCAATCGGCTCCTGGCCGGCGGGGTGCTTCACCTTTTCCCAACCTTCGGCGAAATCAAACCAGCTTTCCTCAAAGGCCTTGGTCTGATTGAACGGCCGCGCCAAGGCGTGCCATTGGGCGACGATCGGCTTTAACTCTGTCTTGGGTGCTTCCGCTAAGCCGGCAATCGCCTTCAACTCCCGGGCCAGTTCAAACAGCAGCTTATGCCGCGTGCCGCCCCGATTCGGCAGCGTCTTGGCAATCGCCGCCTCGACTTGCGCTTGCAACAGAGAGGGCAGAGAGTCCAGAGAGGACGGAGTAATCTGAGAGGACTGATGACATGAAGGCGGTTGGAGGTTGAAAGGTTGGTTGTTGCCTGCAAGAGAACTGGCCCTCAATTCGCTCGCCTCTAACCGCCTTAATGTCATCTGCGCCGCTCTGCTCTCTCCGTTCTCTCTGTTGCAGCCTTGATTTTCGCAGCAGATAAAGCCGGCGGTCGCCAGGTCGACAACCTGGATTTCAGCAGCCGGCGGGATCAGCCACTCGTAAACGGCGCCGCTGGGATGCTTCGAAGGCGGCAGGACCGAATAGCAGCCCGGGCCGGCTCGCAATTCACCGTCGCCGCAGTTAATGGCGCCGCGGCCTTCCGGCTTGCCGATCGCCGCCCGGATCGCCTGCACGCTTCCGGGCGCCGCCTTGCAGTAGACGTGCCGGCCGCGGCTTGTGGCCACGGTGGGCAACGTCCGGGCCAGGTCGGGGCGATTGGCGGCCCAGCATCGTAAGCTTCCATGTCGTCGAAATCTCGCGATGCAAGTCCGCCCGATACTGGCCCGAAAACAACGGCGATGCCCAAGCCGGGCTGGCCCTCGAACCAGCGCCGCAGCAACGCCTCATCGGCCCGTGCGGTTTGGCAATGCTTCCAGCGTCGCGCCGGTCGTTTTTTGGTCATTCGCATCGGAATGACGCTCCAGCCCAGCGCGTGATAGCGCAGGGCCGCTTCCAGCGCGCTCATTGCCCCAGCCCGCCGAAGTAGGTTTCCACAACGTCTACGCGATAGGAATTCACGCTGCCGTATCGCTCGTCGGGGGCCTGGCCCACTTTGATGTTGCGCTGCCGGTGGATTCTGGCCAGCGCTTTCCGTCGCGCACGGCCTCGCTGCGCGGCAGATCCATGCCCTTTAATCGAGCGTAAGCCAGGACGGTCACGTAGCCCGTATCGCCGTCGAGGTCTTTTAACTTGCCTTCGACGTAGGTCAGTTTTTGGACGATCGCTTGTTGGCCTTGCTCCAGCCGGTCCGTTCGCTCAACCGTTTCGAGCAAGCCGCGCAGAATGATTGCCGTTGGGCTTGTCGGCGCACCGGCGGCGGGTAGCAGCCGTGCAGCCGGATCGAGGGCAAGACTTCATGGCAGATCCAGCGCTCTGAAGCGCTTGGCAGCCGGCTTTCGCGATTTCAGCACCAGCCGGAAGAGGCCCGGCTCGGTCACGGTCAGCAACTGTTGAGGGCCGCCAGGGGTATCACCAGTGGTGAACCCCTTTTCGTCTGCGTCGAATCGCGTCAGCACTTGGCTGGGATTGGCGATTTCCAACAGCGCAAACGTCGGCGGCAACCCATTCCGGCCGCTCGCGGGTGCCTGCGATGCGGACTTGATAATCCGTCTCGGGAAACACGATGTTCAGCGATAAGCTGTTCGGGCCGCTGGGAAGGGCTAACATGGGGAAGTCTCCTAATTGCTACGGGTGACAATCGCCCCGGGCGTCTTGCACACGCGCGGGGTTTTTTCGTTCATTTCGAAATCTCGTTGCGAATTGCTGCCCAGCGCGAGCGTTCGGGAGCGCCGGCGGCCAGCCAGTCGCGCAGTTCGGCCACGTTCCAGCGCACGGCTCGGCCGAAACGGATCGGCATTGGACAACGGCCCGACGAGTGAAGCGCCCACCAATGCCGCGCACTGACGCCAAACAAGGCGGCGGCCGTTTCGGCATCGACCGCTAGCGGCTCGATGTTCGGGGACGTGGTTTTGCCTGCTTCACTGTCGACGGTTTTGCCTGCACTAGTCATTGGCCGCCCCCTGCCGGCAACGCCGCGCGTCAATAGTGTTCAGTTCGTGGCGGACCATTGCCACGGCCTGCCGATCGTACAGCCGCAGCGTGCCGGCTCGTGCGACGGGCTTGATATGCTCCCGCGTCGCCAAGACATGAAGCACGCGATGCAACGGTTCGCCTAGCTCGCGTGCGATGACGCCCGGCGTTCTCAAGGCTGGCGGTTCGGTCGCCATGATGTTTGGTCCTACTTGCGATTGATGCTCCCGCAAGTAGGGCCGGCATCTGGCTAAGAAAATGCGTCGAGCGACAATAAACGCCGAGAAAAACGCGGCAAGAATTTAATCGAGCGCTCGGCAAGAATCCCGGCGCTCGGCAATTATGGTCCCGAGCGCTCGGCGGCTACGGCTGCCGGCGGCCGAGTTTCACGCGGCTCGGACTATCGGGTGGATCATCGTCGAAGGGGCTTGGCTCATGCTCCCCTTCGTCGATCAGCCGTTGAAGTTCATCGTCTTGCTTGCCTACAGTCGCTTCGACCTTGGAGGTAAGCGAAACAACGCCCGGCGCCTTCCCAGGGCCTCGCTTCGGCTTCGCTCCGCGGCGTTTTTTGAACGCCTGGATAACGGGCAACTTGCTGGCCGTCGATGGCGCACAGCCAATGCAGTCGGCCACCCTGCGATCGGTCAAAAACCATGCGTCTTTTGCCAATTCGTCTTTGTTGTCCTCAATCCACTTTGTTGCCAGCGCAGTTCCAATCCTTTTGTTCGTTGGCCGTAGGTTCTGTGAATTCTCTCCCGAAAAGTGCATCAAGCTTCTTACGATTCTCCGGCGACATTGCCGCATTACGCGCCTCGGCTTCGGCAAAGTCACGCGATTCAGCTTCGGCAAACGCGGCCCGTGTTACGGCCGGAGTCGCCGGCGGCTCAGTCGGCGTCTCGGCTTCTGTAGTCTCTTCCGGCATCGGATACCTTACGTCTTCCACGAAACCAATATCGCCGTTAGGCAGCTCGACATAATCGCCTGGTTGTGGCGCCTCGCACCCTACGGCGCCTCTTCCAGCTTGCGACGCGCTTCGCTGTAGAGAGTTCTGTCGAGGTCGGGGTGTACCTCCACCTTGGCGATGGCGTTGTCGAGCGATTCACGCAAGACCGAAAAACGCTTAAACGCCTCATGCCAAAACTTACTGTCCCGCAGCACGTGAAAGCCCCATTTCCTTGACAAGGTACTTTGCGGCGCCGTCAATCGTCGAAATGGCCTCAACTAGTAAGTCGCCAAAATCAGGCGGCTTAATCCATGCCGACCAAAAGAGGTCCTCGGTTGGCCCGAATTGTGGAAGGACGTCGACGAGCGCAAGCGCGGCGCGGTCCAACTGCGGTTGTGCACGGTCCAAGCAATCTTCGTCGAAGCGGCCAATATCGTCGAACACTTCGCGTATCGCGCTCAACAGTTCGTCAAACGCGGCCGAAATACGTTGGCCAAGCTCCCAAAGCTCGCGTTGGTCCATCGCCTCAGGTTGCGCATCGCCCGGCCACTTTTGTATTTCGAGGTTCAGTTCCGCACATAGCTCGCCCGGCGGTTTGATGCGTTGGCGAAGGAACCAATGCAGTGCTTCCCGCTCGGCCATGTAATCGCACTCGTAGTAATGACGCAAAGTGTCGGCACGCACACGAGCATGTAGTCGGCATCCGGTGTCAGATACAATCGTTCATCGCATCCGCGTGGCGGATCGAATTGCGCGGCTGACTCATTGATAGGTTCGGACGCCGGTCCCCAGTTCGGCCAGCGCCGGTCAATCACGTGACGATTACCGCAATTTCGGCGGTCGTGCGCCTCGAATGTCCAATCCATGAAACCACCTTTCGCTACATCGGGCCGCCCCCAGCGGCGGCGCACGAAAGGTAGGTGAGAACCACGCTCGCCGCTGGGGCCGGATTCTTAGGGCCGCGGTCGCTTGCAAGTCGCCACGGCCGCCCGATTGCCGAGAGTTTACCGCGCGTAGCGCCGGCCGCACAAAGCAGCCAGCGATACCTTTTCGATTTTCAGGCTGCGCGGTTTTAGACAACGGCATCTTCGCGGGCGACTCTGGCCAAGGGATCTGCGAATTCAGGGATGATCGAGTACATGCCCTGAAAGCTTCGCGTAACAAACTGGCAACGCACCAAGTCTACTTCGGCGTCTGCCTGAATTTGCTTTTCGACGAGAAGTCGGCGAAGATTGGCTTGGCTCTCTGGCGTTTGCTCGGCCCAATGCCTTCGAACAAACTCAAGCGTCTCTGCGCCGTAGGGACGGGCTTCTCGATATGCTTCGCGCCACGTCAAAAAGGCGGCTATCACCAATGCTATCGCGCCGCTAACCCAGAATGGCATGCTGGTCCCGCCGCGCATATCCTGGATAAAGGCGAAAATAACAGCCATTGTGCCGCCCACAGAAGAGAGCCAGTGCTTATAGAACCGACGAAAGAATTCCCCAAGTTCGCTCATCGTCGCACGCATGGCAGCCTCCAGCTTGACCGGGAATGCCCCGAGGCGTACCATGCTTCTGAACGCACGCATGGGCCTCTTGGCTCAACTGTGAAAGCCGCCAGTTTGCCGCTGGCGGCTTTTTCATTATAGCGGCCAGCGGCGGCCATTCATGCGTCTGCCGCGTAAGCCGTACCAACCGTTTGCCGCCGCCTATTCATGCGAACGGCTTGCCGACCGGTTACCGTGTTCGCCGATTCGCTTCGGCGTTAATTCGCCGACACGGCGCCCGCCAGCCGCGAGGGCAAGTCGCGTTCGGCTTTCGCTGGCGTCGTTTCCAGCTTGCCGGCCACGTTCACGTCTACCTTGACCGGCAGGGCCAGCCGGCGGACGGTCGCCAGCGTTTTGATGGCCGCCAGATAGCGGCGTTGGGCTCGGTCCTGCTGGCGTTGCAGATACGTGCCCTGTTCGAGTGAGACGCCGGCGGCCCGCGCATAAAGCACGTCGGCGTGATAGGCATGCAGCCAGCAAACCACGATACGCTCGACAAGCAGTTTCTCCAGAGGGCTAGAATCTTCGCCAGCCAACTCGGCTCGCAACTCCGCCATCTTTATCCGAATGGTCTCTTGGGCGGCCAGTTGCTTGGGATGCATCGCGGCCAATAGCACGTCGATTGCGCGTTTCGCCAAGTTGCCGCCGAAAATGCCGACAAGCGAGGGAACCTTCTCGAACAGATCGCGAACGGCAGGAAGCGCCTTTTCATCGCCGGCTTCTGCCCGCTCGATCGTTGCGATGATTTCTTGGTCGACTCGGTCAAGTTCGGCTTGGGAGACCGCTTCCGGTTTCTTTGCCACGTTTTCGCCTCCATTCTCCGCGGTGGTGTCGATGATGCCCGGTCGCAATGAGCGCAATCCGGGCTGCCAGGTCGGTCAGCTTGCAGACTTCGGCCACGTCGTTTTCCAGGGCTTGCATGGCGGCCTGTTCGGCTTGCAAGCGGCGGGCCTCAGCTTGCCGCGTTCGCCGATTCTCTTCGTCTAGCGAAGCAGCCAGTTCGGCGGCGGCGCCCGTGCCGACGTATTCTCGCACAACCCGGCCGTTTTGCCGTTTGCTGCGAGTGTAATAGCGGCCGCGGCCTTTGCGGGTTTCCCAGCCCATTTTGTGTTGCGCTCCGTCGATTGCCCCGCTTTCGATTATAGGCGGTTGCCGGCTTCAAGGCCGATATGCCGCTGCCGCTGCCCGGCGTCCCGAAAACTTCCAAATTCGCCAGAAAACGCACGCGGTTGCTCCACGGTCCACAACCCATCGCTGCCAAAGAAGCGCCTAACCCCCTATGTCAAAACTCGGGAAAAAAACTGCGCCTGGGCGTTCGGTCCCGGAGCGGAACCAGCCAGAGAATTCGCCCCCCCCACCCCCTATCAAAACCCGTGAGTTTTTGCGTGCGCTTGGCACTCGGTTCCGCCTTCGAGGCGTTCAAGGATTGCAACCGCCCCCCCGGGTTCCCGCCGGGTCAAGGGGGGCGAACAATGGCCCACTATCCGGCCCCGCTCCGCGGGGCTTTTTCATGCGCCTCCGAGTAGAATGACGGTATGGCTCCGCCGTTTCAGCGGTGCCGAATTAGATGAACGCCGTCAATCATGGAACGAACCGACGCAATGCGCGTGGACGCGCTCTCCCAACTCAAACGGGCCCAACTCATGATCGCAGAGGGCAGGAAAGAGCTTGCGGCCGCCACGGAGAAAATCAAGCTTGCCCAACACATGATCGACGCAAGTGCAGACGTTCTCCGCCACTCTCTGCCGCACGGACTGCACGTGTATCCTGCCAAGCCCCGCTGACGGATCGGATTTCGCCAGCACCACAGCTTTAGCCCACTACCCGCTTGCGGGCTTTGTTGAAAAGCGGGGTCATCGCCCGCTACTTGCTGGCTTCGACCATTGCCACGACCGCCCGGCGGATCGCGTCGGGCAGTCGTGGCCAAGCCTCAGCAACGGCCGCCAAGTCGGGCGATTTCTCGGTCAAAAACGCCAAGCAGAACGCCAAGATGTTTTCGCCGGATGCGTTAAGCGTCTTGCAACAGTTGCGCTTCGGTTGAATCGTCGGCAGTCTTGAAAACTGCTTTAGGAGTGATCCTAACGGGGGTTCGAATCCCTCCCCATCCGCTTTAAGCCTGCTGCGAGTCGCATTCAGCAGTTCCGCAGGGACGAAAGGGTGTAGGCAGGCGGCGCGAGCCCCTGGACCTCAGATGCGCCCCGCCGACAGTTCCGCCTTTCCGGCAGCACCGAAGGCGCCAGATTCATCAGCCCACGGGCGAAGCCCTGGGGAACGATCTCGAGCGACACTTTGCCAAACGAAAACCTCGATCAAGGAACGGCTCGCCGCTCCTTACCTCCCGGCAGCGGCGAAGTCAATTCGCAGATCTTCCGAACTTTGAACGAAAGCAGGTAGCTCATGCCTGAACCCAAAAGGCTGCGACTCGGCACAGAGGCCCCGTCGCCATGCATACATGAAGAAGAATCGCGAGTCGCCGTTCTTCAGGCGACCGTGCAACACTACCTGCCTGAATTCGACAACGCGATCAAAAAGGCGATTGACGGGTCTGAGGCGGATGGAGCCGTAGTCGTGTTGCACCAAGATGCATTCGCCGCCGGGTACGGCGATGACGAATACACGTGGCTCGAAATGGCGATCAAGTACGCTGGGCTGCAAGGCGTCATGTTCCACATCATTGGTAAGAATCACGAGACATTCTGACTGGGCCAATGACAAGTAGCTCCGCGAGGCGCAGCGAGCCTCAATCCAAATAGACAAACTCGTTGGCGTTGAACATCGCCAGGCAGAACTGCACCAAGGCGGCGCTTTGGCAAGAATCGGCGTCAGGCGACGGCGGCTCGGGCAAGGCGAATTCTTCGGGCGATCGGTTCTCGGCCTGCAGACGCTGGGACGTGGCAGTCAGAAAATCCCGGGCGTCGGCGAGTTCTTCGGACGTGGCGGAGCGGGAAAGCACGCGGAGATAACAGAGCGTGATTTGTGCGTCCAGATCGTTGCCGGCGCGGGCGTAGAGATAGCCGGCCAGCCGGCGGGCCTGCTCAAGGGCGAAGTCGGAGTTGAGCAGGATCAACGCCTGGGGGGCGGTGGTGGAACGGTCGCGCTGGGGACAGCTTAACAGCGCGTCGGGACGGTCGAAGGCTTCGAAAAGCGGGTAACGCAGGTTGCGCCGCGCCATCAGGTAGATGCTGCGGCGGCGATGGTCCTCCTCGTCAGGACTGACCTTCCATTGCCCCTTGAGCAGCGTGGCCGCCACTTCGTCGGGCAAGGGAGGCATTACGCCCGGCCCGCCGCGGCGCGGGCTGAGGTTGTCTGAGGCGGCGAGCATCAGATCGCGGATGGTTTCGCCGTCGAGACGGCGGCGGTTCATGCGCCACCAGTGCTGGTTGTCGGGGTCGGCGGCCGAGGCAGTGGTCCAACGATCGCGCGCTGCGAACGGAGACGGGTTTTCACGGTTGTTGGTCTCGCTTGGCTGCGCCAACGCGCCCTCACCTAACCTCTCCCAGGGGGAGAGGGACTCGGAACTCTCACGAGTTCCGCTACGGGAGGAGGGGGAATGGCCCTCACCTGGCCTCTCCCAGGGGGAGAGGAAATCAGGGCGGCTGGATTGCTGGTAGACGGCGGAGGTCATGAGCAGGCGGTGGATGGGTTTCAGGCGCCAGCCTTGGCGGGGTAACTCGGTGGCGAGCCAGTCCAAAAGTTGCGGCTGGGCGGGCCAGGAGCCCATCACGCCCAAGTCGCTGGGCGTCGTGACCAGGCCGCGGCCAAAATGCTGCTGCCAGAGACGATTGACGATCACGCGCGTGGTCAACGGATGATCGGCGCGAGTGAGAAAGCGAGCCAACGCGGCGCGGCGGCCTGATGAATCTTCTTCGGCCGGCAACGGGACGGAATCGTTCCAGGGATTGGCGATGCGGGGAAAGCCGGGCGAAACTTCCGGGCCCGGTCGGCGGAAGTCGCCGCGGACCATCAGGCGGCTGGTGCTGACGGGCGAGGCCGATTCGTGCATCACGCGGCCCAGCGGCTGCGGCTGGAAGTACTCGGCCGTTTCGAACACGGCCCGCAGCCGGTAGAAATCGAACTGGCTGATAGGGTCGTACTTGTGGTCGTGGCATTCGGCGCAGCCGACCTGCAGGCCCAGGAAGACCGAGCCGACCGCGGCGGTCATCTCGTTGAGCAGGTTGTGGCGGCGCTCGTCCTGCGAGTTGATGTCGGGCATGTCGGGGCCGGCCAGCAGAAAGCCGGTGGCCGCGGCCGCCTGGCGATCGCCCGGCAGCAACTCGTCGCCGGCGAGCTGCAGCCGCACGAATTCGTCGTACGGCAGGTCGGCGTTCAATGCTTCAATGACCCAGTCGCGATAACGCCACGCCTCGGGGCGGACCTTGTCGAACTCGAATCCGTCGCTCTCCGCGAAGCGGGCCAGATCGAGCCAGTGCTGGGCCCACCGCTCGCCATAAGCCGGCGACGCCAGCAGGCGATCGATCACGCGCTCCCACGCGTCCGGCGAGCGATCGGCCAGGAAGGCATTGATGTCGGCTGGATCGGGCGGCAGCCCGGTCAGGTCGATGGTTGCACGCCGCAACAGCGTGGCCCGATCGGCCGGCGGCTGCGGGGCAAGGTTTTCTTGTTCCAGGCCGGCAAGGATGAAGGAGTCGATCGGCGTGCGAACCCACGACGCGTTCTTGACGGCGGGCGCCGCGGGACGCGTGAGCGGTTGGAAAGCCCAATGGTCGCGGTCGGCGGCGGTGAGGGGAGCTTCTTCGATGGCGATTGGTTCGTCGGCGCGGGCGGAGGAGATGAGGAAGAGATGGAAGGCCAGGAGAGGGATGGCAAAAAAATGAAGAAGAGTGGCAGAAGAGCAGAGAGGAATTGTGGGAATAGAGACGCTGTTTGCAGGGCGAGTGGAGGCTCGTAGGGTGGGCATTGCCCACCATGAGGCGGCGGTGGGCAGTGCCCACCCTACGGTCCTGCACGCCATCACCCGAAGCAACGCCGCGATGAAAGAAACTCCCACCATCATCATTCCCCCTTAACTCTCCTCTCTCTTCCGTCGTCCATCTTTTTGCCATCCATCTTCCAATTTCCCGCCGCTAGAGATCAATCAAGCAAGGATGTCATGGACGACGTTGCCGGCCACGTCGGTGAGCCGCTCGTCGCGGCCGTTGTGGAAGAAGGTCAGGCGGGTGTGGTCGAGGCCGAGCAAGTGCAGCAGCGTGGCGTGCAGGTCGTGGACGTGGACGGGCTGTTCCGCGGCTCGCAGGCCGACGGCGTCGGTGGCGCCGTAGGCCATGCCGCCGCGCACGCCGCCGCCGGCCAGCCAGACGGAATAGCCCCAAGGATTGTGGTCGCGGCCTTTGCCTTGCTCGCTCATCGGCATGCGGCCGAACTCGCCGCCCCAGACCACCAGCGTCTCATCCCACAGTCCGCGGCGTTTGAGGTCGGCAAGCAGCCCGGCGACGGGCTTGTCGGTGCGGCGGCAAAGTTGGCCGTGGTTCTGCTCGACATTGTTGTGTGCGTCCCAGCCGTTGGTGTCGCCCGAATAGAGCTGCACGAAGCGGACGCCCCGTTCGACCATCCGCCGGGCGAGCAGGCAGCGCGTGCCGAACTCGTCGGTTTGCTTGTCGCCGATCCCGTACAGACGCCTGGTTTCTTCCGTCTCGGCGGAGACGTCGACCACGTCCGGCGCGGCCGTCTGCATGCGGAAGGCCAGTTCGTAGGAGTCGACGCGGGCCGCCAGTTCGTCGTCGAAGTCACGCGCGGCGTGGCGCCGTGCGTTCTGCCGCCGCAGCCAGTCGAGCATGGCGCGCTGATCGCCGGCGGTGATGCCGGCTGGCGGGCGGAGGTTGAGGATCGGGCTGGCGCCGGTCCGCATGGTCGTGCCTTGATACACGGAGGGCAGATAGCCGCTGCCCCAGGCCGGCGGGCCGCCTTTCAAGCCGCCGCCCGGATCGGGCAGCACGACGAAGGCCGGCATGTCGCGGTTTTCGGTGCCCAGGCCGTAGCTGATCCAACTCCCCAGGCTCGGCCGGCCCATCAGAATGCTGCCGGTATTCATCTGATAGACCGACTGCGGATGATTGACGCTGTCGCCGTGGCAGCTGCGCAGCACGCACAGATCGTCGGCGCAGCCGGAGAGCTCGGGCAGGAAGTCGCTGATCTCCAGGCCCGACTGCCCGCGAGGGCGGAACGGCCGCATCGGCGGCAGCAGCGGATTCTGCGCCACCTTGCGGCGCGTCATCACCGCGCCGAAGCTTTCGGGCAGCGGCTGGCCGGCGTATTTGATGAGGTCCGGCTTCGGATCCAACAGGTCGACGTGGCTGGGGCCGCCGTGCATGAACAGGTAGATCACACGCTTGGCCCGAGGGGCGAAGTGCGGCGCTTTCGCGGCAAGCGGATCGGCGGGTTTGCTCTGCTCGGCGTCGGCCGCAGCGGTTTGTTCGGCGAGCAGGCCCTGTTCGTCAAGCAGCGAGGCGAGGGCGACCATGCCGAGTCCGCCGCCTGCCCGCAACAGAAACTGGCGGCGGTTGCCGTCGAGCAGATCGGGCGAGCGAGAGATGGACGACATAAGCGAGGCGCCTGGGCGTCTGTCGGGGCCGGCGAGAAACCGCTGCCATCTTAACGGTAGCCGCGGGACGATCAAAGAATTTGAACAGAAGGAAACGAAGGTCAGAAATACGGCGCGAGCGGCGGCGTTGTGCGCCAGTCACGTCAGCCTTCGGGCGAGCCGCTGAGAGCGCACCGGGCTTCCTTTCGCCCCGGCTGGGCGGCGGAGAAAGGGGCGGGGCTTCCACGGCAAGTCGTTCACTTGCCGGAGCGGGCGCCGAACTGTTCTTCGATGACCTTTGCGTAGTCAGCAAGCGGCGGCAAACCGACTTCGGCGCGGCGACGATCGACGTTCGCCTCGTCTTCGAGCGGACGCACCTGCGGTTTGCCGTCAACAAAGATGAACTGAGTGCCGTAACGTTGTTTCTTCCCCTCGGCCAGCAAGACCCGGTCGGTCAAGTAGGCCACGTTTGAAGGCGAGACTTCGCCTTTCGGCAGCTCGGCCATCCGGTCGAGACAGAATCGCTGGAACTTCGGGTCGGCGTCGGCATGCTGCACGAGCAGCCAGGCCGCTTTCGCCCCATCGTTTCCCACCAACGTGCGACCGAGCCAGCCGTGGCGCTTGACCACGTCTTGCAGCCACTTCGTATTGTCTGCGTCGACCGCTTTCATCTTCGCAGCCAGCGTTGCAAATTCGGCCGTCTCCTCCTCGCTCAGAGCGGCCGGGTTGGCCAGATTGGCGACGCCTTTCGGCCCGTGATCCTTCATCCACTTGATTTGTTCCTGTCGCACTTGCTGGTCGATTTTGGTTCGGCGCAGCAGTTCGCTTCGCAGCTCAGGCTGTTCGACGGGCGCCGGCTGGGGAGCATCGTCAGCCAGGGCCGCGGACCCACTCAGGAAGAGCGTCAGCAAAGCGATCGTCCGGGTCATCTTTACCTCCCTTGCAAAGTCGGATGAATGTCTGTCCGGCAACGCCGAATCGCTAGGGCGCCGTCAAGGCTCAGCCGCCAGGCTCGCCAGTTTACTAAAAGCCGCATTTGGCAGGGCATCCCTTCTTTCGTGCATGGCAAGCCCCCAAACAAGCATGACTGCTTACCGGAAATGCTCGTCGGGATTGTCGGCGGCCGGCAGGTCGCCGATGCCGGGCGTGGCGCTGAGCCAGAGCGCTGGTCTGCCAATTATCTACGCGTCGCTCATCGGACAGGATCGGCGGCAGGGCGAACATCAACTGCGCGGCCAGGCCGAGGGCGATTGGCTCGTACATCGCCCGCAGCTCGGCGTATTTCTGTTCGACGCCGTCGTCTTCAAGTTCCAGGCTGGCCTCGGACAATCGTTCGCGCAGCCGCTGGAAACGCTCGGCAGGCAGACGCTCCGGGTTCTGCTCCGGCGGCGGAATCTTCAATACCAGCGAGAGATCGACCAAAGCGTGCCGCGCCATGGCGAACGTGAGTTGGGCCTGGTACGAGTTGACGCCTTTCACGCCGGCGATCAACAGGCGCAGCCATCGAGCACGGCGACGAGCGCCGCCAGCCACGATTGGTTATCGTGCTGCGAACGGTAATAGACCAGCACAGGGAACGAGAGATGGCTCTCCAGCAACTGCGCCGACCACCGCTCCCACTCAGCCAGGAACGGTTCGATGCCGGAGATCGGGCCGCCGCGAGCCGCGCGACAAGCCTTCGGCGGCGGTCGGAGGCGAACCGGCCCGGGCATCGAGCAGCGAGATGGTGATTTCGCGCAGCGACGCCGCCTGCGACAGCACGGGCAAGTAACCGATGATCACGGCGATAAAGCCGAAGCCGATTCCCGCCTCGACGACGGCGATAAACCGGCCCAAGGAGGCTGCCGGCGCCACGTCGCCGTAACCGAGCGTGAAGAACGTGACGCCGCTCAAGTAAAAATACGTTTGCAAGGCGGCCGGCCCTTGTTGCGAGGAATTCAGCGGCGTGGTCAACGACCATTGCAGCAGGCCGAACGCGAGCACGAGGCTCGTGGCCCAAAGTCCGAACAATAACAGCAACGAGAGCGGCCCGAATACGCTCAGAAACGTCTCGCGGCGTTTGCCGCGCGGCAGGCGACAGGCCATGGCGCGCCATGCGTTCCAGGCGACGTGGAGGTAGACCCGCGCCGGCCGATAGGTGCGCGTCACTGCGCCGCGGCAGCACCATCGCCTCGAACGCGTCCAACAGCACCACGCCGATCAATCCCAGGCTTGCCAGCGCCAACATGGCGTGCATCGAAGACTCCTGCTTCACATAGACAAAATGATCTGCGGCGCCTGCGACGCCGACGGCGCCCATTCTAGCGAACGCCGGGCGGCCGGTACGGCAAATCATCGCCGCGTGAGAGCGATGTTGAATGCCGGCGCCCGGCTGCGAGGAGCAGGCGAGCGACGATGAGCGCTCCGCCGAGCAGGGAGCCAATGCTTGCAGAAGCGGGCGCGTCCACCTGCAATTCGCAGTATTACTGCCCGGCGTCGCCGCCGGGCGGGCCCTACGCCGAACGGCCCTTGACTCTACTGTATGTATAGTAGATACTGCAAACACAGTAGAAGGAGTCCCGCATGATGGCGAAAAAGAAATCGCAACCGTCGGATTTGGAGCTGCAAGTTCTCGGCGTGTTGTGGGGGCGTGGCGCGGCGACCGTCCGCGAAATCCTGGAGTCGCTGCCCGACGGCAAGCGCCGGGCGTATACCTCGGTGCTCTCGGTCGTGCAGGTGATGGAGAAGAAGGGGCTCGTCAAACGCCAGCGAGAGCGGGACGGACTGGCGCATGTATTTGCGCGGCGGTTTCGCGCAGCCAGATCGTGGGGCCGCTGCTGGAGGGGATGATCCGCAAGTTGTTCGGCGGCAGCCCGGCGGCGGCCGTGCAGCAACTGCTGACCGAAACCAGGCCCGATGCCAACGAGATCCAGGAAGTTCGCCGCTTCCTGGACGAGTTTGAGAAAGGGCGGTCATGAACCTGCGTCTGCTGGAGTCGCTGCCATCGGAACTGTCCGTCCGCCTGGCCCTCGTGTTGCTGCACTCGCTCTGGCAAGCCAGCCTGCTGGCCATGTTGCTATGGCTGGCGTTACGCGCTTTGGCGCCGCCCGACCGCAAGCTCGCTACCGGCTCTCCGTGGCGGCGCTGGCAATGGTCGTGGTCATGGCGGTCGTTACCTGGTCGTTTCTTGGCCGCGGCGCCGCGTTAAAAACGCTCAACACGTCGCCGGTCGCCGGCGGCGGCAGAATTGCGAGTTCTACTCCGCAGGCAATGCCGTCTCATCCACCAGGCGAGGCGCCACCGAAGCCACGACGCAACGACACGCACGCGCGCGCGTCTCGGATGCCGGAGCATTAGCCGCATCGCCCGCGGCCGGCGCTTCTACGACCAACGGCGCCGGTTTCTCATGGCAGCGGTGGTCGCAAGCATTGGTTGCGGTCTGGGCTGCCGGGGCGGGGCTCATGTGGCTGCGCGTACTGTTGGCCGTACGGGCCGGCCGGCGCCTGGTGCAGTCAGCCCGACCGCTTGAGACATGCCTCGATGCCTCGCCGCTGGCCGAATTGGTTACAGAGCTGAGACAACGATTGGGCTTGTGGCGGCGCGTACAAGTCAAAGTGTGCGACCGCATTGACGTTCCGGCCGTGCTGGGCGCCGTCTGGCCCGTGTTGCTCGTCCCGCCCGCGCTCGTCGCCGGACTGCCCGTCGAGCAGTTGCGCGTGATCCTGACGCACGAGCTGGCGCATGTCCGGCGCTGACGATTACCTCGTCAACCTGGGGCAACTGCTGGTCGAAGCCGGGCTATTCTTTAACCCGGCCGTGTGGTGGCTCAGCCGTCGCATTCGCATCGAGTGCGAAGCGTGCTGCGATGCGCTGGCGGTGTCGCTGACCGGCCAGCCGCTCGCCGTCGCGCGCACGCTGGTCGATTGCGCCAGTCGGTTTGTGGCGAGTCGCTTCTCGGCGGCGAACCACGTCGCGGCGCAATGTTGTCGTGGCCGACCACGGCGCAAGCTTACGATGGCCGTGCGCCGCAAGGCACGCTGTGGGAGCGCGTGCGGCGGATTGTCATGCCGCAGGAGATTCCGCAGGTGCGGCTGCCCTGGTATTCGCTGGCCGGGCTGTTGATCGGCGGTTGCGCTGCTCGTCGGGCTGGAACAAGGCGGCGAGCTGGCATTGAAGGCCGCCGATCGTTGGCTGACACCCAAGCAGCGGGTCGAGAAGCTGGCGGAAATTGAGAACAATTACGCCCAACCGAGCGAGCTGCCAAAGCAGCCGCCGCCCAAGTTCCGCATCGCCGGAACGGTGCGCATGGCCGACGGTTCGCCGTTGCCGGAGAAGGTGAATCTTCACGCATCGGTCTTGAGGCCGCGATACTACGGCACGGATTACTTGTCGCTCGACGCGGCGGGCCGTTTTGGCAAGGAGCTCAGCGCCGAGCGGGTTTATCTGCACCTGCGTGCGCCAGGGTTCGCGACGACTTTCGCCGGTCCTTTCGATGCGGCCGATGGCGATGTACGCGGCGTTGAGGTAACACTCGATCGTGGTTTCTCGACGCGGGTCCGGTTCGTCAATCAGGCGGGCGAGGGGGCGCCAGGCGTCGTGTTGAAGCAAATCCAGTACCGCCTGCCGAGCCGCGGCGAGAACGGGTGGACGGGCTATTCTCACCCTCAACAGGACGAGCAGCTCGAAAGCGATGCCCAAGGTTACGTGACGCTCACAAGCTGTTCCGACTGGCCCGTCACCATCGACGTTCGCGGCGGCGGCTGTCAGTTCGAACGCCGCGAACACCGCCTGCAGCCCGACGCCACGCTCGTCTGGAAGCTCAAACAAGCCCGACCGACGACTGGCCGCGTGCTGGATGACATTACGGGCCAGCCGATCTCCGGTGCGGAACTGTATCTTCTCAAGCGCAAGGGATTCGCCGACTGGACGGAGGATCCCCGTGATCCGATGGCCATGGCGAGCTGCTCGCCTCCAGCGACGTCGACGGGCGGTTCAGCTTGGATTCGCTCCGCGACGATTGCCAATACGCGCTCTACATTCGCTCGGACAATCACGCCGTCAAGCTGCTTGAGCAAATCCACGCCGGCCAACGCGATCTCGAAGTGCGGCTCGGCCCGGCGCTATATGTCAAAGGGCGAATCCTGGGCAAGCTCGACTCCTTGTCGATCGATCGCAAGACGCAGCAGCGCGTGTTGCCGTACCGCAACGAGCTCCGCTTGCGCGACGGCGGCTACAACGCGATCTTGGAGGCCCTCATCCGCGCCGAAGAAGGCGTCGGCCGATTTGAACTGACCAACCTTTTCCCGCGCACCGTATTGCTGTGCTTGCCCGACCGGACGATTTCGCTCGATGTTACGGCGCCGATCGACGACTATGTGATCGACCTGAACCAGCCGGCAAAGCCGGCCGCCGCGTTCGAGAACCTGTCGCAGCGCAACGTCATCCTGCGTTTTGGCGTACCTGCCGGCGCTCCCGCGCCGCGAGGGAAATTGCGCGTCGGCTTTCAGCTCCGGCGGCGTTCCAACGCCGAGGCACACGAATCTCCGGGACGGTTTGAACAGTATCGAGAACAATTCTTCGACGTCACGGGCAACGAGCTTCGCTTTCAGGCGCCGGCGGGAACGACCATGTTTTTCGACTGCCGAAAACTCGTCGGCTATTGGGTCGAAAACCGCTCCGATATCGAGGTGACTGTGGGGGAATCGCCGCTGGAAATCACGCTCGACGCGCTGCCCGCGGGCGGAATTTTCGGCGCGTGTTGAGCAGCCAAGGCGAACCGACGGCGAACTGCAGCGTTCACTTGCTGACGGTTGAAAAGACGCCAAAGCAGACGTCTTCCTCGTTTCAGCAGCTTGACGTGGAAAACGCTGACGGGCGATTCAGCTTAGGACAAATCCCCTTGGGCGGCCGCTATCGCGTGCTGGCGGTCGACAAGGACAGCGAAGCCCGCGCTGAGCGACGAGCTGACCATCGACGACCAGCACCCGCTGCACGAGGTCAAACTGCAATTTGTCGAAGGGAGGCCGTTTCCCGTGCGGGTGCTCGGCCCGGACGGCTCGCCTGCCTCAGGAATTGGTTTAGAGTTCGGCTACACATCGCCGGACCGCCACAGCTTCGGCCGCGCGAGGAAATTGACCGGAGCGGACGGCCGGTTCACTTTCCAACACGTCGATCCGCAATTGCCGGGCCGTTATTCGCTGGCGGTCGGACCGGGCGCGGAACTGTGCGGGGTCTCGCTAAACGTTGACGACCCGACCCGACCGTTGACGGTTCAGCTCGAGCAGGGACAGTCTCTGCAGGGAGTCTTGATCGATGCCCTTACCAGGCAGCCGATCGCCGATGCCAGGATCGTGGCGCTGCTCGCTCCCAGCGAGTATGCCCGCGCCCGCTATCTCGGCTTGATCGAGAATCGCACCGACGCCGCCGGCCATTTCGAGTTCCACAACCTCGAACGCCTCCGCTACCGACTCGTCGCATACGACGTCGTCGGCAAAATACTGGTCTCCGGGCCCGGCACAACGCCGGGCGAGAACGGCGAGACGGTTGTGCGGCCCGGGCCGGGCGCTAACGTGACCGTCGCCGTCACGCGTTCCGAAGCCTCGGCGCCAGGCGGCGACTGAACCGCTCGCGATGAATTTGCAACAACCGTAGCGGAATCTGTGAAGATTCCGGACATCGCGGCGTCAGGGCGCGTCGACGTCTTGAGAACTTCGCGCGGCGCCCGGAATTCTCACGGATTCCGCTAGGGCAGCCTCACGAGCGATTCCTCCCGTCTTCATTTGGGGTCGTGGGCGCCTGGCGTTGAGCCTCGGCGAAGCGTTGCTTTACTGGGGCATCGCTTCGCTCTGCCGCCAGCCACCCGCGCCCCTTTAAATTGCCCATCGAATTCTGAGACCTGACAACGCACTCGCGGCGCTTTACTCGCCGGCCGGCTTTTTCTCTTGCGGCGCCTTCAATTGATCGGCCACCATTCTTGACAGCCGGTCTCCGCCGCTTTTGGACAGATGGGCTTCGTCCGTAAACAGGGCGTCGGGGATCGCCGAGTCCAGGTCGATGACCTTGGGCGGGGCTTCCGGAAACGCGTCCTGCAAGACCTTCAACAGGCACGGCTTGGCGTTCTTCGGAATGATCTTCCGCAACGTTGACCGCAATGGCAGGATGACGATGTACACATTCGCCCCCAAGCTGCGATACGCGTGAATCATGCGGACCAGAGACTGGGCTTGGAACCCTTGGGGATCGTAATTCTCCGCTTCGAAATGGCCGCGCCGCGACCAGAAGCCGACCTGGTCGTGGGCGAACTGGCGCTCCGCGTCGTCCATGTACCACAGCCACAAGGGATCGTCATCCCAAGGCTCCGGCGCCGGCGCCGAAAAACCTTCCGCGCTGACGCCGGCCTGATAAAACACGGTGAGCCGCATCATATAAATCAGCGAGCGCAAGAACTCCCCTACGATGGCGCGGTTCTCGACGGCCCAATGCTTGCGGAGACCGCGTAACGTGCGAAACCCCGCAAAGCGCGATTCGAGCGCCCGGCGCCGGCGGCCGACGACTTGTTGGAACTCGGCCGCCCCCTCGTCGCCCAGGTAGCGCTCTCCCACCAGCATCTGCGGGTGTACGCCGAACACCACCGTGCTCGGCTTCAAACTGGAAAAAAACACCGGCAGCATCACGCTTTCGAGATTCTCGAAGCTCAACCCGGCGCCGGTCAGCACGATCCAACGATCCGCCAAGGTCGCCCGTTCGTCCAGGTACTTGCGCTGGATGCCGGTGGCGGTAGTCGAGACGCCGAGGAAGACGCCCAGCCGGGTATCGCGCGGCAACTGACCGTTATGGTACATGTGGTCAATGGCCGCCACGCGCCCCCAGATGCGGTCGTATAACGCCCAGCCGAGCGGCCGTTGACGCGGGTGAACCGCGGTGGCGTCTTTGCTCAGCGCATGGCCGAGCACGAAATGCATGGCCGCAAAGATGGCCGCGGCGCCGGCGGCGACGACGAACACGCCTCGCAAACGCAAGAAGGCGTCGACAGGGGCCCGCGCCAGGCCCTTAAAAACCTTGATAAAAGAAAGTCGTGCCACTTTCACCCAGCCAGTAAACGAGCAACAGTTGAACGACCACCCAGACCAACCGCAGGGCGAACCGCCAGGCCGGAATGGGGCCAGTATCTGACATCAGTCTGCTCATAGGCGCACTTCCCTCGGTCAGCCTCGCGGCCAGACCGCTATTGCCAGCGTCGCCGCTGCGAAGACCTGAGTCAAGATGACGGCCGCCACGCGAATGGCGCGGTTGGCGCGGTAGCGGGTCATCTGTTCGCGGTTGAGCCGTTTTTGCAGCCACGACCGGTAGCCATTGACCGCGATCAGGCCCGCGGCATGGCAGGCTCCCCACAGCACCCAGCGGATGTTCAGTTCATGCCACAGGCCACACAACAGGAACGACGCCGAAAAAGCGGCCGCGGCGCACCACACGCCCTCTGCGGTCCCGCACGGCGGAGCAGAAACAGTTGCACCGGAGTAAACACATTGCGATAGATGAAGCGGGACAGTGAGATATGCCAGCGGTCCCAGAAATCGACCAGATTCCGCGCCACGTAGGGCCGGTTGAAGTTCTCCGGCGTGGCCACGCCCATCAGGCGGCCCGCCCCGACGGTAATGTCGCTGTAAGCGCTGAAATCCAGGTACAGCCACAGATAGAAGAACATCACTTCCGCGCCGCATACGGAAACGGAGCGCGAAACTTGGTTAGAAAGACGTCTTCGACGATAGTCGCCAGGACGTACTTCTTGAACAATCCGTGGGCGATTCGCTCGAAGCCTCCCAGCGCATCCGACGCCGTCAGCAGCGGCGGAACCGCGGGCTGATCCGCGAACTCTGCATAGGCCTGAACGGGGCCGGCCGCCAGCATGTGAAACGGCAGCAGGTAGTTGATCGTCGAAGGCAAATCGGGAGCGGGACGCCCCCCTTCGTAGGCCAGACGCAGCACATCGACCATCCGCAAGGCGACGTAGGAAAATCCGAGCCCCACCAGCACCGCCTTCAACGGCTGGATGCGCGAGCCCGTAAGGCCGATCGTTTCGAGCGCTTCCCGGAGACGCTCGGTATCGTAGAGGGTTTCGGCCGACAGTTTGTGAATGGCGAACAGGCCCAACACGGTCAGGCCGCTAAGAACCAGAGGCAAAGCTCCCAGCCGCCGCCACTGAATCGCTTGCAGCAGGGCCCAGGCGATCAGCACCCCCGTGCAGGCCAATCCCAGACCGGAAGAAACCGCCGCGGCGGCCGCTTCGCCGAACTCATTTTGCTGCAGCAGGCGCCCCAGGTGCGGCAGGTCGGGCAGCCCCAGCAGCATGCCGAGAAAAGCCAGATTGATCGCCGCCCAGGCCCATTTTCGCAGGCCCGCCGACGTGATGGGGACCAGCACCAGCACAGCAACCGCCAGGAAGCACCAAAACCCCGGCTCGTAAAGATCGATTGTGGCTCGGTCCATTTGGCGTCAAAAAAATCGCTGCGCGCGAAGGCGACCGCCCTCTCGCTTCCTCGCCCCAGCCGTACCAACGCCGACCGTTCGCCGCATGCGCACGCCGATGACTTGCGTCCATCGCTGAGCGATGGCGTCAGCCTTTTTGTTGCAGGCGGCTTTCGATCAACTGCGCCAGTTCGCCGACGTTCTGCCACCCGGAGATTTCAGAACTGGTGAATTGGATGTCGAATGCCCGCTCGACGTGCACCATTACGGTCACGTGAGTGAGCGAATCCCACGCCTCGAGATCTTTACCGCTCGTCTCAGGCGTGAGCGTCACGGAGTCGTCCATCAGGACGGCCCGAAAGATTTCTTCCAAACGTGCATAGATCTCGTTCATCACTGCATTATGCAACCCAAAATGTCGAGTGGCAATGGCAACCAATCCGAGTTAGGAAAGGACGATCAAGCGCCGATCAAGGTCTGTCGAACGTAGCGGTAAAGCGGAAAATATTGGTTACGCAGCCAAGTTCTTCACAGGAACGGGTAGAGCAGCGGCGCCGCGGCGCTGCCCGCCAGAGCGATCAGCATACCCAACAGCGCCAGCACCAAAACGATCGGCATCAGCCACCAGCTTTTATTCTCCCAGAGGAAGCCGCCCAGCTCGCGCCACACGCTGCCGGCTTGTTCCTCGCGGGCCAGGCGTTCGAAATCGCTCGATGGTTCATCGCTCATGGCGGGGCCTGCTTACGTGGTTGCGCTGCGTGGTTTAATACTGACGGAAGTAACGACGCACATCGCGCGTCTGGCTCAGCGGGATCCAATTCGCCTGCTCGTTGGTCTTTCGCCGCAGCGAAAGACGATCGCGGCCCGCCAGGCGAGAACCCGCCCCCAACGGCGTGACGACCAGATAAAACACGACGGCCAGGCTGAGGCGAGACAACAGCCAGCCCAGCGGGAAGCCCGCAACCACGCCCCCCACGTAAAGCGGACGGATCAGGTTCGGCCGCCACAGGCCCGGCAGCCCCGCCGTCAGTCCCAACGCCGCCAGCGCCAAGCCCGCGGTCTGCCGCTGCCGGAAAAGAAATTCCCACGTCCCAAACGCCAAGAAAACAACGAGCCACAGGCCGGCAAATTGGCGCAGCGTGCGGCACGTTGGATGCAGAGGCAAATCGGACCAGTTCATACTCATCACCCTACGCCGAATTCAATCTAATTGGAACTCGGACAGGTACTGCGCCCGCTCGGCCCCGTCGGCGTTCGAGCGGTCGGCGTTCGAGCGGTCGGCGGGCTTTTCCACCAGGAACTGGCCCAACGCCAGCGCATCCATTTCCGTGGCCATGAAGCAGCGAAAGGCCTCTTGCGGCGTGCACACGATCGGCTCGCCCCGGACGTTAAAGCTGGTGTTGACCAGCACCGGACAGCCGGTCAGCCGTTCAAACGCCTGCAGCAATTTGTGCAGGCGCGGGTTCCGCCGCTGGTCCACGGTCTGCAGCCGCGCGCTGTAATCGACGTGCGTAACGGCGGGGATCTCCGAACGAACTACATTGACCCGCTTCCGCAAGTCGGGGTCGTGAAGCATTATTTCCTGCTCATCGGGCGACGCCTGGCGGCGACGGGTTTCGCGAACCCGAGCGACCAGCAGCATGTACGGACTTTCCTGCCCTTCCGGCAGGTCGAACCATTCGCTCGCCTTTTCCTGCAGCACGCAGGGAGCGAACGGACGGAAGCTCTCGCGGAACTTGATTTTCAGATTCAGCCTGGCCTGCATCTCGCCCGAGCGCGCATCCGCCAGAATGCTGCGCGCTCCCAACGCTCGCGGCCCGAACTCCATGCGTCCTTGAAACCAACCGACGACTTTCCCCTCGGTTATCAGTCGTGCGACGCGCTCGCACAACGCGTCTTCATCGTCCAGTCGCAGAAACGCAATCTGCCGCTCGCGCAAGAAAGCTTCGATCTCGTCGTCGCTGAAGCTCGGCCCCAGAAAGCTGCCTTGCTGAAAATCATTCGGCTGCGCCTGCCGCGGCCGCTCGAGCAATTGATGCCAGACGAACAACGCGGCGCCAATCGCTCCGCCCGCGTCGCCGGCGGCCGGCTGAATCCAGATCGCCTCGAACGGCCCTTCGCGCAGCAAGCGACCGCTCGCCACGCAGTTCAAGGCCACGCCGCCGGCCATCACCAGATTTCGTACGCCGGTTCGCTCGTGCAGCGCGCGCCATTCGCAACAGCGTCTCTTCAGTCACGGCTTGCACGCTGGCCGCAAGATCCATGTGTCGCTCGAGCAGCGTCGCCTCCGGCGCTCGCGGCGGACCGCCGAACAGCCGATGGAAACGGCCGTTGGTCATCGTCAAGCCGTCGCAGTAGCCGAAGTAGTCCATGTCCAGCGAAAAGCCGCCGTCGGCCGACGGCTTGAGCAGCCGCTCGTAGATCAGCTCGCGGTAGCGCGGCGTTCCATAAGGCGCCAGGCCCATCAGCTTGTACTCGCCGCTGTTGACCTTGAAGCCGCAATAGTAGGTAAACGCGGAGTAGAGCAGCCCCAGCGAGTGCGGAAATCGAAGCTCGTGCGTCAGCTCGATCCGGTTGCCGCGCCCGCAGCCGAGCGTGGCAGTGCTCCACTCGCCGGCGCCATCCACCGTGAGAATGGCCGCCTCCTCGAACGGACTGGGAAAAAAGGCGCTGGCCGCGTGGCTTTCATGGTGGTTGACGAACAGCAGTTTTCCGCGAAATTCGCCGCCCAACGCCTGCCGCAGCGTACGGCCGATATAAAGCTTTTCCTTCAACCATTGAGGAATGGCCATGCTGAAGTTGCGCAGTCCGCGCGGCGCGAAACGCCAGGTACGTCTCCAGCATTCGCTCGAACTTGAGCAGCGGCTTTTCGTAAAACACCGCGTAGTCGAGGTCGCGGGCCGTCAAGCCGGCTTCGCGCAGGCAATACTGCACGGCCTGAGCCGGGAAACTCGCATCGTGTTTTTTTCGAGTGAAGCGTTCTTCCTGCGCCGCAGCCGCGAGCTGCCCGTCGACCGCCAACGCGGCGGCGCTATCGTGATAAAAAGCAGAAATACCGAGAATTACAGCCAAGACGGTTTCCGCCCGGATCGAGCCATCGCTGAAGTCGGCCGGCCGCCGCTCATGGGAGCGGTTCGGCGGCGGGAAGGGGATTGGGCGCCTTGCGTCGCTGCTCCATGACGCGGTCGACGACTCCTGAATCGATGATCTTCTCGGCGAAGGCGTCGGCAATCAGTTCGTTGCCCGCGACGGTGTAATGTACGTCGTCATAGATGTACTGCGTCGACTTGGGCATCCGCTGTTCCAGGTCGACCAGTTCCACCTGATCCTCGGCCGCCAATCGCCGCGTGGCGTCGTTAAATTGCCGCATGCCGTCGATCATCGACTTCAGCGACGCCCGTTCGCCCCGGAAGTGATGCGTGAGCGGAAAGGCGAGCAACTGCTGCTCTTCGGTCGTCAGGTCTTCGCGATAGAGCGACGGCTGCGTCGCCAGCAAGACCTGCATGCCTTTCGCACGGGCGATGGCGACGAAGTCGCGCTCGTTGCGCTCAAACGACGGCAGGCTCTTCCATTGCGTGACATGCACCGGATAAGCCTTGAGCACGAAGTAGCCCCGCACGCCGTTGACCCCGCTGCCTTCCGGACCGTCGACGCGCAACCGATCGAATCGCCAATCGGAATACCAGTACCCGGCGAAACCGGCGGCGAACAGCGGCAGCTTGCGGCCTTGCGTGGCCAGAACGGCAGCCGCGCCGTAGTAATGCCGATAATCGGACCAGTAGTGGGTCTCGGTGAACAAGTCGGAGGTAAAGCTCCGCACGAGATCGTTGATGGCGTGAAACGAGATCAAGAGATCCGGGGAGAAGTCCTGGGCGAAAAACAGGACCTTGATGGTGTCGTGCTCGGTGCAATGCCAGTCGGCGCCCAGGTTCTGAACTTCGATGCGATACTGCGGATAGGCCTTGCCAAGCCGCTTTTCCAGCAAACGGCAGTGCGTTTTCTCAAAGGGCACCGTGCCGCAATAGACCGTCGAGCCGCCGAACACGAAAATGCGAAAGACGTCGTCCGGCTTCTCCTTTTCGAGATCGTCGCCGCGAAATCCCCAGCGGTTGATGTGCAGCTTCGCATCGCCCGGGACGGGCGTGTTTTGCAGGTAGGGATGATACATGTCGTGGGTGAACGTCGTCAGTTGCCTGTTCACAAAGCGATGGGTCAACGCGTCCGCGGTCTGAGAGAAAGTCCACGCCGCGAGCAGCACGACCGCGGTTTTCTGCCACGGCCGCAGCACGAGCGTTAGCCCCGAGCGCAAAACCAGCTCGTCCCGGATGGCGCAAAACCTGGTCAGCCAATGAAACGCGGGCAGGAAGACGAAGAACAGCAACAGCAGAAAGATGGCGTACGGAACGTCGTACTTGTCGAATACGACCGGATCGAGCGAAGTATGCCACAGGAAGCCAATCGCCGTCAGAAAGGCAGAGGCGGAAGCCAGGCGGGGCAGCCAGACGCCAACGGGCGATACGGGTCCTCGACGCTTTACAATCATGCGGCGGTCCGGCGGCTCGCGTGCAAGCCGTTGATCCTCATAGCCAACCAGCCCTCCTGGCCGGCAGGCCTGCAACTCGGCCGCTCGCCGCGTCGGACAAACGACTGTCCGCGTCGTTGGCGGTTCCGTGCGCCAACCACGAGCTCCCCGATACCCTACTCTTACGATGTTTTTCGCCCCCTGCCAACCGCTAGGGCCGTTTGTGCGAATTGCAACGCCGACGGGCCCCGCCGAGGGCGACGGTTGCCGCCCTCGTGACGTCGCGGCGATTGTCCGCTTCGCTGGCAACGGCGGCGGAATCGTCGCCGAGGCGACGCCACCTAGTGTACGTTCCGCTTGCACTAGCGTAAACTTGTAGACATTACCTTGTAGACATTAGATCGACCTTTTCAATCGGCGGCGCCGTCTGAGATAACGGGATTCGCCCCGTTCCCGCGGCAATTCGCCCCAAATGCGACCGACGCGCCAACCGTTTGACCTACGTTTACGGCACAAGGCGGCAGGGCTTTGGGGGGCTGCACCGTTAGACGTTGCAGCATGACGAGTGATGCGCCGTCGTAGCGGGCACGACGCGCAGCAGATGCATATCCAAGGAACATTTGCGACGATTATGTCAATTGTCAGTCGTAGGGGGATGACGATGGCCGCGTCATTGGGCCTGCAATTCGCTCTGAGAAAGCCATTTGCCGCCGGCTGGCTCGCACTCTTGCGCTGCTCGCTTGCGGCTGCACTTCGGGTTGCAGCCAAGGCGCCAAGACGGCGCCCAGCGCCGGCCGAGCTCGAACCGCCCCACTCGGCCAAGGAACTGCTCGAGCGCGTGGTTGAAGCCTACCATCGCGCCGACAGCTACCAGGACGAAGGGCGTTTGACGGTTCGCTACACGCACAATGGCGAAGTGATTAGCAAGACCAGCGAGTTCTCGCTGGCGGCCTCGGGGCCCAACCGGCTCCGCATGCGGGCCTATGATGCGCTGGTCGCCTGCGACGGCCAGACATTGCGCGCCACGATCGACGAGGCGCCGGGCGAGGTGCTGAGCGTGCCGGCGCCGGAAGAACTGTCGCCCGCCTCGATCTACAAGCACCAGGTGCTGGGAAACGCACTCAACCAGATCGTCGGCTCCGTGCCGCTGTCGTTGTTCCACGACCCTGCGCCGATGCCCGCGCTGCTGCTGAATGGGCAGACGCCGGAACTCGACGCGCCCGAGAAGATTGGCGAGCGCAAATGCTACCGCGTGCGGATCGAACGCCGCGAAGGCCCGTTTGTACTTTGGATTGACGAGAAGTCGAATGTCGTGCGGCGAGTGGAGTATCCCGCCGATGGCTATCGCCAGGTGCTGGAACCTTACGTCGGCCCGATCTCCAATATGACGATTACGGCCGACATCGACGGCGCGCGGCTTGACCCGCGGATCGATGACGTCGTCTTCGAGTTGGAAGTGCCGAAGGGCGCGGAACTGGTCGACCAGTTCGACATCGTCCGTCTGGGGACGCGGATCCCCAAGTTCAAGTTCCGCGCACTCGACGGCCGGCTGATCACGCGCGACACGCTGGCCGGCAAGATTGCGGTGATCAAGTTCTGGCAGAAGGCCGACGTCTTCAAGTACTACAAGGACCTCTCGGAATTCAACCAGGTCCAACAGCGATTCAAGGATCAGGACTCGGTGGCGTTTCTCACGGTCAGCCCCGACCTGGACGATGTCACGGACGAAGATCTACAAGCCGCCTTTGACAGCGCCGAGTTGTCGCTGCCTATCGCCCGCGTCGGACGCCAGGTCGCCTTTCGCTGCTTCGGCCTGCAGATCGTGCCGACGACCGTGATCCTGGGACAAGACAGCACGCTGCAAGAGCACGTCGTCGGGGTTTATCCGAACGAAGCCAGCACGTTGCCCGAAAAGATTGACACGCTGCTGTCCGGCGGCAATCTGACGCTGGAGGCGCCCGAGAAGCCGCCCGAGTACCTGTACTTTTCGGGCTTTTCCTGGAAAACCGCTGAAAAGCCGCAGGCCGAGCCGGAAGTCGAGATAGCGACGGCCTTGCCCAAGGCCGGCATTGCGCCGCGGAGCAAGCCCAAGCAACTGAAGATGAAGCAGCTTTGGAGCTCCAAAGAACTGAGAGAGCCCGGCAACATCCTCGTCGTGCACGATGGCGCCGGGCGCGACCGGGCGATGGTGGTCGAGCGCTTGCCGAGCGTGGCGGAAATCGGCGCCGGCGGCAAGTTGCTGGCCAAGCACCCGCTCGATCTTCCCGACAAGCCCGACGCCGCGGTTACGTTCTTGCGAACGGCCGTCGACGGCGAGGGCCGGCGATATTTCCTCGGCTCGAAAGCCGGCGTGCAGCAGCTCCACCTGTTCAATTCCGATTGGAAGCGGCTGCTCAGCTACCCTGACGCCGCCGACCATCCGGGCATTTCCGACGCGGTGCTGGCCGACCTGAATGGAGACGGCCAGTTGGAGATGGGCGTTGGCTATCTGCAGGCGGTCGGCGTGCAGTGCGTCAATTTGGAAGGCCGGCGACTGTGGTGGAACCGGGCCGCCGAAAGCGTGCTCTCGCTGGACGTCACCAGTCCCGACAGACACGGTCGCCGGCAGCTCTTGGTGACCGGCGGCGGCTTTGTCGGCACGGCCCAAGGTCTGATCTTGCCGATCGACGCCGGCGGGCGCGAACTGCCGCAGCTTGGCCTGCAGGACGTCTTTTTGCGATTGATCTTTACGGCCGATCTCGACGGCGACGGCAGCGCCGAGTGGTGCGCTATCGGCCAGCAATGGCTCGGCCCCAACAAGCCGGCGCCCAACGTCGCCGTCGGTCTCTCGCCCGGGGGCGAGGAACTATGGCGATACCCTCTGCCTGCCGGCGTCCACCGGCATATCGCGTTTCGGATGGTCGCCTCCGGCAAACTGTTGGACGGCGAGACAGGACAGTGGGTTATCGCCGCGCCCGACGGCTCGATCCATATCCTCGGGATCGACGGCGCTCTGATCGGTCAATTCAACTCCGGCGCGGCGCCGAGCGGCATGGCCGTCGCCCATCTCGATGGCTCGCCAGCGCTGTTGCTTGCGAACGACAAGACCGTGGAAGCATTGCAGTTTGAAAGGCCGCCGAAAGCAGACGGGAAGCCAAAGTAGCCGGAGTTGCGTGGCTTGGCGGGCATGGTCGTTTGACCGGACTTGGCGGCCCTGCTGGCCGTGTTAAGCTGGTTCTGGTACCATGCCGCCTGAGTTGAGTCCCCGCCACCCGGCCTGCGCCCAGTGGCGGCGTTTCAATCTCACGGCAGCTCTCAGCGAGAGTGGCGGAATTGGCAGACGCGCTGGACTTAGGATCCAGTGGGGAAACCCGTCCGGGTTCAAGTCCCGGCTCTCGCATTCAGCCGCAAGTTACGGAGTCTTCTGCCATTCCGTCTGCCCCGCCTGGAATCGTCCGTATAACCTATCATGGCTTGGCAATTGCCCGACGATGCGTGGCGCTGCCAATCTGGTAGACGCGAAGCGGCCGCTGACGCATTAAGTCAAAGCCCTGCTCCCGGCTTCATGATTCGTTATTGAACCCAACGCTTGGCTCGCATCTGCCGCGGAGGCGTGGCGGCCGCGCGACGGTCGGTTCGTGCCGGTTGACGCGAGCAGTTGTAACGATTTTGCGGCGTTACCGGCCGCAAGGCTCGCAATGTCGCTCGTACGCCCTGGCACGCAGGGGCCCAACGTGGCCTGCGGCTGAAAATCAGCCGATAAATGGATTGTTGGGGGATGCAGATTCTGTCGCGACTGTCCACGCGGCGACTGCACCTCGTCGCGCGGCCGGCCGAGCAGCAAGGCCCGTCTTATCGGCGGCGGTCCGCCCCAAAGCCCGGCGCCGCGAGACGGAAGCTAAGCTTTGGCTGACGGGGCCGTCCGGGCCCGTTCGGCTATGGGGGTTGGATCGCGTTGATGGTTGATTGCGGCGACAAGCGGGTTCGACGTTTTTTTTTCGCGGCGCTGAAGCGCAGCCGTCGGCCGTTTGACGCGCTTTGTGCGACAGCCGTACGGGCCTGGTGCTGGTTCCTGCCGCCCGGTTGCTCGCCCGAGCAGAGCGAGCAGGCGCAACGCGTGCTCGCGTTGTGCCTCGGGATGTGCGTTTGGGTTGCGGGCTCTACCGTCGTCTATCGACTCCTGGACGTGCCGGAGGCCGTCCATATTCTCCGCATCGCGGCGTTGCTGCTGGCGCCCATCGTGCTGGCGTTTCGCTATGGCCCGCGTCCCCTGCAATGCGGCAATCTGCTGGTGGCCTTGGCCCTGGGCATGTTCACGGCCTTAGCGCTGGTGACGGGCGGGCCGACGGCTCCGATTGCAACTTGGTTTTTTTCGTTGCCGGTGATCGCCATCCTGGTAACCGGTGCGCGGTGGGGCGTGTTCTGGACGTTGCTTACCTTGCTGACGGCTTCGGGCCTGTTCATGGCCTGCGAGACGGGCGTTGAGTTTCCCTCGCCATTCGCCGCAGCCACGCTACGCCTGATGCGGTGGGGCATCCTGGTGCGACTCACGATCTTCATCGCCGGACTGACGCTCATCTATAAGGTCATCGAACGCAGGCAGCGAAGGGCGCTGAAAACGGCGCTGTTGGCCGCCCAGTCGGCGGACCGCGCCAAGAGCGAATTCCTGGCCAACATGAGTCACGAGATCCGCACTCCCCTGGCCGCCATTCTCGGCTATACCGAGTTGCTGCGAGACGGCACGCGCGACCCGATGGAGAAGCTTCGAATTAGCCACGGCGAAGCCTTGGATACGATTCATCGCAACGGGGAACACTTGCTGCAGTTGATCAACGACATTCTTGACCTCTCCAAAATCGAAGCCGGGCGATTGGACTTGGAGCCGGGCTTCGCCTCGCCCCGGCAAATCGTAGCCGACGCGACAGAGCTGTTCGCGGCGCGGGCCGCGGCCAAGGATCTGCGCCTGGATTCGCACTGCGGCGCCGATTTGCCCGAGTCGATTGAGATCGATCCGACGCGACTGAAACAGGTGCTGGCGAATCTCGTCAGCAATGCCGTCAAGTTCACCGAGTCCGGAACCGTGCACGTTGACGCGAAATGGACTGGACCGCGAACGGGTCCAGGGCGCATTGAGTTCGCAATCCGAGATACGGGCATCGGCATGACGCAACAGGAACTCGGCCGCTTGTTCCAGCCGTTCACTCAGGCCGACAGCTCGACATCGCGGCGATATGGCGGCACGGGGCTGGGCCTGGCGATCTCGCGCCGCCTGGCGGAACTGATGGGCGGTACAATCGAAGTAACTACCGAACAGGGAAAAGGGAGCTGTTTCACGGTCAGCCTGCCGGTCGCCCGAACACGGTTGCACGAAGTCGGCGAGCGGGCATCCGGCGTAGATGACGACGCGGCGGGCGAAACGACGTTTTCTAACGGTGACGAAGACGCCTGGCTGGCGGGCTGCCGCATCTTGCTGGCTGAGGACGGCTCTGACAATCAGCGGCTGATTTGCCATTTGCTGCAAAGCATCGGCGCCGAGGTTGCGCTGGCCGACAATGGCCAGTCGGCCGTCGACCTGACCTTGCATGAATTCCGGCAAGGCGCCTTCTTTGACCTGATTCTGATGGACATGCAGATGCCGATCCTGGACGGTTATCAGGCCACGCGCCGGATGCGCACCGAGGGGTATCGGCAGCCCATCCTGGGCGTGACGGCCCACGTGCTCGGCGCCGAGCACGAAAAATGCCGGGCGGCCGGCTGCGACGACGTGTGCACCAAGCCCATCGAGCGAGCCACGTTCTTTGCCGCCATTCGCCGGCAACTTCGCCCGCAACAGGTCGAGCCTCACTTTGCCGGCGCGGCGACACAGACGCTGTAAACTTCGCTACTCCAGGCGGAAGCGGCGCAAGCTCTCGCCGCAAACGAGCGAGACGATGGCTGCCAACACGGCGCCGGCGAGCGAGCCGCGAAACGGCTCCCCCGTGAACAGGCTCAAGCCGATCAGTCCCAGCAGCAACCCGCCGCCCAGCATGGCCAGCCATGCCAGTCCCTGAACGATGATCGCCTTCGCTCGCTCGGTCCGATGAGGAGTCGCTGCTTCCTGCAGGTCGGCGGGCAATTCCGCAGTACTCGCCGCGATCCGTAGGCCCGCGTATCGGCTGATCGACTCGGCCAGTTCGGTCGCCGCCGGCCAGTGAAGGTTCGAAAGCACGAAACTGCCGCGGCTCGTGTACAGGATGTCGTTTTCCTGAGTTCCGCCTGGCGCCAAGGGATTGGAAATCCGCCAACGACGAATGCCTCGTACGTCAGGCCAGGCAAGCAGCGCATGCCGAAAGCCAAAGGGATTCGTGATGAACCATTCGTAACGCCTTGCCCGCAGCTCCAGTTGGTCCACAGAGACGACGACGCGCATCCGAGCCAGTTGCCAGGCGAGCAGGCACATCCAGACCGACAGCGCTCCCCGAAAAAATCCCACCAGGATCACAAGCCCCAGCAATCCGCCTTCCACGGGTCTTGCGTTTTGCTGCTGCGCTGCGAGCAGAAGCAACACGACGAACGCCGTCAGCGCCAGCAAAAAATGCCGACCGCCCCGATCGACCAAATGCGCGAGCGAAGAGGCTGGAACGATCGCGTCGGAGCCCGCTGTCATCGGTGCGCTTGTCCATGAATGAAGATTCTATCATCGCGATCACGCCGAGGATAACAGAGTCTCGCGGCTTCACACGGCCGCCAGCGGGAAGATTTCCACATCGACGCGCTGGCTGAAGGCCGCGTGGCAAGGCGGTTCTTTGACTTCGATGCCGCCTGCCGCCAGCAAGGTTTCTTGCAGCGCGACGACCCTGGCAGATTGCAGCGAGTAAGGGCGATGGAAAACCTGCCCTTTCAGCAATTCGCCCCGGCGTTCTGCATACAGCAGGTAACGCTCGACCAGAAAATGTTCGAGCGTGCCCGCGACGGCATGCCCTTCGGGAGCAGTGGGCCATGGCGGGCCGATCTCGGCATCCAGTGAGAGCGAGGCGCCGGCCGCGCCGGGCCACAGCCGCCGGCTGCGGTATTTGATATACTCGCCCGTGCGAGCGACCGACATGGTTGCGCGGAAGTAATTCAAGCCCCAGCGGCGACGAGCGACCATGACGGCCAGCGAGTTGGCGGCTTCGAGACTGAAGAACCAGACGCCTGGATCGCGCCCTTCGAAATGAACGTAGGTTCGCACGTTCGTTTCCGCAAAGGCAAAGCCGCATGGCGACCACCAAGGGCGGATGCCCGACATCTGAAACGGCACGAGGCCGATCCAGGCGTCGCCTTCCCAGGTGTCGAGGGTCAGGCGCTTCGGCAGCAACGGCGCAATTCGCTCGGCCGGCAAACGCCAGTGTAAGAACAGCAGATTGCTCCAGCAATGATAGCCGATCGCCCGGCCTTGCGGCCGGCGCGTCGGCGCCATGCGGTCGATTTCGAAAGCGGCGCAGGACATGAAGTGCGGGCCTTGTGGTCGGGCTGATGTGCAGCGGGGCGGGTTCTCATGCCCCTAACCGCAAACTCGGCCGCTAGTTTAACTGACGGCCGTCGCCGCGCCATCCGCCGCGTCGCTCCGCGCCAGACATGAACGACAACGCGCCGGCAGTGGCATAGCCATCCACCGACGCGCCGTCGCCAAAGACTCTCCACAGGTCGCCGCGGAAGCGAGAACGCTTAGTCGTTGCGATCTTCGTCGCCTTCGACCAGTTCCTTCGCTTTATCGACGGCCTTCTCGGCGGTTTGCTTGACCTTGCCTGAGGCCTGGTCGACTTTGCCCTCGCGGCGCATTTGATCGTCGTCAGACAATGCCCCAGCGGCTTCTTTCACGCGTCCCTTGATTTCGTCGGTCTTTCCGGACATGGCGATTTCTCCTTAAAAGTAAGCTGGTCGAAATGAAATGGCCTGCGGCCGGAAGGCTCTAAAGCAATCGCCGGGCCAACGCAAAAAACGCTTGTAAATCGACGAAATTGGCTTGGATTATCGCACGGCCAGCGGCCGCATTGGTCGCCCGACGACCAGTTCTTTCCCTCAACGGCGGGGTAACGGCAAGCCAGCTTTGAAATGGGCCGTGAAGCGGTCGAGGGCAAAGCAGCCGTCCCGCAGACGCACAGTCGGAGGTCAGCAAGACGCCTAGGTATTCTTTCGCCTCAGGCGGATGACAAAACCGGGCCGCGGCGCCCCTGGATGCGGAAGGCGCTTTGCCCTCGAAACCGAATGGTTCTTGATTGACCGCGCTGATTGACCGCCTGGAGCGACCTCGAAACGTTTCCTCGTTCCGCTCGTGATTTTGGGGCGGGAAGCGGTGTGATTGAGGGCTTTCAGAGCAGCATCGTTCCTTTTGCTGTTTTTTCATCCCATTCCGCAGAGGCGGCGCGCCTCTTGCTGCATGGCGGTTTTCATTGCCCGTTGGCTCGGACTTGCCCCCGCTTCCAGGCGGCAGCGGGGGGGGCGGGTGCTCGCGAGCGTGCATCATCGGAGGCCGCTCTCGACGATAGGCGCCGGCAGCCGTGCGGAGAGGCAGACGGTTGGGAGAGGATCGCACGAAAGGGAGAGAGCATGAACAGCAAGCTTGCGGAGGTCGCCGGGACGGCCGCGGAGCCATTGTTGGTCTTGAGCCGCATCACGCTCAACGTCAACGGAGAGGAAAGGCAGCTCGACGTGGCGCCCTGGACGACGCTGCTCGACGCGCTTCGCAATCATTTGGGCCTGATGGGAACCAAGAACGGCTGCGACCATGGGCAATGCGGCGCCTGCACGGTGCTGGTCAACGGAAAGCGGATCAACGCCTGCCTGACGCTGGCCGTCATGAAAGAAGGCGACGAGATCACGACGATCGAAGGGCTCGCCCGCGGGGGCCGCCTGCATCCTTTGCAGCAGGCGTTCATCGATCACGATGCGTTCCAGTGCGGTTACTGCACGCCGGGGCAAATTTGCTCCGCGGCCGCGTTGATCAGCGAAGGCCAGGCCGGCGGCGCGGACGAAATCCGCGAGCTGATGAGCGGCAACCTGTGCCGTTGCGGCGCGTATCCGAACATCGTCGCCGCCATCCAGCAAGCCGCAGCCGCGGCAGAGAGCGATGCCCCATGAACGGATTCTCTTACGTCCGGGCCGAAGACGTCACGACCGCCGTTCGCAGAATCGCCGAGAAAAGCGGCGCCAAAGCAGTCGCGGGCGGCACCAACCTGATCGACTTGATCAAGTGCGACGTGGAGCGGCCGCAACGGCTGGTGGACATCAACCACATGAACCACATGCCGTGCGGATCGATTACGGTCCGCGACGGCGGCGCGGTGCGGCTCGGCGCGTTGGCGACGAATGCAGAAGTCGCCGGAAACGAACTGGTCCGCACTCGCTATCCGCTGCTGTCCGAGGCCCTACTGGCCGGCGCTTCACCCCAGATTCGCAATATGGCGACGGTGGGAGGGAACCTGTTGCAGCGCACGCGTTGTCCTTACTTCTACGACACGGCCACGCCCTGCAACAAGCGCTCCCCGGAGACCGGCTGCTCCGCTCTGAACGGCTTCAACCGCAATCATGCGATTCTGGGGGCAAGCGAGCACTGCATTGCCACGCATCCCTCCGATATGTGCGTGGCGCTTGCGGCGCTCGAAGCCGAGGTTTGCGTGAGCGGGCCGGTGGCCGACCGGACGATCGCCTTCGGCGACTTTCACCGTCTGCCGGAAGACCTGCCGCATCTGGACTCCAGCTTGGAGTCGGACGAGATCATCACGGCCGTGGAACTGCCCGCCAAGGGCTTCGCCGAGCATTACGCGTATCTCAAAGTACGCGAGCGCACCTCGTTCGCCTTCGCGCTGGTCTCAGTGGCCGTCGGCCTGGAGATGCAGGGCGACGCGATCGCCGAGGTGCGACTTGCCCTGGGAGGCGTCGCGCCATAAGCCGTGGCGCAATCGCCGGGCCGAAGTGCTGCTGGAAGGGCGGCCGCCGTCTCGCGAAAGCTTCCAGCAAGCGGCCGAAGCGATGCTCTACGGCGCGCGGGGTTACGGGCAAAACGACTTCAAGATCCCCTTGGCGAAGCGGGCCATTGTCCGGGCATGACACAAGCGGCCGCAGGAGTGCAACGCAGATGACGACCGCCTATATCGGCAAATCGACCAGCCGCGTCGATGGACGAGCCAAAGTGACGGGAGAGGCCCGGTACGCCGGCGAGTATGGTGCGCCGAGTTGGTCTTTGGTCACGTCGTCTCCAGCGCCGTGGCCAAAGGGCGGATCCGTGGCATCGATGCGGACGAAGCCTTGCGCCTGCCGGGCGTGGTGCACGTGTTCACGCATGAAAACGTTCCTCCGGCGCCGGCCGCGGAAGACAGCTTCCAGGACGACGTGGCGCCGCCCGGCTCGCCCTTTCGGCCACTGCAAAGCGACAAGATTCTGTTCAGCATGCAGCCGGTTGCGCTGGTGGCGGCGGAAACTCCCGAATTGGCCCGCCATGCCGCCTCGCTGGTCCGCGTCGCTTACGATCGCGAGCCGCACGTCACCGACTTGAAAGCGGAATTGTCGCGCACCTACAAGCCGAAACCGCGCGAAGCGATCCCGCCTCCGCCACCGCCTCGCGGCGAACCGGAACAGGCCTTTGCGCAGTCGGAGCTGCAAGTCGACGCAGAGTTTTTCGTGACGGCGGAGCACCACAATCCGATGGAGCCGTTCGCCACGACCGCCGTCTGGGAGGACGGTCGGCTCGTCGTGTACGACAAGACGCAGGGCGTGCAGAACGTACACGGCTATCTCAGCGGCGCCCTGGGCTGTTCGCCCGACGAGTTGGTGGTGCGCTCGCGGTTTGTCGGCGGCGCGTTCGGCTCGGGCTTGCGTCCTCAGTACCAGGTCTATCTCGCCGCGCTGGCCGCGCGACACCTGCAACGCTCCGTCCGGGTATCGCTGACGCGGCAGCAGATGTTCAGCTTCGGTCATCGGCCGGCGACATGGCAGCGCGTCCGGCTCGGCGCCGCGGCAGACGGCCGGTTGCAAGCCGTGCTGCACGAGGCCATCGCCGAGACCTCCCGCTTTGAAGACTACAGCGAAAGCCTTGTTGACTGGTCGGGGCTGCTCTATCACTGCCCGAACGTCGCGCTCTCGCACAAGGTCGCCCAATTGGACGTCTACACCCCTATCGACATGCGAGCGCCCGGCGCCGTCTGGGGCGTGTACGCGCTCGAGTGCGGCATGGACGAATTGGCGGAACAGGCAAAGCTCGATCCTATCGAATTGCGGCTGCGGAACTACGCCGACCGCGACCAGAACCAAGATCGACCGTTCTCCAGTAAAGAGCTCAAGGCCTGTTACCGCCAGGCGGCGGAGAAGTTCGGCTGGGAGCGGCGCAAGCCTCAGCCGCGATCGATGCGCGATGGAGACCGGCTCGTCGGCTGGGGCATGGCCGGCGGCGTGTGGGAGGCCCAACAACGACCCGCCACCGCCCGGGCCGTATTCTCGGCCGACGGTCGTCTCGATGTCAGCAGCGCCACGGAAGATATCGGCACGGGCACGTACACGATCATGACTCAGATCGCCGCCGAAACGCTGGGCCTGCCGATCGAGCAGGTGCGTTTCCAGTTGGGCGATTCATCGCTGGGCAAGGCGCCGGTTGAAGGCGGCTCTTTCACGGCCTCCAGCGTCGGTTCGGCCGTCAGGGCCGCTTGCCTGGAGTTGCAAGAAAAGCTGTTGGCACGCGCAGCGGCCATCGCAGGCTCGCCGCTGAACGGCGCGGACCCGGCCGACGTGATTTTTGCCGATGGCGTAATGCGGCTGCGCAACTCGCCAAATCGGAGTGTTTCCTTTACGGAAGCGATGCAGCGGTCGAATGTCGACGCCGTCGAAGCGACAACTCCGGCAAAGCCCGCTCAAAGCCGGCAAGAATACTCGTGCTATGCGCACTCGGTGCTGCTGGCCGAAGTACTGGTCGACGAGGATTTTGGCACGGTTCAAGTGAATCGGGTGGTGAGCGCTGTTGCGGGCGGACGCATCATCAATCCCAAAACCGCGCGAAGTCAGATCATGGGCGGCATTGTCTGGGCATCGGTATGGCGCTCGAGGAAGAGAGCGTGCTCGACCATGCATTCGGCCGCTTCATCAATCACGATCTGGCGAAATACCACCTGCCGGTCAACGCTGACGTGAACGAGATCGACGTTGCGTTCGTCGAGGAACGCGACGAGATTGTCAATCCCCTCGGCGCCAAGGGGCTGGGCGAGATCGGCATCGTCGGCGTAGCGGCGGCCATTGCCAACGCGATCTATCATGCCACCGGAAAGCGCTTTCGCGACTTGCCGCTCACGCCCGCCAGGCTGCTTTCGCGGCAAGAGTGAAGGCACGAGGGGAGCGATTCGATCCGGCAGGAATCGAGCCATCGAGATATTGCATGGCCGGAAGGCAACTCACTTGTTGGCGAAACTCCGCGACGGCGTAGAATAGAAGCTCACCGAAGCACTTGGCATCTCACCCTGCGCCGCCATGAAATCCGTGCCGCTTATGCTTGCCGCTGTCATCTGGTGCAGCGTTGCGAACAAACAAAGACGCACGCGCCGAAGATCGCAGGCCGAATCCCGAACAGCGCGCCGTCGAGTTCCTTGCCCGCGAGGCGGCTGCGTGGCCAACGGAGAACAAGTGCTTTTCCTGCCACAACAACGGCGATGCCGCGCGAGCCCTATATGCGGCGGTCAAATTAGGGAACGAATCGCCCCGGGCTCGCTTGCAGGAAACCACCGCCTGGCTCGCTAAGCCGGAGGCGTGGCGAAAAACGGAGATACGCGTCGAATTTCGGGACGACCGGCTGTCTGCCGTGCAGTTCGCTGCGGCGCTGGTCTCGGCCGTCGAAGCCGATTGTATCCAGGACCGCAGGTCGCTGGTTGCCGCGGCCGAGTTGGTGGCAGCAGAGCAGGACGCCGACGGCTCGTGGCAAATCGACGCTTCGGGCCAGGCCGGTTCGCCCGTCACCTACGGGCCGGCGCTGGCCACCTGGTCGGCGCGGCGCACGCTGCTGGCGGCCGGCGAATTGCGGTTTCATCCGGCCCTTGCCAAGGCCGACGCCTGGCTGCGCGGGCATGAAGCGCACGCCACGCCCGATGCGGCGGCGGCGTTGCTCGCCTTGGCCGGTGCGAACGACACGGCGGCAATCAAACGTCGCGAACAATGTCTGGAAACGTTGCGCCGGGCTCGCACCGATGCAGGAGGCTGGGGACCTTATCAACAATCGCCGGCGGAAATCTTCGATACGGCCTTGGCTCTGTTGGCGCTGGCAGGCGCAGCCTCGCAGCGCCGAAATCGACGCCATGCTTGCCGGCGGCCGCAAGTTTCTCCTGGCCGAGCAACTCGATGACGGCAGTTGGGTGGAAACGACGCGGCCGAGCGGTTCGCGCAGTATGCCCAGCGACTTTCCACCACCGGTTGGGCGACGCTGGCGCTGCTTAAGCTCGAGCGGTGATCCTGCCAGATGCTGTAGCGGAATCCGTGAGGATTCCGGCGCTTCGCACGGCTCTCAAAATGGCAACGCGGATCGGGCGCCTGCGCCGCTCCCACGGAATCTTCACAGATTCCGCTACGGTTGTCGGTCAGCGCAATCCTCACCGAGTCGGTTACGCTCAGCGCGGTTTCGAGGGCGAGATCAACCCGGTATCCGGGCTGCTGGCGGTGGCGTAGAGCTTTTTGGGAATGCGGCCCGAGAGATAGGCCAGCCGGCCGGCTTCGATCGCGGCTTTCATGGCTCGGGCCATGTTCAGCGGGTCCGCGGCGTGGGCGATGCCGGTATTCAGCAGCACGCCGTCGACGCCCAGCTCCATGGCGATCGTCACGTCGCTGGCCGTGCCGACCCCGGCGTCGACGATCACCGGATAGTCAGGATCGCCGTCCTTGAGGTACTCCAGGCAGATGCGGATGTTGTTCGGATTCAGAATTCCCTGGCCCGAGCCGATCGGGCTGCCGGCCGGCATCACGCTGGTGGCGCCCGCTTCTTTCAAGCGCCGGGCCGTGACCGGGTCGTCGGTGGTGTAGCACAGCACCTGGAAGCCGTCGGCCACCAGTTTTTCGGTCGCTTCGAGCGTGGCGACCGGATCGGGCAGCAGCGTCTTCGTGTCGCCCAGCACTTCCAGCTTGACCCAGTCTGCGCCGGGGTTTTCCAGCCCCAGCAGGATCTCGCGACCCAGCCGGGCCACGCGCACCGCGTCCTCGGCTGAAAAGCAGCCGGCCGTATTGGGCAGCAGGTGTAACGGCCGGTGTCGATATGGTCGAGCAGGTTGCGGCCTTGCGAGTCGATCAGGCGCTCGCGCCGCACGGCCACCGTGATGCAATCGGTCCCCGAGGCCTCCAGCGACTCGGCCATCAAGGTCGTAGTTGGCGTACTTGCCCGTGCCGACGATCAGCCGGCTGGAGAGGGCGTGACTGCCAAGCTTCAGCGTGTCTTGCACGGGGGGCGCGATCTCATCTTGCATGCTCAACGGACTAACCTCCACCTACCAGCGTCACCACTTCCAGGTTGTCTCCGGCGGCCAAGGCCCGCTCGGCGTGTCGCGTCCGCGGCACCAACTCAAGATTCACCTCGACGGCCACTTGCCGCGGTTCAACGCCCAAATCGGCCAGCAGCGAGGCCACCGTCGCGCCCAGCGCAATCTGACGAGGTTCGCCGTTGACCACGATTTCGATCATTGAGGACCGCCTTCAAACGTCGGAACGCGAAACTGCATGACATCTAACAATACGAAGGGCCGGTTGATCGGTCTTCCCGCATTCGCAAGCGCGTGCGACCAGGGCGCCGCATAGGCCGCCACCTTGCCGCTGGTCAATTCCGCGACGTAAACCACCGAGTAGCCCGCCTGGGTCTGGCCGGGGTTGTGACGAAAGATCGATTGGCCGGTGACCATCATGAACTTCGGGTTCTGCGCGGCGTCGATACCCATATCGTAGATGACGTTGCGCGGAACGACGCAAAGAACTTACGGATCACCTTGCTCAGGGCCGTTCCTTTCAACTCTCCCGTGACAAAGTCGAGGAAATAAATCGCTTCGGTGTCTTCGTCCAGTAGACCAGTAGCAATGGCGAAATTGTCGGTGCGGTCCGTCGCCACCGCGTGCAATGGCGTGGCGGGCCACAAGGCGGCCGCCACCCCCCCTAACAGCAGCCCCAGAGCCATCCAGACCAATCCATAGTGCTTCAGCGACGCGCTCATTATAGGGTTCCTTGAAGTGGTGCGAAATGACCTTGCCGGAAGAGAGGCGAGAGAAAGGGGCGGCATCGTACCTGCTCAGACTGTGCGATGCCAGAGAAGTCAGCGGTGAAACTGCCGATGGAGGCTCGTTTTCCTCCAACCTTTGGCGCCTCGCCGCGCGCCTTGTCGGCACGCAGATTTCCCAGGCTGCCTGAATTGTCGGCCCCGCTTGTGGCCCACCAGACATCTGCTAAAAGAGAGGGCGTTCGGCAGCGCTACATCCGTCCGCAGTTCAAGGAGTCTTCACACCATGGCAACCAACGGAGCCCTCAACCGTAAACTTCGCCAGGCCCTCGTCGGCGGCGGACAGGGCGCCTTTATCGGTCGCGTGCATGCAACCGCCGCGGTTCTCGATAATCGCGCCGCCCTGGTGGCTGGGGCGCTGTCGAGCAACCCGGAAAAGGCGAAAGCTTCGGCCGCTGACTACGACATTCCGGCCGATCGGGCGTATGGCTCCTACAAGGAACTGATCGAGAGTGAATCCAAGCTGCCTGCCGACAAGCGGATCGACTTTCTCTCCGTCGCCACGCCGAACCACACGCATTTTGAAATCGCCAAGGCGGCGGTCGAAGCCGGCTTCAACGTGATTTGCGACAAGCCGATGACCTTCGACCTGGCCCAGGCCGAGCAACTGGCCGAGGCCGTCGACGACCTCGGGCGCGGTCTTCGCCGTCTCGCACAACTACACCGGCTACCCGCTGGTGCGGCAGGCCCGAGAGATGGTGCTGGCAGGCGAGTTGGGCGAGATCAACGCCATCCGCTCCAACTACATTCAAGGCTGGCTGCGGACGCGGATCGAAAGCGGCGACCAGAAGCAGGCGGCCTGGCGGACCGATCCGTCCAAGAGCGGCGCCGCCGGCTGCTTCGGCGATATCGGCACGCACGCCTACAACCTGGCCCGCTACATGACCGGGCTGTTGCCCGAGACGGTCAGTTGCCATCTGAAGATCTTCGCCGAAGGCCGCAAGCTCGATGACTACGGCCACGCCGTGATCCGGTTCGAGAACGGCTGCCTGGGCACCGTGACCGCCTCGCAAATCAGCCACGGCCGCGAGAACGACCTGTTCATCGAGATCGACGGCACGAAAGGCGCCCTCGAATGGCATCAGGAAGAGCCCAACAAAATGATCGTCCGCCGCAACGGCGAGCCGCATGCACATCTACACGCGCGAATCCGAACGCCCGCTACATGAACGCCGACCGGCCAGGCCGCTTCATGCCGGTTGCCGGGCGGGCATCCGGAGGCATTCTTCGAGGCCTTCGCCAACGTCTACCGCGCCGCCTACGACAGCATGATCGACCGCGCCGACCGGCAAGAAGTTCGAGAAGGTCGACACGCTCTACCCGAACGTCAGCGACGGCGTCGAAGGGATGTACTTCATCCAGCAATGCGTCGCCAGCAGCGCCGAGAACGGCGCCTGGTTGCCGCTGCGCCACGCCCGGGCCCGGCGTTGAGCAAAAAGCTTGCTCCGATGATAGATTCTCAGTTCCCACGCTCTCTGCGTGGGAACTCGCGTTTGGACGCTCCGCGTCCGCGGACTATGAGTCCGGCGGTTTTCCGGCCATCGCAGCCGCAAGGCCGAGGGCGACGGTTGTAGTCCGCCCCAGGCCGCGGAGCGGCGGCAAGTGCGTTCCCACGCGGGAGCGTGGGGACGAGGGGCGGAAAAGCTTGCTCCGGCGCCGAGTTCGTTGTTCAATCGAGTAAGGCGGCTTTTCTCAACGCGTCCTCGGCTTACGCCCGACGATGAACGCCTATCCGACTGATGAAGAGCGGCGCTATGCTGCGCGTGACTTGTCCGACTTGCCGTGCGGTGCTGCACCCGCGCGTCGAGAAGGCGGGGCGGCGCGTGCGCTGTCCCGATTGTTATGCGGCGGTTCTGGTTCCCCAGCCGGCGCCGCCCGAACCGCCTCCCAAGCCATTGCGCGATCCGGGCCAATACAAACTGGGCGGCAGCGAGCAGCCTGCAAAGCAACTCGACGTATTCCTGCTGCTTTGCCCCAGGTGCAACGCCGGCTTCACCCGAGGTTAAGTTACGTCGGCAAGCGCGTGCGCTGTCCCGATTGCGAAAAGGTGATCCGCGTGCCGCCGCCGCCGGCGCCGGAGCAAGTCAAAGAGTTGCAGTCGCCCGGCCAGTACGGCGTCGGCGCGGAACCGGCGCGGGCGGAGGTGAAGCATGAATTGCTGCTGGTCCAGAGCGAGCGGCCTGAGCAGCCCCCACCGCCGGAAATGCCTTACTGGTGGCTCGTCAGCGGCGTGCTCACGTTTCCCTGGCAAATGTCATCGTTGAGCTGCTGGACGACGTTGACGCTGTTTCTCGTTCCGCTCGGCATCGTGGTGGGCGCCATCGTCTATCTGATCAACGGACTGCATCAGGGCTCCATGGTGGCGGCCTTCTTGATCGTGCCGACCGCGTGGACGCTGCTTTGGTCAATGTCGTACGCCGCCGCGTGCGCGCTGGGCATCATGCAGGACACGGCGGCTGGCTTGCAGGACGTCGATCAGTGGCCGGAGGGAAGTTGGCGCGATCGAATCGGGCCGCTGGCTTACGTCGCATTGCAGCTCATTCTCGGCGCCGCGGCCGCTTCGGCGCTGGCCTTGCCCGTCGGGGTGTTCTTCGGAAAGTTGGGGGGCGGGCTGTTGGCTGCCGCGTTGACCGCCTTCACCTTTCCGTTCTTTTTGCTTTCGGCGCTGGAGGCCGACAGTCCCATGTCGCCCTACTCGCCCGTCATTCTCGGCAGCCTGCCCAAGCTGTGGTGGGCGTGGTTGGTCGTCGGACTGGAATCGCTTGGCGTTTTCGCCGCGGTCGGCGCTCTCACCGCGCTTGCTGCGCTTTGCATCGCCGCCGCTCGCCGTGGCGGCCGGTGCGCCGCTGTTGGCGGCCGGCATGTTCATCGTCGCGCGGCTCTACGGCCGGTTGGCCTGGCGGATCGGCGAATGGGAAGCGGAGAAGAAACGCCGGAAGAAGAAAAAAAGAAGAAGCCGGTTCAAGCAGCGGCGGAAAGCCGCGAATAAGTCGGGCGGCGCGGCGGTTTGGCGGCGCCGGCGGTTCAAGAGGGGCACGGCGCAGTGCGCGGGTTGGTTTCATCTGCAGCACCGAAGGTGCAAGATTTGCCCCGTTGGGGTCGAGAGCGAAGTTGCCCGGACGAACTCGAATCGCAGCGAATGCAACACCGAAGGCGCCTGATGCATCAGCCCCTCGACCGCCCCCCGCAAGCGCACCGACTGGCAACCAAGGTCGACAAGTACGTCGAGCAATCGAATGGCTGCGAATTGCGACTCAACACCTCGTCGCCTTGGCACTTTCGGCTCGCCATGTTGTTTTTTCTGTTGTTCGGCAGCCTTGGTTTGCTGGCGACGTTGGCGGTGCTGGTCCAAGGAGAACCAATCTCGCTATTCAATCTCCTGATGGGAACGCTGATTGGAGCGATGTTCGTCGCCGTGGGCACGCTCGCGTTTGAGACCTCGGGCATTGTTATCAACAAACGCACGGATGAATTCATCGAGTGGTCGTGTTTTCTCGGCAAACGCCGCGTGACGGCTTATCCCTTACAGTCGTTGCAGGGCTTTGCCATGATTCGTTCCTGGAACACGTCGCGAGTAGGCTCGCCAAAGCTCTTCCGCGTCGTAGCAGAGCATCATGCGGGAGCTGAGAAGGATATCGAGATTATCCGCCTGGGAGCCGCCGCGTTCACATTTGCAATTGCGCGGCGGCTCGCTCGTTTTGCGGATCTGCCGCTGCACGTTATTGATCAGGCGCCGCGAACTGACCGCTCGATGTCGCGGAGCTTGCCGCACGATTGATGCATCGCGATGCATGCTGGGCGGTCGCAAAGGCGCTCCGGCTAGAACAGCAGCATCTGCCCCGTTGGCGATCGAGGCGGGCGGAATTGCGAGCAGTCCAGTTCGGGCAGCGGCTGGTCGAGGCCGTGCCTGCGGCGGAAGACGGCGAAGTTTCGGGCAATCTGGGCGGCGTACTCGCCGTGGCCGCGCATGCGGCGGCCGAATTGCGATTCATTCAGCTTGCCCTGCCGCGTGGAACGGATCAGGCCCTCGATCCGGGCCTGTTTGTCGGGCAGATGCATCGCCAGCCACTCGCGAAAGACCGGCTCGACGTTCAGCGGCAACCGCAACAGCACGTAACCGGCGGAACGGGCGCCCGCCTCGGTGCGCCGCGGCCAGAATGGCAGGCGTCTCGTGATCGTTCAGCCCGGGGATGATCGGGGCCGTCATTACGCCCACCGGCACGCCCGCGTCGCTCAACGTACGGATAGCCGCCAGCTTTGCCGTGGGAGTTGATGTGCGGGGTTCCAAGGTGCGGGCCAGGTCTGGGTCGAGCGTGGTGACGCTGAGGTAGACGTGAGCCAGGCGGCGGGCCGCCATGGGCGCCAGCAGATCCAAGTCGCGAAGCACGAGCGCGTTCTTGGTGATGATGCCGACCGGTTGGTTCGCTTCGTTCATCACTTCGAGCAAGGCGCGCGTCAAGCCGAAGCGGCGCTCGGCCGGCTGGTAGCAATCGGTCACGCCCGACATGACGATCGTTTCACACCGCCAGCCGGACCGGCCGAGTTCCTTGCGCAACAGCGCCGCGGCGTCGTGCTTGACCAGCACCTTGGTTTCGAAGTCGAGCCCCGCGCCGAGCCCCAACGTTTCGTGCGTCGGCCGGGCATAGCAATAAGCGCAGCCATGTTCGCAGCCGCGGTAGGCATTGATACTGTAGCGGAAGGGAATGTCGGGGCTGTCGTTCTCGCGGATGATCGTTCGCGAGTTGTCCGGCAGGAACTCCGTCGGCACGACGCGACGATCGGCCAGCAACTGCTCGTCGTGCTCCCGGTCTTCGAACGTTTCTTCCAGATGCGTCGAGACGAAGCGATTCGGCGGATCGCCTTGAGCGCCGCGTCCTTTCGCCTGCGGTTTGCCGCGAGGTTCCATGCTGCAATTATATCCGTTTCGCTTTCGCTCGTCCTGCTCGGCGCCGGGCGTCAGTATTCGCTTCCCAGCGGACCGCCCGGCGGAAGCACTTCGGCCAGCGGGCAGCCGTCGCACACGGGGGTCTTGCGGCAGTGTTCGCGGCCAACGCGTTCGAGCAGGTAATGGAACTCGACGAGCCTGTCCGGATCGCGATCGAGCCCGCTCTGCACGTATTCCTTGAGGGCGTAGCCGTCGGCTTCCAACTCGACCCAATCGTGACGTTTGAGCACGCGATGGGCGGCCAGGTCGGCGATGAAGCCCGGCCGTCCGCAGGCGAGCAGCAGGATGGCGTCGACCGTTGCGTCGCCGATGCCGCGCTGCGCAAGCAGTTCTTCGCGCAGCGACTCCGCGTCGGTCTCGAACATGGCGTCGAGTTCGCCTTGCCAGCGCTCGACAACGTACTGCAGGACGCGCTGCACGCGGGCGGCGTTTTTGCGAGCGTTGCCGGCGGGTTGCATCAGCTCAGCCAGTTCATCAACGGGCGATTCGGCGAGCCGCCTGACATTGAGCAAGCCCGCTTCGCTCAGGTTGTGCAGCGCCCGTTCCGCTTTGACTTGCGACGCGCCGTCGCCCAGCAGTGCCGACAACAACGATTCCAACGGACCGGCGGCCGTCGCTGGCCGCTGCGGCCCGTAGTGCGCGGCCAAGAGCTCGAACGCGCGCTGCAGATTTGATGAGCCCATAGCGGGTTCGCCTTTCGTGTTTCGATCGCGATGCAAGCTCGCTCGCGCGGCCGCTTCAATGCCCCCCGAACGCGACCTGAGTCGAACGAATCATGATTTGTCAAGACGGAAATGCCAGGCGCCATTCGCTCCCAATCAAGAACTCAGAAAGTCCCTTTGTCGGGCGCGGAAGCCAAGCTTATAATACGGGAGTTATGCGGCGTGCGAGTGAGGCATTCAACGCCGCGGTGAGTTAAAGGCGAGTGTTTCAAGACAAGGGAACTGCAGCCGTGTTGTCTGTCCGACCCAAGGTCGCCGAGTTGGTGTTCCAGTTGTATGGACGCTCTCTGCATCCCGAGCTATTCCAGGTTTACGACTCGCGGACCGTGCGCCGCGGCGAGTACGAAGCCACCATCAACATCACTGGCGCCGGCCACGTGGTCACGTGGCGATATCACGGGCTGACGTTGACCGAGGTCGCCACATCGGCCCACCATCCGCTGCCGCAAAAGCGCCGCTTGCTTTCTTATCGGCTCAAAGGCGAGCGCAAAGATCGGATGGAATGCCGGGGGGGCGCCTCCTACCAGGTCAACTTCCAGCTCGAACCCGTCGAACCCGAGGTCTTCTGGACCTTCCAGCAGGAGCTCAGCCACGACGGCGAGCGGCAAGGCATGCTGCACCGGTTCAACTCCAGCGGCCGCATGGCGCTAGGCGCCTTGAGCTATATCAACGTCGAAACGCGGAATCGTAGCCTGTTGATCCAGGCGTTCCATACCTTTCCCGACGACTACGCCATCGTCAAAAGTCAGTCGCTCTACGAGATTCCGTAGTACGGGCGAGGAATTTTTCCAACTCCGCATTAAATGTTGCCGGATTCTCCAAAGGCGCCATGTGACCGGCGCCGGGAACGACGGCGAACTGGGCGCCAGGAATAGCTTCGGCAATCTGCCGCATCTCGGCGACCGGGGAAATCGGATCCTCTTCGCCGACGACGACCAGCGTCGGAACGCCGATCTGCGACAAATAGCTGGTCATCTCCGGCCGCGCCGCCATGCCTCGCTGGGCGGCGGCAATCGCGGCAGGAGCGGTCGAGAGCATCACGCGGCGCACCGTCTCGACCAATTCGGGCCGCTGTTGCATCGTTTGCTTGCCAAATAGCCGGGCGCCATCGCCTCGGCGGCGACCTCGGCGCCTTCGCTCAGGACTCGCTGCGCCATGCTCAGCCGATTGGCCGCCGCTTCCGCGGAATCCGCAGCGGCTCGCGTATCGCACAGCACCAGCGCTTTCAGACGATCGGCGTGCTGCTTGACAAATTGCAGAGCGACGTAGCCGCCCATCGACAACCCACACAAGACAACCGGCTCGTTGATCTTCAAGGCGGCGAGCAGTTCGGCCAGGTCGTCGGCGAACTGCTCCATCGAGACGCTCGCGTCTGAGGACTGGCTGCCGCCGAAGCCGCGCAAATCGGGTGCAATCACGCGATAGCGGGTTGAAAATGCCTCGAGCTGGCCCGCCCACATCGTATGGTCGAGCGGAAAGCCATGGACCAGCAGCAGTGCTTCGCCTGTCCCTTCATCCCATACGTTCCATTCGACGCCGCGGATGGCGACTCGCTTCATGGCCGACTCCTTTCGTTCAGGCGTTGTCCAGGTGCTTGGCGAAGAACTGCCGCACGCGCTGCCACATGGCATCCGACAAGACGTGCCCGACGTTGGGCTCGATGAACGACGAAAAATTCGCTTCGGCGTGCTGCGACTCGTAGACCCGGGCGATCGTTTCGATGCCGCGGCGGGCCTCTTCAATCGGGCTGCCGCCGTCCAACTCGCCCAGGTTCAAATGCAAGGCTCGCGGTGCAATCAAAGCGGCAATGTCGGGCGTGTCGCCGTACTGGAACAAACCCGGAATGAAGTTCGGAAAGCAGTGCAGCAAATGCTTGCGGTGGATCGATTCGTAGGTCGGCAGGCAACAGTTGCCGACCAGGGCGATCAGTCTCGGTTCCCAGGGCCCGACCAGCCAGGTGAAAGTGGAGCCCATCGAGTGACCGTAGCAACCGAGCCGATCGGCTCGCACCTCGTTGCGGCCGGCCAGGTAGTCGACGGCCCGGCGGATGTCCCAGAATGTTCTTCCACGCCAGGCACTTGCCGGCCACCACGTAACGCAGGAACTCAAACCGTTCGAAGCCGCCCCCCTTCAGGTCAGGACTTTGACGCTCGCCGAAGCAAAGAGCATCGGGGCACAACGTCACGTAGCCCTCGCGGGCAAGCACCACGCCGGTGTGATGCATCTCGGCGCCCGCCAGGCCGGCAGGTTCGACCTTGCCGAGATGATAGGCGCCATTGTGTTGGTGCCAGACGCAGATGCCCGGCGCCGGCCGGTCGGCGCTGACGCCGTCGGGGATCAGCAGATAAGCCGGTACGCGGTCTCCCGGCTCCACTTCGTAGGAGACGGTTTCGATCCGATAGCCGTCTTTCTGCACGGTCTCGCTGGTGTTGGCGTTCAGCGGGCCTGGCTCGGGCCAGGGACCGCCCAGGCCGTCCAGCAGTTTTTCGCGGAAGTCGACCGTCGGCATGTTCTCTCCCGCCTAAGGCGGCTACGGCTTTTGTTTCGCTTCCTGCTTCGCCAAGGCGTCGCGGAACAGGGCCAGTTGCTTGGTCATTAACCCCGAGAATGGATTGATTTCGACGGCCTGCGATTGGTATTTGACGGCATTCTGATAGTCGTCGAGGGCATAATAGCAGCGGCCGAGCGTGTCGAGATAGCCGGCTTCGTTAGGCTTCAACTCCAGCGATTTCTGCGAGCAGCGCAAGGCCTCTTGCTGGTCGCCTTCCGTGTTGGCGATCAGCCAGGCGAGTTGATTGTAGGGCGTCGAGTCCTCGGGATCCTGCTGGATCTGGCCGCGAAACATATCGGCGGCTTCCTTGATCAGCCGCATCGTGCGCTTCGTGCAACGAAGCTTCGAGGTCCGGCGTGCGGTAGAGTGCAATCAGCACGTCGGCGTCGGTCGGATCGGCGTCTAAGGCTTGGGTCAAATGCTCGACCCGTTTGTCGCGGTCTTCCGGCGCCGTCAGATAGCAGGCGCGGTAATAATTGAATCTCGCCCGCATCCGGTCCAATTCCAGTTGGTTGTTTTGGGCCTCGTTGCCGGCTTTAACATTGGCCTCGATGCCTTCCATGGCGCCTTCCAGCAATTTGGCGGCAGCCAGTTCGTCGCCTCGATCGTGCAGCATGTCGGCCAGGATGCTCTGGCCATATAAGGTGAAGACGCTGGTGGGCGGACCGATGGCGATGATCTCCCGCAGTTCGTGCTCGACCCAGCGGTGCAGATGGTGCTGCTGCAGTTGCACGACGACATTCCAATGCCCTGCTGTTTGCCTGCAATGCTTGGCGCCTTCGCAGCTTGCTGGGCGAGTTGTTCGGCCGCCGCGGCGTCGCCTTGCTCCTGGCCGATTCCGCCAGGGCGTAAAGCAGCAGAGGATTAGCGTCGATCCTGTCCGCAGAATCGCTGGCCGACTTCGTCGATGATTTCCCACGCCTTTTGTTCCACAAGCCAGGTGATCAGTTCGAACAGCGTTTCGTCCGACGAACCCTGCTCTTGGGCGACGACCTTGCGGATGGCGGCGATTGCCTCGTCTTGACGATCCAGGCGGCGCAACAGCACGACCTGTTGGCGCCGAGTGCGGCTGCAATTTCCGGCCGGGTCTGTTGCGGCGATTCGCGGACCAGCTTTTCTTCGGCCTCGGCCAACTCGGCCCAACGCTCGATGGCCGCGGCCGGCTCGGATCGCGAACGCAGATAATTCCGCACCCATTCGGCGGCCGGCCGGCTGCTGTCGCCGATGCCGCGTCGGATCGCGGCCTCGCGGTCGGTCCATGCTTCGTCGCTGAGCGGCGAGGAAGGCGTTCGCGCGCCAAGGCGGCCTGACGGGAGATGATCGGCGATTTCTCGAACCGCGTCATCCGGCACAGCGCTGCGATTCCCTTGTCTTCGGGCAGCACCGCCAGTTGCTTGATCAGCTCGGTGCATAGCGCAGACTTCTTGCTGTTGCGTATTCTTCCAGCGGCGGCTTGACTTCGGGCGGATCGCTGTCGGCGACCCAGTTGACCTGCATCGAGCGGACCAGGTAGCGAGCCCGCGCGCGCGATTTCGATGTCGTCGCTGTTTTCGGCGGCCGACAGAACGTCGAAGGCCTCGAAGCCGATGCCTCGCGAGTTGTTCCTGCGCGCACACTGTGGCGAAGCGAATAATCGTCGTCGCCGAGTTTCGCAATCAGTTTGGCGATCTGCTCTGGGCACACCGGCAACATTCGCCTCTCCGGAAGGCGAATGGGGTTCCGACCTCGAAGGCCTTTTCCGCCGCCTCGTTCCGCGGAGTCAGTAGTGCCAGAGAGACACCCAAACACGACAAAAGCCCACCCTAACGACCGCCGCCAGACTCGTCCTGACCTCATAATTCGTTCTCGCAACGATTCGTAGTTCCTTGTTTCAGGATAGCTGACTTTTCCGACCCATGGCAAGGCGGAGAGACGGAACGACGGCGAGAGAAGGACTGGATGAAACTGGGGCGTCTATCCGTATCTCCCCGAGGCGGAGGATTCGGTCTCCAAATAGGGATTTCGCAGCCTTGAGGGCGGGTTTCGGCAATCGGAACTTTTTGCCCGGCAAGCAACGAGTCGAGGGCGTCACGGAGATAATCTCGCTCGACTTGCGCGGCGTCGCCCCAGCTATCGTCGATGGCGCCCATGTAGGCGACCTGGCGATCTCCGTCGAGAAGGAAGACCGTCGGCGTTTGCCGGACCCCGTAGGCGCGTCCCGAAGCCTGGCTGGCATCGTAGAGATACGGGAAGTTGTAGTCTCGCTCGCGGGAGCCTCCTCCTTCATCGCCTCCAGATTGTCTTCTTCGCCCGGATTGCAGCCAATGGCGATCAGTCGGACGCCCTGGTCGCGGTAGATTCCTTCTGCAAGGCGATCAACCGCTCCTGGTTGGCCGTCGCCACCGGGCAGTGGTTGCTGGTGAAGACCAGCACGACCAACTTCGCTTTGGCATAATCGGCCAGAGCGTGCTGCGTCGTCGGTCCGATGAGTCCCTTCCACCCGGCGTCGGATCGCCGATGCTCAACTCGCGATTGAATTTTCCTGCGACGCCGTCCGCGGGCAACGCGTAGAGAAGGACCAAGGCCAAGCGGCCAGCAAGGCGGAAATGAAACCCTGGGGGCGTAAACAGAGAGCCGTTGGAATGGCGGAACGCGGAACGCGGAATGCTCGGCTGCGTTTCGACCTTTCCACCTGCAGGCTCGGCGGGCGTACCTCTTACTCGCTTAACTCTGCGAGGAGGATCCTCCATGCCCTTCGATGCACCAGGCGTGACGTCGGACTCCTTCGGTGATGTGGCGCAGACTTGAGCATCGTTCTCCACCCGTTTGACCAGTTCCAGTTTGTTGACCGGCTTGCTCAGAAAATCGTCGCAGCCGGCGGCACGGCCCGTTCGATGTCGCCCAGCTCGTTCAGCGCGGTGACCATCAGGATCATGATCCGTTGGTCTCCGGGTCGCCCTTGAGCTGCTTGCAGACCTCGAAGCCGCTGAGCTTGGGCATCATGATGTCCAGCAGGATCAGGTCCGGCTGGAACGTCGGCCACCTTGTCCAGCGTGTCGCTGGCCGTCGACGGCCACGGCGATCTCGCAATCGGTGTCCGCTGAGATAGGCCTCGAGCAGCTCGACGTTCTGCGGATTGTCGTCGGCGATCAGGATTCGGCTGGTTTCGGGCGTCTTCGCTTTCGAGGCGGCCATAGACGGCATGTTATCTTCTTTGTCGGAAAAACGTTTGGGATTCTCGACCGCGGGCAGACCTGACTTATCGGCGTAGCCGCCGAGCAGCGTTCAACATCCGCTGTTCAACATACGGCCCCGCAGGCGGCCGCCGGGACGGGAAACGACTGGCACAGGCTGGAAACCTCGCTGCGCAGCCGCGCGGCGACATGCTCGTCTGCTGGGGCTCGGAGCGCTTCGATAATCCAATCGCCGATGCACAACATCTCCGCCGCGCCCATGCCGCGGGTGGTCAGGGCGGGCGTGCCGATGCGGATGCCCGACGGATCCAGCGGCTTGCGCTGGTCGTAAGGGATCATGTTCTTATTGACCGTGATATTGCAGCGTCCCAGCGCCGCTTCGGCGATTTTGCCCGTCAGTCCGAACGCGGTGACGTCGACGAGCATCAGGTGATTTTCCGTGCCGCCGCTGACCAGCGTCAACCCGCCCGAAAGCAAACGCTCCGCCAGGGCCTTCGCGTTCTCGATGACTTTGGCGCGTACTGTTTGAACTCGGGCCGCAGCGCTTCGCCGAAGCAGACCGCCTTGCCGGCGATAACGTGCATCAGGGGACCGCCTTGAATGCCGGGAAACACGCTGCGGTCGAGATCCTTGGCATACTGCTTCGCGGCACATCGTCAGTCCGCCGCGCGGACCGCGGAGCGTCTTGTGCGTCGTGGTGGTGACGAAGTCGGCCACCGGAACGGGGTTGTGATGCAAACCGGCGGCTACCAGGCCGGCATAGTGGGCCATGTCCACAAACAGCTTGGCGCCGCACATCGCGTGCGATTTCGGCGAAGCGGTCGTGAGGAATCTCACGAGGATAGGCGCTGGCGCCGGCCACGATCATCTTCGGCTTGTGCTCGCGAGCCAAGGCGGCCACCTGGTCGAAATCGATCCGGTGCGAGTCTTGCGTGACGCCGTAGCTGATAAAATTGATAAAGCTTGCCCGAGATGTTCAGCTTCATGCCGTGCGTCAGGTGACCGCCATGGGCCAGGTCGAGACCTAACACCGTGTCGCCCGGCTGCAAGGCCGTGACATAAACCGCCAAGTTGGCCTGGCTGCCCGAGTGGGGCTGCACGTTGGCGTGCTCGGCGCCGAATAGCTGCCTTGGCCCGGTCACGAGCGAGATCTTCGACTACGTCGACGTATTCGCAGCCGCCGTAGTACCGCCGACCGGGATAGCCTTCGGCGTACTTGTTGGTCAGCACGCTGCCCACGGCCTGCATCACGGCGGGGCTGGTGTAGTTCTCGCTGGCGATCATTTCCAGCCCGTCTGCCTGGCGATGAGCCTCGCCGGCCACGGCCGCCCAGACTTCGGGATCTTCCTGTTCGAGCCAATTCATCAGACTGCGTTACCCTGCGGCGATAGATTTAGCCCGCTACCGCCGTCAGCCGGGCCCTTGAGAGGCCTTTCCCACGGCATTCTGTGCGAAACGGGACAATTCGCCTACTATAGCCGAGGCGCTGCAACCGGTCGAGCGGGGCACGGCATGGCGGATTTGTCGGCGTCGGCACTGGAGACTTGGAGAAGCCGTTTCAGGTCCGACGCCTAGGTTGTTCCGTCGCCATCGCCGTGCCAAGATCGCTTGCTTCGGCAAAGACGACGATCCCCCAAAGATGCTTCACAGGCGGACTTGAAAGCGTTCCAAGCCCCTTATGCTAGCCGACGCTAATCGCGAAGCCGCGGCTAACGTTTGCGCAGCATTCAGAGGTCGGCTAAAATGCCAGCATGCCTCGCCGATTTCAGTTCAGCATCCGAACGCAGCTCCTAGTGACGGCGCTCGTTGCCGCGGCTTTCGCTTGGAAGGGTGACGTGCACAACGACATTCCTCTCCTTGATCCTTACTCGGCCGTGATCTCCGCCTCCGCTTCGCCAATGTTGTCCGACAACTCGGCGGGAGAATCGTTAATGCGCAGGTAGAGCGTACCGGATTCAAGCGGCGCCAGCACCGTGCCAAGCCCAACGACGCTCGGCGAGAGGAGCGAACTGACGGCGATCGGGTCGTAAGGCTCCGGATGCACCGCAGCGAGCAACATGCCGAGCGGACGCCCGCCGTAATAGCGCAGGCTCACGCCATTCGGCTCGCTCCACCAGATCTGCGGCTGCTGGCCCAACTGATAGCGGCCGCTCGCGCGGATTGAGTATCGCTTGCCCGCCTCCAGGCGGATGCCCGTCGATTGCCAGCCCCGGTCGGCGGAGATTGTGACGCGGGCGCCGTCAGCGGGCAGCGGCTTGCCGGGAGCGAACTCGATGGCATTTCGGACCAGGTCATAGCCGTAATCCAGATCGAGAATGTAGCACTGCCACTCTTCATTCAGGTCTGACCAATCATCGGCGTAGAGCGTCTTCATATGGCGATTCAACTCGTCATTCTTCAACTCGGCCGGCAATTGGCGAAAACGCTGCTGATAGCGAGGATGGCCGTCGAGAAAGGCGGCGGTCGCCCAGCACCAGCCGTAAGGCTCGACGGTCGAGTGCAACCCCGGCGCGAAGGCGAGCACTTCTTCCAGTCGACGCGCCGTCCCTTCGGACACGCTGTCTCGCACGATCTTGACGCGTCCCCAGTACGGAAATTCTTCGCGGCTGGACGGAAAGACGTTGAGCTTGAGCTTGCCGACGGTCCAGGAATGCGTAGCCAGCAACTCGGCGATGCCTTCCATGTACCACGGCGGCCCGCAGGTTCCGAACGTGCCAAACATGAACGCGTGCGTTCCTTCGTGCAGCATCAGGTGGCGGCGGTAATAGGCTGACGGCTGCTCGCGCCACCACAGATCGGCGCCTCGCGAATAACCGTTGACGAACGGCGGCAGATCGTCAGGCAGCAAGCCCGCGGCGCGGAACTTGGAATCGTCCTTCATCAAGCGGCCGATAGCGCGCGGGCGACGTCTTCTCGGGCGCCGTCAAGTGAAAGTAGTCGCGCCATTGCGGATAGGCCTGATCGAACGCCTCAGGCAGCGCCTGGATTTCCTCGTCGAGCGGCAAATCCGTGTAGAGCGTCAAATGTTTGCTGGAAAGCCGGCGGATCCCTTGGGCCTGAACTCGCTGCTCATCAATAAGCTGAGGCGCGGGCGGGCGAGGCTTGGGAATCACCGCTTCGGGCATCGCTTCGGTAAAGCCTGGCGGCGGCGAAGCGGCACGTTCAGGACCGTTGCGGTCTTGGACCTCGGCCCTGATCTCAGGTGGAGCGATCTTCGGCGCCGCCGGCGCTTGAGCCGTTGCGGCGCCCGGCCGTGCGGTTGCCGGGCGCGCCTCCGCCTGCTCCGCTTTTGGCGGCGCCGACGCACGCCCGCCGCAGCCAGCGACCAGCGGCAAGCAACCAATCAGGAGAAGCAAAAAACGCAATGTCTGCATCGTGACCCTGATGCGGAAAATGTGCAAAAGAAAGCAGCGACCGCGTGTGGGCGAGGCGTCGCGCAAGCCGCCTGAAACGCTCACTGCCTTCCAGCGTTGCGGTCGCGTCAAGCGATCGCCTGCTTCCAGCATACCACCGAGAACGCCCGCCGCGAGCGCGCCATCCAGGCCAAGAGTTTGTTATCTTGGACAGGAGTTTCCCAAGGCCGACCGCCGATATCGGCCAGTTCGCCCCCTCTTTCGCCTCCAAAGCCTCAGATGATTTGCACTGCCGCTCCCATCGCTTGCTCGCGATTCGCCCCGAATTTTCTCGGAGTCTTCGGCGTCTTGTTTTTAGCTGCGGCGGGCTGCTGGACCGGCTCGCCGGAACAGGACGTCGTGGTCTATACGTCGCTCGATTCGGAGTTCTCTAAGCCCATCTTCGCCGACGTGCAGCGGGACTTGGGATTGCGCGTGCTGCCGAAGTTCGATGCCGAGTCGACCAAAACCGTCGGGCTGACGAGCGAACTGCTGGCCGAGTCCGAACGTCCGCGCTGCGACGTCTTCTGGAACAACGAGATCGTCAACACCTTGCGGCTGGAAAAACGCGGGCTGTTGGAAACATATCGCCCCGCCGCGGCAAAGCAGTATCCGGCCATTTTCCGCTCGCCCCGCGGAACCTGGCACGGTTTTGCGGCCCGCGCAGCGCGTCATCGCCGTCAACTCCGATTTGTTGAAAGAAGAAGAGCGGCCGAAATCGATTCTGGATCTGACCGACGAGCGCTGGCGCGGCAAGGTCGGTATTGCCAAACCGCTGTTCGGCACGACCGCCACGCAAGCGGCCTGCCTGTTCGCCCACTGGGGCGCCGAGCGGGCCGAGCAGTTCTTTGAGCGACTCGCGGCCAACGACGTGCAGGTTATGTCGGGCAACAAACAAGTCGCTCAGGCCGTTGCTTCAGGCCAACTGCTGTTCGGCCTGACCGATACGGACGACGCCGTCGGCGAAATGCAAGCCGGGCGCCCGCTGGCCATCGTTTACCCCGATCAGGAGGAAGGCGGCTTGGGCACGCTCTTCATTCCCAACACGCTGGCGATCATCAAAGACTGCCCCCATCCGGAGGCGGCCCGGCGTCTGGTCGACTACCTGTTGTCGCCGGGCGTAGAGACCAAGCTCGCCGAAGGCCCTAGCGCAGATTCCGTTGAACGAAACGGTGGCAACGCAGGCTCGGATCGAGACGCCGCAGACGGTACGGGCGATGCAGGTCGATTTCGAGGCGGCTACGGCCGAGTGGGACCGGGCCGCCGTTTTCCTGCGAGAATTGTTCGCCGCCGCGGAATAACAGACGGACGAAATGCGTCAGATTGCCAAGGTCCGTCGCCAAGGGCGCGGCATGTCTCTATAATGGGACGAGGCGCAGCGTCGCCTGCGAGCCCGGAAAAAAAGGGCGCCGCGCCAGCACGACTTTCTTTTGCCGTGAGCGATGCTGTTCATGCAATCTTCCGGCACATTATTGACGGCGACTTTTGGCGTGCTGGCGGCGTATGCGCTCGGCTGGCCGACGCCGACCGACTTCCCGCAATCCGCGCCAACGCATGCGGAGATCCGCCGTGAGGCGTCTTTGCGGGCCCGCCGCAGTTTGAGCTGGGCCGAACGCGAGAGTCTAACTGCGGCCGAGCGGCAGTTGGCGCCGCTTCGCGAGTTTTTCGCCGCTGCCAGGACGCGCACTCCGCAGTTCGCCACCCGCGTGCTCGGCTGGAGCAGCAAATGGCGCCTGGCGGCCGACAAGCTTCCCTTCACCGACGGGAACCGTCACGCCTCGTTCCTGCGGCAGACCTTCAATGAGCAGATCTTTGCGTCCGAAGAGCTGACGCGAGCCGTCGAGCAAGCGATCTCCAGTTACGGCGATGCGCTCGTCGCAATCGAAAACCGGATGCTGGTGAAATTGCGGCAAGACGTGAGCGATCTGCCTGCCAGCGCTTTGCCGGAGTTTGCCGACGAGAAAGCCTTGTCAGGAGCTTATCAAGGCGCCTTGCGCCGCACGCTCGACCACGTGCATGCCGACCTGAAGGCCGATATTGCGCAAGAACTGGTATCTCTGGTGGCGGGCGAAGTGCTGGCTCAGGTCGCCGTGCGGCTGGGCGTTTCCGCCGGCATCTTGACCGCTGGGGCCGGTGCGTCTTGGGCCACCTTCGGCGCAGGCCTGGTAGCGGGCGTGATCGTAGACCAACTGGTCGGCTGGATCTGGGATTGGTGGGCCGACCCAACCGGCAGCCTGACCGCCGAATTGAATCAGAAGCTCGATCAACTCGAGCAATTGATTATCGCAGGCGACGACGCGGCGCCAGGCTTGAAGCGGGCGTTGGCCGAGTTAGGTCGACGGCGGTCCGAAGTGCGGCGAGCCGCGATCGTCGACTTGCTTGGAGCCAGCGAAGGACTCAACAGCATCGAGCGCCCATGAACGGTGATGTATTTCAGAGCACGCGTCGGCCGCCGGCGACCGGCCAGCGGCAATCAGTCGCGGTTCCTAAGCCGCCCGCCGACTGTCTTCTACCCAGGAGCCTTGTCTTGAACTTTTTTGCCCTCAAGTCCGCTGCCGTCGCGCTCTCAGTTGTCTGTCTTTGCCCGGTCGCCGCGTCAGCCGGCGCCAAAAGCCTGGCGGCGCACGAGGCGGCTGAGTACGTGCTGCGCAAGTTTGGGAAAGAAGCGGTTGCGGAATCGGCCGAAAAGCTGACCGCACGCATTGAGTCGCTGGCCCTGAAGTACGGCGACGATGCGGTTCAAGTCGTGCGCAAAAGGGGGGCCGCGAACGCTGCGTGCGATCGAGCGGTCGGGAAAGTTCGGTTCGGAGGCTACGCGGCTGCTCAGCCGCCAGGGAGACAAGGCTTTGTGGATCGTCGAAAATCCGCAACGGCTCAAGTTGTTTGTCCGCTATGGAGATGACGCCGCTGCGGCGCTGCTCAAGCACAAGGGGGTGGCCGAACCGCTGATTTCTTCGTTTCATAAGCCGGCTGCTCGCGCCCTGGGCGCGGTGGACGGCCAGAATGCGCGGCGCCTGGCGATGATGGCCGAAAGTGGCGAACTGGCTCGGCTGGGCCGCACCGACGCGTTGCTGGCAACGGTCTCGCGCTTCGGGAATCGCGGCATGGATTTCGTCTGGAAGAACAAGAAGGCGTTGGCCATCGGGGCCGCGCTGACGGCATTTCTGGCGGATCCGCAACCGTTCATCGACGGTTCGGCTCGGCTCGCGGATCAATTCGCCCGTCCGGTTGCCGAAAAAATCGGCGGTGAAATCGCTCGGCGGGCCGACTGGACCTGGCTGGGAATCACGGCCACGTGCGTAGGCGGCGCCTACTTCGCGTTGCGATTCCTGGTTCGCGAGAAGCTGCGTCGCCGACGCCTGCAAGCCTAAAACGCGCCTCGCCGTCGGCGTATTGCCGTCGACGCTCCGCCAGTTTCCGCTCGAAGAGATGTGCCGGCTTGCGCGGCGTCTGCTGGTTTTAGCGGCGTCGCGGCAACCGCTTTGTCGCTCAGATTCCGGACCAGTCTTCCAGTCAAGATTCCGGGCCGATCCGGCCTGATTCGTACATCCGGTCGCGATGCTTAATCGCCAGCCCGAGTTCTTCTGCGCAATGGGCAGGCCGGTTTAATAGTGAACTAGAGTTGGTGGTATGGACCGACTTTAGCGGCGGCGCTGAACGAACGCACACGGCGCGTTGGAAGGCTTGGGAATGCGTATCTCCTTTAAGATTAGCAAACGCTGGCTGCTGATACTTTTGCTGCTGGCTAGTCAAGCGGTTTGCTTCTTGCCGGGGGTCGCATGGTTCAGCAGTTGGCTGCGCGGCAGTCTGGTGCAAACGTTGCGGCAGCAGGTCCTGGCGGACAATCAACTGCTGGCTCAGCAGATGGCGACGTTGATCGACCAGATGAAGCTCGACAGTTTACAGCCCGGCTCGCCCGGTTGGGAACGTCTGCAGACGGCCGTCGAAACAATTCGCCTGCCGAACGCCGGTTTCCTCAACGTCATCGACAGCCAATCGGGACGCGTACTCTGTCATCCCGATCTTCGCTCGCACAAGGACTTCGGCAACTTGCAGTTGGGGGTGATGCCGCTCGTGAATGACGACGGCTATCGGCCTTTGATCGACGTTGACGCCCATCACGGGGCCAGCGGTTGGCTGGAGATGCCCGACGGCACGCACCTGGTCGCCGTATACGATCTGCCGCGGCTCGGCGCGAAGGTGTTCGCGCACCAGCGAGAACAAGGTATTCGGGCTGAAACCGCCAGCGTCGTCGATCCGGTTCATCGTTTCGGCGCTTTGGCGGCGATTGGCATGGTGCTGATCTCGGCGCTGCTGTCGACCGTAGTTGCGCATCGCTACGAGAACAAGGTGGCGGCCGTCAACAGCCTGCTCAAGCAACTGGTTGGCAAGCGAACTCAAGCGCTGATGAAAACCCGCAATGCGGTCATCTTCGGCTTGACCAAGCTGGCTGAATCTCGCGACAACGAGACCGGCGCTCACTTGGACCGCATACGCTCTTACGTCACGCTGCTGGTCCGGAAACTTGCGGAGACGCACCCGGATATCACCGACGCCTACGTCTCAAATTTGGGTCTGGCTTCGTCGCTGCACGATATCGGTAAAGTCGGCATTCCCGACGCCATCCTGCTCAAACCCGGGCCGCTGACCCAGGAAGAGCGGAAAATCATGCAGCGACATGCCGAGATCGGCGGCTACTGTCTGGCGGCCATTGCGCGGCGGCTGGGCGAAGACGACTTTCTGGAAATGGCCCAGACGATTGCCATCGCGCATCATGAACGCTGGGACGGCGGCGGCTATCCGCGAGGGCTCAAAGAGGAAGAGATCCCGCTGGCCGCGCGGATTGTGGCCCTGGCGGACGTTTACGACGCCTTGACCACGCGGCGGGTTTACAAGCCTGCGTCTGAGTCACTTCGAAGCCCGCACCATCATCGCGGCAGGCTCCGGCAGCCAGTTCGATCCCGCCGTCGTCGCCGCCTTTCTGGCCTGCGAAGATGAAATCCATCAGATCGCCGAGCGATCGGCTGCGGATTTGGACGTTGAGACCGAGCTCAACGCGTTGGAAAGCCGACTGGAGGTCGCCGTCTAGCATCGGGCGCACCCCAGGGTTAAACTATCGCTTTTCCCGCGTGCGCGAAGCCAGGATGCTGCGGAGTCGGCGTTGAAGATCGGCGAAACCGAGATTATTGAGACCTTTGCCGAAGCGTTTCGCATGCGCTACGCCCGGCTGATCGTCACCGCGCACGACGAGTATTGGTTGGACGCGGCGGCGAGAGAGTTCACGGGTTATGCCAGCTCGGTCATTGCCTGCGACGCCGAGGCGGGCGTGGAGTGCTCGCTGCCGGCCGCGGAAACGCCTGATGGCCGGCCGGGACTGAGCGTGCTCGTCTTCGGTTTCTCGACGGACGCCCTGGCCAAGGCCGTGCCTAATCGCGTCGGCCAGTGCTTGATGACCTGCCCGACAACCGCCGTTTACGACGGCCTGCCCGACGGCGAAGAACGCATCGGGCTGGGCAAACAACTGCGGTATTTCGGAGACGGCTATCAAAAGAGCAAACTGCTCGACGGTCGCCGCTATTGGCGCGTGCCGGTCATGGACGGCGAGTTTCTCGTGCAAGATACGCTGGGCGTCGGCAAGGGCGTGGCCGGCGGCAACTTGATCCTGCAGGCCGAATCGCTTGCGGCGGGATTGGCCGCCGCGCGACGCGCCGTCGAGTCGATTGCTCCGCTTGCCGGCGTCATCACGCCCTTTCCCGGGGGCATTGCTCGCAGCGGCAGTAAGGTCGGTTCGCGGTACAAGAAACTCCCCGCCTCGACCGCCGACGCCTATTGTCCGACGCTTCGCGGCCGGGTGGCGACCGAATTGCGGGACCAGGCACAATACGCCTACGAAATTGTGGTCGACGGCCTTGACGAGGCGGCGGTGGCAAAAGCCATGACCGCAGCCATGCACGCTATCGCCGGTCCGGGGGTCGTCGCCATCGGCGCCGGCAATTACGGCGGCAAGCTCGGCAAGTTCCACTTTCGCTTGCACGAATTGTGCGAAGAACGACAGTCAGAAGGCTGAAGCGACAAACGCGAACTCGAGCGTGCCGGAGTTCTCCGCTGCCGCTGCTTACTTTCTCGCTCCTCCGCTCGTGACTTCGGCCAGCGCCGGCGCCAGTCGCTCGAGTTGTGCTTCGAGGTCCGCCATGGCCTGGGGAGCGTCGGCCATTCGGTCCTGCTTGCCGACCATTTCCAGAGTCTTGGCCGCGTCTACGGCATCGCTTGCAGCAAAGTTGACGAGCGCTCCCTTCAACGTATGCGCTGCCAGGCGCAGTTGCGCTGCGTCGCCTGTATCGATCGCCTGGCGGGCTTGAGCCAACAGGCGAGGACACTCGTCGCGGAACACTCCCACGATCTCCTCCAGCAAGCTTCGGTCGCCTTGCAGCCGGTCCAAAGCGGCCGCCCAGTCGGCTGGGGCGGAGGTTTGCGCGGCGGATGAACTGTGCCTATGGGCGGTCGAGCCCGATAACACTTGCTCGATGACTTCCAGTAGTTCGCGGGCGCGGATCGGCTTGGCAAGGTATCCGTCCATGCCCGCGTCCAGGCAGCGTTCGCGGTCGCCCACCATCGCGTGCGCGGTCATCGCCACGATGGGCAAACGACCTTTGTTTCCTTCGTTTTGACGAATCGCCTGCGTGGCTTCCAGGCCGTCCAACTCAGGCATCTGCACGTCCATCAAACACAGGTCAAACGGCTTCGCAGCAACCGCCGCGATGGCCTCGCGCCCATTGTTGACCACGGTCACGACGTGCCCCCACTTTTCCAGCAGGCAGACGGCCAGCTTCTGGTTGACCAGACTGTCCTCGGCCAACAGGATCCGGAGTTGTTTCTGAGGCGGAGCGAGCGGCGTCGAATCGTCCATTTGAATGCCCGCCAACACCGGAGCTCCGAGCGCAGTGACGATCGCATCGAATAGTTCCGACTGCTTAATCGGCTTGAGCAAGTACGAGGCGATGCCCGTCTGCTGGCTACGGGCCAAATCGCCCGGCCGATCTCCGGAAGTCAGCATCATGATCGTGGCGCCTGCCAATTGCGCCTGCTCGTGGATCTGGCCGGCCAGTTGGAACCCGTCGACTTCCGGCATTTGGGCGTCGAGCAGCACCAGCGGAAAAGGGCGGCCAGCCATCGCCGCGGCTTGCATTTTTTCGAGCGCTTGCACGGCGCCCTCGGCTGCCACGGGCCGCATCTGCCAGTTGGACAGCATTTCCATCAGGATGCGCCGGTTCGTTGCATTGTCGTCGACCACGAGCACGGGCAGTCCCGGGATGGACAAACACTCGGCCTGCCGCGGCCTGGCAGGGGCTTCAGCGGCCAGGCTCAAGCGCGCTGTGAAGTGAAATCGGCTGCCGCGTCCCTCTTCGCTCTCCAGCCAGATCCGTCCGCCCATCAACTGCACGAGCTTGCCGGAAATACTCAAGCCCAGCCCTGTGCCGCCGAAGCGGCGCGTGGTCGAACTGTCCGCTTGCTCGAAGGCCCCGAAAATCAATTGCTGTTTGTCGAACGGAATGCCGATCCCGGTGTCGGAAATGCAGAAGTGCAGCGTGACGTCCTGTTCGGAGGTCTCGTCGGCCTCGACCTGCATGATCACTTCGCCTGCCTGCGTGAACTTGACGGCGTTGCCCACCAGGTTCACCACCACTTGGCGCAGGCGTCCGGCATCGCCGACCACGGCGTCGGGCACGCTGGGATCCACTCGGCAGGCCAGTTCGAGTTGCTTGTGGTGAGCGCGGAAAGCCAACGATTTCATCGCGTCGCCCAGGCTGTCTCGCAGGCGGAACGGCACGCACTCCAGGTCGAGCTTTCCGGCTTCGACCTTGGAGAAGTCGAGGATGTCATTGATCACGGCCAGCAAGGAATCGGCCGATTCCTTGACCATGCTCAAGTATTCGCGTTGCTCGGAAGCCAGCGGCGTGTCGAGCACGAGCTCCGTCATGCCGATAATGCCGTTCATCGGCGTGCGGATCTCGTGACTCATGTTGGCCAAGAAGATACTCTTCGCGCGGCTGGCGGCCTCGGCGGCGTCTTTGGCGTTGAGCAGTTCGGTCTCAGCGCGTTTGCGTTCGATCACGCGGCCGACTTGCTCGCCCACGCTGCGGACCATCATCAACAGATGCTCGTCCGGTGCGATCTCTTCGTTGGTGAAGAACTCCAGGATCGCCGCCGTTTTGCCCGCGACCTTGATCGGAAAGCCGAAGGCGCCCTTGACGCCCAGGTCGCGGATTTCCTTGCCGCGCGGGGTGCCGGGGGCGCCGCGGAAAAAATCCCCGTGCGTCTGTACGTTGGCGATCCAGACCGGCTCGTCGGCGGCCCAGATCCGGCCCGGCAGGCCGACGTTGCGCGAAAAACGCGTCTGCTCGGTCGCCTCGCGAAACGCGGCGTAGTCTTCCGGCGGATCGAGATGCCAAATGTTCGTCGGGTCGAGTACGTCGGCGCCGTTTTCGGCAGGCAAGTAAACGTGTCCGACCGGCCAGCCGGTCATCTCGCACACGATATCGATGCACGACTGCACGGCCTCTTCAAAGCTTTCCGTTTCGGCGGCCATCGTCGTGGCGCGGTGGACGAGCTTCGCCTCGAGCGCCTGACGAGCCGCAATCCGTTCGGTTCGCTTTCGCTCGGAGATGTCCGTCGAAATCCCGCACAGCGAGTGCGGCACTCCCGATGCGTCGTACAGCAGGAACTTGGTCGAGAGATAAATGTGCGGACCGTCCTCTTGCTGGACGATCTCTTCGAACTGCAGCGGCGCGCCAACCGCCAGCACGCGCTCGTCGTTGGCTTGGAACGCCGCGGCCACCGCGGCCGGAAAGAGTTCCAAGTCGGTCTTGCCCGCGATCTCGTGCCGGTTCTTGCCGAGCAGCAACTCGAACGAACGATTGACCAGCACATAACGGCCGTCGAGCGATTTGACGTAGATCACCGCCGTGGCGTTGTCGAGGATGGATTGCAGCCGCTGTTCGCTTTCGCGCAGCGCGCCCTCGGCGGCACGGCGCGCCGTGACATCCCAAAAGATGCCCTGAGTGCCGACCAGCCGCCCCTTGCCGTCGCGGATGGGCGTCTTCAGCACCTGCACGTACAGTTTGCTGCCATCGGCCGTTTGGTACTCTTCGACCGTTTCCAGCACTTGCCCGGCGGCCAGCACCTGCTTGTCGTCCTGCCGATACTTTTCCGCCAGGTCGAACTTGTAGAAGTCGAAGTCGGTCTTGCCGGTGACTTCGGTCGCGGGCAGGTTCAAAGTTTCGCAAAACAGGCGATTGGCGAACGTGAACCGCCCTTGCATATCCTTGCGGAATACGTTCATCGGCAGGCTCTCGACCAGCGAGTGGTAGAGCGCCTCCGAGTCGCGCAGGGCGCGTTCCGCGCTTTTCTGTTCGCCGATATCTCGCACGAAGAACAGAAACACCGGCAATCCATCCGTGCGATTGATGGTCATCGCCATTTCGGCCGGAAATCGTTCTCCGCTGGCGCGCATCGCCATGATTTCCGTTCGCTGTCCGAGCATGGAACCTTCGCCGGCCGATACGTTGCGTTCGACCCGGTCCGCCTCGCCGCCAACGTCCGACTGCGGAAACAGGATGGCGTCGGCTTTGCGGCCCAGCACTTCGTTGCGAGAGTAGCCAAACGTCTTCTCGGCGGCCGGATTGAATTCGGTGATCGCCCCTTCATGGTTGACGGCAAGGATCGGATCGAGCGACGAATCGAGTACGGCGTTCTTGAGCGATTCGCTCGCTTCAGCCCGCTGGCGGTCTCCCTGCTCGCGATGGACTAGCGCCAGGCAGACGGACTTCTTCTTGCGCGGGTGCTGTACGAGGAAGGCTTTGATCTGCACTCCAAAGCTTTCGCCTGAGTGCGCGTCCTGCAGTCTCCCATTCCCCTCCCAGCGGCCTTCGTCGCGGATCCGCGGAAATACCTGCTCCCGAAGCAGCTTTCGCGTCTCATCGGCATAGAAATCGAGTAGCCGGCGTTTGGAAATGTCGACGTCATCAGCAAGCCCGAGCCGTTTACGTCCGGCGGTATTCAGAAAGAAGGGGCGGGCCTTGAGAGTCGCCAGGCAGACGACGTCGCCGCTTTGCTCGAAAAGCTGGCAGGTGAGATCTAGCACGTCGCTCATCAGATCTAGGTTCTCCCGACGTAATACTTTCTCCTGACGGCCGCAAGACGTTTCGACTACCGTCCCAGCGAGATGGCTCAAGGCGAATGCCGAGTGCGCCCCCTCCCCTTGTCGAGGAGAGGCCTGGCGAGGACGCACCCCCCTTTCGCCGCCGTTGTTTCGCCGTTCGTTTCCGATGTGACCGCAAGTTCCATCATGGCACAAACCTCCATCCTTAGCCAGCTTGTCAACGGCATTCGGGCGGGCGGAGATTGGCTCAAGATTGGGCAATGTCGGCGCCGATGCAAGCTGCCAAAGGCCTGCGGCGGGCAGCGATTCTACGGAATTCACGGCCGGCCGCCCCGCAACCGCGCCTTCGCCCGCCTTCCGACGCCCTTGCCCTGGCCGGTCTAGTCGCCGGCTGCTCGCTCCATGAATCCCGCCTGTTGCACGTTCCGCCTGCTGCAGACCGCGTTTGCGCTGGCCTTGCTGCTTTCCGCCGGCTGCTCGGTTACCTCCGGTTTCCGGCGAGATTTCAATTCGCCCTGCTGCTGCAATCCGTGCGGCGATGGTCTGGCCGGCTGCTGGGACGGCTGTTGGAAGAGCCATTGCACCGATCATCACGGCAATCTTCAGGCGATCATTACGCAACTCGACGAGACGCATTACTGCGCCCGCTTTCATGGCAGCTTCTTCAAGTTTCTGCCGTTCGAATACAGCATGACGCTCACGGCCGTGCCGGATGGCGACCGACTGATCCTCTCCGGTCAGAAAGATCTCGGCAAACTGGCGGGAGGCGTGTACCGCTTTCACGGCTATGCCACGGCGACTCACTTTCATGCTGACTATACGAGTTGTAAGGATCGCGGCGTGTTCATCATGTCGCGTTGCGGCTCCAACGCCTGTTGCTGCAGTCACTGAGTCGCTGCCGATCGCGCCGAGTCCGTCAATGCGTCACAGCTTGCCGTTCTCGATTTGACGACGGAAAGCTCCGGGGCTGGGGCGCCGAAGCGTTTCACGGACGAGCCATCGTCCGCTTGAAGGCTGCGCCGCTTGAGTCAGAACGCCGAAAAATCGGCTCGCCTTACGCCTCGGCGCAGGTCCTTGGCTGGTCCCCTCCAGCGTAGGGGCGGTATTCTCCCCTTTTCGCCCGCGTTTTTCCGCGGTATTATCTCTGGTTTCGCTGACCGCTAAAGTTTATCCAGGAGCGACCGATCCCGATGACCAACGATACCAACGTTCATTGGCACGAACACAGCGTAAGCCGAGCCGAGCGTGAAGCCCTGAACGGTCACAAGGGCTGTGTGATTTGGTTCACCGGTTTCAGCGCCTGCGGGAAGAGCACCGTTTCGAACCTGGTGGATCACAAGCTGCATTCGCGTGGTCTGCGGAGCTTTGTCCTGGATGGCGACAACGTTCGTCACGGCCTGAACGCCGGCCCCGGCATGCTCAAGGAACGCCATGGCGAAGAGTTCGCGAAGCGTTTCGGGTTGGGTTTTTCCGCGCAGGATCGCGAAGAGAACATCCGCCGTATCGGCGCCGTGGCCAAATTATTCAGCGATGCCGGCATCATCGCCCTGACGGCGTTCATCAGCCCTTACCGCCGGGATCGCGACGCCGTTCGTGCCAGCATGGCGCCGGGAGACTTCCTGGAAGTCTTCGTCGACGCGCCGCTGGAGGTGTGCGAAGCCCGCGACCCGAAGGGACTCTATAAGAAGGCCCGCGCCGGCGAGTTGAAGGGCTTTACCGGCATCGACGATCCCTACGAGGCGCCGGAAAAGCCGGAATTGATCCTCGATGCTGCTCAAAAGACGGCAGACGCGCTGGCCGACGAGGTCGTCGCCTTCCTGGCGAAGATTGGCAAAGTTAGCTGAATGTGAGTCGGCAGATTTTGCGGATTCTCCGGGGCGGACGGGGTGTAAATTGCTAAGGCGCAAGGCAATTCCGCCTTGGAGAGGCTGCGTCGGGGGTTGACATCCGCGCATTCGTCGGGCTAGAGTGTCGTTCCAACGATACTGCCTGAGCCGCATGTCGCACGTTTGCGAGTGCGGGATTTTAGGGCGATTTAGCCGTGCACTTGGCTCTTTCGCTTTGTGCTGCCCAGGCAGAGAAGTCCGTGCTGCGTTGGCGTAGCGTGCCAGGGATTCGGCTGCGGTGTTTACACGCCTGGCCATCTGGCTGGACTTACGGCGCTAAGGCGACATGAAACCAAGGAGGGGTCAGTCATGATGTCGATTCAGTTCGCCCGCCAGGCTCAACGGCGTGGTGCTTCGACAAATGTCGGCGCAGGCGCCTCGCCTCCCGGCCCTCGGACTTCCGAGTTGCAGCGACTCGCACAGTCGGCCCTGACGAATAATCCCGTCTATTCGCTGCGGGAATTGTCCGTCGAATCTCGCGACGACGCCATTTTGATCTCTGGTTCAGTGACCAGTTTTTATCATAAGCAACTTGCGCAAGAGGCCGTGCGCGCCGTGGCAGGGCGCTCAATGTGGTCAATGCTGTTCACGTCGAGGTTCGCTCGTCGACGGGTAATTGATGAATTGATGGATCGCAGATTGAAGAAGGTCCTTTAACCCGGGCAGAGTTCTGGCAGAGCCGGAGCGCCAAGGAGCAATTGGAATGCAGGAGTTACGTCACGCGACTGCCGTCGTTTCCGCCACGGTACTCGATGCCTCGAAATCGCGCCGCTTGCGAAAGGGTACGGAAGCGGAGCGGTTCGCTGAGCGTCTTGCTCGACTAGTCGTGCGCCGCACGTGCGGGGCGGTCCGCGGCTTGCGTGTTGAAATCAGTCCGCAAGGCATCGCCTTGCAGGGACATTGCCCGGCCTATTTTCTCAAGCAACTGGCTCAAGAAGCCGTGCTGGCCGTGATCGCCGATCAGCCGCTCTTCAACCAGATTGAAGTCCGAGACGCAAAACCTCGGTAACGGATCGCGCTGCAACTTCTCATTGCCGGGGCCGTGCTCGCGCCCGCCTGCCTTTTGCGGCTTTTGGCTACGCCGCTTCCTGCCTTCGTCGTCCGGCGATTTCTTCATAAATCGCCACGATCTCCTGGCAGTTGCGTTCGAGCGAATGATTCATGGCGAGCTGTCGCGCAGCGCGCCCCATGCGGTCGCGAACGTGCTCGTCCAGCAGCGGACGCAGCGCTTCGGCAAGTTCCTCGGCGTTGCCGGGGTCGTTCACCAGGAATCCGTGTTTTCCTTCCGTGATCAGTTCGCCGGCGCCGTTGAACAGGCTGGTGACGACGGGCAATCCGCTGCGCCAAGGCTTCCAGCACGACCAGGCTGCACGGATCGTAATAGGTGGGCTGCACATAGACGTCGGCGGCGGCATAATACGCCGAGGCGTCGTCGACCGGACCAACGAACGTCACGGCGGCCGCTGCGCCGCGGCGCTCGGCCATGCGCAACAGAGAATCGCGGCGTTTGCCGCCGACCACGGCCAGCCGCACCCGTTCCCCTTCGGCGAGCAGCTTGCCGACGGCAGTCAACAGCGTCGGCACGCCCTTGAGCCTGAAATTATGCGCCACGATCAGCAACAGCGTATCGTCGTCGTCGAGTCCTAACTCATCGCGCACCACGCGGCGATAGCGCCAGCGGTGTTCGGGCGAGAATCGCTCGACGTCAACGCCGTTGTAAACCAGCCGCAACTGATCGCGCCGAACTCCGTGATAGCGTTCGAAGTCCGCGCCACCATTTTAAGAGCGCGATGAACAACCGGTTCTCGGCCATGTACTGGCCCATAGTCAACTGTCGAAACTCCCGGTAACGCGGCAGCCAGCGCGAAGTGGTGCGTTTGATCGGCCGCAGCCACGACGGCAAGAGCAGCAGGTTCTGCTCGAAGGCCGCACTGCGCGAGCCGCCGTGCGGCTGGAATACGTCGCAATGCCAGCCGCAGCCCATGTCGTGCGTGACGTCCAGCGCCAGCTCGTCCAATATCCGTTCCGACGCTTGAGCGAACGTAATACGGGACGTGACCGGTTCAATGGGGTGCGGAATGACGCCGATGCGTTCCGTCTCGGGCGAGAACTGTGCAGCCACGGCGTGGACTTCGTGTCCGGCTCGTACGAGCCGCTGTGCGAACTGCCAGGTCCAATGTTCGGCGCCGCCGCGCTGGGGCAGCAAGCTTTCGATTACCAGGCCGATTCTCATGGATGGGCTCCCAGACGGCGTTCCATCGAGCGTTGTTTGGCGAGCACTTGCCGAATCAGTCGCTTATCCTCGCGGCGAGGCTTGCGGACCCCCAAGTAATGTTTGATGAACGCCAACCGATGCGTTCGCGTCACTCGCTCGCGGGGAGCGGAATACGCCAGTTGCGTAAATCCTTGACCACCCAGCGCCTGCGGAACCAGCGACGCCGCTCAACGCGCTGCAGGTCGATCAGATTGACCAGAAACCGGCCTCGCGACGGTTCAAGGATGAAAAAATGGCAACAATACAGATCGCGATGATTGAAGCCGTGCTGATGGAATCGCCCGGCCACGTCGGCCGCGGCCTCGATCAAACGATCGAGCCGGCGATTGCGAGGCCTGGCGACCAACGGGGCCGCTTTAGGGAATTGCCTGCGGAGGAAATGGTCAAGCTGCACGTAGCCCGCCAGTTCTTCCGTCAGCACGAAAGATTCGGCCACGCCATCCACGCGCAGCCGCTGACCGTAGGCCGCCAGCCGCATGGCCGCGATGCCGGCCTGTTCCAGCCGCTCGACGTTGATCGCCTCGATGCGGCCGGGCGTTTCGCCAGGGCCAAGCCCCAGTCTTGCCCGCAGCCAGTGCCGCCACGAGCGGATAAAGTGCTTCTTGAGATACATGCCGCGCGATCCGCGGCCGTCATTCAACTCTAAACGCCGGTTTTCCCTATCGCGCAGCGTCCGCAGCAAGCTGCCGGAGCCGGTTGCCATGACCGACTCGAAGCTCGACAAGCCGGCGTGTGCCAGCAGGGGCAGATATTCGGTATCGACCCACATGCGACCTGATTCAACGGGGATCAGCCGGGTAGGCCCTGCCGCCTGGTGCGGGGGATCGACGCGTTGGCAGCTCGTCAGGGGAGAATGCATGGCAATCTGCGCGAGGCGCTGGCAAGGCGGAACGGGGGGCCGTCAGGCCTTGGTTTTTAATGGACTTCTACTTGCCAGACCGCGGCGAGGCGCAAACGGCGTCATGCCGCCAGGGCTGGCGCCGCCTGGTGCAGCTCGTTTCGTACTGTTCGGAAAACTTCATCGATCGACAGGTCTCGCATACAGCGATGATGGCCCAAGGGACAGGTGCGTTGCTGACACGGTGCGCAATCCAACTCCAGTTGCAAGTGCACCGCTTGCGGGTGATAGTTCTCGCTCCAGGCGATATCTGTCGGACCGAACAGCGTGACCACCGGTACGTTAAAGGCGGCGGCAAAATGTCGCGGCCCGCTATCGGTCGTCACCAGCAAGCGGCTGCGACGGACGCAGGCTTTGCTCAAGCCGATGCTAAGCGGTTCCTCCGCCAGGCTCTGGACCTGCGGATGCGCCGCGCCCCGCACGATCTCTTCAGCCAGCTCGCGTTCTTTCGGTCCGCAAAGCACCAGCACGCTGCGTTTCTCCTCCTCGGCCAGGCGCCGAGCGAGCGAGGCGAAGTAACCCGTCGGCCACAGTTTGGCGGCGCCGAACGCCCCGCCCGAATTGAGCGTCACCACTTGCTTTCCGCGAGGAAAGCGGAACTTGGCCCACACGGCATCGGCTGCTCGCTCATCGGCCGGCAGCGTGGCCAGTTCGACTTGCTTCGAGCGAGGCGGCGCGCGGCGGCATACGCCAGGTCGAGGAAATAATCCAGCACGGGTGAAGGCGTGAAACGCCCGTTTTCCCGCAACGGATAGAGTTTGCGCGTCAGCAGCCAGCTTCGACCGCCGCGCACGTACCCGATCCGTTCCGGGGCCCCGCTGGCTCGAGCCCACCAGGCCGTCCGCCAGGAGTTCGGCAACACGATGGCCGTGTCGAGCTTCGCCCGCCGCAGGCGCAGAAAGAAGCCCAGGCCGCGCAATCCCGATTGCCGCGAGCGGGGATCGAACAACAACTGTTCGTCCAGCCACGACGTGCCGGCCAGCACGTCGGCCACATAGGGCCGCATGATGCCGATCAGTTTCGCACGATCGCCGAAATGCTCTCGCAACGCGCGCAGCGTCGGCGTGGCCATAACTACGTCGCCAACCCAATTCGGCAGAAAGATTCCGACGTTCATGCGGCATTCGCCCCCGGCGTCTTGCGAGCTGCGTGTGCGTCATAGTGCGGCCTGGCGCGGCGCCGCTTCCGAGCGAGGACAGAATGGCGGTCGTCGAGACTCCTTCGATCAATCCGGCCACGCAGACCTTCCCGCCGTAGGCTTCGACGACTTCATGACCGACGACCTCGGACGGCTTATAAGTGCCGCCTTTCACCAGCACGTCGGGCCGCAGATGGTGCAGCAGACGGTGCGGCGTCGGCTCGTCGAACACGATCACATAGTCCACGGCGGCCAGCGCGGCCAGCATGGCGGCGCGGTCCTGCTCGCCAATGACCGGTCGGGTCGGCCCTTTCAAGCGTTGCACGCTGGCATCGCTGTTGAGCCCTACGATCAGCAAGTCGCCTAAAGCCCGCGCGTTGGCCAGGTAACTGATATGACCGACGTGCAGCAGATCGAAGCAACCATTCGTGAAGACGATTCGCTCCCCGCCCGCGCGATGTCCGGCCGCCTGCCGGGCAAGATCGTCGAGTTCGAGGATTTTGGAACGCGGCGCCGTCGGCAACGATCGCGGCGCGGGTCGGGCTCGCTCGGCGGCGGCTTGTTCTTCGAGCAGGCGAGCCCGGATTTCCTCGCGGGGAATCACGGCGACGCCGATCTTTTCCACCTCCAAGCCGGCGGCGATGTTGCCCAGCCTCAGTGCGTCGGGCGCCGACACGCCGGCCGCCAGCGAAACGCCAATCATGGCCAGCGCCATATCGCCCGCGCCAGTAATGTCATATACGGCTCGCGGCCGCGTGGAAAACAGGCTCCCATGACCGGCGGCATCGACCAGCGCCATGCCGTCGCGGTCGAGAGTAACGATGCCTAGTTCCAAATTCAGCTCGCAGCGCAACTGGTCGGCCGCCTGAAACGCATGCTCGGCCGTGACGATCTTCACGCCGGTCGCCAGTTCGGCCTCCAGCCGGTTGGGCGTCATGCCGGTGGCGCCCCGATAACGAGAGTAATCGTGCGACCGGATCGGATCGACCAGCACCGGCACGCCGGCGCGGCGGGCGCCGTCGATCACCTCTCGCAGCACGCGCGGCGTGCAAACCCCCTTGTCGTAATCTGAGACGAGCACGACGTCGAAATCGGCGATTCGCGCGAGGATTTGCGAGATGACCTGGTCTTCGAGCTGCGGGCAGATCGGATCGCGGACTTCGCTGTCGACTCGCAGCATTTGATGCGGATGCCGTCCCTGGGCCCGGCCGATGAACCGCTCCTTGACGGTTGTCGGCCGGCTCGGATCGAGGAGCAGGTGGGCGTGGTCGACTCCGGCGTCGCCCAGCAGCTTGCGGACCAGTTCGCCGTCGGCATCGGCGCCCACGACGCCCGAGCAGCTCACTTCGGCTTCCAGTCCGCGCAGCAGGTGGCAGACGTTCGCGGCGCCTCCAAGACGCGCTTTGCGCTGGTCAGCGCGGAGCAAGATGACGGGCGCCTCCTGGCTGACGCGCTCGGCGTCGCCAAAGGTGTAGCGATCGAGAATCAAATCGCCCAGCACCAGCGTGCGCGGCGCACGAGCGCATCGAACGTGGCCAACAGATCAGATGGCGCCATACGCTGCGTCTTCCATGACGGAGGGAGAATCAGGCTTAGGAATCAAGTTTCTTGCGTGTGGGCCGCCGCAACTACCCTCGCCGCTGCACGTTATGGCTTTGGCTGCGTGATTGCGAAGGAAGCCTCGGCTCCGGCGCTTCCTTGGCCGGGAGCAAGGGTCGAGTTTTACAACGGATGGCCAATTGAGACAAGACAACTTAGGCAGCCTTGCCATCCTGCCTGTCTTTCCTGGTGTTACCTGCTCTTGCGGCGCCTGTCCGGCAAGGATTCTGGTGTTGTTCCGGTCGCCCGACGCGGCGTATCGTTTGGCGCCGCCAGGAGTACAAGCATCCGGACACGAGGAACGCCGCATGAGTCGATACGAGTTGTTTGACCGGTCGCAGATCTCTCTCAAGGATCTGTCACAGCGGGGGCACGACCTGCGAGCGGAAGACTGCTTGCAGTTGGACTCGCCGTTCGAACCGTATGAACATCCGGAGTATGCGGAACTGATCGAACGGATTGTCGCGGCGCGGCGACAGGGCCGCCCGGTGATTCTGATGATGGGCGGCCATCCCGTAAAGCTGGGCCTCTCGCGTTACCTGGTTGACCTGATCGAACGCGGCATGGTTACTCATCTGGCGGCCAACGGCGCGGTGCTGATCCACGATTTCGAACTGGCCTGGGGCGGCGGCACGAGTGAAGACGTGCCCAAATGGATCCAGCAGGGCCAGTTCGGCCTCTGGCGTCAGACCGGGCGGCTCAACGACATTATCTCCCAGGCCGCAAAACGCGGCGAAGGGCTGGGCGAAGCGGTCGGCCGCGTGATCGAAGAAGAAGGCTTCCGGCATCGCAAGTTGAGCCTGGCCGCCGCCGGTTGGCGGATGGGGGCGCCGGTGACGGCCCATGTCGGCGTCGGCAGCGACATTATCCACGCGCATGCGAACTGCGACGGCGCGGCGCTGGGCGCCGCCAGCTATACCGACTTCTTGATCTTCGCCCGCAGCGTGCAAGCGCTTGAAGGAGGCGTGTTCCTTAACGTCGGCTCGGCGGTAGCCGGACCCGAGGTCTACCTCAAGGCGCTGTCGATGGCCCGCAACGTGGCCCGGCAGCGCGGCGAAGAGATACGCCATTTCACCACGGCCGTCTTCGATCTGGTGGAACTTCCCGACGACTACCGTACCGGTACGCCGTCCAAGAGCCATCCGCAGTATTACTATCGGCCTTGGAAAACGATCCTGGTTCGCACCGTGGCGGACGGTGGACAAAGCTATTACTTTTCCGGCGATCACCGCCGCACGTTGCCGACGTTGTGGAAGGAGATCGTAAGGCGATTGGAACCCGAGCGTCGTTTGGCTACTTCTGACGGCGCGAAATGGCGAGTCGACTCGGCCGCACCTCCGAGCGCTCCGTTCAAGTCCGGTCGCGCGACACAGCCAGGCCGTTGACGCCCGCAACGCCGTTCGCCAGCCGAGTGGAACAGCACGGCAAGCTCGGAGGCCGGCGACTCTCAGTTCGCGCCGTCCTTTGAGCCGACGATGCTACGCGATACTAGGGTTCGCCGCTTTCCGTTACCGCACGTGAAATGCGTCTATGCTCGCTCGGGCATGCCTCGATCACCGTCAGCCGCGAATCGCAGGCAGCGACAGGATGGTCGCCGTCATTGAGCCGATGACGGCAACGGCGACCATGCGGTAAAACAGTTGCTGAAAGGCGATCAGGCTGTGCTGAACTGAATCGTCCGACTGCCGAGCGATGGTTTCAAACGCGTCTTCCAGCTTCCCCGCGTCTTCACCGGCCTGGATCAGGGCCTTCCGATCATAAGAGACGGAGAGCGGCGCAGAGAAGGCCTCGGCGATCGTGCCGCCCCGCTCGATCACCCGGGCCGCGCGAAGCAGATCGTAGCGGAGGATGAAGTTGTCGGCAGAGTCGGCCGCCACGCGGATCATCTGCTCCACACGCAATCCGCCGGTCGAGTAGAGCAAATTCAGGGCGTGAAAGAATCGGTTCATCGCCAACTCGCGCTCGGCGGGGCCGATCACCGGAACGATGAGCTTCAGCCCGTCGACAATTGCTTTGGCTGGCGGAACCCAGAGTACGACGGCGATCACGGCTGCGATGACGCCGTAAAACGTCGTCGCATGAGCCGCGTAGCTCAGCGTGACGCGGAAGGGGGCGAACATCAGGTTCGCAAATGCGCAGACTATTGAGCCGGCCAGCATGATTGCCAATGGCGCCAGCCATGTATTGCGTACGATCCTCGCCGGCCCCGCCAACAAACGACAGTGGCGCTGCAAGTAGTCCAGCGCTTCGTCTTGGCGACCGCTTTGTTCCCCGCAACGGACCACGGGCAGGAAGAACGGCGGGAAGCGGTTCTGCCAGCATTGCAGGGCGTCTGACAAGCAGATTCCCCGAGCCGCCTGCGTCGCCGCCTGCTCAACGATTTCACGAAGCACCGGGTTCTGCGATGATTTCGCGCACAACCTCAGGCTCGTCGCGACATCCAGCCCAGCGTGCAGGCTCGTCCCCAGATTGCCGCAAAACAGCGAAAGCCGCTCGTAGGGGATTTTGTGCGGTAGATGTAGCATCGTCGAGGCCATAAGAGATGGAACGGACTGACAAGCGGCATTGTGCGCGAACCGCGATGCGCAAGGCACAAGCGCGCATCCCTCGCCCGAGGCCTGAAGCTCAGTCTAAAGCGTCGTTCGCTCTTGCGAAATGGAATCTCGCCCTTGATATTGAGGAGTTCCTCGGCGGCGCGTTTTGAACTGGAATTCTCGATCGTCGTCGGCGCCTGGTGCGGAAAGGCGAGTTTCGATGGGGTACGCGGAACGTGCGGCGGAAAAGTCTGAGCCTCATCGGCGCGGCGGACTTCCGGGTTTGGGCTGGCTATGCATCCTGATTGTCGCCTGGGTCGTGTTCGACCTCACGGCCAGCGACTCGTTGACCGCCGTAATCGTTTGCTCGAAGCTCGGCTGGGACGACTGGCTTACCGCCATCTGGCTCTTACGCCGAGCCCCGCAACGAGTTCGCGCGGTCGTGTGCTCCTGGTTCTTCAGCGCTTCGGGTTTGTGGAAGATGACGGTCACTGCGTTTGCAGTCACAATCGCTCTTGAGTGCCAGATCGCCGCTTCGACGCCCGAGGCGTGCTGGGGGGGGACTTCGGATAACCGCCAAGAGAAGTGCCTTGCAGCCTACAACCGAATTTGACTTTCGCGAGAAGCAGGTCGACTTCTCTCGCACCGTGATCATCGGCACGAGTTGCGCGGGTAAATCGACCTTGGCGAAAAGGCTCTCGCAAAGGCTTGATGCCCCGCACGTCGAACTCGATGCCCTGCATTGGCTGCCCGGCTGGATCGAACGGCCGGACGAGGAGTTCTACGCAATGGCCGAACAGTCGCTTCGCGCCGATCGCTGGATCGTCGACGGCAATTATCTCCAACTGCGAAAGCTGGTCTGGCCGCGAGCCACGGCGATCGTTTGGCTCAATTACTCGTTGGCCACGGTCTTCAGTCGCGCCGTGCGACGAACGCTACGGCGATCTTTGCGGCGAGAAACGCTCTACTCGGGCAACCGCGAGTCGCTCCGCCGCGCCCTGTTCAGCCCCGATTCGATCCTGCTCTGGGTCCTGACGTCGCACAGCCGGCTGCGGCGCGAATACGAGTCGGTATTCAACGAATTCTCGCACGGCCCCCAAACGTTGCTCAGATTGCGGCGCCCGCGTGATGCCGAGGAACTGGTCGAATCGATCGTCAGCTCTCGACGATGAACGGGCTTTCGGGACTCGGGCCGGCGGATGCGTCAGTCGGAATTCCCCTCCCGATTTCCGCTCCGTCCGAATCCATGCGGAAGTCATCAAGGCGGGCTGCGTTGACCAAGTCGGCCAGCCTCCCGGCAATTCGCCCGCTCCGCTATACTTCGAAGCTATATTTACGAGCAAAGCAAGTTGCTCCTTACCGCTAACCAGGACGTTTGGCATTGAGTTCTGCCCCGGTCGTCGTTGAAGCGGATGCCGTCGGCGTGACGTTCGCCGGCGACGTTCGCGCCCTGGACTGCGTCAGCGTCACAATCAGGCAGGGCGAGTTCGTATCGCTGGTCGGCCCGTCGGGCTGTGGCAAGTCGACGCTGCTGCGGTTGATCGCGGGCCTGGCGTCGCCGACGGCCGGTACGCTGAACGTAACAGGGCTGCCGCCTGGATTGGCGCGGCGGCGGAACACGAAACTATCGTTCGTGTTTCAAGACGCCACGCTGCTTCCTTGGCGGACCGCCGCAGATAACGTGCGGCTACCGTTGGAACTGGCCGGCGCTGCGACGGCCGAGCAGGAACGCCGCGTTCGCGAGAACTTGCAAATGGTCGGCCTGGCCGAGGCCGCCGGACGCCGGCCCCGCGAGTTGTCGGGCGGCATGCGAATGCGCGTTTCACTGGCCCGGGCGTTGGTCACGCGCCCGGAGTTGTTGTTGCTCGACGAACCGTTCGGCGCCCTCGACGACATCACGCGGCAGACGTTGAACGAAGAACTGCTCGGGCTCTGGCAGCAGCATCGCTGGACGGCGACCTTCGTGACGCACAATATCTCCGAGGCGGCCTTTCTGAGCACTCGCATCCTCGTGATGGGCGCGCGGCCGGGACGCATCATCGCCGACGTGAATGTGCCGTTTGCCTGGCCGCGGCGCCCCGAGTTGCGGGCCGAAGCCGAGTTCGCCCGCTTTACCGGCGAGGTGAGCGAATTGTTGCGAAAGGGGCGCGCGTGAGCCGCTTTCTGCGCTGGTTCATTCGCTTCGTCTTGCCGCCGTTGGCGCTGTTCGTGCTAGTGTTGATCGTCTGGCACAGTGCGGTCGTGGCTTTCGGCATCAAGCGTTATCTCGTGCCGAAGCCGGGCGAGGTGCTCGCCGCCGGCTGGAGTAACCGGGCGACGCTGTTTGCCGCCGCGATGATGACCGGCAAGGCGGCCGTCGCCGGCTTTGCCTGCAGCTTTGTCGCCGGCTTGCTGACGGCCTGCGTCTTTTCGCAATCTCGCACCATCCAGCGCAGCGTCTATCCTTACGCCATCTTTCTGCAAACCGTGCCGATCGTGGCCGTGGCGCCGCTGATCGTCAACTGGTTCGGGTACGGCTTGCTGAGCGTCGTAGTGGTAGCCTTCGTGATCAGCGTGTTTCCGATCATTACCAACGCCACCACCGGGCTGACGGCCATCGACCACAACCTGCTGGAACTGTTCGAACTGGCCGGCGCCTCGCGCTGGCAGACCCTTTGGAAGCTGCGGCTGCCGGCCAGCGTTCCGCATCTGGCGACCGGCGCCAAAATCTCCTCGGGTCTGTCGGTCGTCGGCGCGATCGTCGGCGAGATGTTCGCCGGTTCCGGCATGGATCAGGCGGGTCTCGGGTACTTGATTACGCAATCGAGTGGTTTTTTGAAGACCGATTATCTATTCGCCGCCGTCTGGACTTCCGCCGTATTAGGCATCGTCATCTTCGGCGCCGTCAGTATCTTCAGCGCCTGGGTCATCTCGCACTGGTACGGAGACGCGATCGCCAGTTGAGCGGCGCGTTCTTTGACACGTCTCGCTGTTATGGTGTCAGCTTGGGCTGCGCTTCGCTCAAATCGAAGATATAAATTGTGTGCCCCACGACGGCCTTGGGCCGGAGCTTGCGATAGGCGGCGAACGTGTCGTTGCCTTCGGGCCAGTATCGCGGGTCGCCGTTGATGATGTACATCCGGCCCCAGAGCAGGTTGGCGCTAAGGGCGGCGTAACGTTGCGGCGGTTGAGCGCCGAGAGGGCGATAATTCACGCCGTAGACTTCCGGGGGTACGCGGCCGAAGTAGGCCAGATCGACCGATTCAATTCCCTCTCGTTTCAGGTAACGGCGCAATGCAATCAAGTCCTGTCCCCAATCGAGATTCGAGTCGAGCAGGTAATTGTGGCCGTAATTTGGCCCGCCGCTGGCCCAATTGAACCAGGCCAGGTAGTCGGGCCAGATCGAAGCGTTGACCAGCAGCATGCAGACCAGGCCGGCCGCTGCCGCCCAAGTAATGCGCAGCCGCCGCTGCGCTGATTTCCAAGCAGACGGCGCCGCCAGCCGCGCGATCCAGAGAGCCATCATCGGTTCAAGAAACAGCACGTACCGCATGCCGATGTTCTTGTGGCGAGCCAGCGAGAAGAAACAAAACAGCGCCGCCGCCGTCCCCAGCAACAGCAGCTCGCGCCGTTGCAGCGGACCGCCCCACAAGCACGCCAGGCCGCACAGCAGCAAGACGGGCACGGGCGTTTTCACCAGCAACCCGACCACGTAGTAGTAGTAAAAGCCATGCTCGTTGAATTCGCCTAGCAGATAAGCCGTGTAGCCCTCTTCGGCCCATTGAGCGTCGATGCTCAAAAAGAAATAACGCGGGAAAGGCACGGGCAGCCACGCCCGGCAAGTGCCGCTGCAAGAATTGCAGTTGCCGGCTGGCGAACTCGTAGCTTCCGAGCAATGAAAACGAACCGTTGCCCAGATAAGCCAGATTGACCACGACCAGCGCCACGCCGACGGCCACAACCAGCGCGAGCCAGGTCTTACGGCCCGCCGGCAAAGGCAGATCGCCCTGATTGACATCCGTCGGCCGCTTTCGCAGCCGATCGAAAAGTTGCAGCGCCAGCAACAGTGCGGGAAACAGCCCTAGCAAGAGCAGGCCCGTCAATTTGGCCAGCGCCGCCAGGCCCATCGCAATGCCCAGGAACAAGACGCTCCGGGCATCAGCTCTCCGCAACAGCCGGTCGAATGCCCACAGCGAACCGATGACCGCGGCGGTCAGATAGATATCAGGGGTGATCAGCGGTCCGTGCGCCAACAGGTTGGGCGACAGGCAGGCAAAGCCCGCCGCAACCAACCCGGCGAGCGGTCCGTATAAGCTGCGGGCATATCCGTACGTCAAGCCGCAGGTCGCCAGCAACACGGCGAGCGACACCAGGCGGCCGAGCAGGAAAAAGTCGTGATAGCGGCCGCGGTTCTCTCGGGCGCCGCCCGGTGGCAGCGCATCTCTCTCAGGAACTGCCCGCCACATTGCCAGGAGCTGACATAGCCGGCGAGCGGTTCCGGATTCAGTTCCGCCGAAGTCGCCAGCAGCGGCAGCGCCGCCAACAGGCTCGGCAGCAGCGGATTGGTTACGCCCAGATGAAAATCGCCCGTTTCGAGCGTCGCCAGTCCCAGCGGCAGCCCCTGGAACTCGTCCACGGTTACCGACTTTTGCGCCGCCGACCCTGCCGCAAGCGCCAACGTCGTGAACAGCAGGAGAGCCAAGAGCTGCTTGTGCCGCTTGCCATGCGCGAGTTTGTCCAGTACGACGCCAGGCGATTCAGGAGCACTCCCTCCAGCGCTCGGAACTTCGGGTGGCGGACTGGGCCTTCCCTTCTTCTTCCGCGTTCCCCGTTCCGCATTCCGCATTGGCGCACCCAGCGGCGATCCACTCCCGATAGCAGTCCAACCCGCTACGTGCTTCAGATCGGTTCGCCGTTCCAGCGGACAAAGCCTTCCATGGCGTAATACTCAGGCAGACCGAGCTGATTGTAGGAGTCAGCCGTGTGACGGTTGCGGTCTTCGGCTCGTTGCCAGAATTCGCGAGAATCGGAGCCGGGAAACAAGGCGGCGTCTTTTTGCGACTCATGCATGAAGATCGCGTTTCGCTTGCAGTCCAGATCGCGAGGGCTCAGCGGCACGGCAATTTCGATCTCGTGCAACGGCCATTCCTGCCAGGCGCCGCGATAGAGCAAGGCTTCGGGACGGCAGCCGTTGGCCGCCTCCAGTTCCTTCAAAGCCCGGAAGATCGCCTCGGCACAAACGCGGTGCGTTCCGTGCGGATCGGAAAGATCGCCGGCAACGTAGACTGCTGCGGATCGACGCGCTCGATCAGTTCGCGAATGATCCGCACGTCTTCGTCGCCCACCGGGTTCTTGGCAATCGTGCCGGTGCGATAGAAGGGCAAGTCCAGGAAGTGCAGATGCTCTTCGCGGCAGCCGCACACAATGGCGCCCGCTTTGGCTTCGCTCCAGCGAATCAGGGCCTTGATGGCCAGCACGGTCTGGCAGTCGGGCTCGCCGGGCTTCTTGTTGGCCAGCGAAGTGCTGCACTTGCCGCTCGACTTCCAGCGACTTATCCTGGTCGAATCCGAATAGGCGGTTGAATTCGACCACCAGATCGGCCACGCGCTGGGCGTCGTGATCGAACACGGCGATGTTGCCGCTGGTCATGTAGGCGACGTGCACTTCGTGCTCGTCTTCGACCAGGCGGATCAGCGTGCCGCCCATGCTGATCACGTCGTCGTCGGGATGGGGACTGAAGCAGATGACCCGCTTCGGCTCGCGGCCGGCAGGATGATACTCGATGGTGTCCATCATCCAGCGAAACACGCGATGCGCCACCTGCTGGGCCGGACCGTGGTGTCGCAAGCAGCTGATGCAGATTGTGTTCGCGCAAATCGTCGTCGTCGAGCTTGAGCAGCGCCTTGCCGGTCTTGGCGGACAGCCAAAGCACGGCCCGCTTGATCAAGGCGTCGGTCCACTCGACGTTGCCCAGCACCCAAGGAGTGGTGCTGCCGGTCAGATCGCCGGCGGCGGCCTCGTCCACCAGGACCACGGCCGACGGGTGCTCTCGCAGGAAGCTGGCCGGCACGCGATCGGTAGCCGGGCCTTCGACCGTTTCTTTGATGATCGCTGCCTTGTGTTCGCCCAACGCGATCAGGATGATCTTGCGGGCTTCAAGAATCGTCGCCAGCCCCATCGTGATCGCGTGCAGCGGCACGTTTTCTTCGCTGAAGAAATCACTGGCCGCGTCGCGCCGCGTGATCGGATCGAGCGTGGCCAGCCGCGTGCGGCTGTGACGCACGCTGAACGGTTCGTTGAAGCCGATATGCCCGTTGCGACCGATGCCCAGCAGTCAACACGTCGATGCCGCCGGCCGGCTCGATGGCGGCTTCGTAGTGGCGGCAGTGATCCTCGAGATCTTCCAGCGGCGCGGTGCCGTCGGGAATGTGGATCTGTTCTCGGCGGGATGTTGACGTGGTTGAAGAAGTGCTCGGACATCCAGCGGTGATAGCTTTGCAGCTGCTCGGGCTGCAGGCCGTAGTATTCGTCGAGATTGAACGTCACCACGCCCGAGAAATCGAGCCCTTCCTCCTCGTGCATGCGGATCAGTTCGCGATACACGCCCACGGGAGTGGAGCCGGTGGGCAGGCCGAGCACGGCACGCTGGCCGAATGCGTTCCGTTCGCGAATGACGTTGGCGACCGAGTCCGCCACATGGCGAGCCAGATCGCGGTTGGAATCGAAGACGTAACAGGGGATTTCGGTCCCGGGCACTCGGCGCGCCGCCGTAACGGCGCTTAGGGCAGCAGTCGTTCGCATGGGGGGAAGGGTTCCAGTCTGTTCGCAGTTGCGCACTCGACGATCAATGTCTAGAACCCGTTAGTATGCCTGAAAAATCTCGCGAAAGCTATTGGCCGCCGCGGGAGTTTCCTTCGATAGCAGAGGCAATACCTCGACGGTTGCTTTGCCCGGGCGGCATTTCGCCGCAGCTCGCGAAAATGAAGGCGGCCGAAATCTCGCAAGGAACGAATGCGGCTAGCGAACCCTGATGCGGGACGCCCATTCGGGGGAAAATGCTTTCGTCATCGGTGAATCGAATCAGCGGCCGAAAAAAAACGCGACCGGAGAGGTTCCGGTCGCGCGTCAGGGTGAAAAATTGCCGGAGGCCGGGGTCGCCCACGGTTGGAGGACGTGGGCGTCGGCTGACTTTGACCCCGACCGCTCGGCAATCGGAGCCGAGACTGCCGGACCCAAACTGTGCAGTCTCGACTTTCCGATAGGCACGCTCGAAAAGACTCCTGTTCTCACGGGGCAAACGAGCAGCAGAACGAATCGGCTTGCGCTCAACCGCAAGCAGAAAGGGGCTCGTTCATTAGATTATATGGGCCCAGGCAATCGCCTGGCTGCCGCCAGCGGCTGTTCCCCTTCGTTTTTCCCGCACCGGCGCCCTATAATGCGCGGGCCATCGGGTCGCCGCGCGTCTGCCTGCGGCGACAGGCGAATCCACCAATTCTGGCGGTTCCCTGAGGAAACCTCTCCATCGGATCTCGCTGAGGGGAATGCTCGGTCGCCGTTTTCCGGACCAGTCAACCTTGCCCTGACGCTTGCTTTCGCTCTCTCGCGAAATGCGTTGCAGGCGTGCCATCGGGGGATGGCGGCGGAAGCAGATGCCGGCGGTACAAATCCAACGATTGAGCCAAATCTTCCGCCCGTTACATTAGGGGCGTAGTCGAGCCTTGAGTTCTAACAGAGCAACGATTCCCCCCCGGATTTGAAAAATGGATGTACCAGCCGTGGGGGATCCACAAAGTTGCAACGCGGCGAACAGTCATGCCATGCCTATTTCGTGCGAAAAACCAAGCGAGTATGAGGAGCATTTCACCGGGTGATCGGCCGCGTGGCGTGACGATTTTGGCCAATCCGTACAGCGGCGCTCGAGACAATCCCGCACGCATCGGCGCCTTGGCGGCAGCAATGCGCCGAGGGACTGGAACCTTTCCCAATCTGGTCGCTCGACGAACTGTTTGCTGCGGCGGCCGAGCCCGATTTTGCCGCCACGCAGCGCGCCGTTGTCGCCGCGGGGGGCGATGGCACGTTCAATTGCCTGATTAACCGGCAGATTCCGGTTCCGCTGGCGATGTATCCGTTAGGCAACGAGAATCTGCTGGCCCGCCAGTTCGGCTATACGTCGGACCCTCAATTGATGGGCGGCATGCTTGCCGCCGGGAAAACCAAGGCGATCGACCTGGGGCGTGCGGGCGAGCAGCGGTTCGGGATCGTAGCCAGCGCCGGCTTCGACGGAGACACGGCGCATCGGCTGGCCCGGTGGCGGCAGAGGTCCGGTAGGCTGAAGCGCGTTCCGCAGTTCTCAACTACCTCAGACCGATCGTCGAGTCCGCCTGCTTATACCGCTACCCGATGTTGGAAATTGAAGCGGATGGACAGCAACTATGCGGCGCGCTGGCGATGGTCTTCAATCTGCCGCAGTACGCCAATAGCCTCCCTCGGCGCCGGATGCGCTTGCCGACGACGGGCTGCTCGATTGGCTCGGTGTTTGCCCGGCCGGGAAGCGTGCCGCTGATGCGTTACGCGCTGAAAGTCTGGATGGGAAGGCACCGGGGTCTCTGACGGCGTGTACTTTGGCCGTGCCAAAGCGGATTCAGATCAACTGCCAATCGCTGGCGCCGATGGAAATTGACGGCGAGGCGGCTGGTTTCGCCCCGATCGAAATCAACGTCGAGCCGGCGGCCATTGAAATCGTCGTGCCGTAACCGGACGCCTAGCGGCTCGTAGTCGGAAAAGACGATGGCGGTCGTCCGTCGCAAATTGCACGTACACGACGCCTCGTCACGCTACGTCAATCCTTCCTGACCGTGTTCTCGTACAGGGCAATGTCGTTGGATTTATACAGCGACGCGAACCCTGTTTGCGGAAACTCTCCGCCGTATGTGAGGACAAAGTCGAACTCGCGATTCGCATCGTCGGGAATTGACTGCCCGCGTCGCAAATCGACGATACGCGTGTTGGCGCCGGTTCGGCCTCGCACGAAGGGGTAAATGAAGGGCCCGTTGCGGAAGCGGCATGCTGCGCCCTGAGGTTCAACTCCGCGTTGATGAGGGTCGGACATGACATGCAGTTTGTCAAGCAGTGCGTCGAGCACGTTCCGGCGGATCAGTCGAGACGCCGAGTTGATGTCGCGGCCTCAAAGGCCGGTCAGCCGTCGAGACGTCCAATTTAAACCACGCGACGCCGCTACCCGATGAAGAAGGTCGCACCGGTTGCGTTTGACGCCGTGCACCATGTCGAAATTCTGATCTGGCGAATCTTCCAGAACTCTCGCGGCACGTATTGACCGTCGGAGCCGGTGGAAAATGAAAAGCGAGGTCTCTCCACACCCAAACATGGCCTGAAGCTCGCCGATTTTGTCGGCTTGTCGCAACGTGCCAGCGCACTGGCCAGCCGTTAGGGCGGGGTGAATACCAAATCCGAGCTTGCGAGAAGAGATCGGATTTGCGGTAAAGCCGCAACAAAACCGCGAGCGAAAGAAAAAAACGCGAAAGCCGAGAAGATTTCCGGCGAGATTGCGGCTCGCCGGGGGGGCGACCTGCTTGCCGCGGCACGAAGAGACCTGATTTGCCCCGAATCACCAGAGAAGCGTCAGTGACGGGGCGAGTGGGCGGTTTAGAGCGGTCGTCGGAGAGCTTAATGGTCTTGGAAATCTGTTCAATTTCGCTGAGCATGCGGGCTGTATCGGCGGCAATGGAGAGCCGGCGAGAACGTACCGTTTTTCCCATTTATCTGATCCGCACAGGTGGTCGATCGAGCGAGTGACTCTGCCACTACTTCGGGAAGTCGCCGGTGCGTCTGGAACGAAATTCGGCGGGCCGCCAGCCCTCGCCGCGAGGGCTTCTTCGAGGGGGTGCTGATTCAGCCTCGGCTCGCCAGCACATTAGTCGTCGGCGCTGCGGCGTTCGGATGCTTCCGTCGCACAGGCGGATGCTGTCCAGAACTTCAAGAGCTTGTTCGGCTCAAGGGCTTGACGACGTGCCGATCAAATCCGCTGTCGGCGCCTGCTCGACGTCGGCGGCCTGGCCGGAACCGGTCAGCGCTATAAGATACGTGCGGTCATCGCTCGAGAATTCCGCACGCGCCGGGCGACTTCATAGCCGTTGATGCCCGGCAAGCCAACGTCGACCAGAGCCGCGGCCGGACGCAGGCGTTCGATCGCCGCGATGCCTTGTTGCCCATCGGCGGCGGCGAATACTTCAAAGCCATGGGCCTCCAGCAGTGCTTTGGGAGCACGTCTCGATTGATTTACTAATCTTCGATGACGACGATCAGGTTGCCGCGGCCATCGGCGAGAACGGCGAGGGGCCGGACGGCGCGTCCA
>CAWAYY010000045.1:0-99913 GCA_963786255.1 Pirellulales bacterium
AGAGCCTGCTACGCAATAATCTCGTGCAACACGTGGCCGTGCACGTCGGTCAGGCGGAAGATCTCGGCCGCCGAAGCGGTAGGTGAGATCGCGATGGTTGATGCCGAGCTGGTGCAGCACGGTGGCCCACAGATCGTAGATCGTGCAGGGTTTTCGACGGCGTGGTAGCCGAACTCGTCGGTGGCGCCGTACACCGTGCCCCCTTTCACGCCGCCGCCGGCCAGCCAGACGCTGAAGCCGAACGGATTGTGATCGCGGCCGTTGCTGCCTTGCGAAAAGGGCGTGCGCCCGAACTCGCCGGCCCAGACGATCAGCGTTTCGTCGAGCAGGCCGCGCTGGCTAAGATCCGTGAATCAAGGCGGCGATCGGCTGGTCGACCTGCTCGGGCCATCTTTGCATGGCCCGTTTCCAAGTCGCCGTGCTGGTCCCACGGGTTGGCGCCGTTGCCGCCGCCGATGTTGTAGGTCAGGCAGGTCAGCTCGACGAACCGCACGCCGCGCTCGACCAGCCGGCGGGCGAGCAGGCACTGCCGCGCGTAGGCCGCTTTCTTCGGCTCGTCGGCATCGAGGCCGTACATCCGCCGCGTGGCTTCCGTCTCGCCGCTCAAGTCGCACAGCTCCGGCACGGCGGCTTGCATGCGATAGGCCGTCTCGTAATTGCGAATCGCCGATTCGACGGCCTGAGTCGTTCGGCAAATCGTCGACAAACCGCCGGTCCATGTTGCGCGATGAAGTCGAGCCGCTGGCGCTGAAAGACGCCCGGCTCGCGCGGCGTGACGTTGCGGACCGGCTCGGCGGCGTCGGCCGCCACGAGCGAAGCCTGGTGCGTGGCCGGCAGAAAACCGTTGCTGAACAGGCCGACGCCGCCGTGCGGCACGGCCGAATCGCCGCTGCGCAGCACGACGAAGCCGGGCAGGTTCTGGTTTTCGCTCCCCAGGCCGTAGGTCACCCAGGCGCCGGCGCTCGGGTGGCCCATGAAGGGAAAGCCCGTGTGCATGAAATAGTTGCCCTGGGCATGTTCGTTGAACGCTGGCTGGTCATCGAGCGAATCACGGCCAATTCATCGGCGCAGCCGCCGACGTGCGGGAACAAGCTCGCTGACCGGCAGGCCGCTCTGGCCGTAGGAGCGAAACTTCAAAGGGCTGGCGATAGATGTTGCCGTTGTTGTTGAACTGCGTCCGCTCGATCTGCATCGGCATCGGCTTGCCGTGATCTCGCTCCAGCCGCGGCTTGGGATCGAACGAGTCGACGTGCGACACGCCGCCGGACATGTAGCAGAAGATGACGTTCTTGGCCTTGGGGGCGAAATGAGGCGGCTTGGCGCCCGAGGCGGTCGTCTCGACCGGCGAAGCGCCAAAGGCGGCGTCTGACAGCAGGGCGGACAATGCCGCCAGGCCAAAACCGCTGGAACAGTGCGCGAGCATCCGGCGTCGCGAAAGCGCCGGCGCTGCGTTTGAGCCGGAAGTCACATCAAGGGCTCGCATCATGTTCTCCCGCAGAGCGTCAGCGGACATAGAGAAACTCTTTCAGATTGAATAGCGCGTGGGCCAGGTCTTGCCAGCGGCGCAGCGGGCGTCGGACGCCATTGATCGAGCGGCTGATAGGTCTTCAGCCGAGTTTCCAACTCCGCAAGTTCGCGGGCAAGCTGATCGTGCCTGGCCCGGTCTTCGCTCGAGAGCGAGTCCAGCACCTGGGCATCGGTAACAAAAACGGGCGATTCCGCGGCCGAAGCCGCAATCTCTTCCGGCTGCAGAGCATGATCGTAGAGGCGGGCTTGCAGGATGCGACCTTTGAGCATCTTGTTGCCGCCCGCGGGAGCGTGACGCATGCCAAAGGCGACGTGGCTGCCGCCGGCGGCAAAGGTCATCAAGCCTGAAGAGCGGTAGGGCTGGCCGTAGGGCTGACCGTCGCGATAACAGCGGATCGTTCCATCGGCCTCATAGACCAGCGCGATATGCACCGGCCGGCCGACGGCTTCCTGTTCTTCAGGGCCTTGCAGTCCTTGCGTGCGGCGGAAGAAATCGCTGCCGGCCAGCCACTGCTTCGGGTTCCGCTCGCCGAACACGATGGCGTCGAAAACCTGGCCGCCGAGCGTTTCCACGCTCATCACGCCGCCGCCTTGCTGAGCAAGGTCTTCCAGCACGGCCCAGGCTTCCAGCGTTTTCTCTTGCAGCGGGCGAGGCAGCGGGCCTGTGTCGACGTAGCTGGCGCCGTCCAGCACCAAGGCGCCCGACTCCAAGCGGGCGTTGCCGTGCGCAACGCCGTGCAGGTCGCCCGCCGAATCGCGCAGGTCGTCGTCAAAATCCCAGCGAGCTAGCGGACGCGGCGCCGGAACTTGCGGCGCGGGCTTCTCGCGGCCGGCCGTCAGCCGCTCGCGAGCGGGCGCCAGCAGCCGGGCGATCTGCTGGCGTCGCGAGGCGATTTCGCTTTCGATGCTGCGCACCTGCCGCGTAGCCGCTTCCCGCTGAGCGTCTTGCTCATTCAGGAATTGAAGGCATTGCTCCCGCTCGTCCGCATCAGGCGCCCGCCCCAAGGTGATGAGGAACATCCGCTCGATCCGCTGCGCGTCGTCAGTCAGCGACGCATCGCCAGCGATGCGCTCGCCCCAACGCCGGGCCTGGTCCAACACCCATGGATCGTTCAGCAGCGCCAACGACTGAGCGGGCACATTGGTGGCGTCGCGAACGCCGCGAGTCGTATGCGGCTCGGGGGCATCGAAGGCGGCCAGAAAAGGATCGAGGGCGTTGCGCTGCACGCGGACGTAAACGCTGCGCCGCCGGCTGCGGCCATCGACGCTCGGTCCGAAACGCGTTTCATCCAGTTGTTCGCTGACGAAAAGAATTGAGTCGCGCAGCTCTTCTGCTTCGAGCCGGCGAATGGCGAAGCCGCTGTATGCTGCGGGGCCAGCCGTCGATGCCGGAGCCCCGGCGCCAAGTTGATAGGCCTTGGCAGTCATCATCAGGCGAATTGCCCGCTTGATCGACCAGCCTTCTTCAATAAAGCGAGAAGCGAGGTAGTCGAGCAACTCGGGCTGGCTGGGCTCGGCGCCCAAATGGCCGAAGTTATCGGTCGTCGTCACGATACCGCGGCCGAACAAATGATGCCACAGCCGATTGACGATCACCCGGGCCGCCAGCGGGTTCTTGCCGCCGGCAATGTCGGCGGCCAACTCCAGCCGGCCGCTGCCGGGCGTCTGGTACGGCGTCGCGTCGATGGCTTCGAGAAAACGCCTGGCCACGGGCTTGCCCGGCTGTTTGTGGTTGCCGCGGACGAACAGCGGCTGGTCGAACGAGGTTCCTTCCAGCACGCCCGGCGAGCGCGTCGGAACGGGGACTTCTGCTTCGAGCTTGCGATACTCGGCGATCAGAGACGCCGCCTCGGGCAACTCCTGAATCACGTTGGGCAACAAACCGCTGCGAACCAAGGCGCCGAGGAACTCGGCCTGTTCGTTGGTCATGGAGCGGTTCAAGTTCTCCTGATCCGGCGAAGGTGCGTCGGCGGCGCCGCTCCACGCCTGCAGGCACTCGCGAACCGCCTGGGCATACAGCGTTGCCAGTTCGGCGGGCGAATGCGGCTCGGGGCCCGGCAAAACGGAGAACAACGGGGCGCCGGAATCTGCGGGCGGCCCGTCGTCGTAGCCGACGGCTGCGGCGATGCCGAACCACGAACGCCCTTCGTTCGGCCGAATCTCGACAGGCAGGTCCTCGGCCGTGGCGATTTCCAGATGGGCCCATTCGCCTTTCCAGTATTCGGTATTCCAGTGATGCCAGTGCAGCGTTTGGCGATCGGGCGAATACGAGGGATACAGCAGACCGGGCGTTCGCGGGTAATTGCACACGACCAGCCGGACGCGAGCGTTCTGGCCACCGGCGACGCGAACGGAAATATGATTCGTTTCAATCTTGAACCGCGGCGAAGTCAGCACGCCGTTGTGCTTGTTGGAAAGCAGGTGCGAATAGACTCCGGCCGGATAGATGTTGGAAACCGCCTGATCTCCTGACGGCAAGAGATGGAACTCGCCCGCGGCCGACGGGTTGCCGCCCAAGCCGTTGCCATGTTTGAACCAGGCGCCGTAGTCGGCCCCCGCTAAATTCCAATGCAAGGGAAATTGGCTCGCCGCCTGTTCGTTGCGGCGAGCTCCGCCTCAACCCACGCCTGGTTCAATTTTCGCCACGCGGCTTGGAAGTCTTCGCCCTGCTTCTCTCGCAATACCGCCCAAGCGTGCAACGGGTGAGCCGAGTCTTTGGCTGCGAGCTCCAAAGTTGTCTTCAATTCTGACGACGGGCTTTGCAGTTTACCGGGCAGTGCTTCGAGCGACTTGCATCCAGGCGGAAGCCAGTTGCAGCTTGATCCTCGGCTTCAAGACTTCCATTTCCCGACGACGAAAGTTCTGCCGCTCGGGCGTGTCGACGGTGATCAAAGCCGGTCGGCAACTGGCCATGATTCCGTACAGCGCGTAAAAGTCTTGCTGGCTGATCGGATCGAACTTGTGATGGTGGCAGCGATGCAGGAGACCGTCAGCCCCAAGAAGGCCTTGCCGATCACGTCGATCTGGTTGTCGGTGAACGAGACTTGCTCATCGAGGGCGTCGGTCGGAGTGTAACCGTGCTGCACCATGCGATAGTGGGCCGTGCCCAACGCGGATTCGTTGATCTGCAGTTCAGCATTGATGCGCGGCTCGCTCAACAAATCGCCGGCCAGGTGTTCGCGCACAAGCTGGTCGTAGGGGATGTCGGCGTTGAGGGCGCGGATCAGATAGTCGCGATATCGCCAGGCATGAGGAATTGCCGGATCGCCCTCGCTGCCGTGCGATTCCGCGTAGCGCACCCAGTCCATCCAATGCCGCGCCCAGCGCTCGCCGAACCGCGGAGAGGCGAGCAGGCGGTCGAGCACGCGCTCGTAGGCCTGCGGCGAGTCGTCTCGCAGAAACTGCTCCGTCTCGTCGGGCGTCGGCGGCAAGCCGGTCAGGGCGAACGTCGCTCGCCTCAATAGCGCTGCGGCGGTCGGCCGGTTCGGCGGGCTCGACGGCGGCCGATTTCCAACTCTCCGCGAGAAAGCGATCGATCGGATGTTCCGACCAGGCGCCGTCGCCTTCCGGCACGGCAGGGCGTGTCAATGGCTGAAAGCTCCACCACTGTTTTCTACGCTCGCGGACGGCTTCCCAGGAAAGCGCGGCGTCGAGTTCGGCGGCCGAAGGCGGTTTGTCTCGCGGGTCGTGTGCCCCCGCGGCGACCCATTTGACAAAATCGGCGATCACCTCTGCGAGACAGCTTCGGCCCGCCCTTGGGCATTCGTAGATCCGGACGTCTCGTGGCGGATCGCCTGGATCAGCAGACTCTCGTCCGGCTTGCCCGGCACGACGGCTTCGCCCGAATCTCCGCCGGCAAGCATCGCGGTGCGGTGATCCAAGGCGAGGTCGCCTTCGGCGTTGTCGCGGCTGTTGTGGCACTCATAACAACGTTCCACCAGCACCGGACGGATCCGTTTTTCAAAAAACTCACGATCCTCGTCGTCCGCCGCTTGTACGGCCGTTGCAGCCAGCGCGGCGAACAAGAACATCGCAACCGAAGCGAAGTTGGTCGTTCGACAGGCGAGGCACGCGTAAGTCGGCTTCATCTCGGTTGTCCGAAAAGGTACGCTGTGATGGTCATGGGCGGCGCCCGATACGATCTCGGCAGGCAAGTTCGGGCGTACCGAGACCGCCAGGCCATGCTCGCCCTGAGGCGATACCGCTGGTATCGGACAAGCATTCCTGAGTCGCCCCCCTATCATACTGTCTGAGCGGGCGCCTCCGCTACGCAGTTGCCCTGAATAGCGGCTCGATGTGAAGGCGCCGGAGGAGCGAATAAGCAGCACAGTCGCCTGCGATACGCGGCGAAAGAGGAGTTTGTTTTTTGACGGCAATGGATACGGATCTGCGGCCCATCTCCTTCACTTCGGCGGTCCTGGCCACCACCTGCGCCGCGCTGTGGGGCGGGTTGGCCGTGGCGGTCCGCTACACGCAAGAAGAATTGCCGCCGCTGGCCACGGCAGGCTGCCGCTTTGCACTTGGCGCCGCCTTGCTGGCGCCGACGGTGGTCGCTGGCAGGGCGCCTCGCTGATGCTCAAACCGGCTCAGTGGCTTGCCGTCTGGCCGGTCGGGGTACTGCTGTTCTTGCAGATCGGCTCGTTTCACTTCGGCATGGCCCACACCAACAGTGCGCATGGCTCGGTATTGATCGGCTCGAACCCGGTCTTTGTGGCGCTGGTTGCGCATTTCTTGTTGCACGGCGACCGGGTCTCACCGGGCAAGTTATTCGGTTTGCTGGTGGCGTTCGCCGGGTTGCTGGCCATCGTCGCCGGAGCGAGGCCGTCGTCGGCGCCTTCGCTCGATTCGGCCACTCTGTTCGGAGACGGAGTGATCCTGGCAAGCAGCGTGCTGATTGGCGTCAACACCGTGTTCAGCAAACGGGCGCTGGTCGTGGTCGAGGCGTCGAAGCTCCTGCTTTGGAGCTACTTGCTGGCGACCGGCCTGTTCTTTGGCGCCAGCCTGGCGTTGGAAAGCGATGCGCCGTGGCGATTCACGCCGGCCGCCGTGGGGGGACTGCTCTACCAGGGCGTCGTCATCGCCTGGTTCTGCTTCTTGATCTGGACGGGTTTGCTTCGCCAGCACCGGGCCAGTCAGGTCGCCGTGTTCGGGTTTGCCCAGCCGCTGTGTGGAATTGCCTTTGGCGTCTGGTTGCGAGGCGACCCGCTGACGGCCGAACTGGCGGCCGGCGCGCTGGCCGTCGCTCTCGGCATTGTGCTGGTGACGCGAGCCGATCCGTAACGTTCGAACGGGAACGCTTCGCTCAGATGTTTGCAGAGCATAGTTCGGCGGATGTCAATTCGCTGCACGTCGGCACGCTCCCATCGAACTGCGTTTTCGCCCAGGCTCGCTCGCGATCGGCCGCTTGTTCGCGATCTGTGCGATGAACGTCAGACAGGATGCCGGCGCTGTCCAGACTGCCAAACGGGGGTGAATTCCGCCGAATTGCAGCCGATCGCTTACGGGAATGTAACCAACCGGAGGTGCAACGCCACTTTTCGCCTAGCGTCGGACAAATATTCTATTCGCCTCAGGAGCCGGGCCCATGTCACGTAGGTCGTCATTGTCGATAGCAATTCTGGCCGCTGCGGTCTGTTTTTCCGCAGTTCACGTCAGCCAGGCACAAGATTCCGAGCGTGGTCAGCGGGGCGAACGAGGAGGCCGCGGCGGCGGGCGGTTCGGACGCGGCGGCCCTGGCGGCGGAATGTTTGGCGGCGGCATGTTCGGCGGTCCCATGAACGAGTTTGCCCTGCTGGGCATTCCGGCCGTGCAAAAAGAACTCGACTTATCGGAAGATCAGCAGGAGAGCGCCGAGAAACTCGTTGAGTCGTACCGAGACGATCAGCAAGCAGCGAGGGAGAACAGCGGCCTTGATTTCGGCGCACTTCGCGATCTGTCGCAGGAGGAACGCCAGGAGAAAATGGCCGAGTTCGGCAAGAAACAAGCCGAGGCCAATCGCAAGCTGGATGAGAAGTACCAGCCCAAGCTGGCTGAGACGCTCAAGCCCGAGCAATTGAAGCGGCTCAAGCAGGTTACCCTGCAGGTGGCCGGAGTGCAGGCCTTGCGGAACGAAGATGTCGCCAAGACGCTCAAATTGACCGACGAGCAGCAAGAGCAGATCGCCAAAGCTTTGCAAGGCGGCTTCGGAGGCGGGCGGGGCGGCTTCTCTCGCCGAGGCCGGGGTGACGGCGGCGAAGGCGGTCAAGGCGACGTCCAGGCCCGCATGGAGGAAATGCGAAAGGCGACCGAGGAGCGTAACGCCAAGGTCCTGGCCGTACTCAGCAAGGAGCAGCAGAAGGAATTTGAGGAGCTCAAGGGCAAGCCGTTCGACGTCGCCCAACTGCGGCAGCGCGGATTTGGCGGCGGTCGCGGCGGCCCTGGCGGTCGTGAAGGCGGCGGCCGGCGCCGCGAGAGTACCGGTCGCGAACGTCCGCCGATGTAATCGGCCGTCCGCTTGAAGTACAAAGAAGCTTGAAATCGCGCCGACCCGACTTGGGTCGGCGACGTTTTCCCCTTCGCCCGTTTCACGTCTCGGGAATTATGCCCATGCATGTGTTTGCGCGCTTTCGCGGTCCGGTCTCGCGGCGACTTCTCCCCTGGTGCGTGATCGGCTTCGCCTTAGCGCTGCCAGGCGCCGACTGGCTGCGCTTTCGCGGCCCGAACGGCGCGGCTAACTCCGAGGCGCAAGGACTGCCTGAGAAATGGGGCCCCGAGCAAGCCGTCGTTTGGAAGACCGAACTGCCCGGCCCTGGCGCCTCCAGCCCGATCACGGTCGGAGATCGCGTGTTTCTCACCTGCTATACGGGTTACGGCGTAGACCGTCGGCAAATCGGCAGCCCGGAAGACCTTCGCCGCGTGCTGGTCTGCGTCGATCGCACGAGCGGCAAGATTCTCTGGCAGCAGGCAGCGAAGGCCAAACTGCCGGAAGACCCGGCGCAAGGCTTTTTGGCCGACCATGGCTATGCCTCCAGTACGCCGGCCAGCGATGGCGAGCGCGTGTATGTCTTTTACGGCAAGAGCGGCGCCTTGGCGTACGACCTGGACGGCAAGCTACTCTGGCAGACCGACCTTGGCGATGGTTCCGCTCCGATGGGCTGGGGTTCCGGAGCCAGCCCGCTGGTTTACAAGGATGTGGTGATCTTCAACGCCGGCGCCGAAAGCCAGGCGCTGGTGGCGTTGGACGGCAAGACGGGCAAGCAGGTCTGGAAAGCGGCCGCCGACGGCATGAACGGCTCGTGGAGCACGCCCGTGCTGGTTGACGACGAGCGCGGCGGGCAAGAACTGGTGATCGCCGTGCCTGAGGAAATCTGGGGCCTCAATCCCGACACGGGCAAGCTGCTCTGGTACGCAGAATCGGTTTCGAGCCCCGCGCAGTGCAGCAGCCTGGTTGCGCACGACAACGTGGTCTTCGAAGTCAGCGGCCGTTCCAACAGCGCTACGGCGATCGCGCCGGCGGAAAAGGGGATGTCTCCAAGAGCCATACTTTGTGGCGGGCCAGCGCCGGCTCCTACGTAACGTCGCCCGTTTATCACGACGGCTATTTGTATTGCGTGAGCGATCGGGGCGTGGCCGCCTGCGTCGACGCCGAGAGCGGCGAAGTGGCGTTCAAGCAACGATTGCCCGGTTCGGCGCAATTCTATGGTTCGCCGATCGTAGCCGACGGTCGCTTGTACGCGGTCAGCCGGTTCGACGGCGCCTTCGTGCTGGCCGCCGGGCCGCAGTACAAGCTGCTTTCGCACAACGAACTGGGCGACGAAAGCTGCTTCAACGCCAGCCCCGTGGTCAGCGGCAAGCGGCTGCTGTTGCGTTCCAATAACTACCTGTATTGCTTGGGCGAGTAGCTCCGTTGTGCCGCCAGGGCCCGCGCCGAGGCCGCTCGCTCCAAAACAAGTTTCGGCGCACTGTCGTCCTGCGATAGAATGAGAGCGACGCCTGTCGGCAACGTATGCCCCGCACCGTCGGGGACGTGCCGCACGAAGTTGCGTTGAAGAAGGGGTCGCGGATGGCATATCCGTCGCAGGATGGAGACGGCCGATGGCCGATCAAACCGCTAAGCACGTAGGAGCCGGCGCCTTCGTCGCAACGCGATCGTCGCGAGCATTGCGGCGGCGTTTCTTCCGCGCGTCGCTGGCCTGCTTGTTTTGCCTTGGCGGTGCGGCGGCTCTTACCGCCGCGGAGGTTGCCGACGCGGACCGCTGCTTCCGGTCAGGCCAATACTCCGAGTGTATCGATCTGGCCGCCAAGGCGATTGCAGCGGGCGAGCGCAGCGAGAACTGGCCGCTGTACAAATTGAAGGCCGAACTGGCGTTGGGTCGTTATGCCGACGCTTTGGAAACGGTCGATGCGGCTCTGCTCCGTTTCCCAGGCAGCTTGCAGTTGCGCTGGTACGGCCGCGAGGCGTGTCGCTACAACGATGAGCTCCCGCGAGCTGGGCAGTTGATCGACCAGATTGGCGCCGTCGTCCAGCAATCGCCGTGGAACTACCGCGACGCCGCCAACCAGACGTTGTTGGGGCGATTCTTCCTGGAACAGGGCATCGACCCGAAGAAGGTCCTGGACGTCATCTATAATGAAATCAAAAAGCGGGAGCCGACCTACGCTCCGGCCTACGTGGCCAGCGGCGAATTGGCGTTGGAGAAGAACGACTTCGCCCTGGCCGCTGAAGATTTCGCGCAAGCCGTCAAGCTCGATGCCGGCGACGCCGACGCGCAGTTCGGGCTGGCCTGCGCATTCGCGCCCACTGATTCGGAGAAATCGCAGGCCGCGCTGACGGCTGCGTTGGCGGCGAATCCGAACCATGTCGACTGCCTGCTGTTCCTGATCGACGATCACGTCGATTCCGAACGCTACGACGAAGCGAAAGAACTCCTGGAGCGGGCGGCGAAGATCAATCCCCGGCATCCAGAGGTGTGGGCGTACCGCGCCGTGCTCGCGCACTTGCAGAGCGACGCGGAGCAGGTCGAAGTGTGCCGCCAGGCGGCCTTGCAGAGCTGGCCTGCGAACCCGCAGGTCGATTACCTGATTGGCAAGAAGCTGTCGCAGAAGTACCGTTTTGCTACAGGAGCAGACTGCCAGCGACAGGCGCTCGAGTTTGATCCCAAGTATCTGCCCGCCAAGATCCAACTGGCCCAGGATCTGTTGCGGCTGGGCGATGAAGAGCGCGGCTGGCCGCTGGCTGAAGAGGTCAACAAGCAGGACGGCTACAACATCGTAGCCCACAACCTGGTCGCGTTGCAGGACAGCATGCGCAAGTTCCGCACGCTGGAAGGCGATGGTTTTCTGCTGCGGATGGACGAGAACGAAGCGGCAATCTACGGCCGCCGCGTGCTGGAGTTGCTGGCCCGAGCACGGCAAACGCTGTGCGCCAAGTACGACGTGCAGATCGACGAACCGGTGATCGTGGAAATGTTTCCGCGGCAGCAGGATTTCGCCATTCGCACGTTCGGCCTGCCGGGCGGCGCCGGCTTTCTGGGCGTCTGCTTCGGCCGCGTGATTACGGCCAACAGTCCCGCCTCGCAAGGCGAAACGCCGGCCAATTGGGAAGCGACGCTGTGGCACGAGTTCTGCCACGTCGTTACGCTGCACAAGACCCACAACAAAATGCCCCGCTGGCTGAGCGAAGGGATCTCCGTCTATGAAGAACGCCAGGCCGATCCGACCTGGGGCCAGACCATCAATCCTCACTACCGCGAGATGATGCTCGGCGACGACTTGACGCCGGTCAGCCAACTCAGCGGCGCGTTCTTGCACCCGCCCACGCCGCGGCGCCTGCAATTCGCCTACTATGAGTCGTCGCTGGTCGTCGAGTACCTGGCCGAGAAATATGGGCTCGAGACCCTCAAGCGGATCCTGGTCGACCTGGGCGCCGGCATGCCGATCAATGACTCTCTGGCGCGCTATGCCGGCTCGCTCGAAGCGCTCGACAAGGAATTCGCCGAGTACGCTCGAAAACGAGCCGAGGCAATGGCGCCCAAGGCCGACTGGTCGCAGCCCGACTTGCCGCCGACGGCCGAGGCCGACCAACTGCAAGCCTTTCTCAAAGAGCATCCGCAAAACTACCGCGCGCTCGGTCGCCTGGCCGCGCAACGACTGGCAGCCAAACAGTGGGCCGAAGCCAAGCCGTTGCTGCTGACCATGCTTGAGTTGTATCCGCAGGACGCAAGCGCCGGCGGTCCCTACAGCATGTTGGCGCAAGTCTATCGCGAACTCGGCGACACGGACGAAGAACGTGCCACGCTGGAAAAGCTGGCGACCCTGTCCGCGGACGACGTCGAGGCCTTCACGCGCTTGATGGAGCTTTCCGCTACGGCTGAAGATTGGCCGGCCACGGTCAAGTATGGCGCCCGCTTGCTGGCCGTGAATCCGCTGCGCAAGGCGCCGTATCGCCAACTGGCGTCGGCGGCCGAAAAGACTGCCGAGCATACCTTGGCCGTCGATGCGTACCAGGCCTTGCTGCGGCTCGAACCGATCGATCCGGCGGAATTGCACTTTCAGCTTGCGGCGACCTTGCGGCAGCAAGGAGAGCTGGACCGCGCCAAACGTCACGCGCTGGAAGCGCTCGAAGAAGCGCCGCGTTACCGCGCCGCCCAGCGCGAATTGCTTGCAATTATACGTCAAATCGATGAGAACGAAGTGCAGCGATCAGCGAAGGCGTCCTCCGAGCCGACGCCATCGCCGCCGGCCGTGCCTCGCACTGAGGCCAAGTCGCCGGAGCAAGAGAAAAAGTCGAAAGATTCGCCGCCCGAGGCGCCGCAGCCGCAGACGGCCCAACCCACGGAGAAGACGCCGTGAAACGACGCACCTCTTTTCTCTTGCTCGTACTTGCGCTGGCGGTTCTGTTGTCTGCCGCGGCCGTGGCTCAACGAGGCCGTTTTCAACGTCGCCGCGCTCAGGTCGAAATGCTGGGGGACCGCCGAGGTGTTCCCGATTGGGAGAACGACGACGAGTTGAAGGACGACGTCTTCACCTTCGTGCGTATTCAATATAGTTCGTATGGCGGCCGCGGTTGGGGCGGGGGGCGTTGGGGCACCGACTACCCGGACAGCGATCTCAACTTTTCTTATCGCCTGCACGAGCTGACCTCGCTGGAAGTCGATCCCGACGGCAAGATCCTGGAACTGACCGACGAAGCGCTGTTCGACTATCCGTTCATTTACATCATCGAGCCAGGCAGCATGCTGCTCACCGAACCCGAAGTGACCGCGTTGCGGCGTTATCTGCTCAACGGCGGCTTCCTGATGGTGGACGACTTCTGGGGCGAAGATGAGTGGGACAATCTTCTACCGCAGATCAAACGGGTGTTTCCCGATCGCGAGCCGGTGGAGCTGCCGCTGGAGCACGAGATCTTCCACTGCGTCTACGACCTGAAGCAGAAGCCGCAGATCCCCAGCATCAACCACTGGCAGAGCGGCCGCACGACCAGAGCGCTGGGACGCCCAGGAAGCGCACTACCGCGCGCTGTTCGACGACCAGGGGCGAATGATGGCCATCATTTGCCACAACACCGACCTGGGCGACGGCTGGGAACGCGAAGGCGAGGACCCGGGCTACTTCCGCGAGTTGTCGGAAAAATGGGCTTACCCGCTGGGCATCAACATCGTGACCTATGCGATGACGCATTGACGCGTGGAGCGACGCTTTTGGCAACCGACATCGACGCCTACCTGAACGAACAACAGACGGTCGAACAGATTCGCGCCAGCCGGCGGCGGATCGAAGCCGAGCTTTCCAAGGTCATCATCGGCCAGAAGGAGGTGATCGAGCAGCTCTTGATCTGCCTGTTCGCCGGCGGGCATTGCTTGATCACCGGCGCACCAGGGCTGGCAAAGACGCTGCTGGTCCGCTCGATCGCGCAGATCTTCCATCTCAAGTTCCAGCGGATTCAATTCACGCCCGATTTGATGCCCGGCGACATCACCGGCACCGAAATCCTGGAGGAAACGCCCGACGGTCGCCGCCAGATGCAGTTCGTCAAAGGGCCGATTTTCGCCAACGTGATCCTGGCCGACGAGATCAACCGCACGCCTCCCAAGACGCAGGCCGCGTTGCTGGAAGCGATGCAGGAACACCAGGTCACCGCGGGGGGCGTACGTTACCCCTTTGACGAGCCGTTCTTCGTCCTGGCCACGCAGAACCCGATCGAGATGGAAGGAACCTACCCTCTGCCGGAAGCCCAGCTCGATCGCTTCATGTTCAACGTCGAGATCAATTACCTGCCGGAAGACGACGAAGTGGCCGTCGTGACGCAAACCACCTCGCGCCGCCCGAGCCGATCGAGCCGCTGTTCACCGGCGAAGACGTGCGCCGCTTTCACGACGTGGTGCGCAAGGTCCCGATTGCCGAAGACCTGGTCCGCTACGCCGTGCGGTCTGGCGGCAGCCAGCCGCCCAGGTCAGCCGGGTTCGCCCGATTTCGTCAACGATTGGGTCAGTTGGGGCGCCGGGCTGCGCGCGGCGCAATACCTGGTGCTGGGCGCCAAGGCGCGGGCGCTGTTCGAAGGCCGGCCGCACGTGGCCGTGGAAGATATTCGCGCCCTGGCGGCCGCCACGCTGCGGCACCGCATCCTGGTCGGCTATCGGGCCGAGGCCGAAGGGGTCTCGGTCGATCAGGTGATCGACCGGCTGCTCGAAGCCGTCGGGCCGCCGGGGGCGTAATGCGAACGAGCCGATCCCAACCGCGACAAGGGGGCGAAAGGCATCCGGCCCAGGGCGCCGCTGCCAGGACTTCGTTCATCGACCCCGCGTCGCTGATGCGAATCCGCAATCTCGAACTGCGAGCCCGCACCGTGGTCGAAGGGTTCTTCAACGGCTTGCACCGCAGTCCTTATCACGGCTTCTCCGTCGAGTTCAGCGAGTATCGCCAATATTCCATCGGCGACGATCTCCGGCATCTCGATTGGCGGCTGTTCGCCCGCAGCGACCGCTATTACGTCAAGCGGTTCGAAGAAGAGACGAACTTGCGCTGTTACCTGCTGGTCGATATGAGCCGTTCGATGGGCTTCGGCTCGCTCGGTTACGACAAGGCCGAGTACGCCAAGACGGCCGCCGCGACGTTTGCCTATTTTCTTTCGCTGCAACGAGACGGCGTCGGGCTGGTGACGTTCGACGAGCGGATTCAGCGAGTACCTGCCCGCTCGGTTTCGTCCCGGACATTTGCACCGCGTGATGATGGCGCTCGAGCGTTCGCTGGCCGGTACGGCGACGGATCTCGCTCCGCCGCTGGAGCAGGTTGCCAAGACGGCGGCCAAACGCGGCATGATCGTGCTGATCTCGGACCTGCTGGCGCCGATTGACGCCTTGGAAACGCAGCTCGGCTATCTCCGCTCGCGAGGGCACGAGGTGGCGGTGATGCGCGTGCTCGACCCGGCGGAGATCGACTTTGCGTTCAAGGAACCGGTCCTGTTCGAAGATCTGGAATCGGGCCGCGAGTTGTACGTCGATCCGCAGGCCGCGCGGCGGCAATACCTGGAGCGGTTCGCCGCAGCCACGGCCGCCGTCTCGCAAGCCTGCAGCCAGTTGGGCGTCGATGAGTTCCGACTGCCGACCGACCGGCCGCTCGAGTTGGCGCTGTTCGATTTCTCGCGGCGCGGATGCGCCGAGGCCGTCAGACGTGCGCCGGCAACCGGGCGGCCGCGGCGCCGCAGGAGGCCGCTGATGGGACTCTTGCACCTGTTTATCTGGGCGGGCTGGCGGCCATCTCGCTGCCGCTGTTGTTCCACCTGATCCGCCGCACGCCGCGCGGCCGAAAGGCCTTCAGCTCGCTGATGTTTCTTTCGCCGTCTCCGCCGCGCGTTACGCGCCGGAGCCGGCTGGATCATCTGCTCTTGTTGTTCGTTCGCGCCGCCATTCTGGCTTTGCTGGCCTTCGCCTTTGCCCGGCCGTTCTTCCGCGCGTCGGCCTTGTTGCCGCTGTCAGAACTGCCGCGTCGGCGGATCGCCATCCTGCTCGACGCCAGCGCCAGCATGCGGCGCGGCGACCTTTGGCGCCAGGCGGTGGCGAAAGCGGAGGAAGTGCTCGACGATCTGGGCCCGACCGACGACGCGGCGTTGTTCACGTTCGGTGATGGCGTGCAGACGGCGGTCGACTTCGCCGCCTCATCCGGCGGAACGCCCGTAACTCAGCAAGACCTGATCCGGCGCCGCCTGAGCGAGCTAGGGCCAGGCTGGCAAGCGACCGACCTGGGCTCGGCGTTGGTGGCCGTGGCCAACGAGTTGAACGCGCCTCGCGATGACGATGCGGTCGCCGCCGAGCCACAGTTGGTCCTGATCAGCGATCTGCAACAAGGCGCTCGCACCGACGCACTGCAGTCTTATTCCTGGCCCGAACGCATCCCCGCCGTCGTCCATGCGCTGGCGCCGAGCCAGGCGACGAACGCGACGCTGCGATTGCTGGCGGACGAAGAAGGCCGCGCGGAGGCTCAGCCTCGGGTGCGCATGGCCAATGCCGCCAACTCCACCGGAGAAGAATTCTCCGTTCAATGGGCGTTTGCGGAACAAGGCGCCGCGACGGGCGATCCGCTGCCGATCTACGTGCCGGCCGGCCAGAGTCGCGTGATCCGTTTGCCGCGGCCGAAAGGGGCCGAAGCGGCCGATCGGATCGTGCTGCACGGCGACGATGCCGAGTTCGACAACGTGCATTACGCGGTCGCGCCGCGCATCGAAGAAATTCAAGCCGCGTATCTCGGCGGCGAGAGCGCCGACGATCCGCAAGGGCTGCGTTATTACTTGCAGCTTGCCTTGGCGGATTCGCCGCTGCGAAAGATCGAAGTCCGCACGGTCCGCGCGGGCGAGCCGCTGGAACTCGCAACCGACCCGCGGCCGAAGCTGGTAGTCGCGACCGAGGCGCTGGCGCCGCAGGCCGCAACGCAGATCGCTGAATACGTGCGCTCCGGCGGCCTGCTGCTGGCCGTGCTTAAGGATCGAGCGATGGGCGAGTCGCTGGCGCCGCTGTTCGCCGGCCTGACGTTCGAGGATGCAGCGACTTCAGAGGCGAGCGGGTACGCCTTGCTGGGCGAGATCGACTTCACGCATCCGCTGTTCGTGCCGTTCGCCAGCCCTCGCTACAGCGATTTCACCAAGATTCACTTCTGGAAGCATCGGCCGATGACGCTCTCTCCAGACGCTGCGGCGAAAGTGCTGGCCCGCTTCGATAACCGGCGTCCGGCCCTCATCGAGCAGACGCTCGGCTCTGGCCGGGCCGTGTTGTTTGCCAGCGGCTGGCAGCCTGCCGACAGTCAGCTTGCGTTGTCGACGAAGTTCGTTCCGTTGGTCCAGGGGCTCGTCGATCTGGCCTGCGGCGGCCAGGGGCAAACTGCCAACTTGACGATCGGCGAGTCCCTGCCGCTTGCTGAACGTGCGGCGCAACAGCCGGCCGCCGTGCTGAAGCCAAACGGGCAGCAAGTACAACTCTCCGCCGACGCCGTGCGATTTGAAGAGACGGACTTACCGGGGCTGTATCGCCTGCAGATTGGCGACGAAGCATATCGCTTCGCGGCGAACCTGGCCTCCGCGGAAAGCAACACGGCGCCTTTGGAAGCCGCACAGTTGGAACAATTGGGCGTCCGACTGGCGAACCGGCTGACTCGCGCGGAACAGGCCGAGCAGCTTCGCCAGCAGCGCGACCTGGAATTGGAAAGCCGCCAGCAGGTCTGGCGTGGCTGATTGTGGCGGCGTTGACGGCAATTATTTTCGAAACCTGGCTGGCCGGCTGGACGGCGCGGCGCATCAGGCAAACGACCGAGGCTTTCGCATGATCGACTTACGACTCTCGCGGCAGCTTGCTCCCGTGGGGAATCGCTTTCGACGGCTCTGCTTGTGGCGCAACCTTGCCGTCGCCTGGCTGCTGGCAGCCGCTCTGAGCCTGGGTTTGCTGGCGCTCGGCGACAAGACGGGCCTGCCGCTGAAACAGTCCATGATTCTGGTCGGCGCTGCGGCATTCGCCGCCGCAACCATTGCCGCGTGGCGTTCGCTGGCGGCCGGCCGCGACGCCCATTGGGTGGCCGAGCAAGTCGAAGCGGAATTCCCCGAATTAAAAGCATGTTTGCTGACCGCCGTCGAGCAGCGGCCCGAACTGCCCGACGGCCGCTACGGCTTTCTGCAGGAGCGCGTCATCCGGCAGGCGATCGGCCATGGCGATCGGCACGTCTGGCAGCAAGCGATTCCAACTCGCCGTTTGAATGGGGCCCGGCTGGCGAACTTCGCCGCGTTTTGCCTGCTTTGTGCGGCGCTGGCAGGTCTGGCATTGCGAGACCGGGCGAGCGCATCGTCGGTCGCGCGCAGTCCGGGCGAAAGGAGCGTGGCTGCAACCGACGCCATCTCCTTCACCGTCGAACCCGGCAATACGGAAATCGAACGCGGCACGAGCCTGCTCGTCCTGGCTCGCTTCCAAGGTCCGCCACCGGCCGAAGCTTCGCTCATTTATCAACCGCCGGGCGGCGAGCCGAACCGCGTGACGCTGGCCAAGAGCCTGGCCGATCCGGTCTTCGGCGGGCGGATTCCCACGGTCGATGCGCCGCTGGAGTACCGCGTCGAACTCGGCTCGCGCAGCAGCGAGACGTATCGCGTAAGCGTGTTCGAGTACCCCAAGCTGGTGCGGGCCGATGCGAAGATCGTCTATCCCGAGTATACGGGGCTCGAAGAGCGCTTGATTCAGGACGTCCGGACGATCTCAGTCGTCGAAGGCGCCTCACTGACTGTGCTCTGCCACCTGAACAAGGCCGTCGCCTCGGCGACTCTCGCCGAGAAAGTCGGGCGAGAAGATTTCGTTAACCGCCGCCGAAGGCGAGGCGCCGCTGTACCAGGCGACGATCCGCTGCGAAAAGTCGGGCCGTTACCAGGTGCAGTTGACGGATGACCGCGGCCGATCCAATCAGACGCCTTCAGAAATCGTCATCAACGTGCTGCCCAACCGGCCGCCCGATCTGAAGCTGGCCTTCCCGGCGCGCGACATCGAGGTTTCGCCGTTGGAAGAGAGCGACATCAAGGCGACTGCCTGGGACGACTACGGCCTGAAGCGGACCGGCTTGACGTACGCGCTCGCCGGGGCCAAGCCGGAGGATATTGTGCTGGGGGAAAACGCCGCAGCGCGGCAGCGGCACGAATTGGCCCACGTGCTTCGCTTTGAAGAGTTGAAGGCCGAACCCGATGAACTGTTGTCGTACTATTTTTGGGCCGAGGACTATGGCCCCGACGGCAACGTGCGGCGCACGCAAAGCGACATGTACTTTGCCGAGGTGCGGCACTTCGAAGAGATTTTCCGCCAGGGCGAGCAGCCGCCCGGCGGCGAGTCGCAACAGCAACAACAGCAAGCCGGGGAGAATGCGCAACAGGCCGAGAAGCTCGCCGAACTGCAAAAGCAAATCATCAACGCCACCTGGAAGCTGATCCGCCGCGAGACGGCGGAAAAGCCTTCGGCCGCCTTCGCCGACGATACGAAACTGATCCATCAGTCGCAGGCGTCGGCCCTGGAGCAAGTCGCCGCGCTGGCGGGAAAGTTGCAGGATATCCAGTCGCAGCGGCACGCGGCGGCCGTATCGACGGCTATGTTGAAAGCCCTGGAGCAGTTGGAACAGGCCAAGGACGGCCCGGCCCTCGAAGCGTTGCAGCCGGCGCTTGCCGCGGAGCAGGCCGCCTATCAGGCGCTGCTCAAATTGCGGGCCCGCGAGCATCGCGTCATTCGCAGCCAGCAGCAACGCGGCGGCGGTTCCAGCGGCGGCGCCGCCAACCGCTCGCAGCAGCAACTGCAGCAGTTGGAGCTATCCAACGACGAAAATCGCTACGAAACGCAGCGGACCGCCCAATCGCAGCAACAGCAGCAGGACCGCGAGGCGCGGCAGACGCTCAATCGCCTCAGCGAGCTGGCTCGGCGGCAAAAGGATCTCAACGAGCGACTCAAAGAACTCCAATCGGCGCTCGACGAGGCCAAGACCGAACAAGAGCAGGAGGAGATCCGCCGCCAATTGAAGCGGCTGCGCGAAGAGCAGCAGGAAATCCTCCGCGACGCCGACGAACTGAAGGCCCGCATGGAGTCGCCCGAGAACCAATCTACGATGGCCGAAGCCCGCGACCAGTTGGACCAGACGCGTGAGCAATTGCGCAAGGCCTCCGAGGCACTCGAACAGGAGCAGGTTTCGCAAGCCGCCGCGGCCGGCACTCGCGCCGAGCAGGATTTTCAGACCTTGCGCAATGAATTCCGCCGCCGTATCGCCGGCCAGTTCGACGAGCAGATGCGCGAGTTGCGCGACGAGGCGCGGCAGTTGGACGAGCGCGAACAGCAACTTTCCGAGCGGCTGGCTTCGTCTGACGAGCCGTCGTCCGAGGGCAAATCGCTCCGCGGGCAAAGCGAGGAGGACAAGCTGCCGGAGCAATTGGCCGAGCAGAAGCAGCGGCTGGAGAACCTCGTCGAGCGGATGCGCGAAACGATTGAAGAGGCCGAACAGAGCGAGCCGCTGCTGTCCGAACGACTTTACGATGCGGCTCGCAAGGTCCAACAGCAAAACCTCCCGCGGGCCCTGGAAGCCGCCGAGCTTTCCATGCGTCGCGGACTGCAGGACGACGCTCGCGAGCAGGAGCGCCTGGCCCGCAGCGGCATCCGCGAGTTGCGCGAAGGAGTCGAACGGGCCGCGGAAAGCGTGCTCGGCGACGATGCCGAAGCTTTGCGTCGCGCCCGCGATGAGCTCGAGCGACTTACCCGCGACTTGAACGACGAAATCGCCCGCAATACGAATCCGAGCGGCGAGCGGGATGAGCAGACCTCGCGCGGCGGACAGCCGGCGGAAGAGGATGAGAACGGCGCCCTGCCGGGCGAGCGAAATTCGCAAGCGGGTCGCAATGCAAGCGAGAACGCGGAACGAGACGGAACCGGGCGGCCCGCTCAGCAAGACCAAGACCAACAGCCACGGGGACAGGGACAAGGGCAAGGCAAACAACCAGGACAAGAACGACAACAACGTCCCATGCCGGGCCAGCGCCCTTCATCGGAAGGCCAGCGAACGGGCGGCGAACAGCCGCCGATGCAAGGCGATGGCGCCCAACGACCGATGCCGCAGCAAGGCCAAGGCGGCGAGGGAGAGAACCAGCAACCGATGGGTTCACAGCCGATGAATCAGGAAGGTTCCCAGCGCGGCGGCGGCGGCCAGCAGGGCGATTCGGAATCGGAAGGTTCCGGAAGGCCGTTCGGCGGAATCGCGTCCAACGAGCCTCAGTCTGACTCGCAGCAAGGAGGCCAGGGCGGCGATCAACGCGGTAGCAAACAGCGCGGCGGCGCCCGCGAGGCAGGCAGCCCAAGCGGACCAGGAGGCCCAGGCGGCTTCGACGCTTTCCGCCAGTCGACCGAGCAGACGCGGGCTCCGATTGCCGGCGAAGACTTTCGCGATTGGTCCGATCGGCTCCGCGATGTCGAGGAGATGGTCGACGATCCACAATTGCGCGCCGAAGCGGTCAGAATCCGCCAGCGCGCCCGCGATGTCCGGCGTGAGCTGAAACGCCACTCGGTCGAACCGAACTGGGACTTGATCCGAGTCGAGGTTTCCCAGCCGCTGGTCCAATTGCGCGACCGCGTGGCGGAAGAGCTGTTGCGACGGACGAACAAGGACGCGTTGATCCCGCTCGATCGCGATCCTGCGCCGCCGAAGTACTCGGAGCAGACTCGCCGCTACTACGAGCGCTTAGGGAGCGGCGAATGATGGGCGGATTGAGTCCGGGACAGGTGGTGCTGGCCGCTCCCGAGTGGCTTGCAAACGCCGCGGTATTGGCCGCCGCGGCGCTCGCCGTGCTGGTCTGGTCGTATTGGCGCAGCCGATCGGGTTGGATCGGCTTTCTGGCCGCCGCGCTGAAAACCGCGGCCATCGCCGCGCTGGCGTTGTGCCTGCTCGATCCGTTGTTCAGCGGCATGCGACCTCGGCCGCAGAGCAACTTGTTTTTGCTGGTGGCCGACAACAGCCGAAGTCTGGAGATTCACGACCGCGGCAGCCGGCGGACGCGAGGAGAAGCACTGAAACGCCAATTGTCGAAACAGGCAAGCTGGCGAACGCGCCTGGCGCAGGACTTCGACGTCCGCCCCTACGCCTTCGACGTGCGGCTGCAGCCGACCACTGACTACGACTCGCTCACGTTCCAGGGCGACGCTTCGTCGCTGGCCGGTTCGCTCGAACTGCTGGCCGAACGCTTTCGCGGCCGGCCGGTCGCCGGCGTGCTGCTGTTCACCGACGGCAACGCCACCGATTTGACCGACAAGATCGACTGGCGGCGCCTTCCGCCCGTGTACCCCGTGGTGCTGGGCGCCGATGCGGAGCTGGACGACGTCAGCGTGTCGCGCGTTTCCGTCAGCCAGACGAATTTCGAAGCGGCGCCGGTCACCATTCTGGCTGAAGTCCAGTGCCAGGGGCTGGCCGGCCGCTCGCTTGTACTGACCGTTTCCGACGAGGCCGGCAAGCTGATCGAGCGGCGTCCGGTGCAGGGCCCGGCCGACGGCCAGACGTTGACCGAGCGGTTCCTGCTCCGCCCCGAACAGCAAGGCGTCAGCTTTTACGCAGTGCAGGCCGCGTTGGCCGGCGAAGAGCAACTCGCGGATCGGCCGGACAAGTCGGCGGAAGCGACATTGCTGAACAACCGGCGATTGGCCACGGTCGACCGGGGCGGCGGGCCGTACCGGGTGCTGTATATCTGCGGCCGGCCCAACTGGGAGTTCAAGTTCCTGCGCCGCGCTCGTCGAAGATGAAGAAGTCGAGCTGGTCGGACTGGTGCGAATTGCCAAGAAAGAACCGAAGTTCACGTTCCGCGGCCGTCAGGGCGAGAGCACCAACCCGCTGTACCGGGGCTTTGGCAATCAGACCGATGAAGACGCCGAACAGTACGACGAACCGGTGCTGTTGCGGTTGGGAATTGAAGATCCGGAGGAACTGAAAGACGGCTTCCCGAAATCGGCCGATACGTTGTTCGCCTACCACGCGGTGATCGTCGACGACATCGAAGCCAAGTTCTTTACACAAGAACAAATGTCGCTGTTGCAGCAGTTCGTCAGCCAGCGCGGCGGCGGCTTTCTGATGCTGGGCGGACTCAACGCGTTCGCCAAAGGCGGGTATCAACGCACGCCGGTCGCCGAGTTGCTGCCGGTCTATCTCGATCGCGTCGCCGCGCCGCAGTCGCCCGACGGCTTGAAGCTGCAGCTTACGCGCGAAGGCTGGCTGCAACCTTGGGTGCGACTGAGAACGACCGAAGCAGACGAACAACGACGGCTGGCGGAAATGCCGCTATTCAAGATCGTCAGCGGCGCATCGGCCATCAAACCGGGCGCCGCGGTGCTGGCTCGCGTGGAGGCCGCCGATGGACCGGACCAGCCGGCGCTGGTCGTGCAGCAATTCGGCCGCGGCCGCACCGCGGCGATGATGATCGGCGACGGCTGGCGGTGGAACCTGCGGCGCAAAGAAGCCGGCGAGAGCGACCTGGAAAAGGCCTGGCGGCAATTGGTGCGCTGGCTGGTGGCCGACGTGCCGAAACGAGTCGAAGCGGAGCCCCGGCGCGATCCAGACGATCCGAACCAGCCGCTGGAGATCGCCGTCGGCGTGCGCGACGAATCGTTTGAGCCGCTCGACAACGCGTCGGTTTCGATCACGGTCAAAACGCCCGACGATCGCGAGATCGAGCTGGTTGCCGAACCGAGCGACCGCACCGCCGGCGAATACCGGACGAACTTTGCCTCGCGGGCCGCGGGCGCGTACCGCGCCAGCATTGTGGCCAAGGCGGAGGATGCCAGCGAAATCGGCCGTCGCGAAATCGGCTGGGCAAGCGAGCCGGCGCCCGATGAACTGCGCACGTTGCAGCCGAACCGCGTGCTGCTCGAACGGATCGCCTCAGAAACGGGCGGCGAGCTGGTGGCGCTCGGCGAACTCGACGATTTCGTCGCCAGGTTGCCGAATCGCAAGCTGCCGGTCGTTGAACCGTGGACGTATCCGCTGTGGCATCAATGGAAGGTATTTCTGTTCGCCATCAGTTGCCTGGCGGGCGAGTGGGGTTTGCGGCGTTGGAAAGGGCTTCCTTAGGAATCGCAGCATGCCGTCGTTGTTTGTCTATGCTTCGTTGCTGTTAGGCGGCGGGATCGAAGGTCCCGCACCGGCTGCCAACGCGCCGAGCGTACTGGTCGTGGTCGGCGCTCCGGCGCGGAAGAATACGGCAAGCAGTTCCGCCAATGGGCCGAGCGCTGGCGCGAGGCCGCCGAGCGCGGTGAAGCGCGTTTCGCCTTGATCGGTATCGACGAGACCGCCGAGCAGGACCGGGAGGTTCTCGACCAACGACTAGGCGAAGAACCGAAACAATCCGCCGCAGCGTTTTGGCTGGTGTTGATCGGCCACGGTACGTTCGACGGCAAGACGGCGCGGTTCAACCTGCGCGGTCCCGATGTTTCCGCCGGCGAACTGGCCGAGTGGCTGAAACCGTTCGAGCGGCCGCTGGCGATCATCAACTGCGCCTCGGCCAGCGGACCGTTCATCAATTCGTTATCGGGGCCGAACCGCGTGATCGTAACGGCGACCAAGAGCGGCTTTGAGCACAATTTCGCCCGCTTCGGCGATTATCTCTCGCAGGCCATGGCTGACCCGAAAGCCGACCTGGACAAGGACAAACAGACCTCGTTGCTGGAAGCGTTCTTATTGGCTTCCGCCGGCGCCCGGGAGTTCTACGCTTCGGAATCGCGTCTGGCGACCGAGCACGCTTTGCTCGACGACAACGGCGACGCGCTGGGCACGGCCGCCGACTGGTTCAAGGGCATCCGGGCCGTAAAGTCTGCCAGGGATGGCGCCGTGCGCCGACGGCCTGCGCGCTGCGCAATTGCAGCTTGTCCCCAGCGACCGCGAGCAGCGTCTGCCGCCTGAAGCGAGAACGCGGCGAGACGAAATCGAACGGCAGCTTGCCCAGTTGCGCGAACAGAAGGCGAAATTGGCCGAAGAGGAGTATTACTCCCGGCTGGAAGTCTTGCTCGTGGAACTGGCCCGGTTGTACGAGCCGTTTGATACGCCAGCGGAAGAAGCTGCCCTTCTCCGCCGCCCGAGCATGCCGCCGGAAAGTCCGACGAGAACGAGTAGGAACTTTCTTGTAGCGGAATTCGTGAGAATTCCGATCGCCGTGCGAGATAGGCAGGAATTCTCACGAATTCCGCTACGACCGACGCTGCGGTGAGTCCATGCGGCGCCTACTCCGCTCGTCTGGCGGCGGCTTGCGTGAGCGGTGGAGCACAGGATCGTTCTCGTTTTGGCCCTACAGACGTTGCGAAAGGCTCGCTCGCCTTGTTGTCGGCTGAATTCCCGAGCCCCCTATTATCGGCATGGCAGTTGCACCTGGGTCGCTGAAGGACTAAATGTTTACAATCATGGCTGCCTGGGAGATGTCCCATGATCCACGCCGCCGAACCGTTGTCGCTCCGCCCGCTGAAGATCTTGTTGGCGGAAGACAGTCCTTTGAATCAGAGGCTCGCCGTTGGACTGTTGAGCAAATACGGTCACCGCGTCGAGGTGGCAAACAACGGCCGCGAAGCCGTCGAACTCTGCCGTCGCAACGAGAGCGAGTATGACGTCATCTTGATGGACGTGCAGATGCCCGAGATGGACGGTCTGCAGGCAACGAGAATCCTGCGGAACCAGGCGCCGCAATCCGGCCGGCAAGCGCCGATCATCGCCATGACGGCTTACGCAATGAAAGGCGATCGCGACCGTTGCGTGGCGGCAGGCATGGATGATTATGTCTCCAAGCCCATTCGCCCGAGCGAGCTGTTCGCCGCCATCCGCCGGACTCTCGGCCGGCAGGCGTTTTCCGCTGCCGGAGAAGGCGCGTCGCCGCCTGAGGAAGCGAGTCAAACGCACCCCGGCCGGGCCGGGACCGGGGTGGTGAATTGGCCGCTGGCACGGGAAACGGTTCAAGGCGATCAGGCGCTGCTCCGCAAGCTGGCGGAAACCGCCCTGTTGGAATCGTCGGCCCTGATGACCGCGATGCGGCGTGCGCTCGACGAGGGCGATTTCGCCGGCGTAGAACGGGCAGCACATGCCTTGAAAGGACAATTCCGCATTTTCGGGGCCGCGATCGCTGAGCACGTCGCCTTTCACATCGAGAATACAGCGGCGGATCGCAGCTTGGACATCGCCGACTCGCTGGCGGTGCCGACTCGAGCGGCAAGTCGAGTTGATACACGCCGAACTCCATGACTTTTTAAGGGACCATGCATCGCAGGACAGCGCCAAACAGCCTTCCAGCGTGGAGCATTAACTCAGCGCCGGCAGCCCGGCTTGTTCACGCGGCAGCGAGGCGAAGCCTGTGACGCGAGGAGCGACTTATGAACCACATTCTGGTCGTGGACGACTCAGCCGTCGACCGCCAGCTTGCGGCGGGCTTGCTCGAACACATCGGCCGCTTCCATGTCGAATACGCCTCCGACGGCGCGGAAGCGCTGGAGCATCTCGAAGCGAGCCTTCCGCTGGCCGTCGTGACGGATTTGAAAATGCCGGTCATGGACGGGCTGGAGTTGACGCGGAGAGTCTCCCGCCAATTTCCACACGTCCCGGTAATCCTGATGACGGCCCATGGCAGCGAGGAGATCGCTCTGGAAGCCTTGATCCAAGGCGCCGTGGATTATGTGCCCAAGAGCCGTTTGGGGACCGATTTGCCTCGCGCGGTGCAAAAACTTCTGGCGGCGGCCGAGGGCGGCAGCCACGAGCGGCTGGTTTCCTGCGTCCAGTCCGAAGAGTTTTACTTCGTGATGGAAAACGAGCCCCGGCTCGTCGGCGACGTGGCCGCCCATGCGCGAGGCGCCGCCTGCGATCTCAAGGTCACCGATGCTCAAGGCGGCATGAGGCTGGCGAAGGCCGTGGCGGAAGCCATCTACAACGCCATGGTCCATGGCAACTTGGAACTCAAAGCGGCGGAATCACCGTCGCCCGCCGCCGATGCTGCGACCAATGGCTCCTGGCTGGAGCGATCTCAACTCTCCCCGTACACGGAACGGCGAGTTCGCGTCGCTTCGGCATTCTCGCGCGATGCCGCCCGTATAACCGTCCAAGACGACGGACCCGGTTTCGATTATGCAGCCCTACCCGATATCGGCGTAGATCCCTCGTACGTCGCGTCCGGTGCGGCGCACGGGCTTGTTTTGATTCGGATGTTCATGGACGAGGTGACTTTCAACGAGGCCGGCAATCAGATCACGATGGTCAAGCGTCGGACCGCCAACTGAGGTCGCCAGATCAACTGCGTTGATGCACTGCCGCGTTGATGCACTGCCGCGTGAGAGTTGATGCACTGCCGCGTCGATGAACTGTCGCCGGCGATCTACGGTCGTGGGCTCAATTGCCGGCCGCCTGCCACGGAACCTGACCGCCCTGTTGAACGTGTTCTCGCAGCGCCGCCGAGAGTTTTGCAAACACGTCGCGACGGGTCTTCGCCAGGTCGACGGCTTCCTGGGGATCTTCGGCCAGGTTGTAGAGTTCGAGCGGAGCGAAGGGGCTGTCTTGCAGCAGTTTCCAATCGCCGCTGCGCAGCGCTTCGATGGTCTTGCCGCCATACGCCGGGCCTCCTTCGCGGCGCACGAAGTACAAGTCACGTTTGGGCGAGGCTTGAGGCTTGCCAGTCAGAGCATCCAGAAAACTGACGCCGTCGATCCCCTGCGGCGCCGGCAGACCGGCGGCGGAGAGGATGGTCGGGTACAAGTCCATCGTAAGCCAGTTCCCAGCGGCACGGCTGCCGGGCGCGATCTTGCCGGGCCAGCGAGCGGCGAACGGAACCCGCAGCCCGCCTTCGTACATGTGCGTTTTGCCGCTGCGCCACGGGCCGTTGTTGGCCCCTTTTTCGAGCAGGCCGCCGTTGTCGGAGGTGAACACGACAAGCGTGTTCTCGGACAGGCCTTGGCGATCGAGACATTCCAGCACGCGGCCGACGCCGGCGTCGAGATGCTCGATCAGCGCAATCAGCCGTACACGTTTGTCTGAGGCGCCGGTCTCTCGCGCCCGCACTTTGGCCAGCCAGTCTTCGGGCGGTTGGATCGGATCGTGCGGAGCATTGTAGGCCAGGTACAGAAAGAAAGGCTCCTTCTGCTGCGAACGTTCGACCAGATAATCGCAGGCCCAATCGGTGAACAGATCGGTGGCATGTCCTTCAGGAGAGATAACTTCCGCATTGCGGCGCATGAAGTTATGGCCGTGGCGCCGATGGGTGTAGTAGTCGTCCATCATGTCGCCGAGAAAGCCGTGAAAGAAGTCGAACCCGCGGTCGTTGGGCGTGTTCGGCGCTTCGTAGCCCAAGTGCCATTTGCCGACGATCGCGGTATGGTAGCCGGCGGGTTTCAAACGTTTCGGCAACAGCACGGCGCCCGGCGCCAGGCAGCCCCACGAGTTTTGCGGCACGTCGCGGATCACGCCCGGCACGCCGACCCGGTCCGGAACGCAGCCGGAGAGCAGCGAAGCGCGCGTCGGCGAACAGACGCAACTGTTGGCGAAGAAATCTTCGCAACTCGCGCCTTCTCGGAACAGCCGATCGACGTTCGGCGTGCGTAGATCAGTCGTACCGAAAGCCGAATAGTCGCCGCGGCCCAGGTCGTCGGCCAGGATCACGATCACGTTGGGCTTGCTCGAACGTTCTGCCGAAGACGCTTTATTGGGCGACGCCGGCAGCCCAATCGCCGCCAGGCAGACCAGCGTGATGGCGCCGATGCCATGTGCAAAGCGACTTGTTGAATGATTAGAAGACCAAATGGCGACGGAGCGAAACGGGGCGATCATCCAAAACCTCGAGGCTTGAGCATGAGGGCGCCGCAACGGCCGGGCCGCGGGCTCAGAGGCAATATCGGCTCTCCGAAAGCGTGGGTCAACCGCTTGCACGCGCCTTCCCGCTCGACGGCTGGCGGCGGCGCCGACGCAGGGGCGCCCGACGTTCGGGTGCGGACCTCGCAGCGAACCCATCGCGGGCGTCGCGTGTCTCTCAGGGCAGGCCGGCGGTGCTATCGACGCCGCCTGCCCCAGGGCCCGTTGTCGACTATGCCGAATAGCAGATCACCGCAGCGGCGGGCAGAAGGCTTTCCGGCACGCGGCGGCTTGCGATGTAACCGCGGCCGGGGCCGGAGCACTGTCCTTAATGGGGCGACGAGTTTTTTCCTTGAGTTCAATCCCAGGCTCCGCTCCTGGCGGGGGATGACGGGGCCGTCGTACAGCGGCCGGTCGTCTCTGTCGACGCCGCGGGCGCGCGAAGCTAAGCGACGGACGAAAGGCAACTTTTTCAGTTTGGATCGCTCTCGCCGCGTTTCCCGTCGCGAGAGGCAGCCGAATGAGGAAGTGCTCGTTCGCGCGTTCCCACAAATAGCGTGGTGAGAAGATGATTTCCGTTCGAGCTCATGTCGTACAAGATGAAGCGGGTCTTACGCTGGGAAGAATCGCTGTCAAATACGATGCGCAGTTGATTGTGCCGCTGGTTTGACGAACAAGGGCGCACGGCTTCCGTCGGACTGGATCTGCAGAGCAAATTGTTTTACGTGCACGTGCCTGGCGTGACGCGGGAAGAGCTGGACCGACTTGTAGCGGGCTCGAATATCGATTTGAGTTGATAGAGCGAACGAGAAGCAGCGTTTGTGCGCCAGCGCCAAGCTCAAGATGCCTTTTTCGCGGCGGCTTGCTTCGCCTTTTTGCCGGGCTTGCGGGCTTTCCAGATGTCGACGGGCACGGTGTTGTGCTGCGGCTCGCCCGGCGTGCTGCGGCCGTCGGCGACGTACTTCTCCAGCAAGCGCCGTGAGCTTCGCTGACGACGTCGGGATGCTCCGCTCTTGAAGGTTCGTGCTCTTCGCCGATGTCGGCCGTCAGATCGTAGAGCTGGATCGGCGGCAGCTTGCTTGTGTCGTTCGGTTCCGGGACGCGGCGCGCTCCAGCCGCCCGAGCCCGGGCAGAGCTCCAGCTTCCAGCTTGCCCTGGCGGATGGCGAACGAGCCGTTGATGGAATGGTGCACGACCGCCTCGCGCAGCGGCGTTTCGGCTTCGCCGCGCAGCGCCGGCAGGATGCTGACGCTGTCCTCGCCGGCGTCGTCGGGCAGTTTCTCGCCGAGGATATCGGCGCAGGTGGCCATCAGATCGGTCAGGCAGATGAGCTGGTCGCTGTTGCTGCCCGGCTTGATCCTTGCCGGGCCAGCGAACCGATGAACGGAATCGCGGTGCCCGCCGTCGTAAGATGTCGGCCTTGTGGCCGCGGAAGACGTAGCTCGGGGTCGTGGCCCTTGGCGAGCAGTTCGTCGAACTTGGCCTGCGGCGAGCAGCCGTTGTCGCTGGTGACGATCACCAGCGTGTTGTCGGCCAGCCCGTTCTTGTCCAAAGCGTCGAGCACGGCGCCCAGCGTGCCGCAGTCGGTCTGCATCACGAAATCGGCGTAGGGGTTCAGCCCGCTCTTGCCTTGCCACTCGGCGGTCGGCAGGATCGGCGTGTGCGGCGAGCGTTGAGCGGCAGGTAGAGAAAGAACGGCTTGCCCGTCTTGGCGTCGGCGGCGCGCTGGCCGATGTATTCGACCGCCTTGCTCGTCAGCGTCGGCAGCACGTCGGCGGCGTCGAAGTCTCGGCGCCGCCGGGCCCTTGCGCGTCTGGCCGCGCGGGCGGCCGACCATCATCGCGAACTGCTTGTCGACCGTCGGCAGCGCGGTCACGTGATCGTTTTCGATGAACGTGTACGGGCACCATGTCGAGCGATGCGCTGATGCCGAAGTAGTAGTCGAAGCCGACCGAGTTGGGGCCGTTGGCGATCGGCTTGGTGAAATCGACGTTCCAGACCTAGGCGCCGTCTTCGATGTTGTCTCGCGAACGTTCGTGCCGGCCCGGCTTCAACGCCCAGTCCATGCCCAGGTGCCACTTGCCGATGGCACGCCGTGTGGTAGCCGTGCTGCTTGAGGAACGCCGCGACGGTCATCCGCCCCGGCTCGATCAGCCGCGGACTGAGCCCGCCTAGCACGCTCGATCTGCAGCCGCGACCGCCAGTCGTAGCGGCCGGTGAGCACGCCATACCGCGTCGGCGTGCAGACGGACGAACCGGAGTGGGCGTCGGTGAAGATCATGCCCGCTGCGGCCAGCCGGTCCATGTTCGGCGTCGCGATCTTGCCCTCGGGGTTGAGGCACTTCACGTCGCCGTAGCCCAGGTCGTCCGCCAGTACGAACACGAAGTTGGGCGCGACGCCGCATCGGCCGCTACCGCGGCAGGCGACGCGACAGCGACGCCAACAATTACGACGCCAACAAGTACGATGCTCAACCACGCGAGCGGGCTTCGAGTCAGTCGATTACGCGGCATCTTGGTTACCTCGCGGGCTAGGCGTGCGTGTCGCTTCGGAAGGGTTGCCGTCGATCGGTTGCGGCGGTCGCGATTCAGCAACACAGCGTCTTATCCTACTCGCCGTCTCCTGGCTCGCAAGGTTCTCGCCCGCCGTCGACCAGCCTGAGACGCTGCAATGACCGCTACTGCGACAGCCGATCCAACAGGTTCCGCGTGATGCGTTTGGTCGTCGGGTCGTCCCCTTTCAGGCCATGCGCCCAATCCGTCGAGCCGCAAGTAAAGACCGTGCCGCCCCGCGTGTAAACGCCCATCACGGCGGCGCCCTGGATCGGTTCGCCGTTTTTGTCTCTAGGGAAGCGGTCGTACCATAAGGCGTCGCCCGGATGCCAGCGTGCCGGGCACGTGCCGAGAATCACGAACGATTCAGGCGTGCCGTCGCGATGCGTCGGGAATGGCAGATCGTCTCATCCACTCAATCTCGCAGCCGTCGCACTCGTAACCGACGATCGTGTTCTTGCCGCCGAAGGCGTCGCCCGCCTTCAGTCCCGCACCGGCGAAGAGCCCAATGCTCCGGACGATGAACGGTGAAGGCGCCGGAACCGTCCATGAACTGGCCGTGGCTGCGATGATAGCCGCCGTACAGAAATCCGACGCCCGTCAGGCGGTTTTCCGGCCGGCCGACGAGATGATGGCTCCAGAGCGTGGCCAGCAAGCGATGATCTTCGCCGGGAAACAGCGGGTCGACGACATACGTTTGCTTGTACGAGACCAGGGCCCGCCCCTGGTCTTCGCTGCGCACCTGCCAGCAGCAGGTATTGCCGCTGAAGAAGGCCACGTTGCCGCCGTCCTTGATGTATTGTTCCAGGTGATCGCGCATCGGCGCCGACCAGTATTCGTCGTGCCCGACGCTGAGCACGAGCTTGTAATGCTTGAGCAGTTCGGGGCGGAATTCCAGATCGGAATTGACGGCGTAGTCGAGCGCGTAGCCGTTGCGTTCCGCCCAAGCGACGAACGGCAGCTCCCAGTTGCGGAACTGGCCATCCAGCGGCCGATCGAACGAAACTCGCACGCCTTGCAGCTTGTTGCGGGCGTGGTAAGCGTACAGGCTGTGGCCGCCCCAGTTGTTGTAGGCGTTGTAGGTATTGGTCGTCAGTTGCAACAGAATCTTTGCATTGCGGCCTGGCTGCGACGAGCGAATGACGAAGAACAGCCGCGACTCGGCCGTGCGGCGATTGCGCCCGATGAATTCGCCGCCCCGGTCGGCGACGCGCAGCACCGCCTCATAGTATCCGCTGCGCCAAGACTCGGGCGCCACGAGCGAAAACGCCGCGGGCCAGCCGCAGCCCTGCGAAGAAGCATTGGCGGGGACCGGGTGCGCGGCGCCGGGCAGATCGCTCTGCTCCCAAACCTGTTCCGTTTCTGCGCCGAGCCGAGAGATTTCCAGCGACCATGTCGGCGCCGTCGTCGAAACCCGGAACTTGATGTCGTCGCCCGCCTGGTAGCTGAGCTGGTCGGTATATCCTTCGACGTACAGCGAACCGGGCTCGCTCTGCGGCTGGTCCGCGCGGGCCGACGCAAACATCAGGCCGGCTAATATGACTGGAAACAGCACGTAAACTCGGTGGTTCATGATGCAACGCCTGGGGGTTTGCTCAAGGCGGTCCTCCGCCCCGGGCATGCATCATAAACCCTCGCACGGGCAGTCTCTACCAGCCGCAACAAATCTCTGGCGGCGATCAAGGCGCACGCACCCCTGCCTCTCGCCGCCAGAGACGTTCATGGATTTCGTCGTCTGTTCCTGTACCTCCCGCACGCGGGCGCCTCGCTCAGCCGGCGCGGGCCGCCAGCCGCTGCGGTCGAAACTTCCGTTCTGCGATATCGACAATTTGTGCCGCTGCCCCGTCCAGGCCGACTTGTTCCACGTCTATCACCAGGTCGTAATGGCGATGATCTGCAATGTCGTGATGGAAGTATCGCTGGGCGAACTCGCGCCGATTGCGGTCCGTCCGTTCCACGACCCGCCGGGCTTGTTTGGCGTCGAGACGTTGCGTCGCCATCACGCGTTCGATGCGGAACGCAACCGGCGCCACCAGGCGGACTTTCAAGCCGTCGTAATGCTGCAAGACGCCAGGCGGCGCCGCGTCCGACGATCACGGCTTTGCCGCGCTTGGCCGCGCGCACGCATGAAGTTCGCCAGGCAGTGAACAAACTTCTCCTGCGAAACATAGGTATGGTCGATCCAACTGGCGACGGCGCCAGACAGGCAACTGCCGAGGTTTCATCGAGCGGCATCGAGCACGTGCCGCGGCCACTGAAAATGTTCGGCCACCGCGTCGACCAGCTCTTTGTCGAGCACTTCCCAGCCGAGTTGTTCTCCTGCAAGCTGGGCGATTTCTTCGCCTCCGGTCCCCGCTTCGCGAGATACGCTGACGTGCAGCGAAGCCGGTTCGATTGACGAACGCGGAGCGACCGGACGGTCGGCGACGTCTTGCAGGGCGAGCCAGCGACGCATCTGCTGTTCGACGAGAGCGCTGGTGGCGACATGGGGACGATGAGAACCGAAGTCGAGAAGTTTCATAACCGTTTTCCTTGTTCAAACGCAGCCGAACGATGTTCGATGAGCGGCGGCTGGCGATTTCAGGCGGTAAGATGTTCAAGCAATGACTGCACGCAGGAGATCGCGACAGGCGACGCTCGTCATGGCGTGTCGCGATCAGAGGGCATCGCGAGCGGCATGCCGCGATGCTGGTTTCAACAACTGCCGGCGCTGGCCGGACAGGCGGTCGGCGCACGAAGCGCGGCGGCATCAAATCTGCAGCCGCACGTGCAGCGTGTTGGGGAAAAAGTCAGAGTTGTGCGCCAGACGGGGTGCAGATTGCCGAGCTGCGCGGGAGCTGCGCGTTCACTCGCCAGTAGGGGTGCGCTTGCAGCGTTTCCTTGGATCGCAGGCTTTCAGCGTCGACATCGTCAGACTCCGCCGCCAGCATCAACTCAACGCGCCGATGGCGAACCGCGTGCTGCGGACCCATCATCGGAGGCGTCCGCGAGGCCCGAGGGGAGGGGAACGCGACGCCACTGATTGGAAAAAGGCCGGCGTTTTCGCCGCCAACGGCGCCCTTCGCGCGGCTCCGCCGCGGAGAATTGCCTGGCTTGCCGCCACAAGACAGACACAGCAGATGATGAACCCGGCTCGCGACATCGTGCAAGTCCCCAAGGTCATTAGTTTGCAGGCGCCTTCCCTGGCGCCGCCGGCCACGATAATTATCGCATTCTTTACGCAATATCCGAAGCGACGTTCGATTACAATTCTGACAGTTGCCCCGCTGCAGAGTGAGAAGCAAGCGCAAAGAGCGAAGAAAACGCTATTCGAGACGCAATTGAACATGCTCCTCGCTAGTCATAACGCAATTACGGGCGGGCAAGCTGCGTTGCACTTCGTTCATCTTTCAGGCCCACGCCGCTGAGTCGCCGATGCAAACATTCGCGGAGCAAATAGTGCAGCGTCTGGGCCGCGGCCGCCGGCGACAGGCCTGCCGGGCGGATGTTGGAAATACAGTTTCGCTCGGCATCGGTCCGCCCAGGACGCGGATCATAAACCAGATAGCGCCCAAGCTATCGGGCGAAGTCAAACCCGGACGCTCGCCCAACAGAATGACGGCAGCTTTGGCGCCGAGCAGGTTGCCGATCTCGTCTTCGATCGCCACGCGGCCGTGCACCACCACGACCAGCGGCGCCAGTTTCCAACGCTCGTAACGAACAAGCGGCAGCAATGCCGCCAGCAGCGGCGCCGCCTGACGTTCGGCTGCCGGGGCGGAAAGACCATCGGAAATGATGATCGCGATATCGGACGGCGAGGCATGAGCGGCGATTCGACTGCGGCTCTCCTCGGCAAGTCGACGCCCCAAGTCGGGCCGCGTAAGGTACGTTTTCCGGTCCGGCGCGGCGCTTGCGGCAATCATCGTTTCCGCGCCGAGTTGTCCAAGTTCGGCGGCCAGCGAGGCGGGATCGAACGGTTGCTGGACGGCGTCGCGAGCTTGAGCGTGTGCGCGCTGAAAGTCGAGCAGTTCCTGCGTCGGGAGACTACTACCAGAACGGCCCAAGGCAATTCGCGCGGGCGTCAGTTCTCGTAATGGCCGCCAGGGATCGCGCCGATCGGGAGGCTTCGGTTCCACGTTCACTCCTTGGCGGTAAACTCAGCGGCCAGCAGGCGCCCCTGCTCCGGCGGCAGCAAGCGATTCTCTTGATCGAGCACTCCCATGCGTTCCAGCCAGGCCTCGAATTCCGGCGCCGGCCGCAAACCGAGCGCCTGCCGCAGATAGTGGCTGTCGTGGAACGAGGTCGATTGATAGTTCAACATCACGTCGTCGGCGCCCGGCACGCCCATGATGTAGTTGCAGCCAGCCACGCCCAACAGCGTGAGCAGCGTGTCCATATCGTCCTGATCGGCTTCGGCGTGGTTGGTATAGCAGACGTCGCAGCCCATCGGCAGGCCCAGCAGCTTGCCGCAGAAATGATCTTCGAGCCCCGCGCGGATGATCTGCTTGCCGTCGTAGAGGTACTCCGGCCCGATGAACCCGACGACCGTGTTGACCAGCAGCGGCTGGAACTTTCGCGCCACGGCGTAAGCCCGGGCTTCGCACGTCTGCTGGTCCACGCCGTGATGCGCATCGGCGGAGAGGCACGCGCCTTGCCCCGTTTCAAAGTACATCACGTTGTCGCCCGCCGTACCGCGGCGCAGGCTCTGCGCCGCCTCGCGGGCTTCGCCCAACAGCCGCAGATCGATCCCGAAAGCGCGGTTGGCCGCTTCGGTTCCCGCGATCGATTGAAACACCAGGTCGACCGGGGCGCCGCGCTCGATGGCGGCGATCTGGTTGGTGACGTGCGCCAACACGCACGACTGCGTCGGTATCTCATAACGCCCGATCAACTCGTCAATCAGCTTGAGCAGATCGATCGTCGAGCCAACGCGATCGGAGGCGGGATTAACGCCGATCACCGCATCGCCGCAACCGTAACACAGGCCGTCGAAGATCGAGGCGGCGATGCCGCGCGGATCGTCCGTCGGATGATTCGGCTGCAAACGCACCGACAAACGCCCGCGTAAACCGATCGTATTGCGGAACCGCGTGACCACCTCGCACTTGCGGGCCGCGAGCACGAGATCCTGGTTGCGCATCAGCTTGCTGACGGCGGCGACCATCTCGGGCGTCAAGCCAGGCGCCAGGCGCCGCAACATCTCGCCGTCAGCGTCGTAGGAGAGCAGCCAGTCGCGGAACTCGCCCGTCGTCAAGCCGGCGACGGGCTGAAACGCTTCGGCGTCATGTTCATCGAGAATCAACCGGGTGACTTCGTCTTCTTCATAGCCGATCAGCGGCTCTTCCAGAAAACTTGCCAGCGGCACGTCGGCCAGCGTCATCTGGGCCGCCACGCGCTGCTCGGCGCTTTCGGCGGCAATGCCCGCCAACTGGTCGCCGGAGCGAGCCGGGCTGGCCTTGGCCAGCAGATCCTTCAGGTCGCGAAAGGAATGTTGCCGGCGCCCCAGGGTGCAATGGTAGGCATTCATGGCGGTTCGGATTTCAGCCGGCGGCAAGCGAAGAAGCAGGAAGCATGGTCCATGTCATTGTAGCCGCACGAGACGTTGGGGAGCAAAACCGGGAAACGGGCGGCCGGGTTCGCAGACGCTGCGAAAGCGCAGCGGCAACGTGTAGCGGAATTCGTGAGAATTCCGGCGCTCTGCGCAGTTCTCCAACTGCCTGCGGCGGCGCGCTTGGCGGCTCTCGGAATCGTCACACGCTTCCGCTACCGTTGCGAAAGCGCGGCCGGCTATTTATATCACGGAACCGTCGCCGGTTCCGCTACTGGAAAGGCACTTACCCGCCGGCGCGCTTGGCTTCCAATTCTTCCCAGCGGTGATAGAGCCGATCGACCATTTCCATCGCATCGTGCAACTCGCCGCTTTTCGCGTTCAGCAGTTTGTAATCGCCGCCGGCCAGCGCAGCGATCTCCTGTTGCAGCGATTCGACTTGTGCTTCCGCCGCGTGCAGATGCTCTTGCATTTCGTCGAGTTCCCGCTGCTCCTTGTAGGAGAGTTTGACCGGCTTGGGCTTGGGCGCCGGCGCTGCGGATTTCTTAGGTTTCTCTTCAACCGCCGCCGGCTGCCGATTTTCCTGAGCGGTTTGCCACTGTTGATAGTCGGCATAGAGATGGGCGCCGCCTTGACCGTCCAGTCCCAGCACCATGGTCGAAAGCCGGTCGAGCATGTAACGATCGTGCGTGATCAACACGATGGCGCCGGAGAACTGCGAGAGGCTCTCCTCAAGCACTTCCAACGAAGGAATGTCGAGATCGTTGGTCGGCTCGTCCAGCAGCAGAATATCGGCCGGCGTGAGCATCAACCGGGCGATCAGGATCCGAGCCTGCTCTCCGCCGGACAACTTGCCGACCTGCATGTCGAGTTGCTCCGTACGAAACAGGAACCGCTTGGCCCAGGCCACGACATGTACCGGTTTGCCTTGGAAAATCACCTGGTCGCCCTGCGGGCAGAGCGCCTCCCGCAGGGTCAGGTTGCGATCGATTTGCTCGCGGTTCTGATCGAACCAGACGACTTCCAGCCGCCGGGCGCGATCGATCGCGCCGTGCTGCGGCTGCAACTGGCCGGAGAGAATTCGCAGCAGCGTAGTTTTGCCGCTGCCGTTGCTGCCGATCAGCCCCAGGCGATCGCCGGGCGCCAGCGTAAAGCTGACTTCGCTGAACAGCGTTCGGTCGCCAAAGCCCATCTCGACGTCTTCGACCGAGAGTAACTTGTTGGCCGTGCGGCCGCTGGCGGAAAAGTTGATGTCGACGCGGCGGCCCTGGGAGTTTTGCGCGCGCAACCCGGCCAGATCGGACATCATGCGGCCGGCGCGATCAATCCGCGACTGGCTCTTGCCGGTCCGCGCCTTAGGGCCGCGCCGCAGCCATTCGATCTCGCGCCGCACCTGGTTGGCCAGCGACTCCTCTTGCCGCGCTTGGGCTTCCAGAAATTCGGCCCGTTTGATCAGCAACTCGCTATAGTTGCCCGAGACGCGGAAGTAGCCTTGCGGGTAGGCGCGGTTCAGTTCGACGGCCCGGTTGGTCGCGTTTTCCAGCAGGTAGCGGTCGTGACTGACCAGCACGAAGGCGAACGGCGCATCGCGGAGCAGTTGTTCCAGCCACAGCACGCCTTCCAGGTCGAGGTGGTTCGTCGGCTCGTCCAGCAACAGCAAGTCGGGCTGGCGGATCAGTTCTCGGGCCAGCGCCAGCCGCTTTCGCCAGCCACCGGATAGCGTTTGGGCCGGCGCCTGCGGATCGTCAAAGCCGAACTTGCCCAGCGTGATCGAGACCTGGGTCTGCCGTTGATACTCCTCGATCGGCTCCGCGGCCAGGGCTTGCGCCAGCACTTGCTGCACGGTGGCGCCCGCCGGGAATACGTCCTCCTGCGGCAGGTAGCCGACGCGCAGCCCCTTGCGACGGGTGCACGAACCCGAATCGGCTTCCAACTCGTCGGCGAGGATCCGCAATAGCGTCGACTTGCCCGAACCGTTGGGGCCGATCAGGCCCAGCCGTTCTCCGTCGAGGATTTCCAGCGAGATGTCTTCGAACAGCAGCCTCGCTCCGAACGACTTGCCAAGCGACTGGCAACTCAGTATCAACGCCATTTCGCCTCGCCCGACGGACGGCGAACAGCGAAGCGCGGCGCGATGCCGCGCGTGGCTGCTCGCCGTTGCGTTATCCTCTGCATAGAATACTGAGAAATTGCCATCTTCCGTAGCAGCGCCGCAATGATCCAGTATTCCGGCGGCCCGATTTCTCGCCAGCGGCGCTCGATTTGCCTTAGCTGTGATTTCATGTGTTCCTTGGCTCGCCTGCCACTATATCGTATTGCAAGGAGCTTCCTAGGGCGCGGATGCGCAGCGATGGTTTTACAACCGTAGCGGAAGCGTGCGAAGGTTCCGGCAGGCGGAACTCGAGCGCCGGCCGCTTAGGGGGCTGGAGGGCTGTAAAGGGGGCCCGGAGCTCTCACGAATTCCGCTTCCGTGTCGCGAGGTAAAATCAATGGTCGAACCGATCCTGGAAACGGGCCCCATGCGAAGCGAGGCCGACCTTCAGTTGCAGCGCGAACTGGAATTGCTCGCGCTGTGGATGGACGGCGTGTTTCGCATCCCGGGCGTAGGAATTCGCTTCGGGCTCGACTCGCTCATCGGACTGCTGCCCGGCGTCGGCGACGCGCTGACTTCGATGGTTTCGCTCTACATCCTGAGTGCGGCCAGCCGGTTCGGCGTTCCGCGCGTCACGCTGGCCAGAATGGCCCTGAATATCGCCATCGACTGGTTGGTCGGTTCCGTTCCGTTACTGGGGGACGTGTTCGACGTATATTGGAAATCCAATCAGCGGAATGTGTCGTTGTTGCGTCGGCACGTGAGGGCCGCTCCCGTGGAAGAGCGCCGTGCTCGCGCCGGCGACTGGTTGTTCGTTGGCGGGCTGATCATCGCGTTACTGGTCATACTCGCTGGCTGTCTGGCTGCGGTTTACGCCATTTTTGCGGCGGTCGCCCGGGCGATTGCCGCGCCGCACTGACGCTCGGTCAGCCGGCATGTTCAAATCCGCTTCGCTCATGCCGCCGGCCTGCGGCCACGGCAGGCGGAATTTCCGGCAGTCGCCCTAGCGGCAGTTGCGCTGGGCGTGAGACTGAATGCCCAACAACCAGGAAACCAGTTCCCAGCTCGAATCAGAAACGGCGCGACGGCGGCGCTCTTCCGGCGTCCAACTGTGACGAATCTTGGCGGCCCGACGGTGGATTTCGCGTTCGCTCGGAACGGAGCCTTTCCGGGTGGCCGGATCTTTCAACACGACGGTGACGGGAGCTTGGGAAGTGATCGTCTCGGTTCCAGGAAAACTTGCTTGCATGACGTCTACTCTCAGAGAAGGGGTTCTTGGACGGCTCTGCGGTCTCGAATGGTTCGCCGCATTGTCGCCCCTTTTCTGCAAGCGGCGTGCCATAACCATGCAAAGCCTCGTTTAAGACGCTCCGATGCTCTTCTTGCGGCGCCTTGCGCAAGCTTCAAAGGATGGAATACGCCCAGTTTGAGTCGAGCCGGCTCTTCGACCGAAAAAGCGGGCGCCGAATGCGCGCAGTTCGATGCGCTGAAACGCACACCGATCTATTTTTGCGCAGCACTTTGGAACATTGACACAACCGCCTCCGCTGGCGCCCGGCAATCTGGAGAGTTTGCCCGGGCGCCGGATGACCTTTCCGGGGAGTACAGCGGCCACGAGCGGGAGTTACCAGTCTAAAACCGGAAAGCTGCTTGCCTGTCTCCGACCAGCGTGACGCTTTCCGAGCGGCTCTGCTGCCTGGCGACCGCACTTTAAAGGATCGCATTGATGTCAGTGCAGGTATCGCATCGATCTCGGTTCATGCGTCGATGCATCCCATGCCCGAACTGCCGATGCGCTCATACCGAATCAACTGGGCGGCTGCCTGACGATCTGCGATCGCCCCGAGTCCGACGGCCGCAAGTAGCGCGGCGCCAAACGCCGCTTCTTCCCGGTGGCAGGGAACGGCCAGCGGCAACGCGAATTCTTGGGCCACGCAATCGGCCAGCACGGGGTTCTCCCGAAGTCCGTTTCCCGCGCCGACGAGTTGGCGGCGCGTCTTGCCCGCCACCGCTTCAATCGCCCGGGCCCCGCCGGCGAACACCCGCGCCATGCCCTCCAGCAGCGCCCGCGTGACGTGGGCCGGCGTAAAGTTGTCGACCGAAATGCCTTCGAATGTGCCTCGCAACTCGGGTTGAGAGCGAGTTCCGGTGAACAGCGGATTGCAACGCAACCCCTCGGAGCCGGGCGGCACGCTGGCCGCCAGGCGGTTCATGGTTTCGTACAACGAGCCGGGCGGCGTGGCGTCGCCGTGCAGACTGCACGCCTGGCGTAAGAACTTTTCCAACAAGGCGTAGGTTCGGCCGCCGCACAGCCCGGCATTCACCAGCAGGAAGCCGCCGGGAAAGGGGCGAGTTTCTAACGGGTCGCCGTAAAGGAAGCGGTCGCTAAAGGCCGCCACCTGACCGCCCGTGCCGACGTTGACCAGCACGCTCGCTTCCAACTCGGCGACGCTACCGTAAACGCTGGCCTGATTATCTCCCACGCCCACGCATACCGGCAGTCCAGCGGGCAGGCCGGTCGCCTCGGCCGCGTGCGGCGTCAAATGCCCATACGGTCGGCCCCCATCGCGCACCGGGGGAAAGAGCTCCATCGGCAAAGCCAACGCTTCGATCAGCGGTTCGTGCCAGGCGCCCGATCGAACGTCGAACAATCCGCTGCTGGCGGCCGAGGTGGCGTCGGTCGCGACGGATTCGCCCGTCAACCGTGCGGCCATGAAGTCGACCAGAAAACACGCCGTCCGCTCGCGCAGCCGAAGCCCCTGGGACTGCAGCCAAAATAGCGTGGCGCCCATGTATCCGGCCGCCAACGTACAGCCGGTGGTGCGTCTCGCTTCCTGGCCGGCTCGATTGCGAGCCAGCGCCAGCCAGCTCCGGCCGCTTTGCGGATCGAGCTCTTCGGTGCGACGATCCTGCCAGTTGATGAACGGGCCCTGGGGCTTGAGCGTTCGATCGACCAACACTACGCCGTGCTGTTGACCCGTGAGGCCAATGCCCGCCAGTTCTTGCGTGCGATTGCCCAGCGAGGCGGTCAGCCGCTTCAGGACGGCCAGCGCCTCGGCGGCGATCCTGTCGGCGTCCCACTCGGAGCGGCCCGGCAGCGAGCCGTCCGCGGCGATTCGGGCGGCATTGGCCGCCGTTTCCCGCGCGACAATCTCGCCGCGCTCGACGTCGAGCGCCAGCGCCGTGATGGTCGTCGTCCCCAGATCGAGACTGAGAACCAGAGGCATGGCGACTCTCTTACGGCTTTTTCAGATAGGTCTCATTCAGCTTGTCGCAACTCCATAGCAGGCCGCGAGTGACGAGATCGAGATAACGGCCGTCGGCCACCGTCTCGTTGTTGTGGCCCAGCGTGGTGTTGAACACGCGCGTCTTGCCGTATTGGTTCACCCAAGTGACAACATATTCGTCTTTGCCCTGCTTGCCCCGAGCCAGCGCATGCGCCGTGTCGAACACGCGAAGGTTGTTGTACAGCTCCTCGTTAATCGTCGTCCAATCCTCCAGGCCTTTGGCGATCGGATGTTCCTTGTCGACGTACGTCACTTCGATCGGCTCCTGCCGGCCGTGACGGGTCGAATGGATGCCGACGAACTCGAACCAGTCGTCCGTTCCGGTGCGATAGCAATGCATGGCGCAGTGCAAGTTGACCGCCGGCACGCCTTCCTGGTGCGCCTTGAGGATGTTCCGCACGTACGGCATTTCCTTGACGTCGGCCGAGCATTCATCGTGGATCACCACGTCATAGCCCTTGGCCCAGTCGGACTTTTCGTAAATATCAAAGCGGGCCTTGGTGCTGCGATCCGCCGAGTAGACAATGTCCACCACGGCATGGGCCCGGGCTTCAATCCCCTCCTTCAGAATGTCCTTTTGCTTTGCATAATCATGGCAGCACCCGCCGGTGATCAGCAGTACCTTGAGCGGCTTGACCTGATCGGCGGCCAGGGCTGGGTTCAGCGATGAGCAGCAAACGGCGGCCAAGGCCAATAACGACAGCAAGCGAATGTTCATGGTTTCCAGCTTTCGTCAGTAGTTTCTCGGGAACTTGGGGGACCGAGGCGGCCGCCGCCTTTGCGGCGCGGATTGCAGCCCGCGTTGCGTCACAAAGACCCCGTGGTTGAGCGTTGCGTCGCCATTCTAATCACAAGGCCAAGCCGAGCGAAACCGGCTGCAAGCTGCTTCTGGCGGCCGCGTTCGCACGCGTTTTCACTCGCTCTGCGGCCCGTTTGGGACGATTTGCGATTCCGGACTCTGCTCTCCCACGCAACAGCTTGCGTCGGGCCGCGCCGGCGGGGATACTAAACAGACCTGTTTGGCGTCTGAGGGGCTCGCCCAAAGCGACGCCCCGCATCGGGGGAGCCGCGCAAGCGGCGGCGCCTGGCAGCTTCCGTACGACGGCGGTTTTGCGCTGGCAAAACCGCTAGCCCGCCAGTTCCAGTTAACAGCATGCCAAGCGTAACGTCCGCCGCTTCCGCCGCCCTCGCCCGATGTCCGAATTCGGGCGTCGATTATCGGCGTCGCATCGCCTTACGCGGCCAGCTTCTTGCCCGTCCGAAATTCCAGGAGATTTTTCATGAGCACGCATGAATCCAGCGCAACGACGCGCCGCGAGTTCGTCAAACAAAGCGGCCGCGTCGCCGCCGCCGGCTCCCTGTTGAGCATGGCCCTGCCTCGCGTTCACGCCGGCGAAGACAACACCATCCGGATCGTGCTGGTCGGCTGCGGCGGCCGTGGCACGGGGGCCGCAGCCAACGCGCTGTCCACCAAGACCGGGCCGGTCAAGCTGGTGGCGATGGCCGACGTGTTCCCGAACAAGTTGCAACCGAGCCACAAGAATCTGCGCGAGAAGTTCGGCGACCAGATGGTCGACGTGCCGGAAGATCAGAAGTTCATCGGTTTCGACGGCTACCGCAAGGCGATTGACTGCCTGCGGCCCGGCGACGTCGCCATTTTCGCCACTCCGCCCGCCTTCCGCTGGGTCCATTTCGGCTACGCGATCGAAAAGGGCGTCAACGTCTTCATGGAAAAGCCGACCACGGTCGACGGCCCCAGCACGCGCAAGATGCTGAAGCTGGCCGAGGCCTCGGTCGCCAAGAACCTGAAGGTGGGCGTCGGCTTGATGTGCCGGCACTGCCAGGCGCGCGAAGAGCTGCACGAGCGGATCCAGTCGGGCGAGATCGGAGACATCCTGTTGCTCCGCGCCTACCGCATGCAGGGGCCGATCGGCTCGGCCTTCGTCGATCCGCCGGCCGGCGACATGAGCGAGCTGCTCTACCAGATCAAGAACTTCCACGGCTTTCTCTGGGCCAGCGGCGGCTGCTACAGCGACTTCCTGATCCACAACATCGACGAATGCTGCTGGATGAAAGACGCCTGGCCCGTCAAGGCGCAAGGCAGCGGCGGACGCCACTATCGCGACGACAAGGTCGATCAGAACTTCGACCACTACTCAGTCGAATACACGTTTGCCGACGGCTCCAAGCTGGAACTCAACGGCCGCAACATTCCGGGCTGCCACAACGAGTTCGCCAGCTATGCCCACGGCACGAAGGGCCTGGCGGTGATTTCCACCGCATCGCACACTCCGGCCAAGTGCCGCACGTATAACGGGCAGAATATGGACAGCGGCAAGCTGGCCTGGGCCTTTCCGGCGCCCGAGCCCAATCCGTACGACCTGGAGTGGGAGCACCTGCTCACGGCGATCCGCAGCGATCAGCCGTACAACGAAGCCAAGCGCGGCGCCGAGGCCAGCCTGGTGACTTCGATGGGCCGCATGGCCTGCCACACCGGCAAGGTGATTACCTTCGATCAGATCCTCAACCACAAGCACGAGTTCGCCCCGGACGTCGACAAGCTGACGATGGATTCGGCCGCGCCGCTGCAACGCATGGCCAACGGCAAGTACCCGATTCCTCTACCCGGTTTGTCGACCGAGGACGAGTACGACGTCTGATTCGCGGATCGCGGTTTTGCCGCGACGGCGGAGATTCGAAAAGCCTCTTCGATCCGGCGTCGCGTTGCAGAATTGCGTTCAGCGAAATTACTCAATACGATCCCCGGGCCTTCCCTGACAGCGCCCGACCGGCTTCCGCGCCGGCCGGGGCGCCGGCGTTTACGGTCTGGCGCATAATCGGTAAGCCGGCGCATACCAGGCGTCCGTCGGCATCGGCAGTGAGGCGCCAACCAAAGACAGCGCCGCGAGGCACGCCACTTTTTGCTTGCGCCTCAAGCCTTCAAGTCAAAGCGGATTTCCACCTCGCGCACGAACGCCGCTTCGTCAATCGAGATCCCAGACCCCGGCGCATCGGGCACGCTGGCCAGACCATCTTGGAGCCGGTAGCCCTCGGCGACGAGCACGTCGCTCACAAGCGGATCGTGCTCGGCGCGATAGAAATTGCTCACGGCGAGTCCGACGTGCAATTCCAGGTAATAACCGACCAGCGTGCCCCAATTGTGCGGCGCGATGCGGGCGCCGTGCGGCCTGGCCATGGCCGCCTTGGCGAGAATGCCGTCGATGCCGAAATGATTCATAGCGCCCTGGAAGACGTCAATCGCGCCGGTCTCGATGAACGGCTTGTATGCCGCCAACTCGCGTTGCGTCTCGCCGTCGGCCACGAGCGTGCGCCAGCCACGCTCCATATCGAACGGATGCTTGCCGAGCAGCGAAGCGGCGGCTTGTTCTCCGATCGCCGAGTTGCCGATGCCTTCGACGCCCAGACTGGTATAGATTCGCAGCCTCCTCTCGCGGCCGTGATCGCAGTGAACGTCGAGCCGGGCGTTCTTACCCGCCAGCTTGTTGGGACGGCTCGTCAGGTTGAAGCCGACCACGCGGGTGATCCGGGCATCACGCGGCGCCTCGGCGGCGCGAAGCGTGCGGGCGAAACAGGCGGCGGTTGCGGCGAGAAAGGGGCGGCGGTGCATGTTGGGTCCGCGCATGGATCGATTCTTTGGCCCGCACTGCCCCCTAAAATGCTCTGTCTTGGCGAACCTTCCTCGCAACCTTCGCGATTCGCCGGCGCCTGCCACACCGAGGCAGGAGAAGCATCAAGCCGGCAGGAGACGCCTGGCCCAAATCCATCCATCATCCGGCCGCTTGTTTCGCGCCGCTCGCTTCGGAACTTTCCGCCGACGCGTGTGCCATTTCGCAAAATCTTTGCCGCCAGCACGACTGAATTGCTGGAGAGCTTCTGGACAATGCTCGGCGCGTCCCGCTGTTCGTCGACCTGCCCCGGGGCCGGCCTGCGCATTAACCTGCGGAGGTCGATGCCTCCCCGTGACGAAAATGCGCGCTGCGTTCGCGCCAAAGCGAACGCCCAAAGGGACGGCCCGTGGGAATCCACAGTCGCAACATGCACTTTTCGCGGATAGCGCTCATGCTCGCGGCCGGCAGTCGTGTTGCGACCGACGTTGATGTCAATCACCACGGTGCCTTTTCGATGCCGGGCCATACTCATGTCCGCTCTGAGCGCGTTACGTTGAGGGGATGAGCCTGTGGTCGGCTTCTCAACCTTGCCGCTGACCGAGAACAGGCCTTGAAAGCATGATCGATGTCACTAAGCCGTCGCGAAGTCTGGCATTCTGAACGTTTTGGCGTGACGTCCCTTGGTCGCGGAATAAGATGGGAAATACCGGTGCAGCCGCTTGCCGCCGATCGGTATCGAATGCTTGTCCACGGCTTCAGGAACTGCTCGGCCACCCAACACGACATGCTGACTTTCGCTCCGTCGGCCCTGTTGCTCAGGAGAACAACCCAATGAAGATCACGACTGACCTTATCGACGCCTTCCTATACTGCAAGTACAAGACCCATCTGCTCCACACGAAAACCAAAGGTGCTTGGCACGGATATGCGGCCTTTGTGGAGAAGGAACGTGCGACATTCAAAGTCGCTGCAAAAGCATCTCTTCTTCAAAGCCACGGCCTAGCCGCTGCTCCGTCTGAGGACCGCCTTCGCCTGCACGACCTGGAGCGTGGCCGTCCGATCATTTTCGGTGGCTCGATCCATCACGACGCGATTGTCTTTACCTATGATGCCTTGCAGCGCATTCCTGGCCGTTCCGCACTTGGGCCTTTCCAATACGCCCCCGTCCTATTTATACCCGATGATGGTGTGGCGCGCGCCGCACAAACAACTCCTGGCCTTTGGCGCCTCTGTCCTTAATGCCATCCAAGCGACAACTCCTAATACAGGCTTCATTATTTGCGGGGCCAATTGTCAGCGCGTATCAGTGAGACTCGACAAATATAATCGCTTAGTGCCACGACTACTAGATGAACTACTGGCTTTACTCACTGCCGATCCGCCGCGGCTAGTCCTTAATAAACATTGCGACGTGTGCCAGTTTCAGCGGCTATGTAAGGCTCAAGCAGTGGAAGAAGACAATCTAAGCCTGCTCGAGCGCGTCAACGAGAGAGATATTATCCGATACAACGGCAAGGGCATTCTAACCATAACCCAACTGTCCCATACGTTTCGTCCACGAAAACGCAACAAGCAGGCCAAAACAACAACTTGGCCCTTCACTTTCCCTCTGCAAGCGCGTGCAATCAGGGACAATACAGTCTACGTGCTCAACCCACCCGCGATACCTTCCGCGGCTACACGTATCTATGTAGACATGGAAGGCGACCCACAGGCCAAGTTCGTATACCTGATAGGAATGCACGTCGTCACCGGCAGGCACGTCCACTCGCATTCATTGTGGGCTGATGACAAAAAGGGAGAGACCGTCATCTTCACGCAGTTTTTTCAACTGCTAGGCCGGTACACCGATATGCGGATATACCATTATGGAAGCTACGAAGCCCGCGTGTTCAAGAGAATGTTGCACTTGGCACCAACAGAACTGCTTGCGACGCAATTAGAAACGAACACGACTAATGTGCTTGAACTTGTCTATCGCACTCTTTACTTCCCCACGCATTCGAACCGCCTCAAAGACATTGGTCAGTTTCTTGGGTATCGGTGGTCGACGGATGGCGCAACTGGACTAGACAGTATCATGTGGAGGAAGCAATGGTGCCGCACTCGGCTCCGCAATCTCAAGACGGCGCTACTTCAGTATAACCAGGATGACTGTCGAGCACTGAGGGTCGTAACGGAGTTCTTGGAATCTCTCTCGGCCCAGGGCAAGTCGTCAAGGAAGTCGGATGAGCGGGTCACGATACAACACATCGACGCCCTTGCGTGCTCTAGTAACCACGGGCGGCAATATGGCAAGGTGATACCAGCTGTGAAGGGGTTTGAAAGGCTCATCGAGTGCGCCTATTTCGACTACCAGCGAAGTAAGGTATATGTCAGAACGCATCCGAACCTCAAAAAGGTAAACCGCCGCATACAGCACGCGGAACGTACGGGGTGCTATGTTAACAAACTGATCGCACATGATGCCGACCAATGCATACACTGCGAGAGCCGTAAGCTAAAAGCATGCCAAGGGAATGGTGTCGCAAAAGCGAGTATTGATCTATCCTTCACGAAGACGGGTATAAGGAGAGTCATAGTTAAGCATCATGCCTACTGGTATAAATGTGCAAAGTGCGGGCGGCGCTTCGCTCCGAAGACATTTATGGCCGTGCATCATTTTGGGGATTGCCTGGTGTCGTGGGCAATGTACCAGTACGTGGCAAACAGAATGACCTTTGAGCAGATCACATTGACCGCGCAGGAATGTTTCGGGATCAAACTGCCACTAAGTCGATGTCATGACTTCAAGCGGCGACTAGCGGGCCAATATAGGTCTATGGTTGACAATCTGTTGGCAAAAATCAGGCATGGCGAGCTAATTCACGCAGATGAAACAAAAATAAGGTTAAAAGGGACTAGCGGCTTTGTTTGGGTCCTTTCGAACATGGAAGAGGTGGTGTACTTATATCGGCCGACACGTGAAACGGCCTTCCTGAAAGACATATTGGACGGGTTCAACGGTGTGTTGGTGACGGATTTCTACTCTGGATACGACTCGATGCCGTGCCTCCAGCAGAAGTGTCTTGTGCATTTAATTCGGGACCTAAACGACGACCTGTTGAAAAATCCGTTCGACGATGAGTTGGCGGCCATGGCACGGGAATTTGGAATGCTGATGCAGGGTATCGTGGGTACAATTGACAGATTTGGGTTGCGGTCGAGATACTTGAAGAAACACAGCGGAGGGGTTCAGTCATGGATTCGCGACCTGGAAGGTCAGGTGCTGGTGTCCGATATAGCGGATAAGTATCGGAAGCGACTCGTGAAGTACCAGGATAAACTATTTGTCTTCCTCGACAACGATGGGATTCCTTGGAACAACAACAATGCGGAACATGCGGTAAAGCCGTTTGCTAAGTATAGACGAATCATCAATGGAATGAGTTCTGAGCGTGGCCTTCAGGACTATCTGATCTTGCTGAGCGTTCAACAGACGTGCAGGTACAAAGGTGTGCCGTTCCTTGACTTTCTTTTGTCGAAAGAGATGGATGTCGACGTGTTCTGTGAGCGATCATACTCACGAGCTCGCCGACGGCCCGTTCGTACTGAAAAGATTGGGGCCTTACCAATCATCAACCGCATCCTCAAGCGGCTTCGAGTGGAGAACTTGCTCGATAAGTACCTGCCGCCAGAGGACCAATGCGTGAAGGTGTCAGCGTCAAATACGCTGCTCGTGCTGCTGCGTAAATTGCTTATCTCACGTGAACCCTTGCATGGTATCGACGAGTGGGCCTCCAATTACGCTCCGGACCTTTTTGGCCTGACGTTCGATGAGTTAAAGGGGCTGAACGAGGACGGAATCGGTCGCGCACTCGATTGCCTATTTCACAGCGATAAAATGGCGTTCGTGCGAGACGTTGCCCTCCAGATGGGTGGAGAGTTTGGCGTTTCGCTGCAGCACTTCCACAGCGCCCCCACCATGATCACCTGTCACGGCAAGTACTGCCACGTTGCCGACCAGGGAACCCGCCTTCGTCCTGCGCGAAACAACTGGCCTATATCCTCACGTTGAGTGATGACGGCGGTGTGCCGGTCCACTTCCGTATTACCAACGGCAACATGAACGACGAGCAGGCGCACCAGGAGACTTGGGATCTGCTAAGGGAGTTGGCCGGCGGTCGCGACTTTCTTTATGTGGCCGACTCGAAGCGCCGCACGCGCGAAGACATGGCTTATCTGCATCAACTCGGTGGCCGATTCATAACCTTGCTCCCACGGACGCACGGGGAAGACGATGGCTTCCGCACATCCTTTCGGAAAGGGAAGGTCTCCTGGTGGCCGCTTTACGAACAGACCGACGAAAAGGATGAAACGAAGGTGGTTGACCGCTTTGCCGTCGCGAAGGAAGTGCCTATCAGCAGCGAAGGTTATCGAGTCCTTTGGTATCACAGCCAGCGAAAGGCCGAATTGGACGGGCTGGCCCGGTCCAGCCGCCTCCAGAGGGCAACGCGACAGTTGGATGAACTTCGGCAGAAAATCACCTTGCCACGGACTCGGTATCGCGAGCGGCCAAAGGTGGCAAAGGCCGTCAAGCGGATCCTCGCGTCGTGCGAAGTGGTCGATTGGATCGACGTCACGGTCCAAACGCGAACAACCAAGGAGCGTTATCGCCAGACGCGACCGGGGCGACCTTGCAAGAGCACCCGCTACGCCAAGGAAGTCACTAAGCGGTTCGATCTATCCTATCATATCCACTACGAACGAATCGCCGAGGACCAGCAATGCGACGGCGTCTTTGCCCTGGTGACGAACGATTTTGACCTTTCCGAATCTCAGGTCTTGTTGGCTTATATGCCCCAGGCAATGACTGAGTCGCGTTTCTCACAGTTGAAGACTGATTTCCACGTGTCGCCGGTGTATCTGAAAAGCGTGCGCCGGGTCCATTCACTGTTGTGCGTATACTTTCTTGTCATGCTTGTCGAGGCCCTTCTAGAGAGAGAGCTGCGTCAGGCGATGATTGATCAACGGATCGACAGTATTCCCATGGGCCCGGGGGATCGCGCCTGCCTCGGCCCGACCACCAGTCACCTGATCGACTTGTTTGAAAATATCCAACGTCACACGGCCGGCGGCAGCAGCGATAGCCCCACCGTCTTCGTAACCGAACTAAGTGATGTCCAGCGCCGCATCCTTAGACTCCTCGACATTCCCGACGCTGAATACCGCGGTTGAAGGCACTGCGTGGGCGAGGCCGCTTGGCAAGCGGACTGCGGAAGGCCGGGGAGACAGCCTCGGCCTTCCGTCTTGAGGTTGGTTGATCTTGGCTAACGGAGAATTCCTGAAAAAGTGGCTGAACCAGCGCTCAAAAGAAGGTGAACGGCGACGCCGTGGGCAAGTCGATCGCTATCAAGCCAGCGTGTCGAGAATGGTGCCCAAGCCGCTGTCGGTGTGGAAATCGGCTGGCCACCCAGTTGCACGAGCGAGTCGAGGCTTTGGTTGAGCGAGTGTGCAGCCGCATTGCTGGCGATCGACGGGTCCGGCGACGCCGTCGCACTGGCCGCGCCGCCATTTCTGAGCGATTTCATCAGCCCAGTCATACCCCGGACGAAATCAGGCTTCGAGACCGAGCCCGTGCCGTTCGGATCGAGTTGGCTGAAGACGGCATTGGTCGCCCGTAGCGAGCAACTGGTATTTTGGTTGACTTCGCTTGCGCGCTGGGGTCCGGCGCACCCCGTGAGGAAACTGCACGAACGCCAACCGGCGATTCGTGGCCTCCGCCAACGCAAGAATTGGCGAAGTGGTGCTGCCCGACAGGGTGATAAAATCGTCAATCGGCTATAAAACGAGTGGCTAATAGGCAGATCGCGGGCCGCAACCGTAGTTCAACGGAATTTCGACCGCCACGAATGACCTGGCCTTCGAAGTTGGCCGTCAGCCCATCTGGATATTGCGGGGCGGCATCCCCGTGGCCCGCTATCCGCTACTCGTTCGCTCCCGACGTCTCAAGACCAGTCATCAGTCGGCTCGATCATGAAGGCCCCGCGACAACCGATGCGGTGCTGGTCGTCCATCCAACTGTGATCGATTGCCAGGCTGTTCAGCCAGTCAATTCCGTCTCGGCCTTTCAGCATGGCGATTGTGCAGACCGAACCGGCGACCAGGCAGCGATCCGTCATGATGCTGACTGAGGAGAGCCCTTCAACCGGCCAGCCCGTTCTGGGATGGAGCAGGTGCGAGTAACGCCGGCCGTCGATTTCAATGCAACGCTCGTAATCGCCGCTGGTGGCCAGCGCCCCGCGCTCGATGAGAGCTGTTGCCATTGCCTGCCCCGGAGATTGTGGATTGCGGATGCCGATCTGCCATGCTTCGCCGCTCGGATGCGGGCCGATCACGCGGATGTCTCCGCCCAGATCGACAAGGCCATGCTCGACGCCGGCCGCCAGGCAGGTTTCCGCCGCGCGATCGGCGGCGTACTCTTTGCCCAGGCCGCCGAAGTCGAGCTCCATTCCCGCAACGGTGAAACTCAATTGCAGCGATTTCCATTGCACTTTGTCGAGACCGACGCGCGGCAGCAGTGCGTCGAGCGCGGACTGTTCGGGCAGCCGCCCCGACTTGAAATCCCACGCCTTGCGGAGCAGTCCTGAAGAGATGTCGAACAATCCACCGCTGGATTGAAAGGCCGCAAAGGCGTACTGCAGCAGGCCGGCCGTTTCTTCATCGACTTCCACGGAGCCGCCCTGTTCCGCAATCCGATTGATGGCCGTCAGGTCGCTGTCGGAGCGATAACGCGAATAGCGGCGTTCGATGCGGAAGACTTCCGCCGCGGCGGCTGCAGCGATCCGTTGGGCGTCGGCGCACCGGGCGGCATACAGGTGCAGCATGCACGGGCTGCCCAGGGCCGAAAACGGAAAACTGTGGAGCGTCATCAAGGCCCGGCCTCCACGCGGCGGACCGATTCAAAAGCGCCGGCGCGGCCGCAATTAAGCCCAGGCGTCCAGGATTCCGCCCACGCCATTGTTGTTCGATGCGGCCTCGCCCTGGCTGCCCAGTTGCAGGAATGACTGCAGGCTGTCGCTGAGCGATTGCGACGCGGCGTCGCTGCCGCTGGATGCGGACGAAGTCGCCGACGCGCCGCTCGCACTTCCGCCGCGGAACGCGCGCATCATGGCGGTCATGCCGCTGACGAAATCGGGCTTCGACACCGAGCCCGTTCCGTTGGGATCGAGCTGGCTGAAGGTGGCGCCCGCGCCTTGCGTCTGAAAGCTTGCCGGCGGGTTCAGCGCGGCGAACGCCTGCTGGAACTGGGCTTGCGTGATGGAACCGGAATTTCCCGAGTCGATCTGCTGAAACAGGCTCGACATCTTGGCCGTCGGCGAGGCATAGGCGCTGGCGCCGGAGGTGATTTGCGGCGCGCTGCAGCCGCCGACTCCGGAGATCGAGAAGCTCATCGAGGCCTCCTGCGGCCCGTGCTTCGCCCGCGCCGCGCAACCCTGCCGCACTGAACCGTACATTCGGTAATATCGGCCCGTTTTGCCGGCGGGCTGAAGGGCGAATTGGACGATATGCTCTGAATGAAGCGCCGGCGGCACTGAAACGAGGCGTGGAGGCGTTGATCGCAAGCTTCTGCGTTGCCACTTCGGCTGGCAGACTGGACGCGATTCCTGGAAACAGGCGCCAGCAGTCGCGGCGGACTTAAAGCGGCCAGGCTCGCCCGCAACCATCAACCGATCCGCCGTTGGCTTCAATCGCCTGCACCGCCTCTCGCTGCTCGCAGGCCTGATTGATTGACGACGCCCAGCCAGACGGCCGACACTGTCAACCCAACGGCGAAGCCCCGCAACGAAAACGGAAGCCAGCGGCGGCAATGGGCGGCCATAGGATCACGCCTTTCGACCTCGGCGAATTCATGCTCACAGACGATGAACGGGGCCACGGCCGCAGGAAAGAGCACGACTGTACGTCTTTGACATATTATGCGAGTCAGCTATGGTTGTCATGCCATGACGGACTCGCTCTGCGAAAACGAAAGACGGCAACCGTTTGGGGATCATCTGCCGAACCGCGAGGGAACCATGAGCTGGTCCGCGAAACGTTGGCGAATCGGGCTGCTGATTGCAGGATGCTTGCTGCTGCTGGCATTGGCGTTGCCGGTTTCCAATCTGGCGGTTGGCAGAACCTACATCGACGTCGCTTCCGACGATGCGGGTTTTCAGGAAATCTCTCGGCTGCTGCAGCGGAGTTGTGCCGATTGTCATACGCCTGATCTGATGCACCGCCCGCTGTATTTCAGCTTTCCCGTGGCATCGCAGTTGATCGCCGAGGACGTAAAGCAGGCGCAGACCTATTTGGTGATCACCGAAGCGCAGTTGAGCGGCGCCGACCCGCTGAATGCCGTGCAACTGGCCAAGCTCAGACGCGTTGTCGATGATCGCTCGATGCCGCCGCTGCGCTACACTGCCATGCATTGGAACGCCGGTCTCGGCGACAAGGAACGACAGGTCCTGAGTGCGTGGATCGACAAAGTCCCCGGCGGCTACGAGCCGCAACCGATTCCCCATGAAAACCCCTTCGCCCTGGCGCCGGCCAAGGTGGCGCTGGGCGAGCGGCTCTTCAACGACGTTCGACTTTCGGGCAACGACACGGTCACCTGTGCGTCGTGTCATGATCTTCAGCGGGGAGGCGTGGACGGCCGGGTCGTCTCGCAGGGTATCGAAGGTCACCAAGGCCCGATCAACGCGCCGACCGTCTTCAACGCCGCCTTCAACCTTGCCCAGTTCTGGGATGGTCGAGCCCATGACCTGAAGGAACAGGCCGGCGGCCCGGTGCAGAATCCCCTGGAGATGGGCGCGACGTGGAAGGAAGTCATCGGCAAGCTCAAGACCGCGCCCGAGTACGAAAAGGAGTTCGAAGCAGTTTACGGCGGCGAGATTTCCAGCGATACAATCACCGACGCCATCGCCGAATTCGAGAAGACGCTGCTCACGCCCGATTCGCGATTCGACAGATATTTGCGAGGCGACGAAAACGGGCTCGACGAGCAAGAGCGGCGCGGCTATTCGTTGTTTACGTCCCAGCACTGCGCCACCTGTCACACCGGCGTGAATCTCGGCAGCCTGACCTACGAGAAGATGGGCTTGAAGGCCGATTACTTTCAGGCGCGCGGCGGAAAGCTTACGGAGGCCGATCTCGGACGGTTCAACGTCACCCAGGAAGAGACCGATCGCTCCAAGTTCAAAACGCCGACGCTCCGCAACATCGCGCTGACCGGCCCCTATTTCCACGACGGCTCGGCCAAGACGCTCGAAGACGCCGTGCGGACGATGGCCACGTTTCAGCTCGGCGTGCAACTCTCCGACGAGGACGTGGAGTCGATCGTCGCATTCCTCAAGACGCTCACCGGCGAATATCAAGGTCAGCCGTCGGAGGAAGTCAGAATAGGTTCCTAACCGACCCGTGGCCGCCAGGCTTGCGGAGGCATCGGCTCGGGGCGCTGAAGTGCTTCCCCCCGCGCAAGCCGCGGGCGCCGCAACAGAAAACAGGCGGGCCATTTCAGGGGCTGATGAATTAGCCGGGGTAGGCACGATGGGGAAGCTTTCCGTTTCCAGTCGCTCCCCAAGCAATTTTTATTGCTTTCTTAAGAAACGATCAATATAAAGGTTGCAGCTAGCCGGGTAGCCACAGAATGCGGCTCGCGCGAGCCGCGACGATTCATTTCCTCGGGCAAGGAGTTCGGCAATGTCGAGCAGAGGTTGCGTTTCGTGGTTGAACGTGGCGAGGGCCCTGGCGAGCACAACGCGACAGACTGCGAAGCGAGGCGCGGCGCTCTGGGCGGCGATGTGTTGCGCGGCAGCGCTTTGGTCGACGCCGCTCCTGGGCGCGCCGCCCAGCCGCTGGAGCGTCAAGGCCGATCCCCCGGCCAAGCCGCTCGTCTGGCCGGCAAAGCTTTCCTTTTCGATCGAGCAGCCCGCGCTTTGAAGAGTTGCTCTTTCCCCGCTCAGCCAGCCCGTTCTGCCTGACGGGGCTCGCCGCTTATGAAAGCGATCGCGCCGAGCTGTGGAACCTGGCGACCGGCCAGCGCATCGGCGGCATCAGCGGGCAGCCCGAAAAAGCCATTAAGCGAGCCCTTTCGGTCGACGGCAAATACCTGGCGCTGGCCGTGCTCGATCGGTCCCGCGCCAATGACGTAGAGGTCTGGTCGCTCGAAAGCGGCCAGAAGCTGGCCGGCTTCATGGCCGATGAACGCAATTTGTCGATGACCATTCTCGATTTCGCCGGCCCCGACGAAGTGCTCACCTACACGTTCGGCCAGCAGAACGGGAAGTTCGGCTATCATCTCCGCATCTGGGACGCCAAGACGGGCAAGTCGCTGCGGCAGTTCGACTTGGCGAAGCAGATCTCGGGAGATAGTCGTTACGACATCAGCCCGGGCGGCCAGTGGCTGGCGACGATTGCGCTGCCCGAGGTGCAGATCTACAGCCTGCAAACCGGCGAATCACAAGGCGCGATCTCCCCGGCTATCAAGGCGGAAGACGGTCAGACGGTCAGCATCAACAGCGTGCGTTTCTCGCCCGACGGCAAAGAGCTGGCCTGTTACTGCGACGGCCAGAGCGACTCAGTGCTGACGGTTCACGACATGGCCTCGGGCGAACAGACGCTGCGGCATGACTTATCGGCCAATCTGAAGGCGGCGTTGCTCCACCCGGCTTCGTATAAGGGACCGGCCGTGGAATTCGTCCAGCAGCCAGCCGGTTTTTTGTGGGCCGGCGGCGGATTCATCGACCGCGACACGGGGTTGATGGTTTGGAACTACCGTCCCGGGCAACTCGAGTTCAGCCATTGGCAACGGATGCTCACGCCCGCGGGTTTGATTGTCTCAAGCGGCGGCCACAACGAGCGTAAGCTGCAGGTCGTGCCGTTCCCGGCCGAGAAGCTGGAACAGACTCTGGCGGCCTTTCATGCCGATGCTCCGGCCATCGTCAAGCCGGGCGAAAAAGTGAAGCTGACCGTGAAGGTTGGCGAAGTGCGTTTCGGCAAGCCGGCCGAAGCAAAAACGTCGATCGAAAACGCCCTGGCCGAACGCCTGGCCGAAGACGGCCTGGAAATAGCCGCCGACGGCGCCACGCTGATGACGGTCCAGTACAAGGAAACGCTCGGCAAGACGCTGCAGGAAGTGCAAGGCGTCAATCGCTTCAATCCACTCGCCGGCGGCACGCCGACTGGCCGCTCGGTGCAGAGCACGGCGGGCGAGTTACAGATCAAGTGGACCAGCAAGGACGGCAAGACGACCATTTACAACCACGTGGAGAAGCTCGATCCGGGCTTCCTCGCCATTCGCGACCCGGCCCAAGTGACCGAGGAGAAGATCCGCCAGCAGGTGTTCGCAATCCTCAAGATCCGTCTGGCCCAGTTACCCATGCCTTACTTCGTGCCGCAAGACAAGGAACTCGGCACGCTGCCGCTGGTCACGGCCTCGCCCGCGGCCACGCCTCCCTCGCGCCAGGCGCTGATGAAGCAGAAGATAGAAGCCGCCAAGAAAAAACGCCGCGGCCGGTAACCGGCAGATAAAGCGAGACGCCGCCCCGGCCGAGAACGCCGGCCGGGTTGAGCAAGGCCGCGTTGTGCGGCGGGCGCATCAATCAGACCTTGCGCGTCAGCCCTTTCGACAACTCGGCATTGTTGTCGCAGCCAAAGCTTCGCGTTGCCTTGGGGAACGCAGAGTTGCAATCGCCCCATCGTGCTTTTGAGCCGCGCGTCAGGTGTCAGATGCTTACCGCGACGCGTTGCGGCTCGAGGTTCACCATGTCACCAGACTGACAGCCACGACTGACCGCGTCGTCAGCTCGTGTGCTCCTGGTAGTACTCGACCGAGCCGGTGAGTCCGGCGATGAGGTCTTCATTGGTCTTGCCGGCCGCGAACTGCTCGAGCCAGTATGCCTGGCCGTCGGGATCGGCGGCGCGGCCCAAGTAATGGAAGTAGTCTTCATTGATGAGCTGCGCGTTGTTCTCCTGACTGCCGGCGATCCGCTCAGCGATCGTAGAGCGCTGCTGGCCCGCGGCCAACTGGCCGCTCCAATACGCCTCGCCGGCCGCATCGGCCTGGCGGCGCAGCAGCAGATGATATACCGCATCGACCCATGCGGCGTCGGTCCCGCCGGAATTCTGATAGAACTCGTTGGACGAGACCAGCTTGGCTTCGAGCTGCTGATCGGTCAGGCCGTCGTGCATCAATTTCGTCCAATGCTGCACGCCGGCGTCGTCGGCCGCGCGGCTCAGTAGTTTCAAATAGGCGGGCTTGATCACGAAGTTGGCGTAGTATTCGTCGCTGTGGGCGATCGCCTTGGCGACGCTGCTCTTCGGCGATCCGGCGTCGAGCCGTTGCGTCCAGTAAGCAAAACCCGTCGGGTCGACGCTGCGTCCCAGCACGTCTTGGAACACGGCTTTCACATAACGCTCGTGCGGCGTGTCGGCGGGGGCGATCGCGGCGCTGCCGTCTATGACCGTCGAAACGCTGTGTTCGGTCACGGTCGTTTTCGTCGAAAAGGTCCCGCCGCTCAGATAGACGTGCGAACCAAACACCGTGTAAGTCGTTCCCGACAGCGTTACGCTGCCGGCGGACGTCTCGCCGTCGCCCCAATCGATCGTGGCCGTGAAGTCTGCCGCCGGCGGCGTTGTGTGGGCGTAGCTGAACGTGGCCACCGGAACATTCGTCAGCGGCACGAGCTCGGATCCTGAAACGGGCGCAGCCTGCGCCGTGATCACGCGCTCCGCGACGTCAATCGTAAAAGTCTGCGCGGCGGTCAAGCCGCCCGCATCAGTCGCCGTGACCGTGATCTGATAGGCGTGGCTCGGATTGGCGTTGTGCTTGAGCTTGCTTCCGTCCGCCACGGTAATGCGTCCGGTGACGGGATCGATCTGGAATCCGCCCCCTGAACCGTCGTCGGTCAGGCTAAACGTCAGCGAACCTCCGCCAGGATCGGTTGCTACAGCGGTCAGGCCGACGTAAGTCCCCGTCGCAGCGCTTCAATGGCGATGTTGGCCGCCGGGTCGCTATTCTCGGCGTTACGGGGGCGGCATTCGTGACGGCGATGTGGAAAGTTTGGCTGGAGATGAACGTGCCGTTGCTGGCGTGCACGGTGATCGAGTAGCTGTGGCCCGGCGCGGATTCGTAATCAATCAAGCTGCCATCGGCCACCGTCACGACGCCCCTTGCGGCATCGATCGCGAAGCGGCCGCCGGCGTCGTCGGCGAGGCTATAGGTGATAACATCGCCGCCGGCATCGGTTGACGCGGCGGTAATTCCGACGGCGGTTCCGTCGGCCGCCCCTTCCACAACGCTGTCGGCGCCAATGACTGTCGTTGGGCGCCGCGATGCTCGCGAGCAGGAACTTAGCGACGAAGGCGTCATAGCCGTCGCTGGAAATGGTCTGATCGGCGGCGGGAGTATAACTGGTTTGAAGCGCCAGGAGTCGTGGGGAAGTCTGTCGAGGCGGTGATGCCGACAACGTAAGCGTTACCGCGGCGTCGACGGCGATGCCGTAGGGATAATCACGCCGCTGCCGCCCAAGTAGCTGGAGTAGACCAGGCTGCCGCCGTCGGCGCTCAGCTTGGTCACGAAGACATCAATCTGGCCGGCCCGAGTAGTTTGATAGGCATCGGGCGTCACGGGAAAGTCCGTCGAGGCAGCGATGCCCGTAACGTAGGCGTTGCCCGCGGCGTCGACGGCAATGCCGTTGGCATAATCAGCGCCGCTGCCGCCCAAGTAGCTGGAGTAGACCAGGCTGGCGCCGTCGGCGCTCAGCTTGGCCACGAAGGCATCACTGCCTCCGGCGGAACTCGTTTGATAGGCGCCGGGCGTGGTGGGGAAATCCGGAGAGCCGGCTTGGCCGGTAATGTAGGCGTTGCCCGCGGCGTCGACGGCAATGCCGTAGCCGTAGTCCGCCCTGCCGCCCGCCAGGTGGATACTGCCGCCCAGGTAGGTGGAGTAGACCAGTCTGGCGCCATCGGCGCTCAGCTTAGTCACAAAGGCGTCGTAAACGCCGGAACTGGCTTTATAGGCGCCAGGAGTGACGGGGAAGTCCGCTGATTCAGTGCTGCCTGTAACGTAGGCGTTGCCGGCGTCGTCGACAGCGATGCCGTGGACATCATCAGTGGCGCTGCCGCCCAGGTAGGTTGAGTAGACCAGGCTGGCGCCATCGGCGCTCAACTTAGTCACAAAGACGTCGTTAGTACCCCCGCCGTAACTGGTTTGAAAGGCGTCGGGCGCGATGGGGAAGTCCGTTGATTCGGTACTGCCAGTAACGTAGGCGTTGCCGGAGCCGTCGACGGCGATGCCGTAGGCGAAATCTTGGTTGCTGCCGCCCAAGTAGGTGCAGTAAATCAAGCTGGCGCCGTCGGCGCTCAGCTTGGCTACAAAGCTGTCGTAGAGGCCGCCACGACTTGTCTGATAGGCGCAGGGCGTGACGGGGAAGTCCGTGGAGGAGGTATCGCCAGTGACGTAGGCGTTGCCGGCGCCGTCGACGGCGATGCCGCGGCCTTCATCGGCGCCATTGCCGCCCAAGTAGCTGGAATAGACCAGGCTGGCGCCGTCGGCGCTCAGTTTGGCCACGAAGGCGTCACGAAGGCCGTTGCGACTTGTTTGATAGGCGCCGGGCGTAACGGGGAAATCCGTTGAGCCGGCATTGCCTGTAACATAGGCATTGCCGGAGCCGTCAACGGCAATGCCGTAGCCTTGATCGATGCTGTTGCCTCCCAGATAGCTCGCATAATCGAGGACGGGGTCGATCACCAGCGGCAGCGAAGCGTTGTAGCTCCCAATGGCGAAGCCGACGCGATCATCCCCTGTCAAAACGAACCGCCCGGATACCGGAACTTGCGCGCCGTCGACTTCCTGGTATATCGTAGGCGCTTGTTGCACCAGTTCGCCGCCGGCCGTGTGGATCAACAGATTTCCCGACTCGTCGATGCTCAGCCCCTCGGCCCCTTGAATCCGCCACTGGATTTGTCCCGGATCGGCGCCGGCCGCGACGTTGAAATCGTACTCCAGGTGCTGCTGGTTGCCGTAGAAGATGGCATCAATGCCCGAGTAGAGGTTCGCATATTGGACCTGGCCGAAATTCGCGACGTCGGAGCGCCACTGGCTGGGGTCGCTGCCCAGCAGATAGTTGCTGACGGTCTCTCGCTTGTCGAGGCCGGTCACGGAGGGATGGGCGTTGGCGCCGACGAACTGCATGCTGATGACCGTGCCCGACGCGCCGCTTGCGACGGGCGCTCCCTCTGCGCTTGAAGCCGCAGGGGCGGAGGCCTGTTGCAAGTTAAACACGGCGCCGGCGTCGGTCAGGAACAGAGAATAACCGGCGCCGCGCGAGAAAGTCGACCTTGCCATCGGTCTGCCCCTGGTTGACTTCGAAATTCAACGGCAATTGCCCGTATTGCGACTGCAGATCGCTCGCCGTCGCCGCTTCGACTGCCGGGGCGATGACGCCGGAGTCAGCGGCCAGCATCCGCCGGTCTTCAAGCCGCTCCACGGCGCCGCTTCGGCCCAGCAACGCGACTTGGCGGCGCATCGCGCCGCCGGCTGGACGCCTTCGCCGCTTCGTCCGTCCCGAGAGAGCCGCTCGCGCTGGAGCGCCTGGCCAGTTCGAGTCGCGATTCATCACGCTGCCCCTTTCCGTCGTCGTTTCGAATAGATTGCCCAGGCGCTGTCAGATCAGCGAGCGGAATGATCAGGCTGCATTTCGAGCAGCGCGGCAGGGCCGGTTCCGCGTCCTACGGCCCAGGGCAAAGCTGACATCTTCTAGTCTCCGCTTGTTCCACGTAAGCGCCGCTGCTTACGGGAAAGGACAGTAAAGCCGATTATGTTTAAATCTGGCGCGTCGTGCAACCTGTTTTTGATGCCAATATCATTGGAAACGTCGTTTCATGGCGGCGTGCTCTGTTCGCAATCGCCGATATGCCGCCACATCTCGATTTCAATTGCCAGCAGCTCATCGACGATCTCCTCGGGACCGAGGCCGCGCCGCCAGTTGCTCGGTTTCCCAGATGGATAGCAACTCCAACCCGCGCCGCTCTAACGCCGGACGACGGTCTTCAGGAGACCATTCAAGACCGACGAGAGAACAGCCAGTGTGCAAGCCGTTCAACCAGTGTTCGAACGTAACCGGCTCAATCGGGTTGAAGTACATCGACTTTCGATTGCGCGCGGATTCCAGGATGTCAATCAATCGAGCAAGAGATTGAGATCGCGAATCAGGCATTTTTAGGCGGTATCCTACATCGCGGCGAGGCCTTCTAGTCGAACCAGACCCGCGTCGGCGACTCCGACGCCGTTCAGATTGACCATGCGAAGTTGCGAGTGTCCTTGTAAGTGCTCCACGCCGGCGTTGGTAATCCTGGCGCTCGGCAATTCAAGTTAAATCAAGTCGCGAGTTTCTTCCAGGCCGCGCAACGCCCGGTCGGCGGCGTGCGAAGCGCCCCGCCGTGCAGAGGGTAGGCCGCAAACACATTGGCCCGATTGAGATTCTCGCCGACAGTCAGCAGCGGCTTCAGGCGTGCGGATTCCTTCCAGGCATTCGCTTTCGCGACGATCGACCTGAAACGTCGCGCGCTGCACGCCTCAAGGGCGTCAACGGCTCTCGGCGGCGAAACGCAACCGCCGCTCGGCTTGGATTTCCGCCAGCAGCGGCGATCCTTCCAGTTCGGCCTGGTCGACCAGTTCCGCGAGTAGTTTGCCGTATCGTTCGCCGCCGAGCAGTTTTGAGACAAGAAACGCCTCTCGACGCGCGTCGGGCTGGACATACGCGTCGACCGCCAGCGAGGCAGCGGCTTCACCGATTGCGGCACGCGTCGGCTGCGGAACTTCGACGGGCGGTTGGAGCAGACCGTCGGCCTCCCGATTGGGCGCCACGGCTTGCTGGCCGGCCCTATCCACGACGGCGAGCCCGAATGGCGACGAACGGACGCCGCTGAAAAACCTGCGCACGGCCATGAGCGAGGCCAGGGCGATTCGTTTATTGCGAGATCGCATGAGCGCCGCCAGCGGCGGCAGCAGATCGGGGTCGGCGGCCAGGCCCGCTGCTTCGGCAGCGTCGGCCGCGAGCGGATGGCGGTCGTCGGCGAGGATCTCGAGCAACTGCCGCCGGGCGGCGGCGTCGCCAACGGCCGCCAGTCCGGCAAGCGCCGCCGCATGCCAACTCCGATCGGGCCGAGCCGCTAAGATTGCGGCCAGCTCGTCGGAGGTCCGAGGGTCGTCGAGCGCGGCCAAGACCAGTGCGGCCTGGGCGGTATATTGAGCGTCGGCCAGGTGCTCAGTGGCCAGCGCATATCCGTCCGCAATTCCCTGCCGAGCAAGCAGGCGGGCGATTCGAAGCTTGAACGGCAAATGCGCCTCCGACTTGAGCAGCGGACGCGCTTTGCGCGCCGCCGCTGGCGAATCGAGCTGTTCCAGCGCCGCGAGCGCCAAGCCCTTTAGCTGAAAATCGCCGCCGCGCATCCAGCCGATCAGCACCGGCGCGGCCCGGTCGTCGCCCAGCCGCCCCAATGCCCGAGCAACGCACTGGCGGTCGGTGCGCGAAAGGTCGCTTCGCGCCGCCGCGGCGAGCAGCAGCGGCACGCTCTCCTGGCTTCGCATCGGGCCCAGCGGTTCGATTTCGCCTTGAAGAGACTGGCGGGCCGCGATTGAGCGATCGAGCCGAAACAGTAAAACTCGCTCGGCCGCAGTACGATCGAGCCGGACTGCGGCGCGCACGTAAACCACTTCGCGCGCGGGCGGCTCGTCGAGCGGCAGATCGGTAAGCGCCTGTAGCACTGCAGCGACGGCTTGAGGCGAGGCAACTTCGCCCAGCGCCGCCGCCGCCGCCATGCGTTCTGCACGCGTGGCGGCGGAATTCATCCGAGCAATCAACAACTCGACCGCCCAGTTAATCTCGGGCTTAAGCACCAGCAGTCGTTCCAATGCCTCCAGCGCCGCCGCGCGGATGGGAGTTGCCGCTTCATCTGATTCGAGCACCGTGCGCAACGATTCGGACGCTATGTCGAGTTGCCCGGCATCGTCGGTTGCACGCGGGTTCGCCAGCACGTCGCGAAGCGCCTTCCAACGCGGCGCCTCGCACCGCCGGCCGCGGATCTCGCGCCGAACCGAGCCAGCGAAGCCAGCGCGCCGGTTCCGCGCCGGCCCAATCGGCTCGCAAACGGAGACTGGTCAACAAGGGAACCGCAGCCAGTCCGTCCAATTCTTTCAGCCGGCGGACCAACAACGCGGCGCGCTCGCGCCGCGACCGTGAATCGGCGACGCGGATCAGCGTTTCCACAGCGCTCACGAGCGGATCGTCGGGGCCTTTCAAAAGCGGGACGCGTTCGTCGAACGCGGTGGCGCCCGGCGCCGCCGACACGCAGCCCATCGATCGCAGCCCTTGTTGCTGAACGAGGATCAGCAGACGAAACTCGCCTTCTCTCAACGGCGGCGCGATCGCTGCATCGTCGGCAGGCGCGCCGAGATCGGCTGCGGTCATGGAGAGTTCGTCACGCTGGAAGATGCCCTTGAGGCGTCGGACGGGCTGAAAGCGATACTCTCGCAGAGATACGTCGGTCTTGGCGCCCTCGACCACCGTCAATCGACTGATCCTGACTACTCGGGCCACGATGATGAGATGCGCCTTCGCCACGCCCGGCTCGAGATTCCAGCCTTCGAATTCCTGTTGCGCCCTGGCGGCGGGAGGCGACAATGCAACGACGGCGACGAACACGATCGCGAAAACCGCAAACAAGCGAAGAACGCGGAGATTCAATTGAAGCCGCGTTGACCGGCCGTGCGAATGAAGGGACCGCATCAAGGGATGAAACAGGTTTTGCATGAGAACCTCGCGGCGTTCGGGGTTAAGAAGCACAACCAAAACCGGCGGGAATCTCCACGGCTCGCTGGCTGCCGGGCGAAAGCGGCGCGTCTGCGGCGGGGACGCGCCCGGCAGAGGCCCGCGCCGGACGTTGGCCGACGTCGAGCGTCAGTTGGCAGGGCAACAAGCCGCACGCTGCTGCGACCGCGAGCATTCCGACCGGCCGGATGCGCCGCGTGAGCGAGGCGTCGTCGAGAATGGCCCGCAATCGTCGTTCGAGATCATGAGCGGCGCTCATCGCCGTCGCTTGCGAAACGGTCGGCGGCTCGGCGAAGTCAATCACGTCCAAGAGCAGTCGGGCATAATTCCGGCGCGACTGCGGAAGTCGGGCCAGCACAGCCGCGTCGCAGCACGTCTCCTCGCAGTCACGCAGCCGCCGGCCAATCGAGTTGACCAGCGGAAGCCACCAGTAGATCAGCCGGACGGCCGACTCCAGTATCCGCACGAGATGATCGAGGCGCTGGACATGAACTAATTCGTGCATCAGCAGCGCCTTTCGCTGCGAGCCGTTCAGCCGATAGATCAAGTCCTGCGGCAACAATATCCGCGGGCGGCGCCAGCCGGCGATGACCAACGGCGGCAAGCGGCCCGGCACGGTGAGAATCTCAGGCGGGCGGCGAAGACGCAGTTCATCCCCAAGCTTTGCAGCCAACGCTTGCCAGCGCCGCGGCGCCTGAACGGCGTGCGCTGTGAGCTGTTGAAATTGAGCCCAGCGGCGCCACGCAGCGCAGGCGCTCACGGCGGCTCCAATGAACCACACGGCGATTAAGACCCACGGCAATGCGTCGAGTGCGAACCACGACGCCGGAGCGTGCGGCCCACAACGGCAGACGCCCAGAGCGCAAGCCACTGTGCCGGGCAGCTCGCGTACCGGCAGGCTCGCCAAGGGAGGCGTCAAAAGCTTAATCAGCGCAAGCACGCAAAGGGCGCGGGCAACGGCCGCCTGGCGTCGCCGCTGAAATATCCAGGCGCCGACGGTCAGCAACGACGCCAGGGCGACGTTCGAAATGACGCACGAAAGCCAGGACACGGCTTGCTCTCCTTATGTCTTACGCGTTCGGCGCGGTCGCCTCGCTGGCGGGCGCTCGTCGAGGAGGCGCCGCAAATGGTCGCGTTCCTGCGAAGTCAGTCCGCCCGCCTCGACGAGACAGGTTAAAAGAGGCGTCATGGAATTGCCGCCCAAGCGGTCCGCCACGCGGCGCAACTCCTCGCCGATCAAGTCAGTTCGCTCGACCAGCGGTTCGAAGATCGAATTCGCCTCGTCCTTGTGACTTTGGACAAGCCCTTTTGCCGCCAGCCGGGCCAGAAGCTTTTGGACGGTGGCGAACTTCGAGCCTCCCCCCTGGGGGTACAGAGCATCGCGCAGTTCGCGAATTGTGGCCCGACCTCGCTGCCAGAGTTGCTCCAGCACTCTGAGTTCGGCGCCTGTCACCGAGGGAAGCGGGCCTTGTTTCATCCGTCGATTCCGCGCAAGCAACGCACATGAGAAACCAGCAAGACAGCTTGTCTCGCAGTAATGGTAGACAACTTGTCTCGTGAGTCAAGAGAATGAGCCCCGCGGCCCGAGGGGAACCGCCTTAAACCTCGCTGACGGAGAAAGCCTCAAAGCGGTCGCATCGCCCCGCGAGCGGGGGCCGCCGGAAGCGTGAGATTGACCGATTCACTCGGCACGAGCCTCATAATCGGCGCTACCCCCACGGCGAGTCTGGAAACCAGCCTGCCCTGCAGGCTGCGCGTCAAGCTTGATTGGAATCTGGCTCGATAGCCCAGCAAGGGTAGTTGCGATGTCGAGCGTGCTGGAGAAACAGATTTTGGGCATCCGCGCAAACGTTCTGAGGGCGTTTTCCGTCGCGATGCTTTCTCTCGTCGCGTCGCTGTTGGCATTGCCGGCTTGGGCGGCCGAGTTTGACCAGGCCGTTCTGCTCCCTCAGAGATCCATCGAAGTCTCACCGGTCATAGACCCGCGCAATCTGGTCTCGCTTTCGCACGGCGCGGCTGAACCCCGCATTGCCGAAGCGGAAGTCGAACCGAGCTATCGACTTCATTCGCTCCGCGCTGCGGAGGTTCCCGATCAACTGGCGCGTGTGGTGCGGCCGGGCGTACTCAGGCGCGATGCGCAGCCAAGCGGATGGGCCGAAAACCTCTCGCTGTTTGGCGGCCTCGACGGCTCGAAACAGCCGCAGGACTTGGGCGTCAATGCCAACATGGGCGGCAGATTCGCCGTCAATTGGGGTTTTGCGTTGCTCGAGGACTTCGGGATCGGACTGCAGATCGGCACGTCGCTGAATTATTCCGCCAATGCCGTTCGGGTGCTTGATCGGATTGAAGGCACTGCCACCCGCTTTCAGAATTTCTCGACGATCGGCGTCTTTCAACGCAGCAGGCTCGGCTTGAATTGGGCGATCGCCTACGACTATCTGGCGGAAAACTACTACGACCGGTTTGACCTTTCGCAGTGGCGCGGCCTGGTCGGATACCAATTGAACCCACGCAACGAACTCGGCGTGTGGTATACGGTCGCTGACCGCGGCGCGAATGGGTTCTACAAAACGACCCCGGTGCATCTCAAGCCGATCAGCATGGGCAACGCTTACTGGCGCCACACTTGGGCGAGCTGTGCTCAGACGATGCTGTGGATGGGGATGGCGGAAGGGCATGGTCGCGTGAACGTGGCCCTCGGAGACCTGGGGCGCACGGGCAACACGTTCGTGTACGGCGCCCAATTATTCGTGCCGCTGAACGAATCGCTGGCCGTGTTTGGCCAGGCGAACATGATTACGCCCGCCAGCACCGGCACGGTCGACGCTTTTCTCGGCTTTTCCTTTTATCCCGGTCGCAGCGCTCGCGGCGGTTTTCGCGGCCGGTTCTCTCCGCTGCTGCCGGTGGCCAACAGCCCGATGTTTGCCGTCGACATGTCGCGATAGCGAAACCCGCCGCCGGTCAAGTTTGACGGCTCCCGCGAAGCGTTGCGTCGTACGGATCCCATACTTGAGTTGCGGGAGCACCGCGGTTCGTCGCCCGACGCCGACTTTGCCTCTGCAGCAAACGCCAGCATGCGCGGCGCGACGGCGGGCGGCCTCGAAACCGGAATACGCATACTGCTACAGCGCACAAGCTGGTCGGAGCAAGCCCATGAAGTCGCTCGCAGAATCGCCAAGCCTTCCGGACGACGACCTCGGGGCTACGCGTGAGATAAACCTTGCGGAGATCAAGCCTTCGGTCGGGCCGTCTGCCGTGCGGACCCCCGAGCGGCAAACCTTGGGCCGCTTTCGTTTGCAGGACAAGCTGGGCGAAGGCGGTATGGGCGCCGTCTACCGGGCGGAAAATCCGCGTGCCTCAACCGTTGCCATCAAAATCCTGGGCGCGGCGGTCGCGAATCGACCGAAAGCGCTCAAACGCCTGCTCAAGGAAGCGCGGCTACTGTCGCAAGTCAACAACCCGTTCGTCGCCAACCTGTTGGAGGTCGCCGAAGACGACGGAGTTCACTACCTAGTGATGGAGTACGTGCCAGGGGGCAACCTGCGAAGTCGACTCGAGACAAGCGGGCCGTTGCGTGAACCGCAAGCCATCGCCGTGATGGCGGACGTCGCCCGGGCTCTTGCCGATGCTCACGCGCGAGGCATCGTGCACCGCGACATCAAGCCGGAGAACATTCTGCTCGCCGTAAACGAACCGCAGCAGTTCGCCCCGGCCGCGCGGCCAACCGTGCCGTGCGTCAAGCTTTCGGATTTCGGGCTCGCCCGCCATCTGCAACAAACGGAGTCGCTCAATCTGACGGAAGCCGGCGCCTTGCTGGGAACGCCGCGGTACATGGCGCCCGAGCAATTTACCGGGCAGTTTCCCGTAGGCCCGGCCGCCGACGTGTATGCCATGGGCGTCACGCTCTTCGAGTTGCTCGCCGGTCGTCCGCCCTTCGAGAGCGACGACGCACTTCAATTAGCCGGCATGCACTGTTATGAGCCGCCGCCGCCATTACAGAACCTCAATCCGCAGGCCAGCGACGGCGTCGTGCGAATCATCGACAAGGCGTTGGCAAAGCACCCAGCAGCGCACCAGGCGAATGCGGCCTTGTTTCTGGCCGACCTGGAAAGCCACCTGCACGGCAAACCGAACGCCACTCCCTTGCGGCCGGCCTTGCCAGCCGCTCGCGGCCAGAAAATCTTTGCCGCGGATTTCACTTGGGACCTCAAGTCCACGCCGGAACAACTCTGGCCGTACGTCTCCAATACCGAGCGGTTGAACCAGGCGGTCGGCCTGCCCAGCGTCGTTTACACGGTCGCCCCCGATCCCGAGCGAGGCCTGCGAAGGTTCGGCGAGTTCCGGCTGGCGGGGCTCAAGATCAACTGGGAAGAACATCCCTATGAATGGATCGAAGGACGGCGGATGGGAATCCTGCGGGAATTTACCCAAGGCCCATTCGAATGGTTCGTAAGCACCGTGGAACTCGTCCCCTTGCCCGGCGGGACCCGTCTGACGCATCGCGTGCGGATTGCTCCCCGGGGCTTACTCGGGCGCATGGTCGCAGCTCTCGAAGCCGGCGCCAAGGCCCGACGCGGACTGGGACGGGTGTACCGCCGCATCGACGCCGTGCTGCAAGGCGAACTGGGGCGCGCCGAGACGGTCGATCCGTTTCGAGAAGCGGAGCCGCCCTCTCAGGCCAGCCGTCGTCGGCTGGCAGCAGCGCTGGAGCGAGTGAGAAATGAAGGCGTCGATGCCGCCGTCATCGACGCGATTGGGGAATACCTGGCGCGCGCACCGGCCCAGGAATTGGCGCGCATTCGTCCGCTCGAGCTGGCCCGCCGCTTGGGTCACGACCCGGACCAGGTCGTAAGCGTCTGTCTGCACGGCGCCAAACACGGCCTGTTCGTGTTGATGTGGGACATTCTCTGCCCTTCCTGCCGGATTGCGTTCGAGGTGAAAGACACGCTGAGGGCCATCGAGAACCATGGCCATTGCGAGGCCTGCAACCTGGATTTTGAGCTCGACTTCGCCAATTCCGTGGAACTCATTTTCAGGCCTCACGCGGAGATCCGCAGCGTCGATCTCGGCACCTACTGCATCGGCGGGCCTGAACATGCTCCGCACGTCGTCGCGCAGACTCGCGTGCAGCAGGGCGAGCGCGTCGAGCTGGAGCTCACGCTTCCCGAGGGCCAGTACAAGCTGCGCGGGCCGCAGTTGCCTCATGCCATGACTCTGAACGTGTCCGCACGGGCAGGCGTCGCCAGCGCGGATATCGACCTGTCTCAATCAACCAGCCCCGATCAGGCGTTTTACCTGCAGCCGGGCAGGCAAGTCGTGGCGACGACCAACCCTTTCGAACGCGAGATCCTGCTCCGGCTCGAACGAACGCTTCCGCGGCAAGACGTGCTTAGCGCAGCCCGCGCCGCCACGATCGGCCTGTTTCGAAAGCTCTACCCGGGCGAGGTTCTCTCGCCGGGCCGGCTGCTCAACGTCGCCGTGGCGACCTTCTTGTCGACTCGCCTGGACCATCCGGCAGGGATGTCCGCGAGCTGCAGCGACGTCGAAGCTTTTGGCGTCTTGCAGGAGCACATGCTGCGACTCGACCGCCTGGTTCGAAGCTGCGGCGGCGCCGTCGTCAAAGCATTTGCCGACGGCGGCTTGGCGGTGTTCAACAAGTCGTCAGCGGGGCTGCGAGCGGCGCTGGACGTGAAGCAGACGCTGGGACAAGATGCAGCCTCGCGCGGAATCGAACTGCGGGCGGGTTTGATTGCGGGCCCCGCGCTGGCGGCCACGATCAACGAGCGGCTCGACTATTTCGGCCGGACGGCCAATCTGGCTGGCGAAATACGGCACTGGGGCCAACCAGGCGAACTGACCCTGGGACCCGGCATGGTCGACGATCCGCCGACGCTTGCTTTGCTGCGAGAGCAAGGATTGGAATTGCACTCGTTGACGGCGGACCGCCGGACGTCGGAGCTGCCGGCTGGAACGATTGTGCTGCCCGATGCGCGAATTTGACCAATGATCAGCCGCGACGTAGCCTTGCATGTCGAGGGCGGCCGGCAGTGCCTTGCGCTTCTTCGTCTGCGGCACGGGTACTGCGGGAGAGGCCTTAAGGACCGGCATCATGTTCACTTCGGCGTTGGATGGGGAAGCCAGGCGAGGTTCCGTTTCTCACTGGTATTTAGCCGAAGCGGTCGGAGAAGATGATGCCGCGCGGCAAATCCCGCTGACATCGTGGCCCTTTCGGATCGGTCGGCGTCGCGATGCGACGCTCTGCCTGCCGTCGCACGGCATCTCCAAGGACCATGCAGAATTCACCTTGCAAGGCAACGCGCTGAGCCTGCGCAACCTGGGCAGCACGAATGGCACGTTCGTCAACGGATCGCGACTGGAAGGCGAAACCCGACTCAACCCTGGCGATGTGATTCATTTCGCCAACCTGGAGTTTCGCCTCGGGCGTCACGTCGATGCGAATTGCCCTGCCACGGTAGCCGAGGCGCCGAGCGCCTTGATCTCCGCGATCGGCCAGTTCGATCGGCTGTTTGACGCGGGCGCCGCCACTCCCTTTTATCAACCGATCGTCCGCTTGAGCGACGGCAACCGGGTGGGTTACGAGGTGCTGGCGCGAAGCAACGTGAGCGGTCTGGAAACGCCGAGAGAAATGTTTCTTGCCGGCGACCGCCTTAAACTCTCCGACCAGCTCAGCCGCCTGTTTCGCCGCTTGGGAGTCCAATTCGCTCCTGCTTTACAAGACGCTCCGAACCTGTTTCTCAATACGCATCCGATCGAAGTCTATGACGCGGTGCTTCTGGACTCCCTGTGCGAACTGCGCGCCTTGGCGCCGTCGCGAGCGCTCACGCTGGAAGTTCACGAGGCGGCCGTCACGAATATTCCCGCGATGCGCGAGTTCCGAGCGGCCTTGAGCGATCTGGACATCGCGTTGGCTTATGACGATTTCGGCTCAGGTCGAGATCGCTTGCTCGATCTGGCGGAAGTGCCGCCCGACTTTCTGAAATTCGACGCGCGGTTCGTGCGCAACATCCATACCGCCAGCGGAGCCCGACGGCTGTTGTTGTCCGGACTTGTTGAATTGGTCCGCGAGTTGGGCATTTCGCCGCTTGCCGAAGCGGTCGAGACCCTGGAAGAGCATCAGGTTTGCGTCGACGTCGGCTTTGAATTCGGCCAGGGATTCTTCTACGGCCGCCCTGCGCCAGCGACGCATTTTTCAAATTGAAGGCGGAATCAAGTTGCCTTTCTGACGGCAGGGCCGAACGCCGCCGGGCGCGTCGCCCCCTCGCTTGACGGCCCGAGGCCGGCGCCCTAGCTTGCAACGGCTTTGCTTCAAATGGCTTGGCGATTGGGTGGGAGGACGCCGAATGATCATCGATCTGACCGAGGTCATCCTGTACGTCGCTGACATGGCCGAAGCGGTTGCCTTCTATCGCGATCGACTCGGGCTACCTATCTCGTTTCCGCACTGCGACGATTACTCGCAGCAGTACTGGGTTGTCTTTGAAACCGGCGTGTGCAAGCTCTGTTTGCACGGCGGAGGCGAGCGCCGGCAGGGACCGGATGCTGCAAAGATCGTCTTTCGCGTCCAGAACATCGTCGTCGCCCGCGCGCACTTTCTCCAGCGCGGCGTCGAACTGAGCGAAGTCCGCACGCCAAGTCCCGGAGTTCTGGTCTGCGATGGAACCGATCCGGCGGGCAACCGCTTCTCGATAGAACAGAGTTGATGCAACGCCGCGCACACTCGCGTCCGTTTGAGTGATCCGCCTGGCGAAGACGCCGTCGCTTGAGCAGCGACCGTCGCGCCCGACTGGTCGGCCAGCGCGGCCTTTTGCAGGTCGGCATCGCTCGCCTTCGCCAGATGCTTCAGCCCTGCGGCCCAGTCGTTCTTGTCAAAGGCCAGGTGCTTGCCCAACGTCTCGTGGGCGTCCCCGAGTTCCTTTCGAGCCCATGACGAATCCGAAAGCAAAGGAGCGAATGGCGCAAGGAGTCGTACGGTTATAGCCGCTCGGAGATTGAAACGCCGATTTGAGAAGAAGAGAGTGACAATCCCGGCCCCCCTCGAGCAAGTGTCATTTGGTAAAACGGCTTCACTGCCAGGAATGAGGTCAGAAGCCTCGTCATAGAAGGACGGCGGCGATGCTTCTGGGCTACCGTCAACGGTGCGCGCTTGATCTGCGATCATCGTTTGAGGCATACTGATCGACATGGGCAGCTTACTCCTCAAGTTTCCGCGCCGACTACGCTCGAAGCGGCGTTGGATGCAGTTTTCGCTGGGCGCCATGTTTGCGCTCGTCACTGTGCTGTGCGCGGCGTTAGGCCTCTGGGTCTCTCCTGCAGAGGGACAACGAAGAGCCGTTGCGGCGACGAAAGCCGCCGGCGGGCGCGTTGAGTACGCAACATCTGACGCGACGGCGAAACAAGGGCGCTCATCAGCTCTTCTCCGTCGCTGGCTGTCTCGCGATTATTTTGATGCGGTGGAAGAAATCGAGTTGCGATCTTCACGCATAACGGATGAGACGCTCGTTGATTTCCACTGGCTGAAGGGCCTGCGGTTGTTGTCCATTACTAATTCGCCGATTACCGACCTGGGCTTGAGCCATTTGCAAGGTTTGACAAGCCTGCGGGAATTGGAACTCGACTACACTCTGATCACCGATGCCGGGTTGGCCCGACTACGACGCCTCAAGAACTTGCGAGCGTTGAGCCTTTGCGGCGACCGCATCACCGATGCCGGGATGCCGCACCTCAACGAACTCACCGGCCTGGAGATGCTTTGTCTGGACGCGACCCAGCTCTCTGACGACGGGTTGAGCCGCCTGGTCGGGCTCGGCGGCCTCCGGGAATTACGCCTCGACTACACGCCGGTCACCGGAGCAGGGGCGCCGCATTTGCAAGGCTTGCGTTCGCTAGTCGAACTCAACCTTGACGGCAGCGGCGTCACGGACGCGACGCTTTGCGACTTTGAATGCCTGACGCAACTGCGCTCGCTCAGTCTTCTCTACACCCCCGTGACGGAGGCAGGCGTGACGCAGCTCCAGCAAGCGCTGCCCAATTGTGAAGTGCGCAGCATTCACAGCCTCCCAAGCAATTAAGTATTGGCGTTCTGCGGATCGATTTGATGAGACAACACAAAACGTCGCGATGCCGAGTTGAAGTACGATGGACGTTTTTAACGCTTTCGGAACTCGCCAAGACTTCGCCTCGCGTGTATTTTGCCCCTTGGGGCCTACAAGAGAGGACCTTGCTCCACTCAAACGCGCCGCCATGAACCGCCGCGAGAGGCAATGCCGGCTCCAGATCTCGTTGCGGGCGATATTCGCCGGCACGGCCGTGGTCGGCGTGTTGCTGGCGTGCTGGCTCTACCTCGTGACGCCGAGACTCGCTCGCCGCGCGCGCCCCGGCGAGAATGGCCGCGTTGGGAGCATATGTTCATGATCGACAATCGAGGCCAGGCAAGCCGATGAGTGAACGCCATCGGCGCCGCCCCTCAAGCGTCGGGCCAGCTTTTTTTCTCGCAAAAGGCAACCAGCAGAAACGTGGCGATCGGGCCGAGCAGCAATGAGAGCAAGAACCAGCCCAGGCCGCTGCGGTTCTTGCCTTGAGCCAAGCCGGCGTTGATCAACGCCAACGTGCCCCAGCCGACGAAGTAACGTCCGGCTTCTTCCATGCCATGCCTCTCGGGTGGTCAGGCGGCTTCGACGTCGTCGTCGGCGTCTTCGTCATCAGCTTGCCAGTCGTCTTCGTCGACAATCATGCCGTGGCTGGCGGAGCCATCCTCGTCGTCATCGTCGCGTTCCTCCCGTTTTCGGGAGCCGCGACCGGACGGGGCGCCATTGCGAGGACCGGCGAAGTCTTCGTCGTCGAGATCGTCCTCGACCGGCTCGAACCACAGCGCGTTGTCAAAGGGTCCGCCGCGACGAACAACCGTCACTTGCGGCAGGGGCGCTCGCGGCTTGGACGGTTCAGGTTCCGGTTCGGGATCGTCGAACTCCTCATCCGCGAATTCTTCCACTTCGTCTTCGGGCTCTTCTTCTTCCCACTCCCCTTCATCCACTTCTTCTTCGTCCAGTTCTTCCTCTTCCTCCCACTCGTCTTCCAACTCGTCGGTTTCCGCTTCTACTTCCTCTTCGTCGTCTTCGAAATCCTCTTCGGCGTCGTCCCAGGAGAAGGCTTCCTCGACTTCGTCCCCTTCCGCATCGTCCTCTTCAACCTGGATCGCCGCGGCGCCGTCCCAGTCGGGGCGCCAGGTCGCGGCCGGTTCGAGCGGAACATCGTCATTCTCGTCGTCGTCAAAGCTTTCGAGCTCCGGCGCCTGGTAGGCCAGGGTGGCCGTCTCCGCGTCGTCATTGGCCGGCAGCAGCCGGGCGGGAACCTTCAGATTTTTGAACAATTTCCACACGTGCTCGTGACACGTGAAGACGAGCAACTGGCGGCCGCCCGCGGCGAAATCTCGCAGTACGGCGGCGGCGGCTTTGGCGCGGCGGGCGTCGAAATTAACCAGCACGTCGTCGAGCACCAGCGGCAATTCGATGCCTCGCCGGGCATAGCAGCCGACCAGCGCCAACCGCAGGGCCAGAAACAACTGCTCGCGCGTGCCGCGGCTGAGCGACTCGACCGGCAGCGGGCGTCCTTCGGCGTCGTCGACGCGGAGCTGGGTTTCTCCCAGCGGGGTCCAGACCCGCGTGTAGCGGCCCTCGGTCAACCGCTCGAGATATGACGAGGCTTCTTGCAGCGTTTCCGGTTGCCGTTGGGCTTCATAAAGCTTGCGGACTTCGTCGAGGACCAGTCCCGTGACGGCCACGACTTGCCACTGCTCCACGGCATCGCGCAGCCGCTGCTCGACTACTCCCAAGTCGACGAATCGCTCGGCCAGGCGGCGATCGTCGGCCAGCGCCTTGAGTTCGTGCTGCACGCGCCCCCGTTCTTCGAACAGCGCCTGCAAACGCTGAACGGCGGTCTGCAGTTGATCGGACATTTCTTCCCAGCGAGCTTCGAGCTGGCCGTTCGAGGGCGCTTCGAGCCAGTCTCGCACGTCTTCTTCCGTCAGCCGCACGCCCAAAGCGGCGGCGATTTCACGCGTCGCCGCTGCATGCTGGCTGCGGAGCGATTCGAGCAACTGGCCGTCTTCGATCCGCTGCCGGTACTCGCCTTCGTCGGCCAGCCCCGCTTGAGCAAACGCCACCTGGAGTCGATGCTGCCAACGGTCAACGCCGTGCGCCAGCCGCGTCTGGCGGCGATGAATGCGCCGCAACCGCAGATCCAGCGCGTCGCGCCGCGTGGCGATTTCCTGGTACTCGTCGAGCGCTTTTCGCAGTTGCTTCAAGCGCTCGCTCGCCTTCGGGCTGGCCGGTTTAAGTCCCACGTCGGCCAGCGCCTGCTCCACGCGGCCGGCCACCGCATCGAACTCCTTACGGCGTTCCGCGTGTTCCAGCCGGGCGTGCCGCAAGCGGCGTTGCAAGGCGTGCACTTCTACATGGCGATCGCTCAAATGCCGGACTTGCTTGGGCGAAAGGTGCTTGGGCAAACCGGCCGCAGCCAGGGCGTTTCGCCAGCGGCGACGGGCGACATTGATCTCGCGTTCGGCCTCCTCCATCCGCCGGTTCGCCGCATCGGCCTCGCGCTGGGCGGCCTGCCGCTCGGCGTCGATCGACATCAACTCTTCCAGCGCGGCCAGCTCTTTTTCCGCCGTTTGCAGCCGCATCAGCCAGGGGCCGGAGCCGCGGGGCAATTGCGCGTCGAGCGCGGCCCGCTCTTCCTTGGCCTGCTTGATCTGCACCACAAGCGACGTCGCCTGGCTCTGAGCGTTCTCCAACTGCTCGACCTTGGAACGTTCCAACAGGTACTTGCTGGCAATCGCCACTCCGCAAACTACGAGCCCGAACAGCGACACCTCCCATCCGCGCCCGTTAGAAACGAGCCAGGAAATGCCGCCCCAACCGAACAGCACAAAGCCCAGCAGGAAAACTCCGCCGTGCAGCCAGAGCAAACCGGCGGGCAGCAGTTGCCGCTCTTCCAGTTGCTGACTTTGTTGCGCGAGATCGGCGTCCTGAGCGTTCATCTGAGTCAGTCGCTCATCGAGCTGAACGCGGCGGCGGAGATTGGCGACCAAGGCGCCGGCCCGTTCCAGCGCCGGAGCGAGTTCCTTCTCCTTGCGGTCGGCCAGAGCGTCGGCAATTTGCAGTGCCAGTTCGTCCGCGCGTTGCTGATTGGTTTCGAGTTGCCGCCGCGTCTCTTTCAAGGCGGTTTGCGGTCCGCGCAGCGCTCGGGCCAGCGGCCGCAATGTGACGCGCGTGTGCTCATCGATCTGCGGCGTCGCCGAGTGGCGGTCTTTACCGTCGCCCAGATGTCGCTGCTGCTCGGCAAGTTGCGTTTCGATCGACGAGACCTCGGCGGCAAAATGTTCCGCTTGAGACTCGAGCGACCCGATCCAGGCTTCTTGTTCCTGCAAGGCTTCGATTCGCGGAGCGCAGCGAGCCAAGGCCCGATTCACTCCCAGCGCCGCCGCCTGCTTTCGCACCGCCAGGCGTTCCTGCTTCGAGCGCGTCGAGCTTGCCGCGGCGCTGCTCCAGCCGCTGGCTGATGGAGTCGATTTGATCGGCCAGGATCGGCGAGAGGGCCGGCTGCTGCTCGAGCCGCGAAATCTGCAGTTCCAGATCGGCGCGGCGTCCCCAGGCCTCGCGAACGGAGATGGCCGCTTCGACGGCGCGCGTGCCTTGTTCCAGCCCGGCGCGCCTCCTCGTCGTGGCGTTTGATATCGGAATCGAGCTCGCCGTTTTGATGGACCAGCGCGGCGTAGCGATGCGAGAGGGCGGCGCAGCTCGTCGATTTCGCCGAGAAGCTGCTCTCGTTCGGCCAGCAGGTTGACAATCTGGCACGGCTTGCCGTCGGTCGACAACAGCCGCTCGCGCGAGACTCGCAGCTCGCGCAGCACGTCGACCAGCGACACGCGATCGAGGCCGGTCGACAGTCCGTATAACAATTCGGCGGCGGCCGTATCGCTCGAACGCGCCCAGTTCCTGGATCTCTCGCAGGCCGAAGGCGAAGACGTTATTGAACGTCGCTTCGTCGACGCGGCCCAGCAGGCGGTCGAGCAACTGGACATGCTGCGGGGCGCCCGCGCCGTCGAGCACGCGCAACTCTTCGCCGTGCGGGTTGCGCGGCGAATGGATCGCGTGGCGCGAGACGGTGAACTTGCCGAGCGAAGAGCCGATCTGCAGCCAGCCGCCGGCGCGCCCGCCGTGCACGGGGGGCAAATAACGGCGGCGCTCCGGCGAAAAGCCGTAGAGAACGGTCCGCACGAATTGCAGCAACGTGGTCTTGCCGGCTTCGTTCGGCCCGTAGAAGGCGGTCAGCCGATCGGAAAGATTTTCGAGCCGCAACCCGGTCCAAACGCCGAAGCCGTCGATTTCCAGTTCGAGTAAGTTCATAACGATGCCTCCTCGCCGCTCAGCAAGTCGGCCCCCAGAATGGCAGCACGCCGCAACACGCGCCCGCGAGTCGCCGCATCATCCAGCTTGACCGCGCTGGCCAACTCCGTGTCGGCATGGCTCTCGCCGAGGCAGCGGGTCAGATCAAGCGAGCTTGGCTCGTCGTCCGGCGCCAGGCGATGGTCTCGCATCGCCCGTAGAAAATCGCCCAAAATGGTCTCCTGCCCATACCAGGCCTCCGACGCGTCCGCAGCTTCGGCGGCCAGCGAGATGCTCCAAACGGCTGGCGAAGCGTATCCCAATTCGTTCCGCAGCCGCGTCAGCATTTCGCTCTGAAATGCGCCGCTGCGGAAGGGAGCGATCAGCGGAAAGGCGCCGCCGACGGTCCACGACACGAGTTGGTCGGCGCCGGGAGTGGTGGCGGCGACGGTTCGCAGACGATCGAGCAAAATTCGCTCCAGCGTCTCGCGGGTCGTCGGTTCGGCCAGTTCGATCTCTTCATGCCGCCACCGCACGACGTCCGTCGGGGCCAGCCGAGTGCGGACTTTGCCGTCGGCGTCCACGTCGACCACCGTGCAGCCGTGAGGGCCCGTTTCACTTGGTTCGCGGCCTTGGATCGTGCCGGGATAATGCGCCAGGCCCGGCTCCTCCGAGATCGTTTCGCGTTGATGCCGACCGCCCAGCGCCCAGTAGTGAATGGCCCGGTTGGCAACGGCCGCCTTGTCGATCGATCCATGCGTCGCCGCGATGGAGAACAGTCCTTCGGCGTCGGGCTGAAAGTCGCCAGGCTTCAGCTTGCGGTTGTGGCGCCGGCTGAGCCCGACCAGGCGGGCGACCGGCTCGCCATCGCGATGGTGGACAATCTCCTCCGGCCGCTTCTCGGGAAAGAACTGAACATTTTCGGGCAGCCGGGCGAATGCCGGCCAGTTTTCCGGCGGATCGACCTGTCCGCCGGCCCAATAAACCTGGACCCCGCGCTCTTGCAGCCGCGTGAACTGCTCGACGAGAAACAGCGGTCCGCGCGGGCCGGTCGCTTCCGGCAGCAGCAAATCTCCGCATAGAACGAGAAAATCGACCTGTTCGGCCAGCGCCAAATCAAAGACCTTCGCCGCAGCCCGGTAGGGCGCGTCGAGAAAGATTTTGCGCAGATGATCGGGCGCCTCGCTAATGCCATGGGGCGGACGCTCCAGATGGAAGTCGCTGGCATGAACGAAGCGGAACGGCGTTTGCGACATAGGCGCCTCCGTATGCCCTGGCTGATGATATTGATGAGGCAGTGTAGCGAAACAGGGGAAGTTTTACTAGCTCGGTTGAGACAGGGGTTTTGGCGAGACGGAGGCGTCGCTCGTCGGGCCCTGAGGGGACGGAAGATGCCGGCAAAAGTCAGCCGACGAGTTTGTCTCGCCCCAGGCGGCGCGGGGTAGAGAGAGGCGGTTGCCATCCCGACAGACGCCTCGGCGCCTATGCCGTCGCAGATGCCGCCGTGGCCGCTTCGTTTTCTGCGTGGAGCATCAGTCGATTAAAACGGCGGGCGACGATGGCGAAGGCGATCGTCACCACGACCATCATCAACGTGAGCATGCCGAAGTATTCGCCCGGGGGCATCTTGTCATAGAGCGGCGTGACTTGCGCATTGAGGATATTGCCGAAGAAGACGGTCAGCAGCCAGCAGGCCGTGATGGTGCCCTTCATCTTGGTCGGCGCCGCTGCAAACGCCAATTCCAGGCCGACGACCGAAATGCAGATTTCAGCCATGGTGATGATCACGTAGGCGGCAATCTCCCACGCCACGGAAACTTTCGCTTCCGACGAGGTCAAAAAGCCGGCGACCGACATCAGCGCCATGGTGACCGTAGTCAGGAGAAAACCGATCATCATCTTGTCGGTAGCCCGCAGATTCCAGCCGGCATTCGCCAGGACTGCGCCACAACACGCTGATCGGCGGCAGCATCACCAGAATCAAGATTGGGTTGGCGCCCTGGATCATGTCCGGCTCCAGCTTGTAGCCGAAGGCGTTCAGGTCCAGGTAGTCGCGGGCAAACAGGATCCAGGTGCTGGCGGCCTGGTCGAAAATGCTCCAAAAGAACGTCACCACGGCGAATAGCCCGGAAATGCGCCACACGACCGAGCGTTCCTCTCGCCGCTCTTCCTCGGTCTTCTTTCGCTTGTTCAACGTCTCGACCGCGTAGAACCGCTTGCCGGCGGCGAAGATGGCGAACGATACGGCCATCAGCGCGGCGGGAAACAAGAATGCAATGGCGTAGTTCATTCGGGTGCGAATGATAGGCATTGCGAAAGACGAGACCGCGGCGCCCAGATTGATCGCCCAGTAGAACATGGCGAAGGCATCGCTGCGGAGCTTTTCCTGCCCGGGGCGCTGCTGGTCGTAGGTCAGCCCCATCAGCGTGGAAATGTTGGGTTTGATAACGCCGCTGCCCATGGCCAGCAGCACCAGCGCGGCGATCAAGAACGGCACGCTTTCAACGCCGAGGATCACGTGCCCGAGAATATAGGGAACGGAAAACCCGACGATCGTCCAGTACTTGCCGAAGAACCTGTCCGCAACGAACCCGCCGGCCAAGGGCAGCAGGTAGCAGCCGGCGATGAAATATGACATGGCGCTGGAGGCCAGCCCGTCGCTGAACCCCAGACGATCGACCATATAGAGCGTCAGGATCGCCCGCATGCCGTAGTAGGAGCAGCGTTCGGCCAATTCCCCCCAGAAGAAAAACCAGAAGCCGATCGGGTGCCCTTTTAGCGCCGAAGGAGGCGTTTGCGGCTCGGCCCCCGCGGTTTTCGCGGGCTTCGCGTCGGCCGTCGGCGCCTCGTACGGATTCGCTTCGGTTGATTCAGGCGTGGCGTCGTGCGGCGGCCTCTGCTGCATAAGAAAACTTTCACTCGCTCGGAGGAATGAAGAACTCAAGCTGCCGCGCCAGGCGACCGCCTGTCGGGCAACGATCTCCGCCCGGAAGCTAGTCTACACGCCTCGGGCGGTCTAATCGAGTTCGGGCGGTTCGGCATTGGAGACGCGAGAAGCGGCGTCGGCGCCCGGGGAAGGCTCCGCCTGCCACAACCAGCCGGGCAGTGCAGACGCATTCATGCCGACCAGTACGCCGTCGGTCGTTTCGTAGTTGGCGTTGCCATCCGTGCGATCATCGTCGATGGCATAGTCGTCTGCCGTGCGAGCGTGGGGCGGCGAACTGGCGCGGGACACGCTTCCAGGTGATCGGCGCCATGCTGGGCTGGACTTCGTCGGCCCCCCACGCAGCCGTCCACTCTTCAAACGACATCGCCGACGGAGCGGCGCCTGAATTCGCATTGCCGATGCGCCAGAAAGAGTTATAGCCGCCGTAGACGTTGCGGTCGCCGACCCAGCGAATTCGCCGCTGCGAGGCGTCTGGCTGCTCGTTGCACGCTTGTTCGATTAACGAGGCGCTTTCCGAAGGAGTCAACAGAACGCTGTCGGTGCAGCGAATGTCCAAGTCGAGTAAGCCGGGAGAACTGTAGGTGTTCCACATCCGGCACAAGCCTTGACCGGTGACGGCCGTCAAGTGCGACAATTCCACGCGGAACTTCGACGCGGCGCCGCCGGACGAAGCGGGCATGTTCGTCGCCCCGCCCGCGGACAGCAGCCACTCGGACGAGATCAGCAACCCATTTTTCCACGACAACCTTGCCGGCTGGGCGTCATCGTTGCGCAGGAAAACGGCCTCGCCGCGAGCGGCGCAATCTTCCAGGCGAATTTCCGTCGGCGAGACGGCCATCATGCCGTTGGGCATCATGGCGTCGGCGCCGGGGGCAGCTTTCAGTTGAATGAACGACACCTTGTCGTGGTACGCCCCAAACTCGTTCAAGGCGTTCTTGGAGGCGTTCTTGATCGTCAGCAAACACTTCTCCAGCGTCAGCGACTCGACCATTTGAGCCTCGAACAGCGACCAGTTCTCGCTCGGGTCCCCGCCCGGCATCTCCAGTTCGATGGCCACGTTCACGAGCGTCAAGGCGCTGCCTGAGCCGGCCAACTGGAACATACTGTGCGGAAAGTTGTACGGATCCGTGTCGCTGGGCTTGAACACAACGACCGGTTGGTAGTTTTCCTTGGAACGGATCGAGAGGCGAAGGTCGGACAACGAAATGGGAACTTCTTCGCGTCGGCCGTTGTACCGCAACTCGATCACGTCGCCCGACTTGGCCGCCTGGCACGCCTCCGCCAAAGTGCGATACCGCTGCGGCCCGACTTCGTCGCACACGGCCAGCACCCCGCGCGGCAGTTCTTCCAGCGGCCGCGAAGTTTTCATGGGGCTTTCAGCGACCTGCGCGCCGGGCGTCGACTCGGGCAATACGGCCGTCTTCGCCGCGGGAACAAGCTCCGCGCTTCCCTCGGTGGCGGCGGCGGCAGGCGGCATGATCTTGCCCGTCGCGTCGCCCGGTTGATCGCCGGTCGAGGTTCGCAAGCCGGTCCCGTTCGACTCGATCTTCTCGGCTGACTCGTTTCCAGCGGCCTCGGTTCCGCCTGCGGTTGATGGCTCGGCGCCGTCATTCGCCATTTCCGCAGCGTCCGCGTCTCGCGACGTCTTCTCGATGAGCGGCGTCGCTGGCGACTTGGGGTCTTCCGTCGGCGCCGGCTTCTGCGCTGCCGCCTGCGCCGGCGGAACTTTGGTTGCCTGAGACGGAAGCCCCACGGGACGGTCGCCGCGGCCCTTTCTCGACGGGGCCAGGCCCATTAGACTCGCGGGGCCGGTTTTCCTCGCGCGCGGCCGTCTGGTCGAGCGGCTCGTCTGCCTGCCACCGGTCCAGCAGGAAAACGATCGCCAGTAGCGACGCGACGGGAATGATCCAAGGGAGGTGGCGCTCGAGGGGCGACATGCGCGGCGGCGCCGGCGCCAGCCAGACCTGCCGAGCGGGGCTCGGCGCGGGACAGCCGATCAGTTCGGCCAGCAGGTACAACTCAGTAATGAGTTCACTGGGATGTTGAAACCGGCGGCGAGGGTCTTTCGCCAGCATCTTGCGGATGACTTCCGACAATTCGATCGGCAAGTCCGGATTCAGCTCTCGCGGGTCGGGCGGCGTGTCACTGTTGTGCTGCAGCAGCTTCTGCAGCACCGTCCCCTCGGGAAACGGCGGCCGCCCGGTCAGCATGTAATAGACGGTGCAACCCAGGGAGTAGATGTCGCTGCGGACGTCCGCGATGCGCGGATCGCGGGCCTGCTCGGGAGAGATATAGTCGAACGTGCCCAACGTCACGCCGCTGGCGGTCAGGTCCTCTCCGTCGGCCTGCACGTGGTGCGACCGAGCCAGACCCATGTCAACCAGCTTGGCGCGACCGTCTTCAGTAATAATGACGTTCGATGGCTTGATGTCGCGGTGGACGACGTTGCGGCTGCAAGCGTGCGCCAGCGCCTCGGCGATTTGCAGGGTATAGCTGATCGCTTCGGCCAGCGGCAACGGGCCGCGTTTCTCAACCGACTCTCGGAGATTCACGCCTTCGATGAACTCGAAGACAATATAATTGAGTCCCTTGTCCTCGCCGACGTAGTACACCCGGGCAATGTTTTCGTGATCGAGCCGGGCCGCCGCTTGCGCTTCATTCTGAAACCGCCGTCGGGTTTCGTCATCGGCGCCCTGATCGCGGGAAAGCACCTTCAACGCCACTTCGCGATTGAGCATCGTGTCCAGGGCGCGAAATACGGCGCCCATGCCGCCCCCGCCGACGTACTCGATCAGTTCGAAGTGATTGAGCCGCTCCCCGGCGAGCAGCTTGCCGACTTCCAGCGCCCCGTCGTCCGCTCGACGGCAGTGGCGGGAAGCGGGGGACGCTGCGAGATCACGGTCTGGTCGTCCGGCTCGACTCGCTGCTCGATCCCCAGCGCGTCCTCGGCACGGATGCCGCTATCCGACGCCTTGGGCAGCGATGGAGATCGTTGACTCGAACCGGCTGTGTTCATGGCGAGCTATGCGTCTCGGTCGATCAGTCGTTGGGGCGCCCCACGCCGGCTCCGATCCTTCACACGTCCGGCAAGCGCGAGATCGGGCGCAAGCCTGCTGTCAGGGGACGAACGTCCCTAAAGAACCTGTCAAAAACACAATTGCCGGCCGGGTTCATCGTAGCCTCGACCCGACTTAACCGTCAATTAAAAACAGCCGCTCCCCGCCCGAGCAATCCCTGCATGCGCCGCGAATTCCGAGGGCCATGATTAGCAGGGCTTGGCAATTCTGGCAACTCCGGTCTGCGCACCGCGTCTTCACTTGCGCCCCCCTGCACGGCAGACGTCCAACGCCACGTCCCTCTGCGCCGCGCGGGCCGAAGCTTGAGTCGAATTTCTCGCGTTTGTGAAAAACTTGCCGCCCGTTCGGACGAGACACTTTGGCCGATGAGAATTTAAGGGCTGCCTAAACTTTAGGCAGGCCAACCGCCGCCCGAAAGAAAGCAGGCCTGCCCAAAACAAGGGCAGTGCTGACCGTTTTACCTAAGTGCTAGCAGTGCAATGCTATCGGCGCAGGGCTTGACTGCACCGGCACGATTGGCCAACGCGGTCGCCGGAGCGCGGCCGAGAAACAGGAGTCCTTCTACCAGGAGAGTGTTGATGACCACGAAGGAGCAAGAGGTTTACCAGGCCGCGGAGCGGCATTACCAGGCGAACCTCGATTGGGCCAGTTTTTTCCGTGAGACGTTGGGCGCTACCGGCGTAGCTCGTGCCGTCTTCAAAGATCTCGACGAGTGGGTGGCGTTTCAACAGACCTACGAGTACTCCGCAATCCAGTTGATGATCGCCAAGCTGCGAGAGCGGGGCACGCAAACCCTCGAGGAAGCGACCAAGGTCATCACCATCCGCTTGCCCCAAAGCCTGCAGGACGCGCTGCGGGTCGAAGCGGAAAGTATGCAGACCAGCGTTAACAAACTCTGCATCTCAAAGTTGATGCAGATTATCGACAGCAACCTCGTTCCCAACGAAAACGCCGCCAAGGCGGCTCGCGAGGCGGAGCGAGAAAGGGAGCCTGCCCCGACGGAATAAGGAGCCGGAGAGAAAAAAAATCGGAGCGGACCTATAAGCCGGGTTCTGTGCCCGTCCAACGGATTGGACGGGCGACGGCCATTTCTCTAGGGGGCCGATTACTCAGCCCCTCAAGCAGCCTACCCGGAAGTCGATAACGGACCGGACCGATCCGCTCGCCAGACGCTCGCCGCTAACGCGGCATGCGAGGGGCGACTGCTTCCTGTTTGGCCTTGCTCCGGGCGGGGTTTACCTAGCCAAGCTGGTCGCCCAGCCTGCTGGTGAGCTCTTACCTCACCGTTTCACCCTTACCGCGCGACGGGCCAAAGCCCCTCGCGAGGCGGTCTGCTTTCTGTTGCACTTTCCCTCACCGGCTGGCCGGTTGACCCGAACCATCCGGCTGGTGGGCGTTACCCACCGCCCTGTCCTGCGGAGCCCGGACTTTCCTCCCGCCGAAGTCATGCTCCGGCCAGCGGCCGTCCGGTCCGCTCCGAAATTTCCCGCTAGCTTGCTGTCTCCTCGATTCAGGCTCCCCGGCAGAAATCTTCCCCTTCAACTATACCACGCGCCGCGTAAGAGACGCCAACCAGGCAACCGAGGCTCGCTGTTCCTTCGGGCGAAAAAAGATTTTTTCTCCGCTACCCGCTCCCGTCGCGGCCCGGGCCGCTGTGCGTGGCGGCCCAGGACGTGCGAAACGGCCCCAGGGCCGCCGCACAGCGGAAGCGCTATTTGGCGACGGCCGCTCCGCCATGCACGAAGTCCTCCAGCCTCTCCACCACCTCGCGCTCGTTCGCCAGCGTGTAATCCTTGTCGACGGTGGCAATCACGGCCTTGGCGGTTTGGGCGTCGAGCATGCCCTTCAACAGTCCCAGGAACCGAGGCGGCGCGGCGAGCACCAATCCGGCAAACTCGTTGTGCTTCAGCCCGTTGGCCAATTTGTCCGTGAGTTCCCGAGCGAAGTGCATGTGCTCGACTTCGCGGGGGGAATTCCTCGGCTCCATGGCAGGTCGCCCCTCTCCGAAGCTCTGTTTTTGCGTTCCTCGCTCGACCGGCGAAATATCGGCCGTTCGTTCGCGCGTTTCCAAATGTTCAAATTCTTCGAGCAATCGCCAGGGCTCACCGCGTTTCGACGCGGAAAACAGCGCGCTCGGCTTCCATCAGCTACGAGAATCCAGGCATTCATTGCATTTCCTCCTCAGTTGTTGAGCATGGTCGCTCATGCCGCGGCTGGGCTCTGCAAGCACTGCAGCCAACAGGAAAGTGATGCAATTGTCGTGCCCATCTGCGCCAGTTGGGGGTCGACCGGAAGCTATTCCCAGCTTTGCCGCTACCAGCTTTGAATGTTCAGCTTGTGGCGACGGATGAACTCTTGCGCCTCTTCGCGCGTAAACACGCTTTCGGTCGCTCCAATCGAGCGTACGCAGCTCGCGCCCAGCGCGCTGCCCCACTGCAGGCATTCGATCGGATCGCCGCCGGCAAGCAGCCCGGCGATGTAACCGGCGTCGAAGGCGTCGCCCGCCCCGGTGGCGCCCACGTAAGAAACGGGATATACGTCCGCCTTCACGCGGAGTCCTTCGGCGGCCAGGATCGTGCCGGCGCTGCCGCAGGTGATCACCACTGTTTTTGCCCCCGCCTCGCGGAACTGTTCCGCTTGCCGGCAAGGATCGGCCGTGCCGGTAATCACCTCCGCCTCGTCATTGTTCGGCAGGAAGATGTCGGTTTCCGCCAGCACCGGCGCCAGTCCGCGCCAGTGATCGCCGGCGCCGGGCAGCACAATGTCGAGCATCGTGATCACCCCCGCGGCCCGCGCCTGCCGGAACAACTCGGCCAGTTCGTCGGCATCCAACCCCGGCATCAGCAGATACCCGCCCAGATACAGAACTTTGGCCTGGCGCACCTGCTCCAGCGGAATGTCCTTGGCGGTAATGCGGGCATTGGCCCCGATCGTATGAATGAACCGCCGGTCCTCGCCGTCGACATTGATGATCAACGTGCCGGAGGTGCCGACGTCATCCAACTGGCGGATGGTGCTCGTATCGATTCCCTCTCGCTGCAGCGTTTCGATTACGAAGCGGCCGAACGCATCGCGCCCGACGCAGCCGACCACGCCGACCTTGACGCCCAACCGGGCCAGGTCCATGGCGGCGTTCGACGCGCAGCCGCCGATGTTGAGCAGCAGGTGATCGGTCAACACCAACTCGCCGGACTTCGGCATCCGCGGAATCGGGGCGCACAGGTGATCGGCGACAAGCAGGCCCACGCTAAGACAATCGACAGGCATGTTTCAGATTTCACGCTTCAAGGTTTGAGATGCTCCGTTGCACTGGCCGGCGCCGCGAGCGTCGGACCCTCGCCTGACGAGGTTCCGCCGCTCGCCCAACGACCGGCTTCTTGAATCTAGCAGGCGGTCTTCATCCTTTCGATATTCCCGCCTTGACAGGTTGAGAAAAATTGCGACAATCCCGCCCGCAATTCGATTCACGGTCGGCATGGACGCCGCCCCCATTGCTCCGCCTTGCGAGCAATCGAGCAAACCAACCCATCAGACGCCGGGCGTCAACAGGCACGGAGGCCTTACGCCATGAGGGATGCAGCCGCCTCAATCCGCGGCATCAGCTTGCAGCAGACTCTGCCCGAAGCCGAGTTCATCGGCGCGGCGGACCTGCGAGTGACAAGCTGTTGCGCAGATTCGCGGACTTGCCGTCCCGGCGATCTGTTTGTAGCGATTGCGGGCGAGCATACTGACGGCCACTCGTACGTGCGGCAGGCGGCCCAAAACGGCGCCGCGGCCGTGCTGGCCGATCGCCCCTTGCCGACGGACTGCGGATTGCCGGCCTGCTATGTGGCCGACGTCCGCGCCGCTTACGGCCGCCTCTGTCAGGCTCTGGCCGGTCATCCCGCACGGCGTTTGCGCGTGGTCGGCATCACCGGCACCAACGGCAAGACAACGACGAGCTATCTGACGGCCAGCGTGCTCGCAGCGGCGGGCTATCGCACCGGCATTCTCGGCACGTTGGGCTACTTTGACGGCGACGAGTTTGAAACGGGCGACTGGACCACGCCCCCGCCGCCGGTGCTGGCCGCATGGCTGGCGCGGATGGTCGGCCAATGGCTGCACGCACGCGGTGATGGAAGTCTCCAGCCATGCCTTGAGCCAGTCTCGCACGTCCGGCGTGGAGTTTGACGTGGCTTGCGTGACGAACGTCCGCCAGGACCACCTCGACTATCACGGCACGACGCGATAAATACCAGGCGGCCAAGGCCCGCATCCTGGAGCAATTGCTTCCCGAAGGTTTCGCCATCGTCAATCTCGACGACCGGGTATCGGCCAGCTTCCTGTCGAAAGTCGACGGGCCGGTGCTTTCCATCGGCATTGACGGCGCCGCCGAAATCACGGGCTTGCCAGTCGAGCAGTTTCCCAGCGAGCAGACCTTCCTGCTGAGCGTCGAGAGCGAGACGGTTCCCGTCCGTACTCCGCTGATCGGACGGCACAACATTTACAACTGCCTGATGGCGACGGCCGTGGGGCTGGCTTACGGCATCGACCTGGCGACGATCGTTCGCGGCCTGGAATCGATCCACGGCATTCCGGGCCGGCTGGAGCGGATCGAATGCGGCCAGCCGTTCCAGGTGTTCGTGGACTACGCCCACACGCCCGATGCGTTAGCCGGCTGCCTCGACGCGCTGCGTCAGACGACGCGCGGCCGTTTGATCTGCGTCTTCGGCGCAGGCGGCGACCGCGACGCGCAGAAGCGACCGCTGATGGGCGGGGCCGTCGAGGCCGGCTGCGACCTGGCCGTGCTGACCAGCGATAATCCGCGGAGCGAACGGCCGCAACAAATCATGAACCAGGTGCTCAGCGGCTTCCAGCGCCCCTCGAAGTACAAGTCCTTGCCGACCGGGCCGAAGCCATTCATTGGGCGTTGGCTCAAGCCGGCATCGGCGATTGCGTGCTGATCGCGGGCAAAGGGCATGAGCGCCATCAAATCATCGGCGACAAACTATTCGAGTTCGACGATCGCGAGACGGCTCGCCAGTGGCTCTACGAGTCGAGCTCGATCGACGAACTTTACCGGGCAAGTGCGTAAATGAACCAGCTCACCCTCGACCAACTCAAAATGGCGACCGGCGGCCGATGGCTGACCGCTGCGAGCGCCTGCCCCGCGGGCGATGCCCCGCTGGGACGAGCGGTTATTGACAGCCGCGAAACGCAGCCGGGCGACGTCTTCTGGGCCTTGCGTGGCGCTCACTGCGACGGCGCGGCGTTCGTGCCCGACGCATTCCGCCGCGGCGCGGCCGGCGCCGTCGTCGCAACCGAAGAAGTCAGGCCGGCGCCCGGTCACTGGGCGCTGCAGGTCCGAGATACGCAGCAAGCCCTGCACCAGGCGGCTCGCAGCCTGCGCGAAAAATTCGACGGTTCGGTGATCGCCGTCACCGGCAGCGTCGGCAAAACGACGACGCGGCAAATGATCCATACGGTGCTGGGCGCTGCAGTGGTCCGGCACGGCCAGCCCGCGGAACTACAACAATCAGCTCGGCGTGCCGCTCAGCATGCTCGGCTGGCGCGGCGACGACGACTATGCGGTGCTGGAACTTGGCGCCAGCCGGCTGGGCGAAATCGCCGAGTTGGCCGCCTTATGTCGCCCGCAGATCGGCGTGATCACGCGGATCGCTGAAGCCCACCTGGGCGGATTCGGAAGCCGGCATACGATTGCCGAAGCAAAAACTGAGTTGCTGCAGGCCTTGCCCGAAGACGGGCTGGCCGTGCTCAACGGCGACGATCCCGAACTGGTGCGTCTGCGGCAACGCTCGCGAGCCAAGATTCTCTGGGTCGGGCGCGGCCCGCAGTGCGATCTGTCCGCCACGAACATCCAATCGCACAGGCGGCCGGCTGAGCCTCGACGTCGACGGCCAGCGGCTGCACGTGCCGGTTTGGGGCCGGCACTACGTCACGAGCATTCTGGCGGCGTTTGCCATCGGCAAGTCGTACGGAGTTGCGTCGGCGCAAATCGCCGAGGCCCTCGCCGAATTCGAGCCGCTGCCGATGCGCTGCGAAGTGGTCGAGCTGGGCGGCGCGAAACTGATCAATGACAGTTACAACGCCAGCCCCGCCGCCATGCGTGCGGCGCTGGAACTGCTTCGCGACTCCGACGCGGCCGGCCGCCGCATTGTCGTCTGCGGAGATATGCGAGAGCTGGGCGACGAAGCCGCCCAACTCCACCGTGAATTAGGAACCGAAATCGTCACGCTCTGCGGCGCCGACCTGTTGGTGGCCTGCGGAGACCACGCGAGCGACGTCGTGGCCGGGGCGATGGCGGCGGGCATGCCGAGCGAGCGAACCGTCGCTTGCCGCGACCCGCTCGATGCCGTGCCTCACGTGCGGCAGACGCTGACGGCCGGCGACGTGGTGCTGGTCAAAGGCTCGAGGGCCGTGGCGCTGGAACAAATTGTCTCTGCCTTGCACTGCCCCGCCGATCGCGCGGCGGCATAGCGAAGCTGAGAAGAGCCAACACACATCCACTGAACATATCTGAACATCTCCCGAGGAAATAGCTGAAAGCTCCATCGTAGGCGTTAAGGGTTTGCGGGAACTCGATGCGCCACCCTCCCTCCTGGGTAGGAGCAATTAACTTGCTGGGCCAAGCGGTCTCTGGGTCGGCCGCTCCGGCAAGTGCTTCGCGATGGAGCTTTATGACTGAGCACCGGGGCGGCGCTAGCCGCCGCTCCGGTCGCTCAGGGAACACCGGCGGCGAGCGGAAGGGCAAACAAGCCCTTCCGCCGCTCGCCTGATCTTCTGCTTTCTCCGGTCCAAGAATTAGGGTCGGCAATTTGAAGCAGCGAGGGTGGCTGGCGGCAGAGCGAAGCGATGCCCCAGTGAAGCGAGGCCAAAGTCTGCATTTCGAATAGCGTGTCGCACTAAACAGCTTCATCGTTACCCTTCATTCTTCCCATGCTCGTCTGGCTGCTTGATTACGTTGGCGCCGTGTGGCCCGCGGCGGGCGAAGCCGGACGACTAGCCGAGTTGACCAAGACCACGCCGCGAGCCTGCCTGGCGGCATGCGTTAGCTTTCTGCTCGCCTTGTGGATGGGACCTCGAGTCATCGCCTGGCTGCAAACGCGTTTTCGCGAGCCGATCAAGAGCGACTCCGAAACGCTCCGCCAACTGCATCGCGCCAAACACGCGACGCCCACCATGGGCGGCCTGTTCATGGTCGCCGGGTTGCTGGCCGGGCTGGCGGCCTTCGCCGATCTGACGAACCGCTACGTCCAAGTCGCGGCGTTGCTGGCGGTCGGACTGGCCGCCGTCGGAGCTATCGACGATCTGGCCAAACTGCGCAGCGCCGGCAACGGGCTTTCCGCCCGCGCAAAACTTGTCGGCCAGTTGGCTGTGGCGCTGGTCGCAGCCTGCCTGGTTTACGCCCAGCATTTGAAAACGCCCGGCACGCTGGATCTGGCATTGCCCGGACTCGGTCAATTCTCGCTCGGCATCGGCTTCATACCGCTGGCCGTGCTGGTGATCGTCGGCTCGTCGAACGCGGTCAACTTGACTGACGGTCTCGACGGCCTGGCAGGCGGTTGCCTGGTGTTTGCCATCGGCGCCTTGGCCTTGATGGCCTATGCCGGCGGGCACGCCGGACTGGCCGAATACCTGGGCGTCGCCCGCATTCCGCATGCCAACGAAATGCTGATCGTCGCCGGCGGCATGCTCGGCGGAGTGTTGGGTTTCCTGTGGTTCAATTGCCACCCGGCGCAGGTGTTCATGGGAGATACCGGCTCTTTGCCGCTGGGCGGCTTGCTCGGCCTGCTGGCCGTGGTGGCCCGGCAAGAGTTCCTGTTGCTGATCGTCGGCGGCGTGTTCGTGGCCGAAGCATTGAGTGTGATCTTGCAAGTCGGCTGCTACCGAGCAACGCGCAAGCGAATCTTTCGCTGCGCGCCACTGCACCATCATTTCGAATTCCAAGGCTGGGCGGAAACGCAAATCGTCGTTCGCTTCTGGATCGCTTCGGCGTTCTGCGCCATGTTGGGCATGGTCGCACTGCGGTTTGCTCCAGAGATCCGCCCCGCGGAAGATGTTGTGCGAGTGGCCGACGCCGGGGCTCGTCCCCAGGCGTCCGTTGTGTCGCCCCTCACCGACGAGGAGCTTGTGCCATGAACGCGAGGTCTGCCCATGTCGTATTCGCAGGAGGCGGTACGGGCGGACATCTATTTCCAGGCTTGGCGGTGGCCGAGCAATTGCGGCTGATCAATCCCCAAATCAAGATCGCCTTCGCCGGCGGCGGAAAGCCTTGGGAGCGAGAACAGACGGCGCGAGCGGGCTACGAATATCTGCTTACGCCCAGCCGGCCCTGGCCGGGTCGCAGTTGGTCGGCGGGCCAGTTCCTGTTTGAAAACGCCCTGGGCTACTGCACCGCAATGCGCTTCCTGCGCAGCCGTCGCGTCGCCGCCGTGGTCGGCCTGGGCGGATACGCCAGCGCGCCGACGGCGCGGGCCGCCATCAGTTGCGGCATTCCGCTGCTGCTGCTGGAACAAAACGCCCTGCCGGGCAAAGTCAATCGCTGGCTGGCGCCGCGCACCGCGCTGCGTCTGCGCCGCCTTTGAAGAGTCGAAGGCCTTCTTGCGTCCCCGATCTCCCGCCGCCTTTTGCCTGACGGGCAATCCCGTTCGCGCGGCGGTAACCATCGGATCCGTCGAAGCGAGCGAGCGACTCCGCCAGGTGCTGGTGGTGGGCGGCAGTCGCGGTTCGCGCAGTTTGAATCAGCACGCGCCGCTGGCGCTGGCGACCACAAGGCTCGCGCAACAAGGCTGGAGCATTCTCCACCAGGCGGGCTCGCAAGAAACGGCCGGGACTCAAGCCCGATACAATTCGTACGGACTCAAGGCGACCGTGAAACCGTTTATCGACAATCTACCGCGCGTCTGGCGCGATCTCGGTTAGTCATCTGCCGGGCCGGCGGAACAACGCTGGCGGAACTGGCCGCCGCCGGCACTCCGGCCGTTTTGTGCCCCTATCCGCAGGCGGCCGACGATCACCAACGCAGAAATGCCGCCTCGTTCGCCGGCGCCGGCGCGTGCCTGGTCGTTGACGAGCAGCATCCGCCCGACTCTCTCTCCGAACGGCTCGCCGACGCCGTCAAACGGCTGGCGACCGACGAGGATCTGTGGCAGCGTTTTTCGGACTCCTTGCTCCGCATCGCTCATCCCGACGCCGCCCGAAGGATTGCCGAGATGGTTCTCGATCGCGGCAGCGGGCGGAAGTGCGCTTGAGGCGCGATGGCAGGAGCGTCTTAACCCGGATTGTGCACTGAACGGCTGAGGCAAAGCGCAAACACACTAACCCAAAGCGCGAGTTTTGATGTTGCGCATGCGACCCCAGCGAGCTTGCCTCGCTGGTGAAGAAGATGGCGAGCTAGCCCGCGCTCAGGAATTCTCGTCGTCGACCCCGTCCAGCTCGCCTGGACGGTGAAGGAGATCATGGCGCCGCAAGCTGTTAACAACTTATTCACCATCCAGACAAGCTGGACGGAGCCTTTTCATGGGTTGGGGCCAATCGAGTCTAGCTCGCCATTTTGTTCACCATCCGCACAAGGCGGACGGGGTCCGAGCCACGCAACACCAAAAAGCGAGAGCGAGGGCTTTCGACCCGACTTCTTTGGCATTCCCTCGTTTGCGCGTCGGGTTGGTATCGACGTTGCGCAATCCGGGTTAACAACTCGTTGCTGAAGGCGGCGGTTCGTCCCCGGTCGCAGTTCCTCATCGCGCGGTCTAGCGACACGCTGCCGAACCGGTGCTCCCCGCAGCGCCACTGAAACGAAACGACGCAGCCATTGCCCGTCCCACGCCCTATTTCCCGTAAATATGAACAGCCCGCATATCATGAGCACGATAAGCCCTGAGAACAAACTGCGTTTCGGGCGAGAGCCACTTGTCGCCGCAATTTGGTTCGTGATGTTAGGCATCTTCTGCTCGCAAACCGTCGCCGCCCGACCCTCGGGATCGCCTTCCTCGCAATCCGTTCTGCTGGCGCCGCCCCAAGCCGATCGACCGACGCCCATCGTCGCTTCGTTTCGACTGCTCAGCATGAGCGAAATCAACGATGAAGCCGAGACCGTGGCCTTCTCGGGCATCCTCACGCTCGTGTGGAAGGACGAGCGTCAGGCGTTCGACTCGGTCATGGAAGGCGTCGGCGAGAAAGTCTTTTCCGGCGCCTATCAGTTCAATGAGATCTCGCCCGGCTGGTATCCTCAAGTTACGCTCGCCAACTCCGGCGGCCAGTACGACGCCCGGGCGGTGATCCTCCGCATCAAACCGGATGGAACCAGCACGTTGAGCGAAGCGTTTGACGCGGTCATCAAAGTCGAACTCGACATGCGGCGGTTTCCGTTCGATCGCCAACGGCTGGACGCGGTCTTCAAAGTGATCGGCTTCCCTGCGGACGAGGTCGCTCTTGTTGCGAGCCCGAACTGCGCAATCGTAGACAGCTCTCTGACCAAAGTGCCGCAGTGGACCTTGGAAGGCTTCGACGGCGCGGTTGGCACAACGAACCAACCCGGCGCCGGCGATGCGACCGCGGCCTCGACGTTCGTTGTGAGCGTGCAGGTACGACGCGAGCCGCTGTTCATGCTCCGCCTGGTCGCCATGCCGCTGAGCTTGATCGTGATGCTTTCCTGGTCGGTGTTCTGGATGGACCGCTCGTCGTTGGGCGATCGCATGAGCGTCTCGTTCGTGGGCATTCTCACCGCCGTGGCCTACCAGATCACGCTTGCAGAAATTGTTCCGAACGTCTCTTACCTCACGCTGCTGAACGGGTTCGTGAACCTGAGTTTATTGCTGATGTCAATCACGGCCGTGATCAACCTGCTTGTGGCCGCAGCCGACCGGCACGGCTATGAACGCGGCGATCGCATCGACCGCTGCTGCCGCTGGCTCTTTCCGCTTGCCTATTTCGGGCTCAATGGCATCGCGGCGGCGGTGGTGCTCCTTTATTTTTGAAGCGGGGAACGAGCGAATTGACAAAAAAGGCGGACTTGATTTAGCCACAGAGAGCACCGAGAACACAGAGGAGATGGACCAAAACCACTGATGACGGGAGACTCGATGGGCAGTTTACAGACTCACCCCTTCTCCTCTCTGTGCCCTCGGTGCTCTCTGTGGCTAAACACTTGCCTGCATGGGAAGTTATTTGCAAATTGTCGGACTACCCTCGGCCCCCCAGCACAAATGCGCCAAGCATCAGCAACACGTAGAAGGCCAGCATTATCGAGACGGTAACCCCGCAAAACTTCCAGAACGATTTTTGTTCTCGCACGGCAGCTTCCAGGTCGGCGAGCCGATGCGTCTCTGACAGCTCGCGAATGCGCGAGGCAAATCGAAAGAGGTGCAGCGAGGGATAAAAATAGAACACGCCGATAAAGAGCATGCCCATGGCTTCGCCCATAGCCCGTGGCCTCCCCAGTCGATCCCTTTGAAGCTGTCATAGCTGCTTCCGTTTGGCGAGGATGCGAGCGGTTGCAACATGTGGCTGCCGTTGAGGCGAGGAGCGTTTCGGAGGTTTCTTTTTTGGGCCTCGTGAATGTTTTTGAAATCGGCGCAGGCGGAATCTTGCTCGCCAGCCGCAGGAGTTCTCGAGCCATCTCGGCCGGGGTCATCTGCGCGAAGCGTTCGCTCCAATAGGACGTGGGCACGACGATCATCATCCCTTTCCAGACGCAACGGATTTCATCCGCGAGGAAGTAGCTGGAGACATCCGACTCCACTTTCTTCTCGCCATGGATCGAACGCAACGCGGCTTTTACGACACTGAGAACGTTATAGGCCAGCAAGCCCACGCAAAAGGCGAACAATGCGGCCTTGGGGTAGCCCAAGGTATCGATCTCGTTGTTCAGGACCGCGGAGAGTTCGCCAAAAGCGGCTTCAATCGTCCACCGCTCGCGGTAAAGCTCTCCAACCTTGGGGGCCAGAACGTCCGCAGGCAAGTTGGTCAGCAAGTGGATTTCCGTTTCGCCGTGCCGGGTCGGCTTGTCGAGCACGAGCGTTATGCGACGGGCCTTCATCGATTGCCCAAACTCGTCGTAGATCGCAACCTCTTGCTCGAAAACGCTCGCGTCGTCCTTCACTCGCTTGACGAGGCGCCGCGGACCGCAGGCTTCCCAAGAAACGTTGGTGGCGTGCTGTCGCACCACATAGAACGCTTTCTGATGATTGACCTCCCAAAGGAATGCCGACGTGCAGAAGTTGCGGTCCGCAATCCACAACTGCTGGGCTGTGACATCCCCCAATAAGTCCAACACAATCCGTCTCTCTTGCGTATGCCCATCCTCGCAGGGAAAGACGTCCTTGATCAGCATCTCATCGGGATCCATCACCACCAGGGCCTGACCCGGCAACGGACCGCCGCCGATGTGTCGCAATTCTTCGATGCGATGTTCCGTGGCGGCCAAATGATTCCCGTCCAGGATACGCACCGCATAGCCAGGCAACAGCGGCTTCCGGCCACCCTTCATCTGTTCGATCACGGGGCTGAGTCGTTTGCTCGTGGCCCGCACCAACGCTTGCGACACCTGCGTTTCCACTCCGTTGATCTTGTTGTAGATCGACTTCGCTGAAACGCCGATTTCCTCGACGCGCTCTTGATAGGCGGCATGCATCGACGGTCGCACCTTACAGACCACCAGCGACATCATGTCGACAATCGTGGAAAACAAGAGCTCGCCTTCGTACTGTCGCTCCGCGTGTTCCACAAACAACTCATCGAGAAACGAAGCTGGCAGGGCATACTCCAAAGCGCCCCGGACCATAACAGAGGCCGGACTCTCTTTGGCAAACTTCTCATAGAGTTCCCGAATTACCACGAGATACACCTCCGTGCAAAAAACGTTCAAGGCTCCACATGAACATCGTTCGCCGTGAGGTCGTAAAAGGGAAGGGTGACAGCTTCAAAGACATCCTCCCCAGTCCCAAAGCGCTGATCGCCCGCACCGCGGCGGCGCAGACGGTAATGCCCGCAGCGACGAACCCCAGGACGCTGAACAGTAACGCCCAGGGACGCGTCTGGCGGAACAAGTCGACGACCCGTTCGCTGGCCCCGTCGACTCGCGTCTCAGGCACAGCGGATACGGGTGGCGCACCAAGGGCGGACGAGCCGGGCGACAAATAAGGGTTCGGCTCGGGCGACACGGGATCGGTCGTGCTCATCAGGATACCTGCTTAACCTGCGGTGACGGCGCTTCAAAGAAAGCGATTGTAGAGCGGCCGTCGCCCGATTGCCAGAATCGCGCCTTGTCGTAAAACGGACGAGAGAATATCTGTGTAAGAGAGGCTGGGACGAGGAAGATGTCTCGCCCGCTGCTAACCCCGCCCCGGCCGGTCGCGGCCGATGAGAAAACGAACGGCGAAGAAGACGACCACGCCCAGGATCAGCGGCTCGTTCAACTCGCCGTGCTTGGCGCGATCCGTCAGCGGCGCCAGCCAGGGCCGCCAGCCGAACAAGGCGGGCACGATCAGGCTCAAGACGGCGATTGCCAACATCAGCCAGAAGAGCGTTTGCAGCTTGAACTGAAAACGACTGCCGCGCGGTTTCTCGTCCATACCCGCGATTATAGTCGGCCGCAGGTAGTGGGCTATGAGTGAGGCCATTAACCACCGCGCAATCCAGCGGATGCATCGCCCCGTGGCGGCGGCGCTTCGCTGGCTAATTCAGCGTTTTCACCCACTCCTCCGCCTCGTGGCGCCATTTCGTCGTTTTCTCGGCTTCGCTTTGTGCACGCCTCTTGCCATCCATGCTGTCGAACATTCCCAAGCGAGCGAAACCCAAGCATCTATTTTCCAAGTGCGTCATCCGTGCGAGATGAGCTTTGTACTGTTGCTCACGCCGGCATAACGGAACCTGCAACGCTGCGTTTAGCCAATTGACGGAAGCTCGATAGACTTCTTCCTCAGCGTTCATCCCGGCATCGAAGCCGGCGTTCATGTGGTGATACTGTTCTTCGGCAGCTTCAGTGCGGCGGCGGGCTGCGAACCAATGGCTGCCGACTGCCGTGATGGTCATGATGACGAAGAGCGTCAAAACGCTGAATTGCAGATGTCGCCGTTTCAGCTTCATACTGGCGCTTCCGCTAGCGCGACCGCGAGCATACTTGTCGGGCGTTCAGCCGTCGCAACGGCTCCAAAACCATCATGCCCAATGGAGAACTCTGGGCGTGCCATCGTTCAGGCCTTCGAGCAGCGAACGCCGTCAGCACGGGGGCCTCCGTCGTTTAATGAACCATTTGCAAAGAGAGACCGGCGCAGCGAGGGCAAAACAGTACAAGCCGGCGCAAATCGCCTGCCATTTCAGGGGTATTGAGGAAAGCACCGGTAGAATGCGGAGAATCGCCAGCACGGCGGCGGCCGTGGCCGTCACCGCGAATGCGACCTTCAAATCGAACTGGAATGGCGACTTCTCCATTCCCTTCAGGTTATCCCGTTCTCAGTTATGGGGAAAGAGAACCGGCAGGATACAAAGGGGTCGGGCAGGATACAAAGGGGTCGGGAGTCTTTTTTTGACGTGCGGGCGCGGCGTCGGTAGAATGCGGCGATGCCAAGGAATCCGCGGGTCGCCCAGCCAGGTTTCGCCTATCACGTGCTGAATCGGGCCGTTGGCCGTGCGCGGTTGTTCCGCTCAAAAAAGGACTTCGCCGCATTCGAACACGTGCTGCGGGAGGCCAGGGAACGTTTCGGCACGCCGCTGTTGGCCTGGTGCGTGATGCCGAATCATTGGCATCTTGTCCTCTGGCCGCAGAAGGCCGGAGAGTTGTCGGAGTTCATGCGTTGGCTCACGGTCACGCACACGCAGCGCTGGCACGCCGCGCATCGGACGGCCGGCACGGGCCCGCTCTACCAAGGCCGCTTCAAATCCTTCCCGATCGAGGAAGACGATCACCTGCTGACGGTCGTGCGATATGTAGAACGCAATGCTCTCGCGCGGAACTCGTGGCGCGCGCCGAAGTTTGGCCTTGGTCAAGCTTGGCCAAGCGCTCCGCCGCCGAGCCTGGCGAGGGCCCTGATGCAGGACCGGTCGCGCTGCCCAAAAACTGGGTATCTATCGTCAACCGGGTTGAAACGAAAGCGGAGCTCGAACGCTTGAGGCGATCGGTCGTCCGAAGCGCTCCGTTTGGCGACGTCGAGTGGCAGCGCCACACGGCGGAGCAACTTGGGCTGCAATCGACCCTGCAGCCGCGCGGCCGGCCCCGCCTGAAACCCGAGTCCGAAGAGAATAAAGACTCCCGACCCCTTTAATATTCTCCTACGCCTAGATTTTTTCCCTGCGGCTTCAACGCGGGAGAATAATTCGTTCCCAATGCAATCGCGTCTTCCAATCTTCACACCCTGAGGCATAGCTTTGGAACGCCATTACAATGTCGTCGATTGTTAAGGGTGCATCAGTCGCGCGAAAATGGTTGTCCAACGACTCGATTTGGTACTCTAGCACGAAGCCCCACGGAGGCCGTTTTTTTTTGCAAACTGCAGATAGGTTAACGAATCTAATCCATCCCAAAGGATGGCGAATTCTTCGTTATGTAACGTGCCAGCTATCTCTCCATTAGAAGGGTTATCAAGTACTAAGCCTGACTCTGTCTTTAGCTGCATGTTGACACACCTCTTGGCCGCGCCGCTTAGTTTTACGAATGTTTTTGGAGGACTTCGAATCCTGAATAGTCATCAATACTCAACCTGTGGTAATCGACGTCAATGAAGACGTTACCGCACTGGCATCCGACGCTATCATCAGGAATAGATGGAATAACGCCGCCGCATTTACCGCATCGGTAATAGATGTCTCTTGCGCGAGGCGCTTGTGAAGTATCGCTGACACGCGAATTCAAGACTTCAAAATCGTTCGTGTTCATGGCAACTCTCGCAAAGATCCTTCCGCAATATGCTGATCTATTGTGGCGGAAGTCTGTACTGCGCCCCGCCACCTTTTGCCCCGAACTCGGGCACCTCTGCGGCCGTGCCGATCTGTGCATTATCGATTGGCTTGACGACCTCGTATCGGTGGTATCCACGTGCATCTGCCCCTGGGGCCATCCCCCTTTCAGAAATAGAATCACCAGGCCTTCCCAGCATTCTTGCCATTGCCTGGTCCGTACCTGTCGATTACGGTGCCTTTCTTGAGTGTCCCCTTTGTGCTCGATGCGAATCCTCCATTCTTCGGCCAAGGCAGGTCTAGCAATAAGTAGCACGT
>CAWAYY010000046.1:0-13518 GCA_963786255.1 Pirellulales bacterium
CTGCCCCGACGAGCTTTTCCCGTGAGGAACGCCAGGCTGAACCACTCGATCCGGATTCTCTTCCGCCGGGGCCTGAACAACCAGCAGGCAAATCGCGGAACACAGCAGGATCAAATATCGCGCGTAACGAATCATGGGGACTCCCGATTTTTTACCTGGTCATGGCATGCGGCCATTGCGTTTGAGCGCTGTTTCGCCTGGTCTGTTCGACGACGAGCATGGGCCGAGAAGTTTCCCAGTGTAACTGAGCGCCCTCTCTTCGGCGACTGGGTGCGGGGAACAACGAGCGGAACGCCGTTGCGGCCTCTTGGTAAAAGGCCGCCGGGGTGGAATGGTCGCACCTTCCGCACCAAGGCCGAGGAAGGAGGCGGAGAGGAGCGGGTGATCGCATGTCGGCAGACGACGAACGAAACAAGTGGCGTTTTCCTCGTATCTCAGCCTGAGCTGATTTCAAAAAATGCCTTCGGCGGTCACTTTGAGGCCGCGCGTCTCGGTACAATAAATCGATTCCCACGGGGCAGCGTTTCTCGCGCCGAGGTGCGCCATGTTTATAGAAATCGATCGAATTCTGTGCAACATCGACTCGTTTTCCGGCGCGAGGTTGCCATTCATGGCCGCATTTTTCTTGATGTAGAAGACAGAATATTCATCGCTGCCGATGTCGAAGCGTTTCTTGAGCAGCGCAAGCTATGCGTTGACGAGCCGGAAACGATTGCGAGGGAACTATGGCGCCGACTGTCACCATACGGCGGCGGCCCAAGTTTTTATAAAGACCTGGTCTGGATTACGGGAACTATTGTTAATACAAACGGCGAAACGAACCTCGTGAATGTAAGAGAGTGCGTTATTCGGCGAGGCGATGTCGAGATTGCAATCCGTCCCGCAAAAGACACAGACTGTGTTGGTTGAGCGCGGCATGTGAGAACAGGCGCGGCGTAGCGCCGAAATTGCAGCGAATCATGGTGGGCAATGCCCACCCTACGGCGGCGTGCGCCCCAAAACCAAGCATTCGCCGAACTCGCGATCACTGGCCGCGAGCATACGTGGCAAAACAGCGCGGCGTTTCCCACAGCCGGCACTCGACGATCGGAAAGCCCTGGGCGGCCGTGAAGTCGAAGATCAACTTGGCGATATTCTCCGCCGTCGGGTTGGCGTCCATCAGGAACATCGGCTCGCCCATTTCCGAAAGGGCGTTCACGGCCGGGTCGTCGCGGCGCAACAGCATGCGGTGGTCGAGGTTCTCGTCGATCCAGTTGCTCACGACCCGTTTGATGTCGGAGAAGTCGAGCACCATGCCGCGGTGGTCCAACTCGGGAGCTTCGATGGCGATCACCGCCCGGCCGTTGTGCCCGTGCAGGAACTTGCACTTGCCGTCGTAGTCCAGCAAGCGGTGGCCGTAACAAAAATCAATCTCACGGGTAACGCGAAACATCGTCGACTCTGGGGGGCTGGAGAGCGAACTCGAAAACGCTGATTATAACCGCGCCGCCGCAACTCCGCAGAACGGACGAAGGTGAACGCCCATTTCCCTCCCCTGGAGTGGGGAGGGATGAACGAAAGCTCCTCTCCGTTCCTCAGCGAATGCCGCCCGGTTGCGTCGCCACGCCGTCGGCGTTTACGGCGTAGCGGGTCGGATCGGACCGCCCAGCTAGTCGAAACGCGTTGCGGCGTTCCTGGCATTTGTTGCACTCGCCGCAGTGCAGGTCGTTTTGCGGGCTGATGCAGGAAAAGGTCAACCCCAACGGTCGCCCCCGTCCCAATCGCATCACCTCGCTCTTGCTCAAGCGATCGAAAGGGCGAATCAGGCGCACCTGTCCCTGCGTGGCAAGGTTCAAAGCAGACTGAAACTCGGAGAAGAATTCCGGAGTCGCATCGGGAAACGGATTCGAGCCCAACGGCGCCAGGGCCAATTCGTCAATGCCGTGGAGTTGGCACCACAGGGCCGCCTTGACGATCAGCAATACGTTGCGGCCCGGCAGGTAGACGGCGTCGTCGGACGAGTCCGCCGACGGCACGCCGACGCCCGTCATGCTCCAATGCCCCCGATAAAGATCGTCGAGCGGGAGCTCGAGCGTCACCAAGGGGCCCAGAGCCGGGCGAGCCAGCGCGGCCAGGAATTTCTGCAGCGCCCGTCGTTCGCTCTGCTGCCAGATCAGCCCGCTCTCGACATAAAACGGTTGGACGCAGCAGCCTCGTGCGAGCAAATGGCTGAGCATAATGCAGCTATCCAACCCGCCGCTGGCAAGCAGTCCGACCGTCCCGGGCGACTTGAATGGCGGCGTGTCTGATGGCATCGAGTCGCTTCCATGACAAAAAGTAGAAATGCCGCATCAAAGCGGCCCCACGGTATTCTAGAGCGCGAGCCCGGAAGAGCGAGCCTTGACGGCGTTGCTGTGGAGTCCCGCGGAGCGTGCAACTCTCGGTGACCGCAGAGCTTATGGAACGCGACGAGGCTCAACTCCGGGTCAGTAGTTTTCGCGCGTTGTCCTCGCGAATCGCCTTCAACGCGGCGCCGCCAGGCTCTGACTCCCGCAGCTTTAATAGTGCCGCTTCAAAGTAGAAGAAGGGGTAATAAGAACCGAACAGGATCCTCTCGGCGGTCACCTGTTGCACCAATTTTTCGAGACCGCCGACCCCCTCTAGTTGCGCCATGTCGAAATAGACTTGTCCGGCGGCGGTCAGCCGATCGACGAGTTCGCCGCGCAGGCTGCGGAAGGCGTTCAGCAGCGCCAGACTCAACCGCGGCAGGCGTTTCACAATTTCGACCAGCGGCGCCACGTCGACGTGCGGAACTTGCAGCAGCGGATGCTGCGTGCGCTCGTCTTCCATCGTCAACGCCAGTTGCACGATCAGGCCGCGCTCGGCGGCCGCTTCCAGCAGCCTGGCCGCCAACGGATCGTCCAGCTTGTAACCGTGATAATTGGGATGCAAGCGAATCCCCGGCATCTGGTGCTCTTCCTGGCAACGCCGCAAATCCTCCTCCCAGTCGGGCAGGCGAGGATTGACGGCGCCGAACGGCACGAGCAGGCCTTGGCCCTGCTCGCGGCAGGCGGCGGCCAGCCGCTGATTGACGGCAGCGACGTCGCGATGCAACAGCGCCTCGAAGCTGCCGGCCCAGGCCTGCACGACGCCTTGGCTGCGCAGTTTGGCGACCAATTCCGCAACGTCGTCGCCCGGCACGCGGCGAACCGGCCACTGCCCCAAGTACACGTTCACGTCAATCAACGGCTCGTTCACGCGCGGATCCCTTTCGCGTCGAGGATCGGTTTGAGCAAGCGGTGCAGATTCTCGGAAAAGATCAAGCGTTTCGACTCGTCGGAAATTAGCGCGCCTTGCACTTTGCCGAGCTGCGAGGCAAAGCTGCGCCCGCCGGAATCGCTGCCGTAAATCACGCGTTCGGCCCCCAGTTCGCGAACCGCCATCTCGACCATACCGTTAGTCGGGTCCGAGCCGGCCAGATCGACGGAGATCGTCTTGACGTCTCGCACCGCGCGGATGCCGAGTTCCCAGGTACCGCCGGTGTGGCCGCAGATCAACGGCGTTTCCGGATGCCGCCGCGCCAACTCCACCAGGTCCAAGGGGGTCGATTCGCCGGGATAGTTGCCGCCGTCGGTCTTGAACCAGGTGTGTTGAAAGATGACGGCCTTGTACCTGGCGGCCCGTTCGATGATCGGATCCAATTCCGCGGCGCTCGATCGCCTGGCCACCCACAGCTTGATGCCCACCATCGGCCCATCGCCGATGCAGCGGTCGATTTCCTGCAGGCTGGCCTCCACGTGCTCGCCGCTGACGTAGCAAAAGCCGAAGGCCCGGTCGTGCCAATGAGAGAGCGCCGCGAGCACCTGGTCGTTTTCTTCTCGCAGCCGCTCGGGCAAAGGATTGAGCGTGAACGGCCAGCCCATATAGATGCAAATCCGCTCGATGCCCATCCGATCGACGTATTCCATCAGTTGGGCCATGCGCTCGTCGGGCGTGCGCCCGGAGACGCCCGAGAGATGGCAATGCAGATCCCAGATTCTGGCTTTCACGCGCGGCTCCTCATTTTGCCAACAAGAACCCGATCAGGTCCGCCATTTCCTGCACGCTGATCTTCTGTTCCATGCCTTCGGGCATCAGCGAATGACCGGTGCTGGCTAGCTGATCAATGTCCTGACGCAAGATCGTTTCTTGCACGCCTTGGGCCCGCTTGAGCGTGATGCTCGTGGCGGTCTCCTCGGCGATCACCCCGGTCATCACGCGGCCGTCTTCCAGGGCGATAACGTACTCCAGAAAATTGGGCGAGACCTCGCGGTTGGGGTCCAGCACGTGCGTCAACACTTCGGCCGGCGTGCGGTGCTTGATGGTCAACAGATTCGGTCCCACGTCGAAACCCTGCTCGGCCATGCGATGGCAGGTTTGACACTCGCGCAGGAAGATCTTCCGTCCGCGCGCCGCGTCTCCTTCCGCCGATAAGGCCGGCTGGTAACGGGCCAGCACTTCTTTTCGCGGACTGGGCGCGTTGGCCGAGAAGAGCTTCACCGCGAACTCATGAACGGCCGGATCGGCGTGCTTCATCAGCAGCGTCCGTCGATTGAGCGGTATCTGAGCCCGACTGACCTTCCGGGCTTCGATCGCCTCCAGCAACGGGACCAACCGCTCGGGACGCGCCAGCAAAGCCTCAACCGCTTCGCTGCGGACCGTCGGCGTCAGCCCCGGATAAGATTCTAACAACAGGCTCGCCACCTCTTGGCCGGAAAAGCTCGCCAGGGTGCGAATGGCCGCCGTCTGCACGACTTGCGGCTGCCGCGATTCCACGAGCGTCGGCAACAGCGCCTCGATCGTGCCGTAGTCGCCGTAGCTCAGCAGTTGCAGCGCCTGCTGGCGATCCTCGGCGCGGCCTCTTCATTCTGCGCCGTTTGCTCGGCCAGTTTCAGCAGTTTCGCCGCCAGAGGATGACTCAACGGCAAGCGGCCGCCGGCTCGCTTCAAGCCGTCGCCCAAGCCCAGCACCAGCTCCGTCTGCACGCGGACGTGGTTCTTCGCCTTCAACGCCCCCGCTGCCGCCAGAGCCGCATTGACTTCCGCCGCCTGATTCCCAGCGCCAACGGTAAACGCCAGTTCGCGCACCCACGGTAAGGCGTCGGGCCCGTCTACGAAGTTCTTATGGGCTAATAGTTCGGCAAGCAGCGGGCCGGCGGTCTTGCTCGCCGAACTGAGGACCGCGGCACGCACCCACTCGTCGGCCGCATCCTGCCGAGCGATGGCGGCCAGCGCCGCAATGCGCGCGGATCGCTGGTCTCGCCTAAGCTGAATGCAACTTGGAACCGCACGCGCACGGCCGGGTCGGCGGCCAGCTTCAGCATCGCCTCCAACAGCTCCGGCGCTTGCGACAATTGCGATTCGGCCAGTCGCACGGCGTGCTCGCGAACGCCCGCCGATTCATCACCCAAGGCGTGCTGCAGATCGGCGGTCTGCAAGGCCATCAGCCCTTCCAACGACCACAATGCGTGCAGCCGGGCCAACGGCGAACGGCTGTTTTGCAATAATCGCCGCAGCGGTTCGACCGCCGCCGGGTCTTGCCGCTCGAACAGCAGCCGGTGGGCCGTGTCGCGCTGCCAGGCGTTGGGGTTCTCCAACTCCTTGACAAGCTGCTCGACGCTGGCGGCGCAGCGGAATGAACTTGGGCGGTTTGAACCCAGGCGGCGCCAGCCGATAAATCCGTCCGCGATCGCGCCCGCTTTCCAGGTCCAGCTTTGCCTTGATGTCATCCGGAATCGACCAGGGATGCTCGATCGTCTCGCGATACATGTCGCAGACGTGCAACGTTCCGTCCGGCGCATTGATAAAGTTGACCGGACGGAACCAGTTGTCGACCGAACGGACGAACTCGGTATGGGCATCGGCGCGCTGCGCGGTGAAGGTCACTCCGGCGGGGGCCGCCGTTTGGCGATGAACCAGGTTGCCGGCCACCTCGCCGATGAACGCATTGCCGTAGAAGTCCCGCGGATAAGCCGTGCCGCGGTAAATAGTAATTCCGCTGGACGAGGTCACGTAGCCTTGCGACGTCTCGCTGCGCGGCGTGCGGGAATTGGCTTCGCCCGCCAGACGCGCCGGGCACGCACGGCGCGCCAGGCTTCAGGCGGACTGGCGCGGTACACGGGCAGCGTATCGCCCGCTTCCGCCGCGTTGTAGATGGCCGACGGAACCCGCAGGAACGGGTTGCGGGCCAGGTAACGGCTGGGCAGCACGACGTGCTCGACGGGATTGCGGATATCGCACAGGAAGCGGTTGCCCCAATCGTCAAACGAAAGTCCGAAGCGGGCGCCGCCCGAGAGAATCTCCAGGGCTTCGTCGCGCGGATCGAAGCGGAAGTCGTTGCGGCTCAGACGCAGGGGCTTGGCGTCGGGTTGATCGGCAGGGCGGACCTGGCCCCCGTTGCTGGAACCGGCGCCGTAGATGCGATGATCGAGCCCCCATTTCAGATTGTTCATCACGGCCTGCACGTTGAACTTGCGAAAGCCGGTGAACAGCTTGCGGCGGACATCGGCCTTGCGGTCGCCGTCGGTGTCTTGGAAGTACCAGACGTCGGGCGTCGCCGCGACGAACACGCCCCCTTTCCAACAGGCGATGCCCGTCGGCCACGACAGGTCTTCCGCAAAGATCGTGCTGCGATCGAACCGGCCGTCGCCGTCGACGTCTTCCAGAATGCGGACCTTGCCGATCGGCAAGTCGCTGGTCTTCTCGGTGAACGGCTTGTCGGCGTTCTTATCCGTGTACGGATAGTCCGACATTTCCACGACGTACGCCAGGCCGTTCTCGTCGTATTCAATCGCCACCGGGTCGGTCACCAGGGGCTCGGCCGCCAGCAATTGCATTTGAAAGCCGAACAAGGTTTGAAACGTCCGCTCGGCTTCGGCTGGCTCGACGGGCGTGGTGCGTTCAAACGCTTCGGCCTCTGTCGCCGGCTCTGGCGGGGCGGCGCCAGCGAAGGAAATGAGCGCCAGACTAGAAACGAGCGCCGCAAGAGCCGCGCGAGCTTTTGGTCGCGCGGCCGTGCCTGGCAATTCCATCGCCTGGCGGGACGAGGAAAGAATCCAGCATTTACTGGCCGGCATCCGCCGGGATTGCTGAGCATTCATGGCTTGCAGTCCAAATTCAGGAATAGGCCGGCCAGGTAAGACACAAGCGTTCATCAGGCGGAGCGTTGCGGCATAACGCAGAGGCAAGGAAACGTAGGGAAGGACTGGCCGCCAGGCGGAACCGTACCGAGCGGGCCATAGTCCGCCGCATTTTTTTCCGTGCGAGGGGGGAATGAGGCGCTGACCCGGCATCCAAGGAATTCTAGCTTGAGCGATCCATCGGAGCGTGTCAACGTGCGCGATGATGGCCCCTGCGCCGCCTTTCTCAGGCCGAAATGCGCTGCTTGGAGCCAGATTTGAAATCTCTCTCAGACGGCATCCCTAGGGGCCGCCGCTAGCCAGCCAACGCCGCAAATCTTATGCTGAAAGTTTGCCGTCGCTTCGGACGGACCGCCCCAGGAGCATCGCCATGGAATTTCAGCTTGTCAGCCCGTTCGCGCCCGCCGGCGACCAGCCGCAAGCCATCGAGGCGCTGACCCGAGGGCTGAGCGAAGGCCGGAAGCAGCAGGTCTTGATGGGCGTCACCGGCTCCGGCAAGACGTTCACCATGGCCAACGTCATCCAGAATCAGCAGCGGCCAACGCTGGTTCTGTCGCATAACAAGACGCTGGCCGCGCAGCTCTACAGCGAGTTCAAGGCGTTCTTCCCGTACAACGCCGTCCATTATTTCGTCAGCTATTACGACTATTACCAGCCGGAAGCCTACATTCCCCAGCGCGACATCTACATCGAGAAAGACGCCTCGATCAACCAGGAGATCGACCGCCTGCGGCTGGCCTCGACCAGCGCATTGGTCAGTCGCCGCGACGTGATCATCGTGGCCAGCGTGTCGTGCATTTACGGCCTGGGCTCGCCGGAAGATTACAAGGCGATGACCGTCGGCTTACGGCGGGGCCAGCAGGTCGATCGCGACGAGGTGCTGCTCAAGCTCGTCGACGTGCAATACGAACGCAACGACGTCGAGTTCGCCCGCGGCAAGTTCCGCGTCCGCGGCGACTGCGTCGAGCTCTGGCCGTCGTACGAAGAATTCGCCTGGCGGATCGAGTTCTGGGGCGACGAGATCGAGCAGCTTTCGATCATCAACCCGACCAGCGGCGAGGTTGTCAGCCGGCACGACGAGCTGTTCGTCTATCCGGCCAAGCACTTCGTGATGCCCGAAGAGCGAATCGCCGCGGCCATCGACTCCATCAAGCAGGAACTCGAAGAGCGGCTCGAGCAGATGCGCAACGCGGGCAAGCTGCTGGAAGCGCAGCGGCTGAACGCCCGCACTCGGTTCGATATCGAGATGATGCTCGAAGTCGGCTATTGCCCGGGCATCGAGAACTACAGCCGGCCGCTGAGCGGCCGCCCTCCGGGCGCCGACCGCCGACACGCTGTACGATTATCTTTCCCCAGGATTATCTTGCTGTTCGTCGACGAGTCGCACGTCACGCTGCCGCAGGTTCGCGGCATGTACGCCGGCGACTTCAGCCGCAAGTCGACGCTGGTCGAACACGGATTTCGGCTGCCCAGCGCGCTGGACAACCGGCCGCTGAAGTTTGACGAGTGGGAGCGGCGAGTCAACCAGGTGGTCTACGTTTCGGCCACGCCGGGCCCTTACGAGCTGGAACAGACCGGCGGCGAAGTCGTCGAGCAGGTGATTCGCCCGACGGGCCTGCTCGATCCGGTGATCGAAGTCTTGTCCGGCCCGCGGTCAGGTGCCGCACTTGCTGGAACAAATTCGCCAGCGCGCGGCGGTCGGCGAGCGCATGCTGGTCACCGCGCTGACCAAGCGGCTGGCCGAAGACCTTTCGTATTACCTCACCGAGCAAGGACGTCCGCTGCAAGTGGCTGCACAGCGAGCTCGACGCCTTCGAGCGCGTCGAGCTGCTGCGCGACCTGCGCGAAGGTCATTTCGAAGCCCTCGTCGGGCGTGAACCTGCTGCGGGAGGGGCTCGACTTGCCCGAGGTCTCGCTGGTGGCCATCCTCGACGCCGACAAGGAGGGCTTTCTGCGCAGCGAGACCTCGTTGATGCAAACGATCGGCCGCGCGGCCCGCAACGTGAACGCCAAGGTGTTGCTCTACGCGGACAGGGTCACCGAGTCGATGCAGCGAGCGATCGAAGAGACCGCACGACGCCGCAAACTTCAAGAAGCCTACAACGTCGAACACGGCATCACGCCGGAAACGGTGCGCAAGAGCATTCGCTCCGGCATCGAAGCCGAAGCCGCCGCGCACGCCCAGGCGAACGCGGCCGTGGGACGGGGCGAAGAAGAAGTCTACATCACCGAGGAATACCTTTCGGAACTCGAGGCGGAGATGATGGACGCCGCCGCGGAGATGGAATTCGAGCGGGCCGCCGCCTTGCGCGACCGCATCGAACAGATGCGGGCGAGCGTGGGCAAGAAAGTCAGCGAGGTTTCGGTCCGCTCCGCCACCAAGCAGGAACGCGGCCGGCGCGGCAAAGGGGGGTGCGCGCGTGCCGCGTCCGAAACGGTCCACGTAACTTGTCTCAGTCCGCCGTCACAGCGGCGCCAACTGTAGCGGAGGTCGTGAGACTTCCGACGGGCGGAGGGAGGGAGTGCGTGTGAAGTCCGGCGGAACGTGGGGGACGGAAGCCTCACGACTTCCGCTACGGCGAGTGCTCATTGGCCGCCGGCGCGTTAGCCGCGAGCCCCCGCCGCTTCCAGCGAGCCGTTGACGCCGCCGGTACGCTGGCCGTGAAGCACGGCGCCTGCCGCGTCCAGCAATTCTAATTGCTGCTCGCCCGCGTGATGGGCGACGAAATGATTTCGCAAGGTCGCCAGCAGGAGCGGCCCTTCGGGCCAGCGGACGCCAATCACGGTCGGCACTTCGCCCAACAGCTCATACACGCGAGCCCGCGTCACTCCCGCACGACGCGCCGTCTGCTGAACATTGAAGTTCTGCTGATCGAGCCGGGCTTCCGCCAAGGCGGCGACCGAATCGCCCGCGTCAACGCGAAGCTGTTCGACAAGCGGAGCAAACATCTTTTGCTTGATTTCGTCCGTCGTCGGCGCGGCGGGCTTGACCAGCGAGGACGCAATCCACGACTCGACCGAGGCGATATTTCGCGGCACGATCCGCACCGCCAGGCTGGAGTGAGCGCTCAAGTTGGCGATGATCTGGTGCAGATTGCCGAACACTTCCAGCACGGCCCGCACGCGCTTCTCGCCGTGGGTCTTCAACCGCCGAATGTCCGCCAGACTGAGTTGCAAATACGTTTGCAGCGGCGTCATCCACAACACCCGCGGCAGCCGTTGCAAACTGGGAGCAAACCGGCCCAACGGTTCGCCGCCGAGGCCGTAGTCGCGGACGGCGTCTCGCCACGTGATCCACAACGCCTCGGAAACGTTGCTCAAGTCAAGCCCCTGGCTGGCGGCACGCTCGCGTTTCGCCGGCAATTCCTCTTCAGGCGGCTCATCGTCGACGGGCGAAGCCAATGCTCCGGGCGGCAGAGGCTGCGCCGCTCGCTGCAGCAGTTTCAGCAACGTGCTAATCTTCTTGGGGCCGATGCCGGGCGTGCTGTAGATGTCTTCGAACGGCGTTGACAGCAACTCTTGCAAGGTGCGACCGACCAACGCCAAAGGCAGATGCCGGTCGGCAGGCAACGCCCAAAACGCCAGCGGCTTGTCCAGCCGGTCGGCATACTTGGGCAGCAACAGCTTTTGCCGCAGCTTCTCGAAGCCGGAAACCAAATGGTAATCCAGCACAATCGTGGATTTAAACAATCTCACTCGCCGTACTCCTCTGTAGCCTACCCCGACGCCGATGTTCCGACGGCGCCAAGGCCGAAGCTAACGCACGGCAGGGGATCCGTGGAACCGGATCGGTGTGCGTTGCTTCTTTTGTTTTGAATTATAACGCGAGTTTCAAGGGACTGCGAGAGGGTTTCGCCCCCGATTCCCCTGCTTCGCGTGTTAGGATTTGGTTCGACCTGGCAAAAGCTTCTTGTATCGGCCGCGCCAGCGGCATCGTCTTGTTGCTCCGCGGCCGCCTCATTAGGCTAAAGGTCGCTCGCCTCTCCCCCTGCTCGACGGAGAACCGCCTTGCCTCGACTCAAGCATTCGCTCGGTTGGCTGATCCTGGCCGTGCTGTTGGTCCCCGCTGCCGCGGCCGCCGAACAAGACGGACGACAGCTTCGCCAGTTGTTCGACGATGCCTGGGAATTCGATTTGCAGGAAGATCCTTTGTTTGCCAGTCAGGCCGGCGATCACCGGCACGACGACCGCTTGCCGAGCGTCACGGTTGACGACTACCGGCGGCGGCTCGGAAAAGAACGGGAGTTTTTGGAGCGAGTGCAACGAATCGACCGGGGCAAGCTCTCTCCGCAAGAACAGACAAGCTACGACATTTTCGCCCGGTTGCGACAAAATCAGATTAAAGAGTACGAGTTCCAATCGTACCTGACGCCGATTACCAACCGCTCGGGTTTTCATATCGAGTTTCCTGAGTTGCCCAAGAACTCGCGGCTGAACGACGTCAGAGATTACGAGAATTACGTTAGCCGGCTGCGGGCCTTCGATCAGTTCGTCGACGATCACGTCGAATTGATGCGAGCGGGAATTCAAGCCGGGATTGTGCTGCCCGCCGTTTCGCTGGCCGACTACCAGCGCCCGCTCGAAGCGCAAATCGTCGACGACGCTAAGCAGAGCCTGCTTTACGAACCGTTTCGAAAGTTCCCGGCAACGATCTCTGAAGCCGACCGGCAGCGGCTGGAACAGGCGGGCCGCGCGGCAATTTCCAAGAGCGTCGTGCCGGGCTATCGCAGGTTCTTTGATTTCCTGCGCGACGAGTACGTGCCGCACGTGCGCGGTCAGATTGCCGCCGCCGCGTTGCCCAACGGCCGCGAGTTCTATCGGCACCGCGTGCGACGGTTCACTACGCTCGACGTTACGCCGCAGGCGGTTCACGACACGGGGCTGGCCGAAGTGGCGCGGATCCGCAAAGAGATGCAAGAAGCCATCGCGCGGACCGGGTTCGAAGGCGACTTTGCGGCGTTTGTCGAGTTCTTGCGAAGCGACCCTCAGTTTTACGTCGAAACGCCCGAGGCGCTGTTGCGAGCAGTCTCGCTGGTGCTCAAACGCATGGACGGCCGTCTGCCGAAGTTGTTCGGGACCTTGCCGCGCACGCCCTATGGCGTGCGCGAGATTCCGGCCTTCATCGCGCCCAGCACCACCACGGCCTATTATCAGCCGCCGGCCGGCGACGGCTCGATCGCCGGCTTTTACTATGTCAACACCTACAATCTCAAGGCCCGGCCGCTGTATGAGATCGAAGCGCTTTCATTTCACGAGGCCGTGCCCGGCCATCACCTGCAGATCGCGCGGCAGCAGGAACTGGACGGCCTGCCGGAGTTTCGCAAGTTTGCCGGCTTCACGGCTTTCGTCGAAGGCTGGGGCTTGTATGCCGAGCGACTGGGGCTGGAGGTCGGCTTCTACGAAGACCCCTACAGCAACTTCGGCCGTTTGAGCTACGAGATGTGGCGGGCCTGCCGGCTGGTCGTCGATACCGGGATGCACTATCTGGGCTGGACGCGCGAGCAGGCGATCGAGTTCATGGCCGCCAACACGGCGCTGACCCGGCTGAACATCGTCAATGAAGTCGACCGCTATATTGCCTGGCCGGGCCAGGCGCTGGCCTACAAGACGGGCGAACTGAAAATCCGCCAGCTCCGCCACAAGGCGGAAGAAAAGCTCGGTCCGCGATTCGACGTTCGCCAGTTTCACGACGCCGTACTGGCCAACGGCGCCGTGCCGCTGGACGTGCTGGAGCGGATCGTGGATGAATACATCGAGCACGCCGCGGACTGATCGGCGTTCCGGGGCGGATTTCCAGCTCCAGACTCCCAGGCCATTCTCCTGGCGCCTGATTTGTTCCACCGCGTTCGTCGCACTTGACATCCAACCGCTCAGCGCAGCAAGAGAGGCGGACCCGAAGGTCCGCCTCGGACTTGCCCCGCCTACTGCCGCAATCGGGAACCGGCTCGGTCCGCGGCACAGGCGCCTTCGAATCAGAAGATATCGACGTCGAGCGTCCGCTTCTTGTTGCCCTCTTCGGGGAACAGGTCCCAGAGGTTGTCCGCGGCGTTGATGCCGACTTCGACCGTGCCGCTGAAGTTCAGCATTTTGGTCGCCAACTCGCCGCCGCTGCCCCGGTCGTATCGCAGGACAATCGGGAAGCGACTGGTAAGCGTCTTCGTGCGGCCTTCTCGGACCACCAGCGGCTCCTTGTTGAACACGAAATGGAAGTCTCGCGGGTTGCGCGAGTTGTCGATGGTGATGTCGTAACGATGCTTATACAACTCCCAGCCGGTTTCCGTCGGAGTGAACTGATAAGTTCCTTCCTCGAGGCGATACTCGGAAGCCCCGGCTCTTCCGCCGCGATCGAAATTGATCAGCCA
>CAWAYY010000047.1:0-3237 GCA_963786255.1 Pirellulales bacterium
AGGCGGAAGACATGTTGTTGCCTCGCTAACGCTTCGGGTTGGTTGTTGCCTCGCTGACGCTTCGGGTTGGTATTTTCCTCGCTGACGCTTCGGGTTAGTGGGAGCTGACGCCCATTCCGCGTTGAGCCGCGCCGCTACCAGGCGCGATACTCGTTATGTCCGCGGTTCGTCCATTCGTTGGAAAAGAACTGCGAACCGGTCGCTTTCTGCAAGCGGCCTCGCATGCCGTTGAAGCGTTGCAGGCGGATCGCGCCGGCGGTCGCATCGAACATGCCGTGTCCCGGCGCCGTCAGCGACGCACGTGCACCAGGGCGTGAGGGCTGAGGTCGTTGCGAAACTCGGGCGACACGGCCTGAAACGGCAGGCGGAACCGCGCCCCGTTGGCCGTGACCTGCCGGGCTTCGAGTCGCGCGACCCAATGCCCCAGCAGCCGGTAGTCTTGTCCGCGGGTCGGCGAACCGTATTGATCGCCGTACAGGTCAACCTCCAAGGTTCCGTCGGCCGCAACCACGTTCCCCTCGCCGTCGAGCGGCAACACGTCGAGCACGATGCCCGTATTGTCGACGCCTTGGCGCCACGAGCCGACGGCCGCGTCGACTTGGAGCGTCTGGATCAGTGCGGCGGCGGGCGCCGACTCCGCCGTCTCGACCGGCGCTGTCTCGGCCGGTAAGGGCTCTCGTTCCTTCGCCGGCGCCTGGCTGGCGAACGGCGGCGGGCGGAACGCAACTGGTCGATGCTGGCGAGCAGCTCGGGCCGGCTCAATCGCTGCTCGCCGCGGCGGGCCTCGACGACGCTCTGCCACTCGACCGGCCGCAAAATACTCATTCCCCCGCGGTCCATCCGCAGCCACAGCCGCTCGCGCGTGGTGCGGAGATCGACCGCTCCGGTAAACGTCCGCCCGCTGGCCAGGCTGAACGTAATCCGTTCCGCTTCGGCCGCCCGCCGCCCCCTGGGCGGCGCGAAGGCCAGCACGACGGCCAGCCGGCAAAGTGCGGGGGAGATCAACGGGAAGTGGCGGCAGATCGGCATGCGTTTCTCGGCCAACGCGGGAAAGCTCTGGGCCGGGCAGTGCTTGCCGGACCTGATTCGCTCAATTCGCAAGCGACGTGCCGCCGGCGGTGCGGCCTTTCTGGCTTCGTGTGAAGCGAACCGCTCCAGTCAGTTGCGCGACCAGACCGGAAAGTCAACCGGCATGCTGATTCGCGGCATCCGGTTGCCTTTGGGCAGCGCGGACCGGCCGGGCGACGACTTTTCGCCACGTAGAGGGCGGCTTGGCGGTTGAGCTTTGAAATAGCTCGCGGCAGGATTTCCTGGCAATTCTCGCGGCGAACCGCCGAAAACAGGTAACAGACGCCAACGATTGTCTTTAGAGCCTCTTCCCATGCGTGGCGATAACCGGGCTTCGAGGATTTCTATCGCGCTGCACTGCCGCAAGCGGAGCGCCGGGCCGTTGCTAGCCGGGTGCTGGGTTCTGGCGGGCATCGGCGTGCTGTGGGCTCAGCCGCCGGCGACGCCCGGCCTGTTTCCGGGCACGGCTTCTTCGGCCCGCGCTTCTCCGCCGAAAACCGACGCCATCCCGGCAGACGCCGGCGACGACGACAACCGGGGCCAACTGCGGCGGGAAGGAACCCAACTGCGAGACGAACGCGGCCAGTTCGCACTCAATGGGATGCGCGTTATCTTTGTCTCGGCAGACGACGGAAGACGCTTTGTCGGGTTGGAGAATCTCGCGCTGCAGCGGATCTCGCAGCTTGTCGGGGGTGATTTTAACGACGTGGAATGGATTGTGAGCGGACTGGTGACCGAATACCAAGGAGCCAACTATCTATTGATCCTGCGTGCGACCAAGGCCGCCCCGGGATCGGGCCGCCGCCGCAGTTTTTGACCAGGCCGCGGGGCCGCCGCACCGCAAGGGCGCGTGCTGTGCCGGGGCCTGGGGCGACGGAGAGTGCTTGACAGCCGCTTTGACCAGAATATCATAGCGGAAAACACTTTCCGGCTTATAGACCGAGGTTTTCGGCGGATTTGCCGTCCAGCCCGCCCTCATTTTCTCAATTTTTCCTGGAGTTTTCGTTCATGGCTGCACATCGGCGGCTGGAAGTTTCTGAAGTGGGCGACGTGACCGTGGTTCGGTTCGTCGACCGCAAGATTTTGGACGAGGCGAGCATCCAGGAGCTTGGGCAGGAACTGTTCATGCTGGTCGAAACCGAGAAGCGCAAGAAGCTGCTGCTCAACTTCGCCAAGGTCGATTTTCTCTCAGCGCCGCGCCGGGCAAGCTGATTACGCTGGACAAGAAGGTCAAGGCCAATTCGGGCAAGTTGAAGTTCAGCAACATCCGGCCGGAAATCTACGAAGTTTTTGCGATTACCAAGCTGAACAAGCTGTTCGACATCAAAGACGACGAAGCCGACGCTTTGGCAGCGTTCTAGCGGCCTGTTCCATCAATCCAGTGGCGGACGCCAATGTCAGACCATCCTTGGACCTGGAGGACGGAGAAGTCCATCCCCAGTGAGACGGGTGCTGGGCAGCGGGTTCTGGAAGATGTATTAGGGCAACTCGCCGCTCAGCAATGGGGCGAGCACGAGGTGCACGGCGTCCACCTGGCGTTGGAAGAAGCGCTGGTCAACGCCATCCGTCACGGCAACGGTTCCGACAAGAGCAAGCAGGTTCATGTGGCCTGCAAGCTTTCGCCCTCGAGGCTATGGGTGCAAATCCAGGACGAGGGCCCCGGCTTCAAACCCGATGACGTCCCCGACTGCACCGAGCCCGACCGGCTGGAGGTCCCCTCAGGCCGCGGCATTATGCTGATGCGGGCCTTCATGTCTGCGCGTGGAATACAACACGGCCGGCAACTGCGTCGTGATGGAGAAGGAACGCCGGGCCGAAGCCGGCTGATCGGCCTGGAGCGGCCGCAAGGCGCGGCGCAGCGAAACGCGCGGCAAGCCCGAATCGCGCAAGGGCGATACCAACCCGAAGCGTAAGCGAGGGAATACCGCTTCGCCTCGCCCCTTCAGCTCAGTGCGCAATCCAGGCCAGCGGCGGCAAGGCAGCAGGCGGCACGGCAAGCACCTTGCCCGCGTCGACTGCCGCTGAGGCAACATTCCGGAACGCCCGCAGCGTGACTTCCTCCGCCGACTTCCTCTCCCTCTGGGAGAGGTCAGGAGAGGGCCAACAGATTTGGGAAGTTATGTCCCTCTCCCTCTGGGAGGCCAGGAGAGGGCCAACAGAATTACGAAG
>CAWAYY010000048.1:0-11637 GCA_963786255.1 Pirellulales bacterium
CCCCGGCGCTCAATCCGGGCGTAATGCCCGTGCTCAGGCCGGCCGTGGCCAGCGCCGAGCAGACCTCGAAGGCGGCGCCCAGCGCCGAACTTCGCGACGCGTGGTGGGGCGCGTTGGCCTGTTCCATCACCAGGAACGCCGTCAGCGCCACGGCCGCCACGACGGTGAACAGCATGGCCGTGGCCATGGCGGCGTCGACCGTCTCCCGCGGCACCGAGCGGCGGAACAGGTTCGCCTGCCGCAGTCCGCGGAACCGCGACCAGGCGTGCAGCGCCAGCACCATCAAGGTCGAGACCTTGAAGCCGCCGGCCGTCGAGCACGGCCCGCCGCCGATCAACATCAGCATCATGATCACGAACAGCGTGGCGTTGGTCAACGACGCCATGGGCAAGGTTTCGAACCCGGCGGTGCGGGGCGTGACCGATTGAAAACAGGCCGTCAGCAATTTTTCATAGAGCGGCATTGCGCCAGCGCGTTGTTCCATTCCAACAACAGGATCGCCGTGGCGCCCAGGGTCAGCAGTGCGGCGGCGCCCAACAGCATCATCTTGGTGTGCATCGTCAGTCCGTTCCAGCGGCCGCGGCGGCGGCGGAGGTTCTCCACCAGGTCCGAGATGACGGGAAAGCCCAACCCGCCGGCGATGATCAGCCCCATGATGGTGAAGTTCACCCAGACGTCGCTACGATAATCGGCCAGGCTGGAATCTCGCAGCGCGAAGCCGGCGTTGCAGAAGGCGGAAATCGAATGAAACAAGGCGGCCCACAAAGCCTGCAGCGAGAACTCGTCGAACAGGTTCGCGCGGCCAGCAATACAAAGCCGATGGTCTCGCACGCGACGACCACCTTGAACACGCCCAGATCGTACTGCGCAGGTCGCTGCGCGCGCCGCCCAGCGTCTGGCTGACCACGGCCTTGTGGTGCAGCGACTCTCGCCCGCCGAAGCGCAGCACGATGAACGTGGTGGCGGTCATGATGCCGATGCCGCCGATCTGAATCAGCAGCAGCAGCACGCTCTGGCCGAACCATGAGAGCTCATTGCCCGTGGAGCGCACGGCCAGGCCCGTCACGCAACTGGCGCTGGTAGCCGTGAACAGGGCGTCGATCCAGCTCAGCGGTTCATAGCCCGGCGCGACCGACTGCGGCAGCTTGAGCAAGCAGGCGCCGGTGCAGATCAGGCCGGCGTACCAGACAAACGCGGCCCGTGCCGGGAATTGAAGGAGCGGCCCGGTGAAAGTAACCATTCGCTAGGCCGCCGCACCCAAAGACCGCAGCCCCTCCGCCGGCAGGCGAAGCATGCACCCGCTCTCCGGCGGCCATGGGATCGAAGAGGGATCGCGAGCCGATTTTGGGGAAACTGGGCGAATCATGAAATTCATGGGAAAGCGGAACGATAAAGCCGGTCGCACAGGCGTTGCCCGCAGCACGGGCGCCATTCTCTCACGCAAAGCCGCCCGCAGCTAGTGGCGCCTGCCCCCAATCGGGCTCCGGATGATCGGTTTCTGCAATGTAGCTTATTCGTCGGCAAGGAAGGTTTCTTGGCTGAAGGGGGAGTTGGGGACGAGTGGGGTCGGAAGGGATTTGCTACCATGGCGGCTGGGCCGGGGGTGATCGGAAACTTCCATTAAGAAGGTCGGGGGCGTGAAAGCGAAGTTACGCGGAACCATCGAAGTCGAGGAAGGCGCCGTCGTCCAGGAGATTCGCTTTTCTCCCGATGGGCAACTCTTCGCCGTTTCCTTTTGCAACTCCAGAAGCCGCCCGTTCGCCAAGGTCAAGATCTACGACGCCGGCAGTTTCAATCTCGTGCGTCAACTCAGCGGCGGTCCGCGCGGCATATATGGAATTGCGTTCAGTCCAGATGGCGCGCTCGCTGGCGTGCGCGGCGCAGCCCTGTCTCGGATGGCCGAGGATCAAGAAGAGAGGCCCGGACGTCTTACGATCTGGGACGTCGGCGCCTGGAAAAAGAAATTCGAAATCGACGAGAAAGCGATTCTCCGCGCCGTGGCATTCACTCAGGATGGCGCCCAAACCGTCAGTTGCAACGAACGACTGAGGGTGCAGTTCCGCTGGACGGAAACTGGAAAGGCGCGGCGGCCTATCCGCGTCGACGCGAGCAGGTCAGGCTGGATCGCCGAAGATCTTGCCTTTTCGCCAGACGGGCGCCTGTTGGCAATCGGCGGCGAGTCGGACCGCCTGATAATGTTCGATCTCCAGGACAAGCGGAGATTATGGGAAGAACCGCCTGGCATCACGGCGGTTGCCTTTGCGCCCGATGGCTCGTCCGTTGTTTCCGGCCAGTACGACGGGGCCGTTCGGGTGTGGGATGCTCATTCGGGCAAACGCCTGCAATTGTTCCGCACCGAGACCAAAGAGATGATCGTCTGGACGGGTTTCTCTTGGGAGGGGCGTTACATTCTTGCAAGCGGACCCGGGGGCGCCGTGTGGGCGTGGGATCGCGCAACCGGCTCGTTGCTCGCAAAAATCCGCGGTCGCTACGCCGGGGCCGCAGCCATATCTCCAGATTCCCGGTTAATCGTTTGTGGCAATTCCGATCATACGATCCGAGGGTGGGAATTGGACCTTCCCGCTGCCGTGGCGAACGCCAGTCCCGAGAAGCCGGCGGCTAGCCGCGTGGCCTCGCATTCGCTTCGGCCAGCCCTGGTCGAAAAAGTCAAGCAGGCGAACCGGCATGCCCGGCGGCACTCGCAGCCGCCGCCGTTCGATCTGTTGCGCGTCAAGGAGTTCGCTGAAGCGGCTCGAATCAGCGTTCGGCTGCATCCGCGCCGCGGACGCGTGGCCGACGTTGCAGCCAGCAAGTTAGGCGGTACGATTCTGTGGCCGACGGCGGAACCTTGGCCGCTGTGCGAAGTGCACGGCCAGCCCCTCCTCCCGGTGGCCCAATTGACGGCGGCCGATTTTCCCGAGACGCCCTTTCCGCGGAGAACCGACCTGATGCAGGTTCTTTGGTGTCCTGCGGATCACGCAGAGGCTGGCTATGCGCCTCTTCCTCGCATCTTTTGGCGCAAGGCCGCTTCTATTCGCGATCGTCTCAAGCGGATGCCCGCCAGCGAGAACGTCGAAAAGCAAGACTACGTCGTTTGTCCCTGCCGGCTCAACCCTGAGCGCGTGATTGAATTTCCTCATGGCGATGAATTTGACGATCGGCTGCGGGCCGTGCTTGCCGAAGTAGAGAACGAGTATACCGAGGTCGTCGATTACTTTCGCAGTCTTGGTCCTGCAACAGGTTGGAAGGTTGGCGGATGGATCGACTGGATCCATTGGCCGAAATACCCGATTTGCGATTCGTGCGGCAAGCCGATGCAGCACCTGCTTACCATCTCCAGCTCAGAATGGTATTGCGATCAAGCGGACCGGATGCGCTGGCTTTGCATTGAGGAACGCGATGCTTACCAGAAAGCCCTGAGTTCGAAGGATGTGAGCGCGCGGCTGGCCCTGCAAATGCCGGCAGACATCATGATCGGGGACATGGGCAATGAATACCTGTTTATTTGTTACGACTGCGACCCCTCTGCGTTGAAAGCGGTTTCTCACCAATAGCGGGCCACGCGGCACAAACGGCGGTTAAAGCGGATCGGAAGCCTACATCTTACGCATCGCCCTTGCGCGGCAAACATTGGCGGCTTCAAGCATGTCGTCCTGCGACGGGTCGAGATCGTACGAGCGCTGGAAAGCGTCGGCGGCGGGCAAGTTGCGGTCGAGCTTCTCGTAAGCGATGCCCAGGTTTCTCCACCAACCGGCCACCTCGCCGTTGGCGGCCACGGCCGATTCATACAGTCGGACGGCTTCCGCGTAGTCTTCCGCGCGCAGGGCGTGATAGCCCATCACCGCCAGGTCGTGACCGACGTGGGGCGAGAAGTTCACATAGCGGCGGCCGGTTGCACTGACCGCGGTGGCCGCCAGCAGGCTCAATGCCACGGCGACTCCATAACAAGCCGCGACGCAATCGCGATCTGGCCGTCACCGCCACGCCGGCGAGCAGCCCCAAAAGCCAACCTGCCGCGTGTGCGATGTTGGCCACCCGCATTACGTCGGCGCTGGTCAATATGATGCACAACAGGAACCAGCCCGCGAATAACTCCGTGGTGCGGCGATCGACCACTCCGTGGAAACGAGCATCGCGTCTCTCGAGCACCCAGAGAAAGCCGAACAGTCCGTAGTTGACGCCCGACAGGCCGATGCCGCCGTCGAGCAGCGCATATTCCGCCTCGCCGGAACCCGCCGCGAGCAGCGCCATCAAGGCGGCGGTGCGAAGCGAGCCAAACACCGTCTCGATTCGCGAACCGAAGACCCACAGCCAGTACACATTGAACGCCAGGTGCAAGATATTGGCATGCGGCAAGGCCGAGGTAATCAACCGCCACGGCTCGCCCTGAAACGCCCGGGCATCGAGCGTCCAGCGCTCGAGATCGTGGCCGGCCCAGACCCAGCCCGAAAACAGAATGGCCGAAAACTCAAGCAGCGCCGTCGCCGGCCAGGCCGACAGCGCCGCCATGATTTCTTGCAGTTTCGCGTTCAAGGACCAAGGCCCCTCCGTTTTACAAGCAGGTTCGACAGGCAGCGTAGAAAGCGGACGACGCCCGAATCGTTTGTTTGTCATTGTAACGAACGAGCCGCGGAGCGGAGATGCCGCGAATGGCCGGTTCACACAGGCCAAGGGATGCCCGTGAAGACTCATCAGGCTGACTCGCGATCCGCCGCCCATTCACGCCAGTCCACTAATTCCCTCTTTACTCTGAGAGGCCTCAAAGCCTCGACGAAACGCCGAACCAAGTTCGGAGTCTGAAGCATCCGAAGCGACTTCGATCTGAATGTCAGGCAGGCCGACAAATCCTCTGCCGCCTTCGGCCTTGGTCGCCGAGCGCGAAGGGAGCACGTGGATGACGCGGCGGTCGGTGTCGATACAAACGTGTTTGCTTCGCTTTTCCAACTCGCGCCACGAACGGGCGCCGGCCGCTCGAAGAATCGGCGGCGGATCGGCTTGCGAATCGTCCACCCGCGAATCCCACGTACTGCAGTTCAGGGCTTCGCGCAGGCGCTCCCAGCAGGTCGTTGGAGGCGTTTCGGTCGACAACGAACACCGGCTGGTTGTACCAGCCTAGGTTATTCCATGTGCGGCTCATCGAGTAAACGACGATCCGGTCCGCCGTCAGATACGCTCCCGCGGACCAGCCAGTCTGCACGGGTTTCTTCTTGTAAAGCCAAGAAAGCATACAATTCGTTGCACCAGACGTCAGCGATCGGAGCCGCGCTCGCCACGGCATGCCAAATTATCACGGATATTACGCTTCGCAGCACGAAAGCAACGACCGCGGCGCCTCCTCCTCCCTCCTCTCTCCTCCCTACCATTCGCCATCTCCCGCCTACCGCTCTACCGAGCCGGCTTCCGCAGCACTCGCCAGCGGCAAGTAGACGCGAAAGGTCGAACCGGCGCCGGGCGAGCTTTCGGCTTCGACCCGGCCGCCGTGGGCGGAGATGATGCTCTTGACGATGCTCAGCCCGAGACCGGCGCCTCCTTCGCGCTGCGAACGCGATTTGTCGACGCGGTAGAAGCGGTCGAAGACGTGCGGCAGATGCTCGGCCGAAATGCCGATGCCGTTGTCTCGCACCGAAAGCACGTGCCTCGGCGCCGCGGCGCTCGAGCGACGCTTCGATCTTGCCTTCCTCAGGCGTGTACTTGATGGCGTTGGCCAGCAGGTTGTAGAGCACTTGCCGCAGGCGTTCGGCGTCGGCCGAGACAACAACCTCCTCGCCGTCGTTCACGGTCAGCGTTTGCCGCTTTTCGGCCGCCAGCGGCGTCATCGTTTCCGCAGTCTCGCGGACAAGCGACAACAGCGGCACGCGATCGCGCTTGGGCGCGGCGATGCCGGCATCCTCGCGAGAGAGGGTCAGAAGCTGATCGGTCATGCGCGTCAATCGCGCGCATTCTTCAAGGATGCTGCCGAAGCGGGCCCGGGCGTCTTCGAGAGTCGCCGCAGGGTCCAGCCCCAGTTCCGATTCGCTGCGGATTACGGCCAGCGGCGTGCGCAGCTCGTGCGAGGCGTCGGCCGTGAAGCGGCGTATCTCCGCAAAGGAGCGTTCCAAGCGTTCGATCATCGAGTTGACCGTCTGGGCCAGCAGCCCGAGCTCGTCGGTCGGATTCGCGATCGGCAATCGTCGATCGAGTCGGTCGGCGGTGATCTCGTCCGTGCGCTGCCGCAGTTGCTCCACGGGCGCCAACGAACGGCGGGAGACTCCATACGCCAGCGCCGCGGCCAGCGCGAGCGCGACGGGCGCGGTGATCATCAGCGCCGTCACGACCTCGCCCATCTCCTCGTCAATATGCTCCAAGTCTCTGAACAGCACGACCGTATGGCTCTGGCCGCCGCTCGCTAAGCTGGCCGTCATGCGCCGCACGTGTCCTATCCCCGGCAGCCAAAGGCTCTCGCTCGACGGCGGTTGATCGTCAGCCAGCGCCGGGGCGGGAACGTCGGCCAAGGCGAGCCGTTCGGAGCGAGCGAAGACCGCGCCGTGCGAGTCGTAAACGATCGCTGGCGCCTTCGGATGCTTGCGAATCCAAGCTTGCACGGCGCGCCGGATCAGCGGCGCGGCGGACATCCGCCGCCAGTCCGTCGATGACGGACCTCATGCTGCGATCGACCTGGTCGTAATGCGTCTGACGGAGCAAAGAATAGACGAGCAGGCCAAAGCCGGACAGCACCACGGCGAAGGCGGCCGTGTTCCAAAGCGTAATCCGCCAGCGAATGCTCAAGCGGCTCATGACGGATCCCTCACCGTGTAGCCGACGCCGCGAAGAGTGCGGACCAGAGGCGCCGCCCCCGGCAGCTCGATTTTCTTCCGCAAGCTGTTCACGCAGACGTCAATCACGTTGGTCAGCAACCCGGCGGGCTCTTTCCACACGTCGCGGGCGAGCATTTCGCGGGTCACGTCGGCATTCTTGTTGCGCAGCAGGTATTCAAGCAGTTCGAACTCGCGCTGGCCGAGCTGGATTTCGACTCCGCTGCGCACCACGCGGCGGGCGAGCAGATCCATCTGCACGTCGCCGCAGCGCAGCACCACTTCGCCGCCCGCCGGCACGCGCCGCAGCAACGCGCGGAGCCGCGCCAGCAGCTCAGCATGGGCGAACGGCTTGACCAGGTAATCGTCGGCGCCGGCGTCGAGACCGGCCACGCGGTCTTCGATCGAATCACGCGCCGTCAGGATCAACACGGGCTTGGCGAAGCCGCCGCGCGCAACTCCGTCAGGATCTGCAGACCATCTCGGCCGGGCAAGTTCAGGTCCAGCACGACGGCGTCAAACGTTTGCGTCCTGGCCAGCCGATAGCCTTCCTCGCCCGACGCGGCGGCCGTGGTCTCCAAGCCGCTTTGCTGCAAGACTTGCACGAGATTGCGGCGCAGCTTGTCCTGATCCTCGATGATTAACACGTGCGTCATGTCGCCCGCCGCCAGGCTACTTCTTTTCCGGCACAATCACTTCCACCGCCTGCCCCGGCTTGAACGATTCCGCCCGGGCCAATACGACGGTTTGCCCTTCGGCAAGGCCGCCGAGGATCTCGACGTCGGCGCCGCTGCGCAGGCCAAGGTCGAGCTTCTGCCGTTTGATCTTGCCGCCTTCTACCGTACAGCACAAGGCGTCTTGTCCTTCGCGCACGATGGCGGTCGCCGGCAGCGAGAGAACATCGGGACGTTCTTCCAACAGGATGGTCGCCGTGGCGAACATGCCCGGCCGCAGGATTGCCTCAGGGTTGGCAACGTCAATCTCCGTTCGCAACGAGCGGTTCGTCGGATCGAGCGACCAACTGTTACGCGTGACCTGGGCCTCGAACGGCTTGCCGGGCAGCGCTTGCACGGAGACCGTCGGCCTGATCGCCGTCGTCGACCCAGGCGGCTTCCAGCTCGGGCACGTCCACGAAGATGCGAACCACGTCGGTGCGGCAGACGACCAGAATCGGCTTGGCAGAGGACGCATTCGCCGGCGCGACGTAGTCGCCCGTAACCACCAGGCGGCGAGTCACGACGCCGTCGTAAGGCGCCTTGATCGTGGTGTAGTCCAGCAGCGTGGTCGCCCGGGCCGCTTCCGCCTTGGCCACGCGCAGCCGGGCCGCCGCGGCGTCCAGGTCGGCCTCGGTCTTCCGCACGTAGACGTGCGCTTCGGCCAGCAGGGCCTGCGAAGAGCCGACGTTGGCCAAAGCCTCTTGGTAGGCGCCTTCGACCCCTTTCAATTGGTTGCGGGTTTCATCAACCACACGTTGATTGAGCGACTGGTTGTTGGCGAGTTGCTTGACCCGATCGTGCTCGGCATCCCAACGTTCGTGCATCCCCTTGGCGGCGATCACGCCGGCGTTGGCCTGGGCCACGCGAGCTTCGGCCGTTTTGATGGCGGCCTTGGCGCCTTCAACGGCCACTTCGGCCTGCTCCCGCTCGGCTTCGGCCTGCGCGACAAGCGCCCGCTTGTGCTCCAGCTCGTCGTGCATTTCCGGAATGTCGATCGTCACCAAGGTTTGCCCTTCGGTCACTTTGTCGCCGATGTCGACCAGCACCTTGTCGACGTAACCGGAAAGCTTGGCGAACAGGGGCGTTTCTTCGAACGCTTGAATCTGGCCCGGCTGAGTCGTGGAGAGGCGGATCGTCTTTCGCTCCGGCTTGCCGCAGACCACGCGCTGCGCGCCCGAGGTCGCCGCCAGGCCGGCCTGTTCGACGGGAGCGGCAGGAGCAGTCTGATTGCAGCCGGCCGAGATGCAAAGCAGCAGGGCCGGCGAGCAAAGTAAACAAGCGATGGACAGTCGTACTCTCATGAGGTTGCTTCCGTACCGGCAAGGGTCGCCGCGGCGGTCGGCAGGTAAAGGGCGCTGTGCGGATCGGCGGGATCGAGCGATGCCGAAGCCGTATTTGCGCGGGCTTGGATCACGGCAAAGATGCTCGGCAGAATGAACAACGTAGCGGCCGTCGCCGCGGCGAGCCCGCCAATGACGGCTCGTCCCAGCGGGGCGTTTTGCTGTCCTGACTGGCCCAGCCCCAGGGCCATCGGCGCCATGCCGGCGATCATCGCACAACTGGTCATCAACACGGCTCGCAACCGACTGGCGGCGCCCGAGACTGCGGCTTCGCGGCCGCCCTGTCCTTCGCGCCGTACGCTCTCGGCGAAGGTCACCAGCAGAATGGCGTTCGCCATCGCCACGCCGATGGCCATGATGGCGCCGACGAACGACTGGATGTTCAGCGTGGTGCGAGTCAGGTACAGCATCAAGACCACGCCCGCAATCACGGCGGGCACGGTGGAGACGGTGGTCAGCGCGAGCCGGACCGATTGAAAGTTGGCCGTCAGTACCAGGAACACGACGAGAATGGCCACGACGAGACCGACGGACAAACCGCTCATCATCTCGTGCATCGGCACGATCTGGCCGCGAACTTCGACTTTCACGCCTTGCGGCGGCGCCCGGCTTGGGCCAGGGCCGTTTGCACCTGGCCGGCGATGGCGCCCAGGTCTTCTTCGGCGATGTTGGCGGTGATAGTCACCTGCCGCCGCATGTTGTAGCGATCGTACTGACCGGGCATGGAGCCAGGTTGAATGGTCGAGATGTCGCGCACCAGCACTTGCCGTTCGTCGGTGCGTCGCACGGGCAATCGCCCCAGGTCTTCGGCCGAGTTGACGGTTTGCACGCGGTCGTCGGGAGAACGAAGAACGGGGCGGGGAACTTCGACCTGCACCTGGTACGCGATGCCCGACTTGGGATCGGCCCAGTAGTTCGGCACGACGAACCGGCTGGACGACGTGGCGGGCGCCAAGGCCTTGGTCACATCGACCGGCGACACGCCGGCCAGGCCGGCTTTTTCGCGATCGATGTGGATTTCGATGGTCGGATAATCGAGCGACTGGCCGAACTGGATATCGCGCAGCGCGGGAAGGGCCTGCAGCTCGGCACGCAGCTTTTCAGCAAATGCGCGGCTGTCCGGCAGACTCGGTCCGCTGACGGCAATCTCGATCGGCGTCGGCGAACCGAAGCTCATCACTTCGTTGACGATGTCCGAAGGCTCGAACGAGACGCGCAGCTCCGGCATCTTCTCTGTCACAAGCTGCCGCAAGCGTTCCTTGAGCGGCTCGACGCGCACGCCGCTGCCTTCGCGCAGGCCGACGTACAGAATCGCTTCCTCGGGGCCGCGCGACCATTGATAGACGGCGTTGACCGGAAAGTTCGAGTGGATCATGCCGACGTAGCCGAGCGTGAGCGCGATCTTGTCGGCGCCGACTTCGTCCTTGACCAGTTCGAGCATGTCGAGCGCGTACTGCTCGGCTCGGGCAATCTGCGTGCCGTCGGGCGCCCGGATGCGCATGCGGAACTGGCCGGCGTCGACGACCGGAAAGATCTCGCGACCGAGTCGCGGCCCACACCAGCCGACGACCGCTACGACGACCGCCGCGTACGCTGCGATCACAAGCCAGCGAATTCGAACCAGGTTGCCGAGCGCCGCTGGTAGCTGCGCCGCAGGCGGCCGAACAGCGAGGCGTCTTCGTCGTGATGATGGGGGGCGTGCCGCAACAGCCAGACGGAGACCACCGGCACAAAGGTGCTCGACAGAATGTACGAGCCGATCATCGCAAAACCGACCGCCAAGGCCAGCGGCGCGAACAGGCCTTGCGCGGCGCCCTTCATAAAGAACGCCGGGATAAACACGGCCAGAATGCAGAGCATGGCCAGCAATCGAGGGACGGCGGTCAGGGCGTTGCCTATCCGCACGGCCAGGGCCACGGATTCGGTGCGCTGCATTTGTGCATGAATGTTCTCGACCTCGACCGTGGCTTCGTCGACCAGAATGCCAATGGCCAAGGCCAGGCCGCCGAGCGTCATTACGTTGATCGTTTCGCCGCTGATCCACAGCGCCAGAGCGCACCGCAGAGCGCCAGCGGAATGTTCAGCACCACGACCAGGGCGCTGCGCCAGTCTCGCAGGAACAATAGCACCATCAGGCCGACCAGCAAGGCGCCCAAGGCGCCTTCGATCACGACGCTGGAGACGGCCCGAGTCACGTAGGGAGATTGATCGAACTCAAAGCTGACCTTGATATCGTCCGGCAGCACCGCTTGCATTTCGGGCAGCGCCTGCTTGATGTTCGCAATCACGCTCATCGTCGAGGCGTCGGCGCGCTTGGTCGCCAGAATGTAGACCGCCCGGCGGCCGTTGGCCAGCGCGTAACCGGCCGGAGCGTCGGCCGAGTCGGTCACGTAGCCGACGTCGCGAACGTAGACGGGCGAGGCCCCGGTGCGAATCGGAATGGTCAGCAACTGCTGCGGATCCTTGACCACCGAGTTGGACGAGACGATCGGGTACTTGTCGCCGACCAGCAGGTTGCCCGACGGGCTGATCGAGTTGCCCTTGGTCACGGCCGTCACCACTTCTTCCGGAGACATGCCGTACGATTGCAGCCGCTGCGGATCGAGCGTGACGACAATGCTGCGGGCGATGCCGCCGAAAGGAGGCGGCGCCGACACGCCGGGCAGGCTGGCGAACATCGGCCGCACGCGGAACAAGGCGAGATCCTGGATCTCGGCGATCGTGCGCGTCTCGCTCGACAACACAAGGTAGCCGACCGGGACGCTGCCGGTATCGAACCGCATGACGAAC